>JAVXTD010000001.1:0-1107 GCA_036642835.1 Malacoplasma sp.
ATCTATAAATAATCCTTGGATTATAGGAGAACTAAAATTATTACTACTTAAATTTGTAACTAGTTTTAAACTGTTGAATAATATATCTTTTTTTATTATTATTTTCATATTTCTTTAAATTATATTAAGTTATTTAATTTATTTTAAGTTAATTAATATTATTATGTATGTTTTTATTGTGGGAATGTGGAAAACTTATATTTTATTCAATATATTATCTAAAAAATTTTTCAAATCTAAATCTGTTTCTAAAAGATTTTTTATAAATTTATAAGATTCAATTATTGTTGAATGATCTCTATTTGAAAAAAAAGAACCTATTTCAGAATAAGAAAGTGATAACTTTTCTCTAAGGGCAAAAATACATATTTTTCTTACAAAAGTTATTTCTTTTTGTCTTTGTTTTGATTTAACATCATTGGGATTAACACTATATGCAACACAAATTGATTCAATAATTATATTAGGGTTTATTTTATAACCAGAACCAATTAAACCATTTGATAATTCACTACTAAGTATTTTTCTTATATTATCTTCATTTAATATTGAATCAGGGTTTAAATCATTAGTGGCAAAGAAAAGTATTTTATTTATTATTCCCTCTAATATTCTTATGTCATCATTAAATCTATTTGCAATAAAATTAATTGCATTATTTGTTAATTTATTTCTCTTATCAATTTTTTTTATTTTATCTATAATTATTAGTTTTATAGTTTCTAAGTCTGGTTTAGGTATTAATAGTGATAAACCCGACTCAAATCTAGAAATCATTCTTTTATCAATATTTATTTCGTTAGATGGTCTATCAGAAGCAATTATTATATATTTCTTATTTTTGATAAAATAATTGAAAATATTAAAAAAAATCTCATTCAATTTTTCTTTATTTGTTAAAAATTGAATATCATCTACTAATAATAAATCTATATTTTGGTATGAATCTTTAAATTTTTCTAATTCCATCCCACCGCTATATAAACTAGAATAAGCATTTCTTAAGAAGTCTTCAGTATTTATATATTTAATATTTTTGTTAGGATATAATTTTTTATATTTAATTCCTAACGCATTTAATAAATGAGTTTTACCAACTCCAGTTTG
>JAVXTD010000001.1:1207-17859 GCA_036642835.1 Malacoplasma sp.
TCAATATAATCTTTTTCTAGTGTTTCTTTAGCAAATAAATTCTTAACAACAATTTTTATCTTGTTATTATTCATTTCTCCAAAAGAAGTATCTAAAAAGTATTTTTCATAAAATATTTCACTAGGAAATTTATTTTTTATGCTTTTTTTAAAAATTTCTCAAGACTCTTTATAAAAATTTTCTTTGTTCATATTTGAATTGATTTTAAATGTATAAATGGATTTTTATTAAAATTTATAATAAATAATAGGTATATTATATGAAAGATTTAGTATTATATTTAATAGTATGAATTTTTCCAATAAAGAATCAAAGAATAAACATAAAACACCAGACTGTATTAAAGTCGAGGATTTAGTAGAAAATATTAAGGAAGTAATTCACGAAACTTCTAAAAAAACAAAAAAAGAGATAGATGAAATAGATAAGAATTTAAACGAAGTTAAAAAAGAATTAGATTCACAAAACACAAATTCATCTAAGGATTCTTGATTAAAATCCCCAAACCTTCAACTGGTTTTTAATTACGCAAAAGATTTATCAACATATTCTTTCATTAAAAGATCTGTTTTTTCCGCTTTAGCTGGGTTTTTTGTTGGTATTTCTTATTTAGTATATGTAATTATAAAAGCTTCTTTTTATTCTAATGGGATAGCACCTGCGCCAGAACTTATTGCATTAAGTAATTTTATTGGTTCTTTAATGTTTCCTTTTGCCATTTTTGCAATTATTTATTTAGGTGGTAATTTATTTACATCTAATAGTTTAATGTATGTTGCAGTTTTCAAAAAAATTATTAGAATAAAGTATTTTCTTTATCAATTAATTTTGACATGATTCTTTAATTTCGTTGGTTCGCTTGTAATGGTTGGAATAAGTTATTTAATTTTATGGGACAATTTAGATGCCCAGGATGTCGCATACAAAATTGCTTCATCTAAGTTAACAACAGAATGATGAAGTACTTTAGCTTCTGGTTTTATATGTAACATCATTATTACAGGTTGTATTTATGGTTATAAAGTAATACCTTCAAAAACAGTTGGTTTCTTATTTGTATATTTATTAATAGTATTTTTTGCATTGAGCGGTTTTCAACATACAGTTGCAAACATGTATATAGTACCTTTAGGTCTATCATATTGACAATCAGCTACTGTTTCAGCTGGTGAAGCTTGAGGAGCTTTATTTTATTACAATTTATTGCCTGTTTCTTTTTCAAATACATTAGGTGGAATGATTATACCTATTTTATATATTGTTGCAGAGTCTAAATTTTCTGTAAAAGGATTTCATAAAAAAAAGAAAGTGATAACTGAAATTAAAATAAAAAATGAAGACCCAAATTAAAAAATAAAAATATATGTTATTATATTTAATAAAGTAATTTAATAAACACAAAGATAGGCACTAGGAAAAAGAATGAAAAGAACATATCAACCCAACAAAAGAAAAAGGGCAAAAAAACATGGCTTTCTTTCTAGATCAAAAACTTCAGCTGGAAAAAATGTAATTAGCAGAAGAAGACAAAAAGGGAGACATAAACTAACTACTTCAGAAGATTAATATGAAGAGAACGTATATGTTAAAATCTAACAATGATTTTAAAAAGTTGTTAATTAAAAGACAAACAATTAATTCACCAAGTTATATTATTTATTTTCTTAGAAATACTCTGAATCAACCAAGATTTGGAATTTCTATTAGTAAAAAAAGATGTAAACTTTCTGTTAATAGAAACAAAGCTAAAAGACAAATTAAAAGCATTATAAGTAATTATGTTATTAATAATAAAAGTAAAAACATAGATGTTTTGATAGTTGTGAAAGATCAATTCTTTTTGAAAGAATTTATTGAGAATAAATTAGAATTAGATTTCCAATTAAATAAAATATAATTAATTTCATTGAAAATATAGAGAGGTGTAAATGATATTTAATAATAGAGAAAATCCTTTTGTTAATGGTGTTGCCTCTCCATTTTGACAAAGACCGACAGATTCTAAAACTAAATCTAAAGATATTTCTTTAAAAATTTTTAAATTAATTCTTAAATGACTTAAGTTATTACTTTATGCTTTTCTATTATTAATGGGACTTTGAGGTTGTTTTCAAACAATGGTTGAACCTGAAACAAAAACAGATGTTGTTATAGGACAAGGTCTTGAATTTGGTTATTTATGAGGTACAACTGGTGATTGAAGATATGACCTTTTTAGTAATGGGACTACAGGTCAATATTATACTTTTGTTAATTGGGGTTTTCAATATGGTCCCTTTTATGCATTTTTCGTTTGACCAGGAGCTAGATTAGTTTTGGAAATGATGTATCCCTTAAGAGATTGATGAGGAGGATTAAATGCCTTATTATCAATATTTGTTTTGTTATTTTTAATAAGAGTTATTACTCTGTTAATTTCTATAAGATCAACAATGCAATCTGAAAGAATGTCCGAAGTGCAAGGCCGAATTGCTGAAATAAATGCTAAATATAAAGATGTTAAGGATACAGCTTCGAGGCAAAAAAAACAACAAGAAACTAGTGAGCTTTATAAAAAATATAAAATAAAACCAATGGCCATGTTTGAACAATTGTTTATTACTTTGCCTATATTTTTAATTGTTTATAGAGTTGTTACTATTCTAAGACCTATAAAAGCAACTACCTTGTTTGAAATTTGAGAATTAGGTAAAACACCGCTAAATGAGATATTTCAAAATTTAACTGGTGGAGGATGAAAATATATATTCTTCTTAGCATTAGTTGTACCAGCACAAATAGTTTCACAAAAGATGTCCCAATGATTGTCTAAAAAAAGAAGTGGTGGAATTGTACAAGCTAAAACAACCAAAGCTGAAGGACAAGCAAAGAAAATGAAAATAACACAAACAGTAATGACTGTTATATTGGTTTTTGTTGTTGTTTCGTCACCTGCAGGTATTGGGTTATATTGATTCTTAAGCTCCATATTTTCTATATTCCAATCTTGAATTATTCATTTGATGATTGTAAAAAAGAAGAAAAAAGGAACTTCGCTTGAAGAAAAACTTAAAGCATTAGGTTTATAATTTGAATTCCAACAATTTTAATTTTTTGAGTTATATAAAAAAAAATAAATTTTATCCTTCAAAAAATCTAGGCCAAAATTTTTTAATATCTAATTTCTATATTGATAAAATTACTAATTTAATTGAAGATAATAAAAATTTTGTTATAGAGATAGGACCTGGTTTTGGTAGTCTAACTAATAGACTTATTAAAAATTGTGATGATTTATTAGTTGTAGAATTTGACAAGAGATTAGCACACTATTTAAATGAAACTTACCCCACATTGAATTTAATAAATGATGATGCTCTTAAATTTGATTTTGACTTGGAATTTAAAAAGAGAAAATATTCTGATTCTATTATTATTTCAAATTTACCATACTGTATAGCATCACAGATTATTTTTAAATTTACATATTTTAATAATGTGAAAGAAATGATCTTTATGGTTCAAAAAGAGTTAGCAGACAAACTAATATATGAAAATGGAACTAATAATAATTTTTCTATATTATTGAATTTGATATTTTCTATTAAAAAGGAATTTGATGTACCTAATTCAGTTTTTTTCCCCATACCCAAAGTTGTTTCAACTGTCTTACATTTTTATAGAAAAACAATAAATTTTGATATAGATAAAATGAATAAGTTCTTAAAAATTTGTTTTCTTCAAAAAAGAAAAACAATTAATAATAATTTAAGAAAACATTTCCCTTCAGATTTAGTAGATGAGATTTTTAATAAATTATCTTATGATAAAAATTGAAGAGCCAGTTGTTTCTTATTAGAAAATTATTTGGCTTTGTATAATGAGTTTTATGAAAAGATATAAATATTTAGCTTTTGCAAAAATTAACTTATTTTTATTAGTTCAAGAAAAAAAGACTGATGAGAAACTTCACAAAATTGATAGCTTGTTTTTAAAATATAAAGATTTATATGATGAAATTTTTATATCCTTGTCTACAAATAATACACATGTAGTAAATTATTTGAATATAGACAACAATATAATTAATAACTGTTTGATTACTAAAACATTGAATATTTTGACACATAAGGAAATTATTAGTAATTTTTACAATGTGGAAATTAAAAAAAATATACCTATTTTTTCTGGATTAGGCGGAGCATCTAGTGATTTAGCAATTGTTTTAAATCATATTTCTTTAATAGAAAATATAAATAAAGAAATTTTTAGAATTAATGCTTTGGATTTTTCAAGTGATTTGACATTTTTTTTACATGATTATGATCTTGCAAGAGTATATAATTACGGAGATAAAATAGAGAAAATAGATGTGGATTTGAATTTAGATATATCTTTGATATTAAATGAAAATAGATGTTCAACTAAAGATGTTTTTGATATGTTTGATAAATTAAATATTAAAACCAATACTAATTTTGATGAACAATTAGGGTTTTTAGTTTCTAAACAATATGAAAAATTAATTAATGATTTAAAACCTATTTCTTTCTCTTTGTATCCAAAACTAAAAAAGATTTATGATAATCATAGTGCAAATAGTAAAATAGTACTAATGACAGGTAGTGGTTCTACACTTTTCATAGTTAATAATTAGGAATAAAATTATATGCCAAAAATAATAAGAACAAGATATGCACCTTCTCCGACAGGCCTATTTCATATCGGTGGAGCTAGAACAGCTTTATTTAATTATTTATTTTCAAAAAAAAATAATGGTGATTTCATAGTTAGAATAGAAGACAGTGATTTTGAGAGAAATGTTGAAAACGGAATAGATTCACAATTAGAAAATCTTAGATGATTAAAAATTTTTTTTGATGAATCAATTCTTAACCCTGGCAATTATGGACCATATATACAATCTGAGAAATTAGAGAGATATAAAGAATTAGCATTTAAATTATTAGAAGAAGAAAAAGCATATAGATGTTTTTGTACAAGTGAAGAACTTGAAAAAAATAGACAAGTAGCTAAAGAAACTAGAACTACACCTAAATACAATAAAAAATGCTTTATGTTGACACCTGAAGAAATTCAAATTGAAATTGAAAAAAATACACCATTTTCTATAAGGTTAAATATTGATGGTGATGAAGATGTTGTATGAAATGATTTGATTAGGGGTGAGATTTCAATACCTACTAACGCTTTAACTGATCCAGTTATATTAAAATCTAATGGTTATCCAACTTATAACTTTGCAGTAGTTATCGATGATTATGATATGGTTATAAGTCATGTAATTAGAGGAGAAGAACATATTTCTAACACACCCTACCAAATTAAAATAAATAATGCCTTAAACATTAACTTGGATATTGTTTATGGACATTTATCTATAATAGTTGATGAGACTGGTAAGAAACTATCTAAAAGAAATATTGAATTGAAACAATTTATTGAAGATTATAAGAATATGGGATTTACTTCAGAATCTGTAGTTAATTTTTTATATTTGCTAGGAATTGCAGCTACTGATAATAATGAAATATTTGATATTACAAAAGCGATAAAGAATTTTGATATTTCAAAAATAGGAAAATCACCGTCTACATTTGATTTCAAAAAAATGGAATGAATTTCTTCTGAATATTTTAAGAAAATGAGCAATTCGCTATACCTTTCTTTTGTTGAACCATTTGTTAATTTGGATTTAAGTATTTTTAATAATAATAAAAATGATGTGTTGTTATTATTTAAAAACCAAATATCTTATGCAAAACAACTTAATGATCTTATAAATGATTTATTTTTTTCTCAAATGAAATTAAATGATATGGAAAAACAACTTATTACCTTTCCTAATTTATCTGAATTTGCCAAAATTATTTTGGATGAATTTAGTAAAATTGATGATTGAAATGAAGATATAATTTCTGCAACTATAAATACAATAAAAACAACTACTAATAGAAGTGGAAAAGAATTGTATATGCCAATCAGAATTTTAATTACTCATACAAATCACGGACCTGATTTAAGCAAGATTATTTTTCTTTTTGGTAAAGACAAAACAATTTCTAATATAAAAGACTCATCTGCTCTTATTGAAAGAAAGAAATAGAGATGGCAGATTTTTGTATAAAAGATCCCATCTATAATGAAATCAATTTCAAAGATGACGAATGAGCATTTCAATTATTACAAACAAAAGAATTAATAAGACTACAAAATATTAATCAACTAGGGATATCAAATAAGATTTTTCCATCAGCTACTAATTCTAGGTTTTCACATTCTATTGGAACATTTGAAATAGCTAAGAGATTTTCTAAACACCTTATTAGTAAATTTTCAATAACTGAATATGAAAGAAAATTATTTCTTGCTACTGCATTGTTGCATGATATTGGACATGGACCATTTTCTCATGTTTTTGAAATTATAACCAAAATAAAACATGAAGATTTCACAAAAAGCATTATCTTAGATAAGAATTTACAAGTAAATAAGATATTAGTTAATTTTGGTTTAGACCCATTAGATATAGTAAGTGTTTTATTTGGGACATATAAAAAAGAATGAATTAGTAAACTTATATCTTCTAACCTTGATGTTGATAGAATCGATTATATGTTAAGAGATGCTTATTTCTTAGGTACACATTATTCGACTATTGATGTAAATTTTTTAGTAGAAAGAACATACATTATTGATAACAATGTTTATTTTCAAGCTGATAGTTCAAATATTATTGAGAGCTTTTTATTGGGCAGATATTATATGCACAATGATATATATGATAATTTGAATACATATTCATATGAATGATGTTTAAAAATGATATTTACAAGATTGAAAGAAATTAGTGATAAATTCATTTTTTTTAGAGAAAAAATTTATTACTATGATTTATTTAGTTGAATTATTTTTGATAAATTACCATCTAATGAAATATTTATAGAATTACATGATTATAATTTTTACTCATTCATATCATCTTTACAGTTTATTGGTGATAAGATTTTAAACTCTTTTGTTTTATATTTTTTATATGGGAATTATGACGGAAATAATAAGTTCATAGAATTTGCTAATTATTCAGAGATACTTGAGAATAAATTAATTGAGGATAGTAAGGAAATAAAAATTGATGCGAAATATTTATTTTTAGTTTTTAAAAAAGCATCCAAAGATTATTATTCAATAGAAAAAAAGAGCATAATTTTATTATTCGATAATGAAAAAAATATAATTTTTGAATTTCCTTATAAAGGTATTTTGGAATTAAAAAACGAGAAAACAAATAAAAATGAAAAAATAATTCTGTTGAATAAAAAAATATTTTTTTAAAATACAGTTATTATTATATAACTAAAAAGATTGATAAAAGGGTAATTTTATGGAAAAACATTTGATTGAATATGCATATGATTCAGCTAAAAAGGAATATGGTGATAAACACTTTACTTTTAAAGATATATATAATTCATTACTAAAAAAAGGTATAGACGTTAAAAATAGTGTTGGGGAACTTTATACTGAAATGATTCAAGATTTTAGATTTATCTCATTGGGTAAAGAAAAATGAGCTTTAAGAGAAAATTTTACTATGGTTCAAATTGAAAAAATACTTTCTTCAATGTTTGGTTTAGATGAGTACCATGAAGAAGACGCAAACAAATACATGTCTAAAAAAGAAAAAGAAGAATTGAATTCTAAAGAAAAAGATGACATACTTCCTATATTGGAAAACGATGAAACAGATGATTTAGATATTTCTAATCTAACAGGACAATCAGAATTTATTGATTCAAAAATTGATGACGATGTTGAAGAAGACGACGACAGCGATGACGAAAATATTTCTATCGATGATGATGAAAGCGCTGAAGAAATAAATTAATGAATTTTTATAAAAATTTATTTAGTTTCATATAATGAAATTGAATTGTTATTTTATAAATGTAAATAATAATTACAGATAATAAATCAATTAAATTATTTGTAATTATTTATTAAATATATAGGGAGAAAAAATGTTCGATTTTTTAAAATGTAAAAATAATTTGGAAACAAATAAGATTGAAAACAGATTAGTTAATGTAAACGATATGATATCAAAAGCAAAGGCTGGCAAATATGCAATTGCTCATATTAATACAAATAATATGGAGTGAACAGCAGCTATTTTAGATGCAGCTCAATCTACTAATTCACCAGTGATAATTGGAGTTTCAGAAGGTGCTGCAAAATATCAATGCGGATTTAAAACTATTAGTAATATGGTAAACAATATGATGGCTTACAAAAATATTACAGTTCCTGTTGCCCTTCATTTAGACCACGGATCATATGATGGTGCAGTTGATGCAATTAAATCGGGTTTTAGTTCTGTTATGTTTGATGGTTCTCATTATGAGATTACAGAAAATTTAAAGAAAACTCAAGAGATAGTTAATTTAGCAAAAAAATATAATGCATCTGTTGAAGCTGAAGTTGGTTCTATAGGCGGAGAAGAAGATGGTGTTATTGGAATGGGTGAAGTAGCATCTGTTGATGAATGTATTTTAATGTCGCAATTAGATATCTCAATTCTTGCAGCTGGTATTGGAAACATTCACGGTTTATATCCTAAAAATTGAAAAGGATTGAATTTTGATGTTTTAGAAAAAATATCAAAAAGTATAACACTACCATTGGTATTGCATGGCGGAACTGGAATTCCAGATGCTCAAATCAAAAAAGCTATAAGTTTGGGAGTTTGTAAAATAAACGTTAATACTGAATGTCAAATAGTATTTGCAAAAGCAACTAGAAAATATATTGAAGACAAAAAAGATCTTGATACTATCAAAAAAGGTTTTGACCCTAGAAAATTATTAAAACCAGGTACAGAAGCAATTAAAGAAATCATTATTGAGAAATTCAAATTATTTGGATCATTTGGGAAAGCATAGAAAACTAATTTATGAGCAATTTATCAACTGGAATAATTGGATTACCTAATGTTGGTAAATCAACATTATTTAATTCAATAACTAATTTGTCAGTAGAAGCTGCAAATTATCCTTTTGCAACAATTGAACCTAATATAGGTGTTGTGAATGTTAATGATATTAGACTGAAGAAATTAGCTAGTTTGATTATCCCAGATAAGATTACACCCACTACTCTAAAATTTGTTGATATAGCCGGTTTAGTAAAAGGCGCATCAAAGGGTGAAGGTTTAGGAAATAAATTTTTAGAAAACATTAGAAATGTTAATTGTTTATGTCATGTAATTAGATGTTTTAATAATGACCAAATCACACATGTTAATAATAGTATTGATCCTATATATGATTTAGAAATAATTAATTTAGAATTAATTTATTCTGATACTGATTTAGTAAATAATAGAATTTTACGTATTGAAAAACTAGCTTCATCAGGTAACAAAGATGCAATAAAAGAATTTGAATTATGTAAAAGAATGCTTGCTCATTTAAAATCTGAAAAACTTTTAAATACTATTCCTTTTGATGAAACTGAAATAAAAATAATTAAAAGTTATAATTTACTTACAATTAAACCCATTTTATATATTGCTAACGTAGATGAAACATCAATAAATAATTTAATAGATAATCCTCATTACCAAACACTATTAAAAAAAGTTGGAGATGAAAACATAGTACCAATATGTATAAAGTTAGAATTTGAATTATCTTTATTAACTGATGAAGAAAAAGACGAATTTATAAAAGCGATGAAGCTTGAGTGTTCTGGATTAGATTTATTAGTTAAGAAGTCTTTTAGTTTATTGAATCTTTGCACATTTTTTACATATGGAAAAATTGAAGTTAGAGCATGAGCCTTTACGAAAGGTATGACAGCTTCAGAATGCGCTGGAATAATTCACTCTGATTTTGAAAGAGGATTTATAAAAGCTGAAATTACCTCTTATGATGACATGGTAGAATTTAAGTTTGAAAATGCAATTAAAGAAAATGGAAAGTTAAAATTGGTTGGTAAAAACTATTTAATGAATGATGGTGACATTTGTCATTTTATGTTTAATGTAACTAAGAAATAAGGAGAATATTATGGCTAAATTTAATGCTTTTGGAAAAGAGAAAGGATGAATTGAAGTGATATGTGGACCTATGTTTGCTGGTAAATCTGAAGAATTGCTTAGAAAACTTAAAAGATTAGAATATGCTGATGTTTCTTATATAGTATTTAAACCTAAAATCGATACTAGGTCAAGAAATCTTATTGAGTCAAGAAACGGAAAAGCAATAAAGGCCATTGAATTTGATTCTCCATATGAAATATTGGATTATGTTTTAAAAAATGTTTCACACCCCCAAGTTGTTGCGATAGATGAAGCACAATTTGCTTCTATTGAATTAGTAGAGATATGTGATTTTTTAGCAAATTCTGGTGTCATTATGTATATTTCAGGATTAGATAAAAATTTTAAAAATGAACCTTTTGAAGTTATTGCTAAATTATGTTCTTATGCAGAACATGTAATAAAACTATCAGCTGTTTGTACTGAGTGTGGAGCTCCAGGAACTACAACGCAAAGAATAGTTGATAATAAACCAGCATCATATTATTTACCAATTATACAAGTAGATGATCGTGAATCTTATTCTGTGAAATGTAGACATCATCATTCAGTGCCTAAAAAACCAATTGACCAACGTTTAGTAACATTTTTAAAAGATTATAAGAAAAAATAAATATATTATTTTGTTCCAAAAATTCTATCACCAGCGTCACCTAGACCAGGAACTATATAGCCATCTGAATTTATCATTTTGTCTAATGAACCTATGTAAATATTGATATCGTTATTTTCTTTTTCAATAAATTTTAAACCCTCAGGAGCCGCTACCAAACAAACAAATGATATGCTTTTAGGTTTATATGATTTTAATTTTTTTATTGCAATATTAGCAGACTCACCAGTTGCTAACATAGGATCTAATAATATAACATTTGAACCAACGATATTCTTTGGCATTTTGCAATAATATTCTTTTGGTTTTTTTTCGATTTCATCTCTATATAAACCAATGTGTCCTATACTTGCAGTTGGAATTAATTCTTTTAAACCATCAACCATTCCAAGTCCCGCTCTTAAAATAGGAACTAAAACTACTTTGTCTTTTAGTTTTTCGCCTATAGCTTCTGAAATGGGAGTTTGAATTGCGATTTTTTCTAATTCAAAATCTTTCGTAATTTCATATGCCATTAGCTGAGTGATTTCTTTTAAGTTATCTCTAAATTTAGTTGATTGTGTTTCAACCTTTCTCATTCTTGTTAATTTATCTTTAATTAATGGATGATTGAATATTTTGGTCATTGTTTTCTCTTTTGCACATTTCTATTTTATTAATTATACATTTTTTAAATATTCATATATTAATCAATTTTTAATTAAGTCTAAATTATTATCAAATTCATACGAAGTAAAATCAATACATTCATTATAAGTTTCAAAACCTTCGGTAAATATTATTTCATTCAATGGAAACATATTAACTTTTTTACAACAGATATTTATTAATCTAACAAGGTGACCATATATATTTTCTTTTATGAGTATTTTCTTTTTTCTTGTGAAAATAAAGAAATTTTTCAATGCACTTATTAAAAGAGGATTATAAACATTTTCATCATAATCATTTATGTCATAATAGAATGATCAATTTCTCTTTAGTATGTTACTTTGCACTTCAATTATATTTAAACTAGTTAATATTCATATTTTGTCTTTATTGTTCAATTTAGTGAAAATCAAATCAAGAACTATTAGACCATTTATTTTAGTTAAATTATCTATTGTACAAGAACCACCATTGCTCTTGTTGATTTTTTTTGTAATTTTATTATCAAAATTTAGGTTATATAAAACAATTTTTTCTTTTAATTTTTTTTCATCACTAGATTGATTTCATTTCTTGTAACACTCATATAGTAAACTTGCATCATAAAAAGCATCATGCAAATTGTCTTTTACTATTTCTATTTGAAAGAAATCACATATTTTATCTAATGATCAAAAATTTTTAGATTCAGTAAGATTTTTTCAATGTTCTTGTAAATTTATAAATTTTTCTTTGATTTCATAATCTATCTCTTTTTTTAGAAATTTTTTTAAAAAAATATAATCAAAATCACCATAACTAACTATTGTTGTATTTTCAAATAAAGCTTTTATTTTTTCAGCAATTTCTGTTTGGGGAATTCCGCCATTTATTTTATTGAGATTTTTTCCTATTAATTTAAGGACATGTTTGGAAATTGGCGCTTGAGGGTTACTGAAGATATTGATATGTTCTATTTCGTTATTTGATACTTTAATTGCACCAAATTGTAAAAGCTTTTCTTTTTCAGGATCTGCCTCTATATCTAAAAATATAATATTATTATCTTTGATTTCCATATATGAGATTATATTAACTTAAATTAATATTTTGCATATATGATTTTGGAAATATTTTTATTTTATTAAAATGACAATCTATAAATTATAATAAAAAAATATAATTAGGCTTATGGATGAAATTTATATTTTTAATATAAATGAAATTATGTTTTTCAAAAAAAATAAAGATAAAACTGAGCAAACTAAAAATGAACATAACGCTCATAAAATATTAGTTGCTAGAATTAACAAAGATAATAAACCTCATAATGGTAAAAAAAATATTTTAAATTTAAATGACCATGTTATTGAATTTGATAAAGTTCAAAAATCATTTGTTAATGATTTGATAATTAATCCTGTTTTGAAAAGTATATCTTTAAAAGTTAAGAAAGGTGATTTCATTGTTATTTTAGGAAAATCAGGATCTGGAAAAACCACTCTTATGAATATAATGTCTGGTTTGATTAGAGCAACAAATGGTAAAACAGTTGTAAGTGGAAAAGACTTAATCAATTTGAGTGATAGTGAATTAACAGAATTTAGAAGAAAAAAAATAGGTTATATATTTCAAGAATATGGTTTATTAGAAACTCTTACAGTATATGAGAATGTTAAAATAGGATATAAAATATCGAAAAATACTACACACACAGATGACTCAAAAGATTATATTAATGACTTATTAAAGTCAGTTAATTTATATGAACATAGAAAAAAATTTCCTTATGAACTTTCTGGGGGACAACAACAAAGAGTTGCAATTTGTAGAGCACTAGCTAAAAATCCAGAAATTATATTTGCAGATGAACCTACAGGTGCTTTAGATATTGAAATGAGTATTTTAATATTAAATCTATTAAAAAAAGTAAATACTGAAATAAAGACTACAATTATAATCATTACCCATGATAAAGAAATTGCAAAACTTGCAAATCATGTTTATGTGATTAAAGATGGAATAATAGATGATTCATATAAGAATGTAAATCCTCAAAATCCATTGAACTTATATAAGGACCTATAAAATGTGAATCCTATTTAAAAGTGTTGCAAGGTTTTTTAAAAAAAGTAAAGTTCTATTAATAGGTTTGGTTCTATTAATTTTTTCGGCTTCTACAATTTTTACTACATTAAATAGTATGAGTAATAATTTGTATAATTCATATCACAAATTAGTGTCTGAAGGAAATCTACATGATTTTGTTGTTAATGAAAAATATACATTAGGTTATTCTGACTATACTTATGGAACTGAAACATATAATATATCAGCAACTGATCCAACCAACTCAAATATAACAGTTAATATAAGACCAAGTTTTAATCCTAGTGCTAATAATCCAAATGTACCAGAGAATCCAAATGCTCCAACGAACTGAACAGATTCTTATAAAAACTTTTATGATACTAATAAAGACAAACCAGAATATGCTTTATTGCTTAAACAGAATGTAATAGAATACAAATGAAATGCAACTCTCAATCCACTTCCGCCAGTTACTCCCCCACCAATAGTAGATGCTAACCAATATTTTACTCAGACAATATTACCTCAAGTTGAAATTAAAATTAATTCAATGAAGAATGAGTTAATTGATTTAACTCAAGAATTTATTAAAACAACTTTTGACACTTTTTTGAATGGTCTTAATGTAACATATAGAAGATTTAATTCAATAGATGTAAATAATACTAAGCAATCTATTTTTTATAAATTGATTGAAACTTCACCATCTTATAACATAGATAATTTGGTTATATATGAAGGTAACAATGTAACAAAGCCAATAAATTATAATGATGAAATATTTAGATTGTTTAATACAGATACCAATTTATATTCAAGAAGATTACTTGCTTTATTAAATAGAACTGATTGATCTCAAAATTCAATTCTTGCTGCATTTAATGCTGCTTATAATTATTTTAATTTACCAGCAAATATTAATTTGAATCCTTATACAATACCTACAACTTCAATTACTGGTGCAAACAAAGCCAACGTTATTAAAGGGATTAATTACTTAAGAAATATTTATGATAACAAGCAATACAATTTAAAAGGATTTCGTATAAATTTTTCTATCCCAGAATTTATACCTATAAGTGGAACAATAGAAGATTTTAGTTCATATGAATCTGTAGTATCACCATCATTTTTAGATAAGGCAAATAAAAGTATATTTCCATTAGATATGTGAACAAAACATTTAAATGATTCACAAGTTGAGTTTCAAAAATGATTTAACACTATTGATGGTAAATACAAATATTCAATCGATGAAACTGAATACATTATATTGGGAAGTGGTATTTCCCCAGATTTTATGTACCCAATTGTTTCTTTTGATAGTCCAGTTCCCAATTATGATAAAGAAGCAATTATATATGCTAATAAAAATGGATATGAAAGAACATTAGATGCTTTTAGAGGTAACAATCAAGAGGAATTCATAGTTGGTAAATTTAACGATATAAATGAGGCTAACGCATTACTAGATAAAATAAATCTTGAGGCTGAGACTATTATGTCTTGACCATATAAAACTAAAGCAGCTTACTTTGCACACAATATTAATAATATATTATCTCCCACTACACTTAGGCTTCAATTTATTCCACAAATTTTAGATATAGTTCAACTAGTTACAGTGTTTTTGAGTTTATTCATTTGAATACTATCAATAATAATAAGTATTTTAGTTATTAAGAGATTTATTGAAACCAATAAAAATAGTCTTGGAATAATGTTGGCAAACGGTTTTAAGAAAAGGGAAATAATTACAAGCATTGTTTTATTTTTAATGATACCAATTTTGCTTTCTATTGTCCTTGGTTTTTTTCTTGGATTTATATTACAAGCACCTGCGGTATTAATATTTTCTAATCTATGAGTAATACCTATTAATCTCGCTTATTTTTCACCTTTATATTTTATTATTATTGTTTTATTTCAAGCTGTATTATTCGCAATATTATCTTTCTTTTTCTCATGATATTCATTGAGAGGAAACATTGCTGAGTTAATGAAAGACGAAACAAAATATAAGTTGTCTAGAATATCAATTTTCATGAAAAGACCTTTTATGAAAACTGGAATCATGAACACTTTTAGGGCATCAGTCGCTTTCTCTTCTATATGGAGATTACTATTATTGTCGTTCATGTCATCTCTTGTGATGTTATCTTTCTCTTTTGTTTTATCAACTAATAACAAATTTAATGAAGCTGCTGCTGCAACTTATAAAACGAGAAATTATTCATATGCTTTAAAATTAATTACACCTTCTAATGAGGGGGGGCAATATTATGCTGTACCTTATAACTACTCGGGAATGACTTTAAAGTCTGGAAAGTATTTTAATACATCTCCAATTGATATTGTAACTAATCCACCCAACACTTTAATGTCACAAGATTATTTGACAAATTCTTTATATTCAAACCCAGCTGTTAAATTTACACAATGACAAAAAAATTATATTGAGAAATATGGTAACTATCATTTGATTTCTTCTACAGACGATAAAGACGGACAAGAAAAAGATTTATTATATTTAAAATACAAATCGCAAAACAAAATACTACTTGACCATTTTTTAGGTGCTTTTGGAATAGGTGCTAATCCATGACAAATTGCTGCTAAATTAATGCCCAATAATCAAATCAATCATTCTAACCAATCATTTAGAAAAATTTTAGAAGAGATAATACTTGACACAACAACAACTAAAATATCTCTTGGCACAGGAGTGGCTAAAACATATAGAGAACACTTATTAAGTTTTACTAAAACAACAAGTTTGAATTATGAGGAAAGCGCTCAAGTGTTTGCTGATCGTTTCGATATTAATAATATACAATATAGAGAATTTAATAGTTCTAAAATCCAATTTGTAGTGAATTTACTTCAACAACAAATAGTTTTAAAACCAGACTTTATTCAATTTTTCTTAGAAGTATTTAATAATGAAAAATATAGATCTAACCAATATAATGTAATGTTTGGAAAAGTTGGTATTGATGAAACTGACAGACCATTCACATATATTGATTTCACTTTTTCAAAGATAAATAATCACAATTATGAAACGTCAGTTACTGACACAATATTTGGAATTAATAAAAAAGGTTCGAATATCGATGATGATGTGAATGCGGTTGAATTAATTAATTCATCTAATCAAGTTGTAAATGATAAATTATTTATTTTTGATAATAATCCAGATCCAAAATATACACC
>JAVXTD010000001.1:17959-42349 GCA_036642835.1 Malacoplasma sp.
AGATGCTCAACAATTTTTAGATAAATTAGTTTCGAGATATGGTAGCTCATCAGTTTATGCTGTTTTGAATAATGTTATTGATAGAGACTCATCTAAATCAGTTTTTGATACACTTGCTCAAACAATTAGTTCAATCCAAATATCTGTAATGATAACTATAATTATTGTTACTTTAGTAATTGTTGTTTTGATTTCTACAATGATAGTATTTGACTCTATTAAATTAGCTTCTTTCTTAAAGTGTTTAGGTTTAAATGATAGAGATAATGCCTTATCATTCTTAATGATATATGGTCCTGTTTTCTTTATCGGTTTGATAATAGCTATACCACTTATATATATAATTAATTTCTTATATGTTGAAACCATATTCCAACAAGCATCAATCCTCTTAGTTGTAAATTTATCTTTTACAAACATATTAGTGCCAATATTTTCTATCTTAATTGTGTTTTTTATTTCTTATTTACTTGCTTGATATAAAATTAGAGGAACTAATTTACCACAAATTATTAAGTAGGAGTTTATATGTTTTTAATTGGTCAATCAATAGATATTCACAAATTAGAATATAAAGTTAATACTTTACAAAGGTTAGGCGGAATTGAGTTTATTTTAAATTATGAGCTTATTGCTCATTCAGATGGAGATATAATATTGCATTCAATTTCTGAAGCTATATTAGGAGCACTTGGTTTAGAAGATTTGGGCTATTATTTTTCTGATAAGAATCAAATGAATAAAAATTTAAATTCACTAAAAATACTAGACTTTTCTTTAGACCAAATGAGAAAAAGAAATATGGAGATTAACAATGTGGACTTAATGATAATTTCAGAGCATATTCATTTTGCAGAAATAAAAAGCGACATAAAAAAAAATTTAATGATTTTGTTAAATACAAATAATTTATCTATAAAAGCAACAAGATGAGAAGAAAATAAAATGATGATACAGTGTTCTGCTATTGTTACATTAAAATCTATTGAATAGAATTAGAAAACAATATAAATCAAATATTTTAAAAAGCAATTAATTTCTATATAATATTATGTAAATATATTTAATTGGTTTTTAATGAATTTACAAAAAAAAAATATATTAATATCGAATTACAAAATAAATAAAGCTATTAAAAAAGCTGCAAAATGAATTAATGAAAACTATAAAGGTAAGACATTAGTATTGATTGGTTTATTAAAAGGTTGTATTCCATTTTTTGGACAATTGATAACAAGAATAAAAGTTGATTTGATTATTGACTTTTTAGTTGTATCAAGTTTTAAAGGTGAAAATAAAGCTCAAGGAAAACCAAAAATAATAACAAATATTTTAACTGATTTAAAGGGTAAGGATGTATTATTGCTTGAAGATATAATTGATTCAGGATATACAATTAAATATGTACTTGAAGAGTTTCAAAAACAAAATCCCAATTCTATAAAAGTTATGTCATTACTTAATAAAAAAGAAGGAAGAAAAATAGATTTTGATCCTGATTATTATTGTTTTGATATACCAAACAAGTTTATAGTTGGTTTCGGTTTAGACTATAAAGAGAAAGAAAGAAATTTACCACACATCATGGTTTTTGATAGGAATTAAAAATGAAAAAAAGAATTATTAAATTTATTTTAGAGAACCAATATTTGCTTAATGATAAAGGAAAAATGTTTAACTTTTTTTCTAACGAAACTAATAACCAAAAAACAGATGATACTACAAAAAAAACTAATTTAAATCAACCATCAAATCCTAAACAAAAATTAGAACCTGAGAAAAAAAGAAAAATAATTATTAGATCAATTATTTTTCTATTTGTTGCATTATTTTTAGGTTTATTTATTTTCACACTTGTTAATACTGGACCAACACATATATCAGTGAGAACTGTTACTGCTTCAACTGATGGGGAATCATTTATTATAAATAAAGATCAATCACAATCATTAACTATATCAGCTAATACTAGTGCTGGTTTTTATTATTACGGTTCAACAGATATTATTCAAATTAATATTAATGGGTCTTTTGGTTATGCATTTACTATGAGATTATTCACTATTCCTAATGCAAATAATATTCCAGAGATATATGGTTTATTAGGTGATGTTTCTATAAATTTAACTGATGGAAAAGTTTATAAATTAGGTGTAGAAGATACAACATTAAAAAATAATCTAGGATTATTTTTAAAAGGTTCATATGGTAACGCTGTAGTACCAACAAACAACCCAAGTTTCTTTTCTATACTAATTCAATTACTACCATTGATATTCATGATTGTTTTAATTGTTATGATGTTTAAAAGTTTTAAAGGAATGCAAGGTGGGCAAGGACAAGAATCTGTATTCAGTATTGGAAAATCTCAAGCTAAATTAGCACAATCAACTGTTAAGTTTTCAGATGTTGCTGGTATTCAAGAAGAAAAGAATGAACTTATTGAAATAGTTGATTATTTAAAGAGACCAGATAGATATGCAGCAATGGGTGCAAGATCGCCAAAAGGTGTAATTTTATATGGACCACCAGGGACTGGTAAAACATTATTGGCAAGAGCTGTTGCTGGAGAAGCTGGAGTGCCCTTCTTTCAAGTATCAGGTTCAGCTTTTGAAGATATGTTAGTTGGTGTTGGTGCTAAGAGAGTTAGAGACTTATTTGCAAAAGCAGTTAAAGCTGCTCCTTCAATTATCTTTATAGATGAAATTGATTCAGTGGGATCTAAAAGAGGAAAATTCGAAACAACAGGTGGTTCTTTAGCTGATCAAACTTTAAATCAGTTACTAGCTGAAATGGATGGTTTCTCTACAAGAACTGGTGTTGTAGTAATTGCTGCAACTAATAGATTAGATGTGTTAGATGATGCACTATTACGTCCAGGAAGATTTGATAGACATATTCAAGTTAACTTACCAGATATTAAAGAAAGAACTGAAATTTTAAAAATACATGCTAAAAATAAAAATTTATCAGGTGCAGTTGATTTAGAAGATATTGCTAGAAGAACGCCAGGTTTTTCTGGGGCACAATTAGAGAACGTTTTAAATGAAGCAACATTATTAGCTGTGAGAAAAGATAAAACATCAATATCTATGTCTGATTTAGATGAAGCGATTGATAGAGTAATTGCAGGACCCGCTAAAAGATCTAAAGTTATTTCAGCATCTGAGAAAAAACAAATTGCTTATCACGAAGCTGGTCATGCAATTGTTGGACTATATACTAAGGGTTCTGATGTTGTTCAAAAAATTACAATTATTCCAAGAGGACAAGCCGCTGGATATACATTGTCAGTTCCAGAAATACAAGAATTATCAATTCAAAAGAAATCTGATTTATTGGGATTAGTATCTGGTGCATTAGGTGGTAGAGCAGCTGAAGAATTTATCTATGGTAAAGAATCAATATCAACTGGTGCTGCAAATGACTTATTCAAAGTTACTAATATTGTAAAATCAATGGTTACTCAACTTGGTATGTCTGATGTTGGTATGACACAATTTATTCCTTCAGAAGGTCAAACATCACAATATGCTTCTAAATTTTATTCTGATAAAACAGCAGAATTAATAGATAGAGAAATAGAAAGAATTATTAAATTTCAATATCAACATGCATTTAAGATAATCAAAGACAATCCTTTAGAATTGGATTTGATAGTTGAAGCTTTGATATTATTAGAAACAATTGTTAAACCACAAATTGATTACATCCATAAATATAAACAACTACCAAAAGAAGCTTTGGAAAAGAAAACTGAATTAGAAGAAAAGAAGTTAAAAAAAGAAAAAAGCAAAGCAACTTCTAGCGATGATGTTTCATCTAAAGAAACAGACTTAAAAGAAGAAAAAGATATTGAAAAACGTGTTAAAAAGGAAACTAATAAGAAAGAAAATAATAATAAGAAATAGAATATTTTATAAATATTTATATTAAATATGTTATTTTTTAATGGGTAGTGTACTATAAAAATGGAAATAAAACTTTTTAAAAGTGACAAAAAACTAAACAAATTTCTTTTGAAAACAATTTTGAAAGAAACTAAATATAATAATCATTTATCACTTGGTGTGGGATATGAAAATGAAATGATTCCATTTTTTAAAATCATTTCTGAATTTAAAAAAATAAAATGAGATAACATTAAAATAGTTTCTTTAATTGAATATTTTGATCACCAATCTACAATGTTTTATTCTCTTTTACAAAATGAGTTCATTTCTAAATTAAATAATTTTAATGAAAAGAATTTTTTAACTAAAATAGATGATATTAAAAATTTAAAAGATTCTCACAATTTAAATGATTTATATATTAACAAAATTGATTTAGGAATATTGTATTTAGACTTTAGAGGCAACTTCTTATTAAATGATTATGAATCAAAATGCAACTTCATTCATATATCAACAAATGGAGATAAAATTATTTCTCCTGGTTTAAAATCAATATTATTATCTTTTAAGAAACTTATTATTATAGGTAACAATGTTAAGTCTGAAAGAGTTTTAAACAAATTAATTTCTAAAAAAATAGATGAGAATGAACCTTTTACTTTTTTAAATTTTCATAAAAACTCAATTTTATTAACATTGACTTCATTGATTTCAAAAAGAAATATTGTTGATTCAATCGAATCTGGTGATTTTGAAAAATGAAGCAAGAAAATATTTAAAGATAATGAAGCAAGTGAAATTAATGATGATATTAATAAAATAGTTGGTGATAAATTCATTGATGATAGTTTAGAAGATATGTCTAAAAATAGCGAAAGCAGTTTGGATGATGAATTAGAAAATGCATTAAGAATTATTAATGAAGAAAAGCAAGAAATAGCTGCTGAAAATTCTGATATAAATTTAGAAGATGAAAATGCATTTGATCCTATAAATACATATCCTGAAATAGTAGATAATAGTTTTATAAATAATTTAAATGACACTTTTGCTAATGATAGTAATTATTTAGATGATGATTTATATGGAAATAATTTTGAGGAAGAAAACCTATTTAGTGATAATGATGCATTAAATGATGTTCAAGATAAAAACATTAAAACTACTGAAGATGTTAATATGGAATGTTTACCATTAGATAATGTTGATACTCAAAAGAATGATGCAAGCGTAAATAATTGACTAAAAGATGATGGTGTTCCAGTAAGTTATATTAAAAATGATAACAAAACTATGTCTACATTATTAGATAAGGGAAACAATTTAAATACTAAGTTCCCAAATAGATTGAATAATTTTCATACTCAAAAGACTCCACAATTTATCAAGCATGTAAATAAGGAAATTGTAAAACCTATCAAACCATTAAATATGGATGAGATAAATTATTTAAAAAACATTATTAAGATAAAAGAAGACACTTTAAGTTCGATAGAATTATTACAAAAAAGTTTAGATACTCCTTCAAGATCTAATTATATAAAAAACGCAACCCCAAACCAAGCAAGTGTTATTAGGGATAATGTAAATGATTTTGATTTAAAGTTTGTTTATATTCCTGGAATGAGACCAACACCTATGTTAGCGGTTTATGATATACCAAATTTAGAAGTTTATAATAATACATATACTTCAATGAAAGATTCGTTGGATAATATTGATATTGAAAGTAATTATAGTGATTCATTTAAACATTTTTGAAATCATGGAGCATATATAATATTCGATGAAACAAATTTAGAAATAAAAAGCTTATTATTTTCTGATTTTTCTTTATTTATATTCTTACTTAGATTTATAAACAAAAGTTTATGATTTTGTGTACCTAAAACTATGCAAACTATCTTACAAAATGAGCTAAAAATATTTATTGACGAATTCACTTTGGTTAAAAAATAAATATTTTTTAATATTATTGTAAATTTTTTGAATAAACATATATACTAAATTTATGGAGTAGTAATATGGGCAAAAAATGAGTTGGTTATGTTAAATATAGTGTGTTAGGTGTGGGTGTAATTGGTGTAGCTGTTGGGTTACCTTTTGCTGTAATAAATAGTAAGTCTTATGATTTGTTTGCCGAAATAATTGTTTCTGATAATACATCTGTTTTAGCTGATAGTTCATTTAGTGAAACTACATATAATGGTTTTCAAAAATTTGTAAATACAAAAGAAGGTAAAGAAGTTTTACCTACTGCCTCTTCAATACCACAATCTAGTGGTGTATGAAGAAGACCTGGTGATACAACATTTTCTAGAGAAACAACTTTTAGAGGTTTGTTTGCATCTGGTAAAGATATGTTGATAGCTCCAGGTTTTAATCATGAAACTGCAATTAGGAATGTAGCAACAGATCCTAATTTTTCTGATAAAGGTTTTTTATTATTAGATAGCGCTGTAGAAAATGTTACAAATGTTTCATCATTTGTTTTTAGAGCTGACCAATCTGGTTTTTTAACTGGCATTGCTGCTTGTATTTTTTTGAATGACAATAAGGAAATATTCTTAAAGAACAATAGTGATAATGCATTGAAAGTTGGTGCATTTGTAGGATTAGCATTCCCTTCAACAACAGATTTTTTGGCAGGATTTCAAGCTGGTGTTTTTGCGTGAAATAAAGTTGCCAAGACAACAAGTGCACAAGAAGTTGAGTGAATATCTTTGGGTAAAAAACTTGATGATTATGCAAGTGGAGGTTTTGGAGTAGGTGGTGGAGTTGAAAAGGCTGACTTACTTTTGAGCAAAGGTGCTGATGTTATTATGGCAATTGCTGGCCCTCAAACTGCAGATGTTGTTGGTCAAATAGTTAGTAAGAAAGTAACGGCAGTTGTAGCTGGAGTAGATTCATCTCAAGAACTACAAACGATAAATAAACCATTACCATTACTTGGCGGAAAACCAATCAAAAATGGTTTCAAACCAACAACTGGTGAATATTCAGGTCAAGATATGGTTATTCAATTTTCAGCTGTAAAGCATTTAGATGTTGCAACAAATAGTGTTTTGGATGCAATTTTTAGCACAACAGACCCTAATAATGAGGAAGCAATTAAGAAACAAACTACTAATGGTAAATTAGTGGGAGGTTTTGGTTTTAAAAATACTGGAACTATTGAAAATGGAACTGTGGGAACATCACTTGCAGGGGTAAAACAATTAGCATCTCATTCAAGTTTTTCTAGTTGAGTTAATACTGATAATACTATAAAATGAGATTCTGTGAAAGCTGATGATACCTTTTTAGCAATGACAAATAATGGTAAATTTTATTGTGCTAACACAGTTGATGGAGTAGGAACTTTAAAAGATTCTAATGGAGCTATAGCTATTGATGCTTTTTTCCCATTGACTAATGGTATTGCTACAGCTCTTGATATTGTTAATAATGATAAAAGACCAAAACTAAATGGTTCTAAATGGGTTATAGTAAGGTAAATAATTATGAATAATGAAAAATATAAAGTTCAACTGAAAAACATTACTAAGACATTTTTGAATGGAAAAATAATTGCTAATGAAAATGTTAATTTAAAAATTAAAGAAAACGAAATACATGCTCTTATTGGTGAAAATGGTGCTGGTAAATCAACATTAATGTCTATATTATTTGGTTTATATGAACAAGACGAAGGTTCTATATTCATTAATGGCGAAGAAGTAAAATTTGTTTCTGCTAAAGACGCACATAAATATAAAATAGGAATGGTTCACCAACATTTTAAATTAGTTGATGATTATACTGTATTTCAAAATGTGATTTTGGGTGCAGAAAAGATTTTTAGTTTAAGTAAAAATACTGAAGATAAAATGAATGATAATGCCTTTAGAACATTTTGCGATAAGATAATCGAAAATTTGGGAATAATTGAAAAGAAAGAAAGCACACAAAAACTTTTAGACATTATCAAACTATATAACTTAAATTTAGATCTTAATAAAAAGATTTCTAGATTATCAGTTGGCGAACAACAAAAAGTTGAAATCCTAAAACTATTATTTCTAGATTCTGAAATATTAATCTTTGATGAACCAACTGCTGTTTTGTCTGATAACGAAATAACTTCATTCTTAAAAATGATTAAGCATTTTAAGAGCGAAGGAAAAACAATAATTATCATTTCTCATAAGCTTAATGAATTAAAAGAAGTGGCAGATTTTGGTACAGTTTTAAGACATGGTAAGGTTGTTGGAAACTTTGATGTAAAGAAAACTGACATTAAAGAGATGGCTGAACTTATGGTTGGAAGATCTATTAATGTTATTAAAAATAACATTAAAGATGACTATGGAAAAGTAATTCTAAGTGTTAAAGATTTACCGTTAAGTTTACTTAAGAATTCAAGTGTTAAAGTACCTCGTAGCAAATGATTAAGTGATCTTTATCAAAAAATTGAATTTTCTGATAAGGTAAATAAATTTAAAAAGTCTTGATTTAATTTTTTAGAAAAATCTAAATTATTAAAAGTTATTTATATGAAAAAACCAGAAGATCTAGATTTTTCTATTCCATCAATTTCTTTTGATATAAAAGAAGGTGAAATATTTGCAATTGCTGGTGTTCAAGGAAATGGCCAATCAGAATTAATAAATTATATTTCAGGTATGGAAAAATCGCCAGTTGATACAATTAAGATTTTGTCTCGTGTTAGTGAAAAATCTTCTGAAAAAGAATTAGTAAATATTAGTAACTTATCAGTAAATGATAGATACAAACAAGGTATGTCTTATATACCTGAAGATAGACACAAACATGGTTTAATTTTAGATGACACAATTGCATATAACTCTGTTATGAATTTTATGTATACTAATAAATTTAGCACATTTGGTTTTTTGAATTTCAATGCTATTAATAATCATGCATTGAATATTATCCAAGAATTTGATGTAAGAGGTGTTGCTGGATTAGATGATGATGCAAGAGGTTTATCAGGTGGTAACCAACAAAAATTAATTGTAGGTAGAGAAATAATTAAAGACAATAAGTTTATAATATTCTCACAACCAACAAGAGGATTAGATGTTGGAGCTATTGAATATATACATTCTCGGATATTAGAATTAAAGAAAGAAAAAAAAGCTATTCTTTTAATTTCATATGAACTGGATGAAATATTAAACTTAGCTGACACAATAGCTGTTATAAATAAATATCAATTTATTGGTTGTGGTGACAAAAAAGATATGACCAGAAGTAAAATTGGTATGTTGATAGCAAATCAAGGAAAAGGAGTTTAATATGGAAATGTTTAATTTTATGAAAATAAAAAAAGATGAATTTTTATTTAAAAATAAAAATAGGGCAAATAGAAAAAATATTTATATTGTGGTTGCATTTATAGCAATAGCTTTATTTGTTTCTCTAATTATTGTTCAATTATTTGGATATAATTTTGGATCAGCTTTTACACATTTGTTTAGCCAATCATTTAGTCCGTTAATATATAAAGATTTAATATATAATTTTTCAATTTTTGGTTTAGCTGCATTAGCGTTTGCATTTGCATATAAATCTGGATTATTTAATATTGGTATATCTGGACAAATGATGGGTGCTGGTTTAGGAGTTATAGCTTTTGCTAAAATGATTCAACCTAGTATTAGTGAAGCCTCAGTATTAGGACAATATTCAGTTATATTTACTATTCTTATAGCTGTTTTAGTTGGTGCTTTTATTGCTGGCTTTACAGGGTTGTTGAAAATATTCTTTAATGTGCATGAAGTTGTTAGTTCTATTTTAATTAACTGAATTGTATTTTTCTTAACGAAATTCTTAATTTCTGATAATTCATTATTAGGTAATGCAGATAAAAGTACACACTCATATGAAGTATCAAATGATTTTGCTTTATATGATCCTAGTCAAAACTCAGGATTTATTGCAGCGGTAGTTATATTTTTAGTTTGTGCATTAGTTGTTTGAGCGTTATTAAAATTTACTGTTTTTGGTAAAAAAATAAAATCAGTAGGTTTATCTAAATCAGCTAGTTTCTATGCAGGATATAATACTAAATCATTGCAAATGGGAGCATTTATGATTTCTGGTGTTATTGCTGGTTTGTTAGCAGTTGTTGTTTATACAGGAACTGCAGAAAAAGCAATTCCTATACCACAAATTACTGCCTTACCAACTTATGGGTTTGACGGAATTGCTCTAGGTTTAATTGCTTTTAGTAATCCTATCGCAATAATTCCTGTTACTTTCTTTATGTCTATTATTAAAACATCAAGTGATGCGGGTGCGCCATTCCCTGGTACATTAGCTAATATGATATTAGGTATAATCATGTATGGTACAGCAATATTTACTGTTTTCTATACATTTAAACCTATAGAAAAACTTAAAGTATTTTTAAGAAGAAAATCTAGTAAATATGGTGATACATATTATGTGAACAAGTATGAAGATGATAAAGTTATAAGAATTAACAAAATTGAAACATTATTAGCTAAAAGAAAAACTAAATTGTTTGTTGAATGAAATAAATTGAAAAAAGAAAAAATTGAAAAAATGAATTTAGAACTTAATTGATTTGTGAAAATAAAATTAAACTTTATTTTAAAAGATTTAAAGAAAGACATTGTCAGAAAAAATAATGATATATATTTCAATGAAAAGAAAGAAATTCCATTATTATCTTTAAAATCAAAAATGATTTATTATAAAGACCTTTATGCAAAAAGAATAAGCACTAATAATGCTGATAGCGATATTAAGGGAGGAAATTAATATGAATATTCAATCAATTTTTAATTTAGGATTATTGTTCTTTTCTATTTTATCTTTAGGAGCTATGAGTGGCTACTTTTCTGAAAGAGCTGGAATAGTTAATATTGGTATAAATGGAACGATGACATTTGGAGCTTTATTTTATTGTATTTTTGCTGGACTTATAAATGGTGGAAAATTTGGAAGCTTAGGAAACGAATCTTTCTTACTACCGATGTTGCTTGCTATGATTTGTTCTCCAATAATAGGTTTATTATTTGGATATGCAACTATTAAGTTAAAAGCTAACCACATTATTGCAGGTACTGGAATTAACATATTAGGAGCTTCTTTGGGAATGTTTTTAACTAACCCTTTAGGAACTGCAATTATGGGTACTGAAGAATTAAGAAACCCTTATATTGGTTACATGCCTATTGGTGGAACTGCTTCATCATTTTATGGAACAACATTAATTATCTTTTTCTTAGTTGTAGTTTTAATTGTTACTTTATATTTGATAATGAAATATACAAAATTTGGTTTGAGAATGATATCAATTGGTGAAAACCCAAATGCTGCTGACTCACAAGGTATTAATGTTTACAACTTCCAATGAAAAGGATTAATTATATCTTCTTGTCTTGCTGGTTTGGCTGGTGCTATATTTATGTATAGAAGTCCAAACGTTTCGTTCATAGGAGATGTTGATGGATTAGGTTTCTTAGCACTTGCTATTATGATCACAGGTGCTTGAAGAATACCTCTAATCTCTATTGCTTCATTTGTGTTTGCGATTTTACTTGGAATATCTAGACAATCAATACCTAGTGTAAGTAATGATTTATTATTAATTATTCCATATGCTTTCTCATTAGTTGCTTTAATTCTATTTTCTAAGAAAATTAAAGGGCCAAAGAACGCTGGAAATAACTTCGACAAAACCAAGAGATAAATTATTTCTCTTTAATAAAATAATTATATTGATAGTAAAAGTCATCTAGAAATAGATGGCTTTTATTTTTTTTATTTATTATAGGTCAAAGATAAATTCTTTACAAGAAAGAAAGTTGTAATATTTCCTTATTTATATTTTTTATAAATAAGGAATATATGTGCTATTATTATAAATATATAAATAAGAAGATATTATGATAAAAAAACTTAGTGTAAAAAAAGTGAAAAGTAATGGCAAAAAATTTAATTATAATTTAATTTGATATTTTCTTATTTTACTTATTCCTTTGTTTTCTTTGTCTTTTGTTTTAGCGCCAGCCAAAGGATCTGACTTAATTAATTATTTTACAACATATGATAATGCATTGGATATGTCACTAGCACTAGGAATTGCACCAGATTATGATACAACTTCAAGTGCTGGCAAAATCAAATATGCAAATTATTTAAAACCATATGTTAATGAAAATATGACCCAATTTAAAAATGTTTCTATAATGGATGGTGGTGAAGTTAATAGACCTGCCATATCTGAATTGAAAGCAAATACAATAGCTTTAAACGAATGAATGAGAGCTGATGCACATAAATTTAAAGATGTTGTTAATGATATTGTTTATACATCTATGGGTGATAGTAATGAAGCAAATTATAATGATGATGTTATATATACTCAAGGATCTTGAAAATATAATTATTCAGTAAGTGTTCCAAATGCTTTGTTAATGATGTCAAAAGGTTTAGATGCTATTTATACTAATGAAGCTACTAAGTTTTATAATAAAGCAACCGATATTATTAATTTGCAGATTCAAAGAATAAAATCAATTCAAGAAAAAAATAAAAACACAATCAAAGACAAGATTAACGGAAAAACATTAGGGTTTATTTATACTAGAGCTTCTAATATTGGACAAATATTATCTTCTACTGTTTCAATTTATGCACCTTCTGTTTATCCTTTTTTATACAGTAAAAAAGTTGGAAGAGGAATTGGTTTTGAATTTCCCGCACCAAGAGATGCAGGATTTGAGAATATAACTCATTATAAAACGCATGATATTAGAGCTACTTCTTTTACTGATTTAATAGCACAATTTAAAAATAAATTTGATTACTTAGTTATTATGGCTTCTGACACATCAACGATAACAGAGCAAGAAGCCATTTCTTCTGAAATGAGTACACTATTAAAAGGTCCAGCTATTTTAAATCAGAATGTTGTGTTTGGAAGTGCTGGAGATTGATATACCAATTCTTGAGGGATAATTGGTGTTTGAGACTTACTAAATAAATTTAGTGAATGATTTAAACTTGATCAAGATCTTGCAACTGTATGAAAACCATATTTACCAAGTGACTTAAAGAAAATTAGAAAGTATTACTCTTAATATGTTGAACAATAATTTTATTAACAAATTTAAAAATAAAAAATTTGCTCATTTGGATTTGAGTAGAAAAAATAAAAATATCATATTAATTGGTACTATTTTAATTTTATTTTTTATATTATTTTTCATTTTTATATTTAATAATTCGTATAGTTTTATTCCAGCAAGCCAAGTTGTTGATCAAACTTTATTGAGAGTATTAGTTTCAGTTTTTGCAGGTTTTGCATTATCTGTTGCTGGTGCATCAATGCAAGGAATTACAAGGAATTATTTATCTGGACCAACAACGCTGGGATTATTACCTGCTGTAACATTGGGTTCTATTATTTTTCAAGCATTTAATTTACATGGTACATATTTGATATTTATTATATCTATATTGTTTTCTTTTGTAGTAATGGCTATAAATTTTATTTCTTCTAAAATAAATTATAAAGATAACAATAATTTTAAACCTATATTAGTTGGTTTAATTTTAGGTGCTTCGATTTCTAGTGTGAACATTATAATAGCAAGTACCAATAGTAATATTAATGAACAAATCATTTCTTGATTAGGTTCAACAACACAAGGGTTTAGTTGAGATAGATTTATTTATGCTGGACCATTAATTATTATTGGAATTTTTATCTTGCTTTTAATGTCTAGTAGATTAAATATTATTGAAGAAAGTCCGTTACTTGCTAAATCATTAGGAATCAATATGAATAGAACATATTGAATTGTTGGGATTGGAACAATATTGGTTACATCATCATCAGTGTTGCTTATTGGTTCAGTTGTAATTATAGGAATTGTAATGCCACACTTAACAAGAATTATTTTAAAAACACGTAATTATAAATTAGTAACCCCAATATCTGGATTGTTAAGTTCTATTGTAATTATGTTTGGAATGTGAATAAATATTAGATTTACATTGGGATTAAATTTATTTGCTGTCATTGTATCTTTACCAGTATTTTTATATATGTTTTTGGGGAATAAAAAATAATGAAATTGAATTACAAAAAGAAATTCGTTGATTATAGAATCAACACAAATAAAAAACAATATATATTCTTTGCTTTATTTTTAGTATTAGCATTCTTCTTTTTATTTTTAGTTGCAACTGTTGATCAAAATGGTTTTGCAAATATTGATACTGTATGACGAAACAATAAAAGGTTAATATTTATAATTCTAATTAGTTCTTTCTCATTGGGGGTATCATCCTTTTTGTTTCAGAATCTAACAAAAAATAAATTAGCTGATTCATCAGCGTTGGGAATAGGTAACATAAATCTTGTTGCATTAATGTTGTTGATATATATTGTTGACTATAATAGCTCATATTCAGTTTCTAATTATAAGTATTTATTGCCATTTATTTTTATTATTTGCTCTGTATTATTATCAGCTGCTATATATCTTTTAAGTTCTAAAAGATATATGTTATCGTCTAAAAAATTAATACTAACTGGAATTTTATTGAATTTTGTTTTTATTGCTGTATCTTATTCTTTCAATTCCTTTTTACCATCTGGAAAACAAGCTATTGTAAAACAATATACAAACGGTTTTTATGATTCGTCTGATGATTATTATATGTATGTGGCTTTTGCATTCTTTGTTATTGCAATGATTTGAATATTTTGTATAATTAATAAATTTAAAATAACATCTTCAAATGCAGAGGTAGCTACTCAATTAGGTATAAATGTTAAATCTATAAATTTTCAAGCATTATTAATTGCTGGAATAATGGCTGGAATATCATTTATATTAATTGGTAATGTTGCCTTTCTGGGATTGATAGGAGCAAATGCAGCAATTTTTTTATTCAAAAAGAATTTTAAGCTTGGGCTACCTTCATCCGGATATATTTCTACAATAATTGTTGCGCTGACATTTCTTATAAACAAGAATATTGTTAATTCTAATGTGAATACATCCCAATTAATCCCTCTTGTTTCATCTGTTTATTTTTTCTATTTAGTGATAAGGAGCTAACAATGAATATTATTAAATTTGATAAAGTATCAATCGGTTATATTAAAAACCAAAAAATTTTAAAAGACTTTAGTCTAGAAATCAAAAAGGGTGATTTTGTTTCAATCATTGGACCCAACGCTAGTGGTAAATCAACTATTATTAAATCTTTAATAAAGTTAATAAAACCAATTGAAGGAACTATTCAATATGAAGGTAAAAATATTTTTGACTACAAGCCCAAAAATTATTCTAAATTAGTAGCTTATGTTCCACAAATATCTGATTTCCCAGATGACATAACAGTGTACAACTTTGTTAGTATGGGGAGATATCCGCATAATAGTTTTTTCTATAGCGATGAAAAGGAAAACAAAAGAATTGTAGATTGAGCAATAGAAAAAGTCGATTTGAAAGGTTTATCTGACCAATATTTAAGCGAATTATCTGGTGGCCAAAAACAAAGAGCACTAATTGCTTTGGCCTTGGCACAAGACACTGAGACTATTTTATTGGATGAGCCAACGAATCATTTAGATATCAAATATCAATTAGAAATAATCCACTTATTGCACGACTTAAACCACACACATAACAAAACTATTATTTTAGTTATCCATGATATTAATCATGGAATAAAATTTGCTAACAATATAGTGATTGTTAATAATGGAGAGATTTATAAATTTGGTTCATCGAATGAAGTTATTTCTAGTAAAGCTATCAAAGATGTTTTTGGTGTTAATGCAAAAATTGGGACAGTTCAAGGAAAAAAAATAATATTTGATTACTGAATAGATAATTTAAAATCACTAGATCTTTATGAAGAAAAATAAGTTATTTTTTATAGCTTAATAACTTTTTCATAAAAATGTCTTCGCTTGCTAATTCATTATTAATATAGAACTCATCATCACCTATAGAATTCTGTCTAATTTCAAAAACAAATTTTTCAACCCTGTTATTGCTTTTTAAATTTTCATGCATATTATGTGTGTCAGATAGTATCTTATTTATTTTTTCATTAAAATATGATAATTCATCAGAAAGAACAGAATAGATATCTTTACCATTATGTATTACTAATTGGCGACCAATATTAATGGGTTCTTTTTCTATAATACATGTATCACAAATTTTTAATTCAGTACTAGAATTAATTTCATTATCATGTTTTTGAACACAATTATTTTGGGATTCATTACTTGTATTTTTATATCTTATTTTGAATAAGATATTTTCATTTTCATCATTCATAAAATTATTATATTTTATTTATTTTAAATTAATTTATGATTATAAAAAAAATTTATATCGAATTTTTTTCTCTTTGAATATATAAGTAAAATATTATTAATTAGTTACTAATATTTTATTTTTTTGGTCTATATTGTATATATATTTAATATTGGAGATTAATTGTGGATAATAAGAAAATTGTAAATTTAGATTTGTTTGTAAAGAGCAAAGATGTGAAAATCTTTTTTGGCGAATATAACGGATTTCAAAGATTTGATATATATAAGCATAACTTTGCTAAAATTATTGAAAAATTAATGAGACAAGCTTTTTGAACGCCTGAAGAAATAAGTTTAGTAACTGATAGAGAAAACTTTAAAGAATTACCACCCCATATACAAGAGGTATTAATAAATAATTTATTATTCCAAACATTTATGGATAGTGTCCAAAACAGAGGACTTGATAGTTGTATGTCAGAATTGGTAACTTCAAGTGAGTGAGAAGCAGTCTTTAAATCACAAGCGTATTTTGAGTTAATACATTCTTTGTCTTATTCTCACATAATTAGAGAAATGTTTTCATCTAATGCAACAGAGATTTTTGATAGGATATATGAAATTCCCCAAATTAAACATAGAACTGACAAGGAAATTGAAGCCTATTCAGTTATTAAAAACATCATTGAAAATAAAATAGATATTTCATTAGAAGAAAAAAAGAAACATGTATTAATATTATTGGTTAATATTTTCTTTCTAGAAGGATTAAAGTTTTATATTTCTTTTATGGTTACTTATATGATCAATACTGCTTATAATGATGCAATACCTGGAATAACAAAAATCATCAAATTAATTAATTTTGATGAAGATATGCATGTTGCTGTTGTGGGCGGACTTATTAATATATTAATGAAAGCCGAAGACGAAGGATTTACTCATTTATTTCAAAGTGAATGATTTAAAAAAGAAGTGTATAAAATTGTGGACAATACAATTGAAGATGAATTGAAATGAGGAGATTATTTATTAAGTTTTGGTCCAATACCGTCATTAACTAGAGAAGTATTTAAAAGTTTCATGATGTATTATGCAAATGATAGATTAAAAAGAATTGGTCTAGAACCATTATACAAGGATGTAAAAAAGACTGATATAGTTGACTGATTTAATATTTATAAAGACATTAATAAAGACAATACTGCCCAACAAGAAGCAAATGCTTTGAATTATAATATTGGTGCAATGGATATGGATTATGACAACAAGGATTTAAATGAATTACTAAAAAATTTATTTGTTAGAGAGGCTAAGTAAAAGTGAACAAAACAAAAGTTAAACTTTTGTCATTAGAAAAAAACATTTCAGAAAATTCAAAAATCGAAGTAGATAAAAAAATCGTTGATCCATCTAAAATTATTATTATTAAAAGGGATGGAAGAGAAGAATATTATAATGTTGAAAAGATGAAGAGAGTTTGTGCATGGGCTTGTGATAATGATGAAAACTATGTTAACAACCTTTTATCTCTTACAAAAATAAAATTATATAACAAAATAAAAATCTCAGATGTATTTGATGAGTTGATAAAAACAGCAGTTAACAATATAAGTAGAATTCATCCCAATTACGAGAGAATAGCTGCTAAGTTATATCTTCTAAAAATTTTTCATGATACATGACAAATTAAAGACAAAAGAAAATATCCACACTTAAGTTTAGTAATTAAAAAAGGATTAACTGCAGAAGTATATTCAAAAAAAGTTTTCGAGTCATATTCTAATGATGAAATCGATATTTTATCGTCATATATAAAAATCGAAAATGATCATTTATTTACATATAAATCTCTTTATATTTTTTATTCAAAGTATTGTGTTAATTGTTCTAAAACTAAGAAATTAGAACTCCCACAACATGCATACATGAGAATTGCAATGAGTTTATTTTGACAAGAGAAAGATAGAATCAAATTAATAAAGATATTTTATGATTATATTTCATCACATTTTTTTACCTTGTCTACTCCTATTATGTTGAATGCTGGTACTATTAACCAACAATTATCAAGTTGTGTACTTTCAAAAATGGGAGATAGTGCAAAAAGTATAATGGATACTATAAAAGATGCTGCTATCTATTCTAAATTTAAGGGTGGAAATGCAATAGATATTTCTTCAGTTAGAGCAAGCGGAAGTTATATAATAGGAAACAATGGTTTTTCATCTGGGCCAATACCATTTATAAAAATATTAGAAGAAACAATTAAGGCGTTTAATCAAGGAGCAACAAGACCTGGAGTTTGTTGTGTTTATTTTCAATGATGACATCAAAACTTTGAGGATTTAATTGTTTTAAAAAATAACACAGGAACTGAAGAAAATAGAGCTAGACATTTAAAGTACTCAGTAAAAATAAATGATTTATTTTTGAATAGAGTTCTTAATAATCAAAGTGTTTCTTTATTTAACCCAAATGATGTTCCACTTTTATTAACAACTTATGGAGAAGATTTTGAAAACAAATATGTAGATTATGAAAATAATAAGTATATAAAAAGAAAAACTATATCAGCTAGAAAAGTTATGGAAATGATTTTGAAAGAACGTGCAGAAACTGGGAACATTTATTTATTTCATGAAGAAAATGTTAATAATGTTTCGTTATTAAATAGATATATTAATTCATCAAATTTATGTTGTGAGATTACATTACCATCGAGAGAATCAAAATTCATTGAAGATGAATTAATAGATAATGGAGATCAGATATTAATTAATAAAAAATATATTAGTGGCGAATTATCATTATGTAATCTAGCATCTGTTAATCTAGCTAAGTGAGGTTTTGCTAGTAAAGAAATAAAAAGGGATGTTATATCAATATTAGTTAGAGCATTAGATAATAGTATAGATGTTGCTAATTACCCAGTTATTGAAGGATTATATACAAATAAAAAATATAGATATTTAGGTATTGGTGTATTAAACTATGCAAATTATTTAGCAATGAAAAAAATTGTTATTGATGATAACGAAGCATTAGAAGAAACACAAAAATTGTTTGAAGAATGAAGTTATATGATAATAAATGCTTCACTAGAATTAGCAAAAGAAAAAGGCGCATATGATGGATTTAAAGAATCTAAATGAGCCGAAGGAAAACTACCGATATTTTTAGCAAATAAAAAAGCAATCAATTTAACAACAAATAAAGCCAATTTAATGATGTGAGAAAAACTAGCAGAGCAGATACAAAAATTTGGTTTGAGAAATGCACAACTTATGGCTATTGCCCCAACTGCCACTAGTGGAAAAGCTATAAACGCAACAGAAAGTATTGAACCGATTCAACACTTTTTTTACAAGGAGGATGGAAAAATAAACCTGCCGACCTTAGTGCCAAATATTAGACAAAACTCTAAATATTATAAAGTATCAACAGACTGCAACCAATATCAATTATTGAAATTAGCTGCAATTAGACAGTGTTATTTAGATCAATCACAATCTATAAATTCTTATTTTAATAAAGTTGAATCACTTACAGATTTTACACTTTATCATATTTTTGGTTTTCAAATGGGTATAAAAACATTTTATTATTGCAAGACTCAAAAAGATGCAATAGATGATATATGTGAAAGTTGTACTTAATTATTTTTTAAATTTATCTAGTTCTTTTTCCATAGCTATAATTCACTTTGTTGTATCTTCAATAAATTTTTTATTTTTTTCCATCATTTCTAATCTGTAATTTACAAAGAACTTTTCAGCATCAATTTGTTGGATTATATTATTAATCACATTAAATTCTTTTAAGTTGTATTTAGAATCAGGATTAAATGTATCTTCTACAAGTTTTTTAGCATAAGAAAAATTTATATTATTTTTTTCTTCAAATGATCTTATCAATACTTGAACTATATCTTCTTGATCAATTATATAATTTTGAGAATCTTCATTTTTTCTTTGAAGATCCATAATTGTTTGTTGAAAATAGGCTATAGTCTTTTTAGAAGATATTATATCTTTTTCTCATCTATCTATTATTCTTCAATCTCTAACAATTTCCATAGTGTGTAATTAAATCCAATAAATCTAAGTCTTATTTTTTTATTATAAATGAAAAAAATGCGCTTACACATTTACTTACAGAAAGTCATATTATAGATATTTATATTTATATGATAAGATTAAAATATCTATCTAAAAAATAGACTTTAAATTTTAAGTAAAAATTAATTGCAGGAGACACTATATGGGAATATTTGATTTCTTTAAAAAGAAAAAAGATGCTTGTGAACACGAAGATGGTAAAAAAACCACTAATGATGAAAAAGCACAATCTACTTCACAAACAACGAAATAGTTAAAATAAAAAAAGAAACCTATATTTTTATAGGTTTCTTTTTTTATTTTAACTATAATTATTATGGTTAAATTTTAGGAAATATTAAATTATGATTTATAAAAATATATATGTAAGTGAATCAGTGGGAATTGGTCACCCTGATAAAATTTGTGATCAAATTGCTGATTCTATTTTAGATAGTTGTTTATTACAAGATAAGCATTCTAAAGTTGCTTGTGAAGTTATGGCAGCTAATAGATTAATTATTGTTTGTGGGGAAATTAAAACCCACGCATATGTTGATGTTGTGAAATTGGCTTGAGATGTTTTAATGCCATTAGGATATAGTGAAGACGATTTTACTATTATATCTAATGTTAATTCACAATCAGCTGATATAAATAGCGCCGTTATTAAAAGTGATGGATCAATTGGTGCTGGTGATCAAGGCATTGTTTATGGATATGCAACTAATGAAACAAAAAATTATATGCCACTAGAAACTGTAATGGCACATGAGCTATTAAAATTGATGGAAAAATCAATTAAAAATAAAAGTCTAAAATGAGCAAAATTTGATATGAAATCTCAAGTTGGTATAAGTCATGAAAATAACAAACCAGTTTTAAAAAGTATGACTATTAGTGTCCAACATGATGAAAAATATAACAAAACCGAATTTAATAAATTCATCTCTGAGAAAGTGATGGATGTCATAGCTAAGAAATATGGGTTTGATAATTCTTTTGATAAATTAATTAATCCATCTGGAAGATTTGTAATAGGTGGGCCAATTGGCGATACCGGATTAACTGGTAGAAAGATAATTGTTGATTCTTATGGTGGAGCAGCTAAACACGGTGGTGGAGCATTTAGTGGTAAAGATGCTAGTAAAGTCGATAGATCAGGTGCTTATTTTGCAAGATATATTGCCAAAAATATAGTTGCTGCTAATTTAGCTGATAAATGTGAAATTCAATTATCATTTGCTATAGGAAATATTAAACCAATTTCTATTAATTTAAATACTTTTCAAACAGAAAAAATATCACAAGAAAAAATATTTAATATTATTAAACAATTATTTGATTACTCAATTACTGATATCATAAATAAATTTGATTTGTTATCTCCTATATTTTCTAATTTTTCTACATATGGACATTTTGGACGTAATAAGGTTGAAGCAAAATGAGAGTCTTTAGATAAAGTGGAAGAAATTAAAAAAATGGCCATATAATAAATATGTCATCTAGGGGTATTATTGTTATATAAATAACAATGATTGAGAAACACTCTATGACCTGATCTAGTTAATACTAGCGTAGGCAAGATGTTTGTTTTGCCTACTATATTTGAATATTGGGCAAAATGAAACATTCTAAATCAAACTTATTTTATTTAATATTAGTGTCATTTTTTTTAGCACTGACTTTTTTATCTTCTTATATATCTTCATTTTTGAAATTTCCTTTTTTAAATGGAAACCCAATTGAGATTTATTTGATATTTTTTGTATTCTCAACGATCTTAATAAATAGGTTTTTTTATAGACTATTATATTTTCTATTAGCACCAATATTGCTTCTACTAACGCCTGGATTATATTTTCTTAATGCTGCACAAGTCATAGTTGATTACATACTTACTTTTTATTGTTTTTTCGTTTTTTTATTTTTTAATTTTTCATGAGGGAAATTAAAAATTAAAGAAAAGGAAATTAAATATACTGATATATTGATTTTTTTACTTTTCTTTTTAATATCCATCTTTCTAAAATGATGAATTCATTTAATATCAGGTTATTATTGATGAACAAATAATGATATATATTTATCTACGATTCTAAACTCTAGATATGTATTTGTTTCATTCGCAATAATATTGCCAGTTACTGTGGCAATTTATTACCCTTTGAAATCATTAAATAAAGCTGTTTATTAAAACAAGTTACTATCGTCGTTTTTTTTGATGCTTTCATCAACATCATATTTAGACATTTGTCCATATGCATATGAAACATTTATACATTTTTCAATATATGAAAATTGTTTAAATAATCTAGAATAAATTGTTTCTACAATGAATGTATCTTTAGTGTTTATATTTTTCAATAAAATATTTGGCAAAATTGAACGTGGAATTTTTGCGCCAAATCTTTCAATAATTTCTGGCAAATATACAATTAAAATTCCTGACTTAGAAAATAAATTAGTTTGAGACATTGCTGCTCTTAATTCTCAATCAATAGTTTTTCTTTTTTTTGTTTCTAAGCCAACAAGCAAAATCATAACATCAGCATCTCTTAAATATTTATTACGAATTCTATGAATAAAAGATTCTTCATCATTGTTTAAAGAAAGGAATTCATTTTCAATTTCTGACTCAGATGAATTTATTAATTCAAAAAGGCAATTGTTTCTTTTTTTGTTTAAATCAATTATGGCTTGTTTAAAACTCATATCATTATTTTCATAGCAACTAATATAAATCTTTTTCATATTACCCTTACTAAATTAATAAAAAATTTATTATATTATAATATGAAATTTTTTTATATTAAGTTAATAATTATTTATATTAACTTTTTAATATTAAATTTTTATGTTTTAATTTCATTATATGTAAGGTTTAAGTGGGAATTAATAATATTATGATTATGGAAAATAAAGATTTTTTTTGAGTAGAAATAAAAAAAGAAAAAATTATGGGAAATATTTTTGATAACAAAAGGTTTTTTATAGAAAAATTTCTTTTAGATAGTTTGAAATTACCAACTGCTAATAGTGCTGGAAACATTTTTGATGAAAATAATTCATTTTATATAGTATCGAAAAATAGTGATAATTGTTTGGAGTTTTGTTCATATATTTCTAGAACATATTCAACTTTTTTAATATCTTTTTTTAAAGGTAATTACTTTATCTTTAATAATGAAGGAAAATATATTTATATAGATTCTAAAAATAATTTTAGTTATGAATCTGTTATGAATATTTTCAATAATTTTCAAAAGAATAATATTAAGAATCTTCGTGCTGATGCAACAGCAGTAAGAATGAATTGTGATGAAAATACAGATAATTTTATTGCTACAAAATTAACAAAATATAACAGCCTTTTTAAAAGTAAACCAACTACAAAAATAATTGATTTAAATAATAATAAATTTAATGTCAATAATTTATCTGTTGACAAACATTTTGATATAAATAAAATAAACTATGATTCATTTATAAATAATAAAAATTTTTTAGATAGTATTTCTAATGATGAAATACCGCACATTCATTTAGTAAATTGTTGTGATATTAAAAAAGATAATATCGAAATAGTAGAAAATGACTTTTTCTTAAATGCGAGTGAGCTAAAAGAAACAAAAGCTCCTGAAAGCAATATTGATCTTAGAAATGATTTTATTACTTCATGAGAAAATGAAAGCTTAGATGCAATTGCGGAATTTAACAACACAAATAACTTTTCAATTTACAACGGTAATGAACTACTAAATGAAAAAGATGATTTTCCTAAATATAGCGACAGTATTGATTTGAAAGTTGAAGATCTAGTAGAGTCTGATATATTAAAAAATGTTTTTGATACAGAGGATGATTCTTTCACTAATAAATTATATCAAGATATAGATAATGAAATTTTGGCTGAGAGTCCAATTGTTAATATTGAAAATGATGACAAAATTAATGAGCAATTAGAAATTATTGAAAATAATATTTTTCTTAATGATGATAAAGATGAAGAATTAGAAGTTGATAATTCAAATGAAAATCTTGTTTTAGAAAATATTAATAA
>JAVXTD010000001.1:42449-142157 GCA_036642835.1 Malacoplasma sp.
AAGAATTAGAAGTTGATAATTCAAATGAAAATCTTGTTTTAGAAAATATTAATAATGAAAACGAAGATATTATCTTAGTTGACAAACCATACGACTATATTAACGACTATGATTTTGGCAAAGATAAAGATACTAATGTAGATAATGATGCTGAAATTGATGAACAATTAGAAATCATTAAAAACAATATTTTTTTAAAAGATAGTAATGATGAAAATTTAGATATCAATGATTTGAATGAAAATGTTGTTTATAGTAACAAGTCATATGAAGACACTGATACAAACATTGAAAATAATGATCAAATTGATGAACAATTATCAGTCATAAAACAAAATATGGATTTAGATAACATCAATGAAAATATTGATAACACAAGCGGTAATATGATGCTAAATAATACACCATATGAGTATACAGATGCTAATGTTGAAGATAATGTTGAAACTATTCAAGATGAATTAAAAAACGAACATACTAATATAGATATAAGTGATGAAGACGAAACTCCAAATACAGATAGTACAAACGAAAATGCTATTCCATCTGATGAGTTATATCAAAATGTTGAGAATGAAATTTTAGTTGAAGATATGAACACTAATATTGAACATAATGCTGAAGTGAATGAACAATTAGAAGTTGTGGAAAATAATGTGTTTTTGAATGATAACAACAATGAAAATTTGGAAATTAATAATTCAAACGAAAACATTGTTTTAGATAATGATGCAGATGATAGTTACCACACCCCTAATACAATTGATGATGATTTAGATACTATAAGTAAAAATATATTCGATAATAAAGTTTATGATTCTGAGTTAAGTGCAAGTGATATATCTGAGAATATTATTCAAGAAGAAAAACCACTAAATAGATTTGATAATTTTTTGAATGACTTAAAAAAAGAAAGAGAAAAACTTCAAATTGAACGTAACAAATTTAAAGATAAGTTTTTCCACATGAATAAGTCTAACGAATAGATAAAGACAATGAGTTATTTTTGTGTTACAACTTTAATTACAAGCATAGTTTTATTAAGGTAAATTTTCATATGATACAACATACTGAAATAAATTCAATTGAAATAACAAACAAAAAAAATTCTCTTTATATTCTTAAAAGAAAATCCCAAATAAGTTTTTCTTTAATAAAGCTTATTAATTCCCAATTTATAAAAAACAAAAATGAACTTTTTTTCACTTTTGTTTTTTCTGTTATATTTGTTGCTATGTTTGGACACATAAATGCAGCACAATTTGACTATAGTTCTGTTATGTTTATGTCTGTTTTATCTGGTATCTTTATGTTACAAATTATTCAATGTGGAATGCAAAGCATGCCCACTGCTATTATGGAATTCAAGACATCTGTATTATTGAAGAGAATTGGTGCGACACCTATAAAACCTTGAATGTTTATAATATCAACAGCACTTTATTATTTTTTAATTACTGTAATTCAAATATTATGATTGATTTTATGAGTAATGATATCTTTTTCATTTACACATTTTAAAATTGAAGGTGGCACTATATTAGGTTGAGATCTAATGTTTGGAGCAAATACCACAGTAAATTGAGGCGGTTATATATTTTCTCTTTTTTATGCTTCTATACTTTCTATATTTATAGGTTTGTTTATATCGTCAGTTTCAAAAACATCTCAATCAGCACAAATAATAGGAATGATGTTTTTCTTTATAAATATGTTTCTAGCTGGATTATTATTACCTATTGGTGCTATTAACTCTGTTGAACCATTGAGAATAATTTCATATTTTACACCATACAGGTATGTTTCAGGTTTATCAACTACTGCATGGGCAACAAACTATGGTGATATTTTTAATCCTAACTTTCTCCAACCGATAGCTAAAGCAGAATTAAAATTTGAGGTATATGATAACTGATTAAATTTATTTATGCCATTAGTATTTATAGCCTTAGCTATTTCAGTTTCAATAAAATTCTTTAAGTGAAATAATAGATAGGAGTATTTATGTTTAATTTAAAAAATAAAAATAAGCTTAATCAAGAGATTAGAGAAAAAAATACTTTTAATATTAAGTTAGATTTATCAGCTAAAAAAGAATTAGAACCAGAACTAATTGATGAAGATATTAATAAAAGCACTAAAGACACATTGATTGAGTTACATAATCTATATAAAACATTTGGTAAAGGCAAAAAGAAAACTTTAGCTGTTGATGATTTGTCTTTCAATATATATAAAGATCAAAATATGGCAATATTAGGTGCTAATGGCGCTGGTAAAACAACTACAATAGAAATGATTGCTGGCATATCAAAACCTGATAAAGGGAGCATCATTTATAAATTTCCTTATATTGATTCTTTTCATGAAGGAATTGGAATTCAATTTCAAGACTCTTCTTATCCTGTAGGTTTATATGTTAAAGATGTAATAATGTTTATGATCAACGTATATAATGTTGATTTAAATGAAGCAGAAATTAAAAGCATGGTTGATGCATTCGGATTAGCTAAATTTTATAATCGTCCCGCAAGATCTTTGTCTGGTGGACAACAACAAAGATTAAATATTTTATTAGCACTAATGCACAAACCAAAGGTTGTTTTTTTAGATGAACTATCAACAGGGCTAGATATCAATATAAGACAACAAATTATAACTTTTGTTAAAGAGTATTGTTCTAAGTTTTTTATAACAATAATTTTGATATCTCACAATATGGAAGAGGTAGAAGCGCTATGTGACCGCATCATTGTTCTTCAAAAAGGAAAGATAAAAGTGGATATGTACTCAAAGGAAATTATGAAAAAATATAAATCAGTTGAAGAATTAGCACAAAAATATATTTAAATAATAATATGAATAATTTTAATAAAGACATTGTTGCCATTTACATTAGTAAATGTGTGATTGGAAAAAAAACATTTGTGAAGCAAATAGCTATTGTTTTTAGTAGAAATAACAAATTTAAGTATTTAGTTAAATATATAAAAAATGATATTACGAATGTAAAAAATGCCGTCGATCTAAAAGATGCATTGAAAACCATATATGAGAAAATAAAAAATAAACAAATAATTCTATTTAATGAAAACGGAAGCGATTGCTTATTTTTAAAAGAGAAATTCAAGAGTGAATTGAATATAAATTTTACCAACGTAATTTATGATGTTTCTTCACTAGCTAAAAAATTGGGTGTTAAGAAATTTAATTTGTTGAATCTTGCACATATTAATAAATGTTATGTATGTAATTCTTTGGGACTTCCAAAGTCTGTTAATTTAGCACAGAACTTATATATAGTAGGAGTAAAGCTATTTTTATTATAATTAGTGATATGTATGAATAAATTTCTTATTGTTGGGCTAGGTAATCCAGGTTATGAATATGTGAATACCAAACACAATGTTGGTTTTTCATGTATAGACTATTTATCTAATAAGTTAAACTTAAAATTAGACAAAGAAAAATTTAATGGTCTTTACACAAAGACAAACTTGAATAATGTGGACGTATTTTTTGCTAAGCCACAAACTTATATGAATTTATCTGGGGATTTTGTTAAAAAATTTGTAGATTATTTTGATATACCCACTGATAATATTTTAGTTATTTATGATGATATATATTTGCCATTGGCAACATATAGATTAAAAATCTCTGGTTCATCAGCTGGTCAAAAAGGTCTTCAAGATATAATAACTAAATTAAACACTACTAATATAAAGAGATTGAAAATAGGTATTGGACTCCCAAAAGAATATGTTGATAAGATATCAGTTTATGTTTTATCAAAATTCAACTATGAAGAGAAGGAGGTTATTAATAATTTATATTCAATTTTATATAATATTATTAATGATTTTACTTTGTTAAGTTTCCCTAATTTAATGAATAAATACAACAAAAAATAATTATGTTAAGTAATAAAAAATATATAGCAGCAGTATCTGCTGGACCAGATTCAATGTATATGTTACATAAATTTTCTAGTAACATAGCAATTGTTTGTCATGTTAATTATCACGATAGAGAAGATACTAATAATGACGAGAGAATCATTAGAGATTTTTGTGAACAAAAGAAAATTCCTATTTTTGTTTTAGATGTTAAAGAAAATGATTATATAAATATTTCGAAGAAGAATTTGCAATCTAAATATAGACAAATAAGATTTGATTTTTTTGAAAAAATAGCTAATGAGCACAATATAAAAAATATTATGATTGGACACAACATAGACGACAATATAGAAACAATGTATATGCAATTATTAAAGGAAAAAGAACCTTTATTTTATGGTTTGAAAAAGCACGGATTTTATAATGAACTAAATATTTTTAGGCCATTATTGAACAAATGAAAAAACAATATCTATCTTATGTGTATTAAACATAAAATAGATTTCGCCTTTGATTATTCAAATGAGAATCTGAAGTTTTATAGAAATTATATAAGGTCTATTTTAGAAAATATAGATATAAGAGATAAACAACTTTTTATTAATGTAGTCAATAAATATAATGATGGTAACAAAAACAGAAATAAGCAAATTCAATCGATTTATAATGAATGAGAATTACAAGACTTTAATATTTCTTATTATATAAATATTAAAAGTACATATAGAAACAATATTTTATATATGTATTTAACTAAATTTAATATAAAGAAAATCAATGGAAATAAATTAAAAGAACTAAATAATTTTATTCTATTGGGAAAAGTAAATGGATTATATAGAGTTGATTTGAATACTGCTATTTTTAAAACAAAGTCTAATATAAAAATATCTTATAATAATTCATAAGAGGCAATATGAAAATTATAATTTGTGGTGTTACAGGAGTAGTTGGACAATTAGCATTAAATGTAATCCAAAACGAAAACGATTTAGAGATTGTAGGAATTGTCTATGGAAAAAATCATTTAATCGCAGAAAAAATTATTTTGAATACACCAGAAATTAAGGTTTATAGCCCATTTGATAATTCTTTTAATAATGTTGATTCTTTTGAAGATATGTTAAAAATAACAAAACCAGATTTAGTAATTAATGGTGTATCTGGTTTTGAAGGATTGAACATTTCTTTGCAAACAATTGAAAATAAAGTATCGCTAGGATTAGCTAATAAAGAATCATTAGTTGCAGCCGGTTGATATATTTGTGACTATGCAAAAAAGAATAACGTTAAAATATTTCCTATTGACTCAGAACATTCTGCAGTATTTGATATTTTGCACAATTCTAAAAAAACAATTAGATCTATTTTAATAACAATGTCTGGTGGAAAATATTTTAATGCTAGTGAGAACGAACTAGATTTAGTAACATTTAATGATGCAATATTACATCCTAAATGAAATATGGGTTATAAAATATCAATAGACTCATCGACGTTCATGAATAAGTGTTATGAAATAATTGAGGCTTTTTATTTATTTGATTCAAAGGATATAAGAGTTATTCACCACCCAGAAGCAATAATTCATGCATTAGTGGAATTTGATGACTCATCGTTGTTTGCTCATTTATCTCAAGCAGACATGCAACTATCTATAATTTTATGTTTGAACTTTTTTAGTAATAAAAAATTAGAGATCAAAACATGTGTAAAACCCTTAAGTATAAAAAATTTAAATTTGAAATTAAATGAAGTGGATTACACATCTATTAAACCTATATCTTGGGGCATAGAGTTTATAAATAACAAAAATATAAATAAGGCAATAGGTGTTATACTTGTATCGGCAAATGATACTGCTATTGAACTTTTTAAATTGAATAAAATTAAATATACTGACATTGTTAAAATAGTAGATATTTCTTTATCTGCTTTTAATTCTTATACAATTAAAAACATTCAAGACATTTTCAAGCTTGATGCTGAAATTAAAAAATTTATTAATAGTAGGTATTTATAATGGAATTATTTTTAATTATATTTTTTATATTATTATTTATTTTCGTTAGTATAACAATTCATGAATTGGGACATTTTTTTGCTGCCAAATTATTACATGTTAGAGTTAAAGAAATTTCGATAGGAATTGGTCCTAAAATATTTATTTTTAAATCAAAAAATACATGGGTATCACTTCGTCTTTTTCCTATAATTGCTTATGTGTTAATAGATAGTAGAAAATTAATAGATACATATAATGAAGCAATAACTGAAGTGAATTTTTCATTTGAAAAAAAGATTTCTAATATAAAAAATACAGATTCTTTATATTATAAATTTTTATTATGAAGTAACTCAAGAAAAATAACTAACTATAAATATTTTTCAAATAGTGGTAATCCTAAGTTTTTAATAGATAACAAATATTGATGAGAAAAAAATCTTATATTTGCAGGTGGCATATTTTTTAATGCCATAATTTTCTTGGTATTTTTCTTTGTGCAATACTATTTTTTTGGTTATTATGGGAGTCCATACAATCAGGTTGGCCAATCATTTTTAATTATGTTTAAAAATATGGTTTTTTTAGATACTACTGGCTATACATTGTTTGGTTCTTTTATTGAGTTAAATAATACAGGTGAAATACAACATGTTAATATACCACTAGTCATTGTTAATTATTTAGTAGTTTTTAATTTAATGATATTTATATATAACATTATTCCCTTCCCGCCGCTAGATGGTTATAAAATGTTATCTATATTAATTGAGAAGTTCTTTAACGTAAAGATAAATAAAAAATTTGAAACATGTCTTACAATAATAGGTATTGTTATATTGTTTTATATTTTTATTACTACAGTAATTGCGAATATAAGGTTTAGCTAAGGAAACTAAATGTATAGATATATAGAACTATTAGTGAAGACTAATTTAATCAAAGAAAATGATAAAAATTATTTTATAGACTCATGTAGTTTTGAAAGTAAAAAAAATTCAAATGGTGAAGTTAATATATTTATAAGTTTTACAAAATTGATTCCACCTAAAATTTTTTTCAATTTATTAGATAAAATAAAATACTTAGATTCTTCATTAAATGTCAATATTAATACCTCTTATTTAACTCTTGATTTTTCAATATTAATGGATTATTTAATATATTTTTCTGAAACAATATTTAAGGATGATCAAATAATTCTATTAAACATTTTTAATAGAAAAAAAGGTAATTGCGAAAACGGAATATTAAATATTTTTTTCCTTAATAAAAATGAAGAATTTTTATTGAATAAAAATAAAAAACATTTATTAAGGTTCTTAATAGAATTAGCTTTAATAGATATTTCTGAAATGAATTTTATTTTGGATGTCAATCAAAAAGAATTAGAACTCTTTAGGATTGAACAAGAGAAATCAAACATAAGAGACATTAATAACATTCATAAAAAACAAAAAGAAGTTAAAGAAACAAATCATATAACCAAAAGAAATCAAGTCGGCGGTGAGAAAGAAGATATTTCTTCGTTAATATTAGAACAAGGGGTTGCGATAATTACTGGAGAAGTTTTTAAATTGGAAACAATTCCAACAAAAAACAATCTAAAAATTTTCAAATATTTTATTACTGACTATACTGACTCAATACTTGTTAAAGCGTTTCCAAAAGATAAAACGCTACCTCTTTCTTTTCTTGAAACAATAAAAGTTGGAATGTGAATAAAAGCAAAAATATCTTTATCAAATGATTCATATGAAGGGAATGATTTGACTGGAATAGCTTCTTCGTTATCAATTGTTGATCTTCCCAAAGAATATAGAAGAAAAGATACATATGAGAACAAAAGAGTTGAATTAATAAATCATACAAATATGACAGCATTTGAGGGTATGATTTCTATTAATTCGCTACTTGAACATAGTAAGTTTTTTAATTTGGATTATATAGCTATAACTGACAAATATAATTGTCAGTCATTTCCTGAAGCATATTTAGCATTTAAAAATTCAAACACTCAACTAATATATGGTGTTCAATTAGAAAAAGTTGACTCACATATTTCTATTGTGAGTAATCCAAATAATTCATTATTAGATGAATCTACATTTACAATATTTGACTTAGAAACAACCGGTTTATACCCATACTATGATGAGATCATTGAATTTGGTGCACTAAAATATAAGAATGGTGTAGTAATAGATAAAATTCAATTTTTTATTCAATCAGAAAAACCATTGTCACAAAAAATTACTTCTATAACTAAAATTACAGATGAGCATTTAAAAAATCAAATAGGAATAAAAGAGGCGCTAAAAAAGATTTTAGATTTTTTTGGAGACACTATATTAATCGCTCATAATGCATTGAGATTTGATATAGCTTTTTTGAATTGCAAACTAGAGCAATTAGGAATGGAGCATATTTCAAATGTAGTAATAGATACTATGCAAGTTTCTAGGGGTATAGATCAAGATTTTTCATTTCACTCATTAGGATATATTGCAAAAAAATATTTTATTCAATATGATGATGACATCGCACATAGAGCAGACTTTGATGCGGATATTTTATGTAGAATATGAAGCAAGATGTTAGAAAGATTAAGAGCTTTAAAAATTGATTCAACACTTAAATTAGATTCAATTCTCCAAGGTACTAGTTTAATTTCTAAAAATAGAGGTTGATTAATTAATGTGTATTGTAAAAAACAAAAAGATTTAAAGGATTTTTATAAGATAATATCTTATTCTTTAACTGATAATTTGTATGGTTCACCAAAAATTATTGAGAACATATTAGACAAATATAGAGATAATTTTATTGTTACTAATTCACCAACAGAAGGCGAAATTATTTATTCAGCTTTAAGTTCTACTGATATAGAATTAGAAAAATCTATTTCTAAGTATGATTATATTTTAATTAGTCCTCCGTCTTGTTTTTTGCATGAAATTAATAGAGGAAATTTAACAAATGACATTCTAGAAAAATGTATATTAAGAATAGTAGAAGCATGTAATAAACTTGGAAAAAAAATAATAGCTTCTAGTGATACATATTATTTGAGTAAGAATGATAAGGAATATTTTAATGTTTATGTACATGCAAAATCTTTGGCTGGAAAAAGACATAGATTTTTTAAATATAATGAGACTAATGAAGTTATGCCTGATTTGTATTATAGAACAACTAATGAAATGATGGAAGAATTCTCTTTTTTAAACAAAAAATTAGCTCATGAAATTATCATAGATAATTCTAGAGAGTTTGCCTCACATTTTGACGAACAAATACAAACCATTAAGGAGTCATTGTGTTCGCCTAAAATTGATGGTGCTGAAACCAAATTATTAAATTTAATTGAACAAAGAGTTAAAGAAATATATGGTGCTTACCCAATTGATTTCATAAAGAAAAGAATAGAATTTGAAACCAAATCTATAAACGATAATGGTTTTGCTGTCATATATTGATTTTCACATTTATTAGTTAAAAAATCTTTGGATGATGGATATTTGGTTGGTTCTAGAGGTTCGGTTGGTTCTTCGTTAGTTGCATGATTAATTAATATTTCTGAAGTTAATCCATTACCAGCACATTACTTATGTAAAAAATGCAAACTATTTACCTTCAATAAAAATTATGAATCTGGATTTGATATGCCAAACATTATATGTGAAGTTTGCAATTCTGAAATTCATGGAGATGGTCACAATATTCCCTTTGAAACATTTATGGGATTTGATGGTGATAAAACACCTGATATTGATTTGAATTTTTCTGCCTTATATCAATCTAAAGCGCATGATTTTATAAGAGAAGTCTTTGGAAAAGACAAAGTGTTTAGAGCAGGAACAATAAGTACAATTGCTGAAAAAACAGCATATGGGTATGTTAGAGCTTATTTTGAATCAATTAACAAAGAAGACGTTAAGAGTGCTGAAATAAAAAGAATTGCCATTAAATGTCAAAATGTTAAAAGAACTACAGGACAACATCCGGGAGGAATTATTGTAATACCTAGTGAATATGATGTTAATGATTTTACTCCTTATAACTTCCCTGCAGATGACAAAAATTTTGATTGATTTACTACACATTTTGCATTTGAATATTTACATGACAGTTTATTAAAATTTGATATATTGGGTCATGATAATCCAACTGTATTAAAAATGCTAACTGAACAAACAGGGATTAACTCTGACGAGATTCCAAATAACGATGATGAAGTAATGCAACTTTTCTATTCTACTCAAAGTTTAAAATTGAAATACATGGATATAAACGATATGTTAAAGGTTGGAACTAACGGGCTTCCAGAATTTGGTACAAATTTTGTTAAGGATATGCTTTTGGTTATAAAACCAAAAAAGTTCTCAGATCTTATTAGAATATCTGGTCTATCGCATGGTACACAAGTTTGAACAAACAATGCTAAACATTTAATACAAAAAGGTAATTTGGATATCTCTGAAGTTATATCTTGTAGAGACGATATAATGACTTACCTAGTTGATAAAGGAATAGAACCATTGATAGCATTTAAAATTATGGAAGACGTAAGAAAAGGAAAAGGTTTACTGAACGATTATAAAACAATAATGGTTAATAAAAAAATACCAAATTGATATATAGAATCATGTGAAAAAATTGCTTACTTATTTCCTAAGGCTCATGCAACAGCATATGTAATTATGGCTTGAAAAATTGCATGATTTAAAATGTATTATCCTTTAAATTTTTATTCATCATTTTTTTCAATTAGAACAAATGTTTTTGATATCTTTACAATTGTTAAAGGTAAAAATGAAATATTAACTAAATTAGATTTGATAAAGAAGAAAATTGCTAACCCTATGACTAAATTTACAATAAAAAATAAAGAGCTTGATTTAATGCCAATTTTTGAAATAGTATTAGAAATGCTTGCTAGAGGGTTTTATATAAAAAATATTGATTTAGAAAAATCTCAAGTTACTGATTTCTTGGTTGAAAATGATTATTTAATACCGCCTTTTTCTACAATAGATGGTTTGGGTGAAACAGTTGCTAAATCTATTATTGAAGCAAGAAAAATAAAACCGTTCACTTCAAAAGAGGATTTAATAGATAGAACAAAACTTACCAAAACTCATTTTAAGATATTAGAAGAGTTAGGAGTTATTCAACACTTAGATGATGATGACCAATTAGTTATGTTTGGAAATGGAAATTAATACAATGAACATTTCAATTTTATTAGCTGCGGGGCATGGTTTAAGAATGAATAATGAGACTCCGAAACAATTTTTAAAAATTAAAGGGAAAGAAATATTTAAATATTCATTAGAAACCTTTTTAAATAATAAAAATATAGATTTAATTATTTTATGTGTAGATGAAAATCATATGAAATGATGAGAACCCTTCTTGAATGAATATAATAGCAAAAAAATAGTTATATGTAATGGAGGAGAAAATAGATTAGATAGTTTTTTACTTTCTATGAAATTTTTAGAAAATCTTGATTTGAAAATGGAAACAAAGATTATTACCCACGATATCGCAAGGCCTTTTGTTTCTTCTGTTCTTATAGATGAACACATTAATTTATTAGATAAGTATTCAATAGTTAATACTATTCTTCCGATTGCAGACTCAATAGTTTATTTAGATGAAAATAAGAAAATAGAGAAATATATAAGTCGAGATTATACATATAAAATCCAAACACCCCAATCATTTTTATATAAAGAGTTTTTTAATATAGATTGATCATTAGTTGACAAGAAATTTGCAACAGATATTTGTTATTTATTTTTTGTAAGCAATATAGATATTTTTAATCATATAGGTTCAAAAAATAATATTAAGATAACTGATAAAGATGATTTTGAGTTTTTTTCTTAATTCGTCTATTGATTAATATATTGGATAGTATGGTTATATTTATAAAAATGTAAGCCAATATAAGTGAAACAATCATTACATATGGATACTGGAGATTAAATATATTTGATACAGTTTGATATTGTCCGCCAGGCAATCAATCGTTTGGGACAATACCTGTAACATTTCAAGTGATATTTAATGATTTAGATAAAGTTAATATATACATAAAATATATTAATGCAAAAATGTGTGATCACAGTATTGTTATTATCTTTTTATTGTTACATGTAACTAATACCATAATTCCATTAATTAATAAATATGCATGCATCATAAAATAAATTTCATTATTCTCATATCCAAACAAAATATAATCAATAGTTAGCTTTGCATTATTATCAAATAAAACCCCACCAAATAAGGTTATTAATCCACCAAATATTGCGAAGGGAGCTATTATGTTTGCAAGATTTCTATTTTTGAATAATATCAATAAAATTGGAAGCAAGATTGCAACAAAAGGGCATAAATCTAATAACAGTGCTTTACTATATGTTATTGAATAAATATATGGTTCAACATATGCTTCATTTCTTAATAACATTTCGTTTAGACCAATTCAATCTTCGATAAATCTAAATATTATAAAATAAGACAAAAATAATATATTAGGGACAAATCAAAAAAAATAATTACTATAAATTTTTCTTCCCCATATTCTTAAAGGGATTATAGATAAACAAAAAATAATAACAATAATAATTAATATTAAAGAATTTATATTCATATAAAAAATTATAATTTATTATTGTTATAATATACTTTATTTATCTAAGGATTTTTGTGCCGTTTAAAGCTACATATAAAAACGATTTTTATATTTCAAATGACAAAATTTTTTTATCAGAAGAATACAAAAATAAAAATAGAAATAGATTTAAAAAAATAACAGGATCAAGATTTTCTGCTATTTTGATGCAAAGCAAGTATTCTTCGCCATTTAAAACATGAGCTATTATGACAAATATATATTATGAAAAAATGGATGAGACTTTGTCAAAAGTTGGTAATGCTATAGAACCGAAAATTAGAAATTATATTTCTAAAATTATGGATGTAAAATTTTTGAGTTATGTACCAGAAAAAGAAAAATGAGATGTTTTTAAAAAGAATGAAATATTTGGTGGTATTCCAGATGGTGAGCCAGTAAATGATAATAGTGATTTTTTATATAAAGATGGAATGCCAATGTTAGAAGTCAAAACCACATCAATTGATTCATTTGTTTACAAGTATGAAAATGATGTCCTTACTCTAATGAAAGATAAAAATAATTTACCTATAGTAAAAGAACAATATGGGAAACTTTTATCTTGATTTGAAAATGATAAAATGGAAATATCATATGATTATCAATTGCAATTAGCTTTATATTTATATTTAAGAAAACACAATTTAGGTTTATTTGCTATTGCATTTTTAGATAAAAAATATTACTTAGATTATTCATCTTATAAACCTGAAAACAATTATGTTGCAACATCGTTTTTATACATCAATAAAGATGAGTTTCAAAAACTAATATCTTATTCAGAAAATTGATATGAAAAACACATTGTTGAGGGTGTTAGCCCAACTGCTACAAAAGAAGATTTAATTTGATTAAAAAAAGAATTGAAAATTTAAGATTCTACAAATTCTTTTATTTTATATTTTTCTTTTGATTTCATTAAGAAAGAACCACTAACAAATAAGTCTATATAATTCTTGGTTTCTTTTATAACTTCCAAATTAACACCACCATCTAATTGAATTAAACAATTGCTTGGAATAATCTTTTTAAGATCACATAATTTTTTTGTAACTTCTTTTATATATTTTTGGCCACCAAACCCTGGTTCAACACCCATTACAGTTATAATGTCACAGTGTGATATTAATTCTTTATAGTCATATATATTAGTGTTTGGTTTTATTGCAATACCAGCTTTTATACCTTCATCTTTTATCTTGTTAATTATTTCTATTGAATGTTTAGTATCAATTGCTTCACAATGAAAAGTTAAATATTTAATTTTATATTTTAAAAAAAAATCAACATAGTAATCAACATCAAAAACCATAAGATGAACACTAACATCAAATTTTCTTTTAGTGATAAAGCTTAGTTTTTCGCCAAAGAACGCTGTGTTGTTTACAAATTTATTATCCATCACATCATAATGGATATTAAAAATGTCACTCCTCTTTAGACTCAATAATTCTAAATAGAATTTGAAAGGACATTTACTAAATGCCAATAGTGATGCTTCAATTAATTTCATGTTTATTTCAATATATTATTTTTTATATTAATATTATATATTACTTGTTTATATAAGGTAAAAATGAAAATATTTATTATTAAATTCGCTGATCTTTGATTAAAGGGTTCAAATAGAAATGAATTCGTAAATGTATTATTTGCTAATATAAAAAAAGCTATTTCTGAATATAAAACAAACCTAGAAAAGAAATTTGATAGATTTCATCTTTCTATCTTGGATAGTATTGATGAAGAAAAAGTTATTTCCATTTTAAAATTCATTCCTGGTATATCTTTGATTGTACCTACATGACTTATTATTAACGACATAGATGAAATTAAAAAAACTACTATTTCGATATTAGACAAAGAAATTAAAACATTTAAGATTGAAGCAAAAAGAGAAAAAAAAGATTTTCCATTAAGTTCTTATGAAATAAAAACAACCATTGCCTCTGCAATTATTAATGAATTGAAATATGTAGTTGATGTACATAAACCAACTTTAACAATTGATATATCTATAAAGCTTGATTGTTGTTATTTGTCATTCTTAAGATATAGAGGTGTAGGTGGATTACCTATAGGAATAAATGGCTCAACACTATCTTTAATATCGGGTGGCATTGATTCAGCCGTTTCATCTTTTCTTATGCAAAATAAAGGATTAGAAGTTCACTACCTTTTATTTGTTGAAAATAATGATACGTCTAAATTATTGATAGAAAAAATAAGAAAAATTATCAATTTAATTACATTGGATAATAAAATTTTTACTCCTAAATTGTTTATTGTTAATTTTGATTCTGTTCAACAAGAATTAGCACATGCTAGAAATAAGAGTTATAGAATAAATTTGATGAGAAGATCATTTTATAGAATTGCTGCACAAATTGCAATCTTAAATAATATTGATTCATTGACTTCCGGAGATTCTTTAGGACAAGTTGCATCACAAACATTGGAGAGTTTACAAACAATTTCAAAGGCTACAGATATGCTTATATTTAGACCACTATTAGGATTTGAAAAAAATGAGATTATATTGATTGCAAGAAAAATTAATACTTATAATATCTCAATTACCCAACACAATGATATTTGTTCAAATTTCAATCCAGAAAATCCCATAACAAGACCTAAGATTGAATTTGCAAATAGTCTTGAAAACGAGTTGCCTCTTTTATTTGATTTAGAAAAATCAGCAATTCAAAATATGAAACAAATAGAGGTATAAGCTATGGTTGATAAGAATATTTTAAAATTTATCTTAGAGAAAATAAAAGAATATGACAACATATCGTTATTTTTTCATGAACTTCCAGATTTTGATGCATTAGGTTCTTGCTTTGCTTTGAATGAATTCATTAAAGATAACTTTCAAAACAAAACGGTTAAAATAGTTGGACTAGATACTTTACCATTAGTTTTTGGAGTCACGTTATTCAAATTCAATAAAGAAAAAAATAGAGTTACTAACAACTTTTTAAAATCATCGATTGGTATAATTTCTGATACTGCAAATAGCCAAAGAATTTATACTAAAAAACATATTTTGTGTAAAGAAACTATTAGAGTAGATCATCATCCACAAGTTGAAGTCTTTGCTGATTTTGAATGAATTGACCCAATGATGCCAGCAACATCAGAAATGTGGGCGCATATATTTTTTAATTCTAGACTAAAGGTTTCACCAGAGTGTTGTAAATATTTATATGCTGGAATATTAACAGATACTGGAAGATTTTTGCATTTAAACACAATTCCGTCAACTTATGAGATTACATCTAAATTAGTTGCAACAGGTTTTAAAAGAGGCGAAGTGCATGATGCTATTTATTCAAGAGATAAAAAACAAATAATGTTTACAAATTTTATAATGGAATTGACTAAAATTCAGAAGAATATTGCTTATTTCATAATCCCTAAAGGTTCTCACAAAAGATTTAATATAACTCCACAAATGTCTATGGTTCATTTATTAAGCGATATAAAAGGCGTAAAGATTTGAGCAAGTTTATATTATGACGAAATTTCTAAGAATTGAAAGGGATCAATAAGAAGTAAAGATATACAAATTAATCATATAGCCTCAAAATTCTCAGGTGGTGGACATAAATTTGCTGCAGGTTTTACGCTTAAAAGAGAGTCTGATTTTAAATTAGTTTTGAAAGAAATTAAAAAATATTTAAATGAGTTAATACAAAATAAATAATTTATAATAAATATATTCTTGGAGTTAATATGTTTTTCAAAAAAAAGAAAATTGTTACTAGTGATGTATCTATAAATAAATATGCTGATACTAATAAAAAATTTGATACAACTAAGATTGATTTAGATAATTTTAATTTAGATAAGACTGAACATGATTTGATTTCTGAAAGATATGCAAGATTAACTGTAAATGAACTAAAGAGCAAATTAGAAAATAGTAATTTATCTAAAATAGAAAAACAAATTATTCAACAAATGATAAATGACAAAAAAATATAACAACCCTATCATTTTAAACCTTAATACATATTCATATTATTCGCTATTATCATCAACTTTATCAATAGATGAAATTATTTTATTTGCAAAGAATAATAACCAAAAATTTGTATCATTAACAGATACAAATTTATATGGTGCAGTTGAATTTTATAATAAAGCAATAGAAAATGATTTGTTGCCAGTATTAGGTTTACACATTTCTTACAAATCATATGAATTAGTATTATTTATTCAAAATAATATTGGTTATCACAATCTTATAAAAATATCGTCATTTTTGAAATTAGATAAGGAATTTGATTTAAATGACTTTTTAGATGGAATTTTTATTTTAAATAAGAGTGATAAAGTAATTGATTTTTTAAATTGCCCTATTTTTTCTTTTAATCAAAACCATGATAATAGAATTGCTTGTAATGAAGCCAGATATTTATGTAAAGAAGATAATGTTATTTTATCTATTATTAAAAGGATACAAACAAATGCTCCTATTGCTGATGTGGCTGAACTAGAAGAATATCATAATTTATATTTATTAGATTATGATTCTTTTTCGAAAAAGTTTGATTCAATTGCCATAGAAAACTTAAATAGCATTATTCAAGATATCAATTGAAAATTAGAACCAATTACTGACAACATTTATTCATCGCCTTCTTTTTCATCAAAAATAGAATTAGCCATTTATCTTAAGGACAAATGTGTAGAATCACTTAATAATAAAATATTACTGGGTATTGTTAAAACAGATTTAAAAGAAAAATATTTGAATAGAATTGAATATGAGTTAAAAATAATTAATGAAATGGGTTTTAATGATTACTTTTTAATTGTTTCTGATTTTGTTCAAGAGTGCAGAAATAATGACATATTAGTTGGACCTGGTAGAGGTTCATCTGCTGGATCACTAGTTGCTTATTTATTAGGAATAACTCAAATTGATTCTATTAAATATAATTTGATATTTGAGAGATTTTTAAATCCTGGAAGAGTGTCTATGCCTGATATAGATATTGATGTAATGGATATAAAAAGAGAAAAAATTATTGAGTATATTTTTAATAAATATGGGTATGAGCATGTCGCACATATTGTTACTTTTCAAAAGATTAAAGCAAAAATGGCAATAAGAGATGTGGGAAGAATTTTGAATGTTGATTTAAAGGTCATAAATAAAATATGCAAACTTATTCCAATGGAATATGAAAATAATTTAGATGATGCAATATCTAACGGTTCTGAATTAAAATCATATGCTGATGAATTTAGTGATCTTTTTAAAATATCAAAAAAAATAATGGGTTTACCTAGACAAAATGGAATACATGCAGCAGGTATTATTTTATCTAAGAATAAATTAATAGATGTTATACCAATACAAACTGGAACAAACAATTGCATAGTTACACAATATTCAATGGAATACCTAGAACAGTTAGGATTATTAAAAATAGATATTTTAGGATTAACAAATTTAACTACTATTTATAATGTTTTAAAATTAATTAAATTAGTTTACAAAGTTGATGTTGATTTGGAGAAAATATCATTAAATGATAAAAAAGTTTTTGATGAAATATCAAAAGCAAATACAATGGGTATTTTTCAATTAGAGTCTCCGGGAATGAGAAATTTACTAAAGAAAATTAAACCTCAAAATATTGAAGATATTTCTTTGTGTTCTGCTTTGTTTAGGCCAGGACCACAACAAAATATAAAGAGCTTTGTTAATCGAAGAAACAAACTGGAAACTGTTGAATTTATTGACTATAGGTCAAAGGATATATTATTACCAACACACGGTATTTTAATATATCAAGAACAAGTTATTGAGTTAGTTAAAAATGTGGCAAATTTTTCTCTGATAGATGCTGATATATTTAGACGAATAATATCAAAAAAACACGAAAGTGAATTGATAGAATTTAAAGCAAAATTTATTGATTCTGCAATAAAGAATGGATATAGTGAAAAACATATCTCTGACATATATAATTACATATACAATTTTGCCAATTATGGTTTTGTCCACTCTCATTCTATTGCTTATTCATTAATAGGTTATTGAATGTCATTTTTGAAAACACATTACCCATCAGAATTTATGATTACATTAATGGCATCATTTAACGGAAACAGAACTAAAATTGATGAATACGTATATGAGTGTAATAGATTAGATATAAACATTTTGCCCCCATCAATTAATTTGTCATTAAAGACTTTTTCTTTATATAAAAGAAAAATATTATTTGGGTTTAATTGTATTAAAGGAATTGGTGAGGAAATTTCAAAGAAGATAATATCGATAAGAGATAGTCTTCCTGAAAAGGCGTTTTCAACATTCCCAATAGCAATAAAACATCTTGTTGCAAATGGTATTGGTGAGGCCACAATTGAAGTTTTGATTCTAGCAAATGCTTTTGATGTGTTTAAGATGTCAAAAAAGTATTTATTAACAAATCTTAAAGAATATATTGCTACATCTAAAAATATAAAATCTGATGGCGAGTATTTATTTTCGCCGAACTTAAAAGACGTTATTGAAACTGAAGAAGATGATTCACATTATGCTGATAGAGAGCAAGAATTATTGGGAGTACGTTTTCATAGCAATATTAATGTAAGTCGTTTTGATAAGATTGATGAAGCGTTAATAAGAAAGCACAATGTAATAGATATTTCTGAAGCAATTTTGTCAAATAGTAATTGTAATGTAATGGCTAGCATTATTTCAATAAAAAAAATTAAAACAAAAACAAATAAGAATATGGCTTTCATCAAAATTTTTGATAAGACAGATAAATTGGACATTGTGTGTTTTATTGACAAATTTTTAGAAGATGATTTTTTAAATAAAAATAAAATATATATTTTTAGTTTAAAATTTTCTACTAAGAATCATCAATTAGTTGGAGTTATTGAGGTAAAACAAAATGAAAAATAAAGCACTTATAATTGATGGAAATTGTTTAATGTTTAGAGCCTATTATGGGACATTATCTCAATTAGATTATTATATAAAAAATGATAAGACCCCAGCAAACGCAATAAAATTAATGATGCTTCAAATGTTTAAATTACTAAGCAATAGTAATTATAAATATGCAATTATAGCTTTTGACCATAAGGATAAAAATTTTAGAAAAGAATTATTTGATAATTATAAATCTCAGCGTAAACAAACACCAATACACTTAATTGAGCAAATAGAACCAATAAAGAAAATTATGCCATTATTTGGTATAAAGACTATGTGTGTTTCAGGTATAGAAGCTGATGATTTAATTGGTTCTGCTGTGAAATTATTTTCTAGTTATGAAATTGAATCTGATGTTTATTCAGCTGACAATGATATGTTGCAACTTGTGTCAAAACATTGTAACGTTGTCCAATTCAAAAAAGGTTTAAACGATACAATCACATATAATGTTAATAATTTTATGGATCTTTTTCATAACCTTTCACCTTCTCAAATAATTGATTACAAAGCGATATCTGGTGACCCATCTGATAATATTCCAGGGCTAAAAGGTATAGGTCCAAAAACAACTATAAATCTATTGAGAAAATTTAAAAGCATTGATGACATATTTGTTAATATAAATTTATTGGATAATGATAAAATAAAAAATATGTTTTTAGAGAACAAAGAATCATTATTTTTTTTCAAAAAATTAATTAAGATATTAGACAACGCATTAGACACATGTGATGTTGAGGATTTTAGATTGAAAAGCATCCAATTAGATAACCTGAAAAAGGTTATTGAGAAATTTGGATTTTCCGGTTTTGGAAAATATATATTTTAATTTTTAAAGGAAATATTTATGCCTGAAATGCCAGAAGTACAAAGCATTATTGATAATCTAATAGAAAATAAAATATTGAATAAAAAGATTATTAATATAGATACATTTATGGAAAAATTATTTAAAAATACAAGTAGTGATAATTTTAAAAATTCCATAATAAATGAATCAATAGTTTCGATAGAAAGAAAAGGAAAATACTTAATTTTTCACTTGTCTAACGAAAAAGTTTTTGTAGTCCATTTGAGAATGGAAGGAAAACTTTTTTATGAAGCAAATGATTTCCAACTTTCCCCAAAACATATTTTAGTAATTTTCTATTTTAACAATAACAAAAAACTTATTTATCATGACACAAGAAGATTTGGGACATTCACATTGTATTCAAAAGAAAATTATTTATTATCTAAAGAATTATCTAAAGTTGCATTAGATCCTTTAGATATCAATTTTAATTGAAAGTATCTTAAAAAAAATTTCAAAAAATCTACCAGATTTATAAAAAGTATTTTATTAGATCAAACAGTTGTTTCTGGGATTGGTAACATTTATGCAGATGAGATTTTATTTTTATCTAAAATAAATCCATTTAAAAAAACGAACACATTAACTGATTTGGATATTAAAAATATAGTGGAATCATCTAAGCAAGTTATGACTAAAGCAATCGAAAATAAAGGGACTACTATTTCTTCATATTTATATAAGAAAGATGGCATGGGAAATTTTCAGCAATATTTGAATGTGCACACTAAGAAAAATGTTCCATGTGTTTTTTGTGGAACACTTATAGAAAAAACTAAGGTGAACGGAAGAGGAACATATCTATGCAAAATTTGTCAGAAATAAAAAAAAGTAATTTGATATGCATCACAGGTACAATGGGTTCTGGAAAAACTACTGCAATGAATTATCTAAAAGACAAAGGTTACAAAACATTTGTCATGGATGATTATATTAAAGAAATTTATAAAAAAGGCAATATTGGGTATGCGAAAATATTGAAAAATTTTGGTAGCAATTTCGTAAATGATGTTGAAGTGAATAGAAACAAACTACTAGAACACATCTTAGAATCAAATGACAACAAGAATAAACTTGACAGCATAATTGTCCCCTTGATAGAAAAAAAAATAAAAAATCTTTCAAATAATAATTTGTTATTTATTGAACTTGGTATATACATATATTTTCCATATATTTTTAGTCATTATTTTCAGAAAATTATAATAATTGAGAGACTAAAAGATTTGAGAGAAAAAGATAACTTTTTTTCACTAAATAAAAGCATTAAGTTTTCCACAAAAGATGTTGGAAACTCAAAAAATGTGCTTTTTTCTAGTGTGATATATGGTGATTATATTGTTGAAAACAATGGGGATTTAGCATCTTTGAATAAAAAGATTGAAAATATATTATTAAATTTAAGTCTTTAAATTATAAACTCTACATGTTGAAATCTTTTATGTTGAATAGTGAATAACTATCCATGAAAGAGCAATTAGATTTGATTTATTTATTCCTTTTATTTGGTATGAATTGCTAATTTAATTATTAAAATAATAATTTTTTTGCATTTATAAAAATAAGAGGTTAATTATGAAGTTAGATAAAAATTTAGTATATAAATTTATAAATAAACCGAATATGAATTTTAATCATTTAATTCTATCTATGATTTATGTGCCTATGTTGAATGCTAATTCTTTTACTTTGTATTCATATTTATTTTCTGAGTTGCATTCAACTTTCATCGTTTATAGTGAAAGAAAAATTACAGAACTTTTAAGAATTTTAAATTTGGATATGAATGATTTTGATTTGGCTAGAAAAGATCTTGAGTCATTAAATCTTATTAAGACATTTTTTGATAAAGATTCAGACATTATTTACTTTGAAATATTTGAACCATTAGATTTTGAAACTTTCATTTCTAATAAGAAAATATTATCTATATTAATTAACTTAATAGGCCAAAGAGAATTCGATAAATTGCAATTAATATTTGCTCATTCAAAACCGTTACCAAAATATGAAAATATTTCAGAGAATTTAGATAAGTTTTTTGACTCTAAAAAAATAGAATGTGATTATAGTTTTGATTTTGATGAACTATATAAAAAAATTTCCTTGACTACATCAATACCTGTAAAGTTTACAGATGATTCGAAGAAAATAATAGATAAATATTATTTGTCACATAAACTTTCTTTATCTGAAATAGAAAAATGTATATATGATGCAGTTATTAAAAAAGATGACTATTTTTTAGTTTGCGAAAATTTACTTGATAACGTTTTATCTTCTTTGATATTAAATTCTAAAAATTTGGATATTTTTAATAAAGCAAAAATAAATAGGAATAAAAATATTTTTATTGAAAAAGCTTCGATTGCTGATTTACATGCAATTTTTAATGACTATAAAAAATTTAGCTCAGAACAATATTTTTCTTCAATCACAAAATGTGATATTACTATTGAAGAAAAAAACATAATTGATAAGCTAAAAACAAAATTTAATTTACCAGATGTTTTAATAAATATTATGATTGATCATTCGTTGAATAAAACACATGGTCGCTTAAATGAAATATATTTATTTAAAGTTGCTAAGTCTTTTAACATTTCGTCTATTTATACTGTAGAGGAAGCTTATAACTATTTAATGGATAATACTGCAAAAAAAAATACTAAGAAACCTATTACGTTAGCAGAACAACCACGCGATAATAATGAGAAAAGTCATTCGCTTAAAAATGATAATAAGCAATTTGCTGATGATGAGATGGTTGAGATTAAGTGATAGTATGATTAAGAATTTAAAAAATATGCAATTTCTAAATGAAGTTGTAGCTGATATAAATGAGAATGCACAAATATTTAATCAAGAAGAAATAGATTTTTATAAATCTTGTAAACTATTTAGTGATTTAAATTTGTCAGATAAAGAAATTAAAGAGAACTTAATTTATTTAGATGAAGCATTAAAAATACATGATGAATGTTTAGCTATTAATGATTTTTGTTCTAATCAATCTGGATACCATATAAATGTTAAGAGAGTTAAGGGTAGAATATTTTTCTTTGCTTCCCCATGTAAAAAAATGCTTAACCTTTCTAAGGCAACTGATTACAAGAAAAATTTCTTATATAATTATTATCAATTTAGTGATATCTCTAATGCCCGTATTAATTATGAAAACATTGGTAAAAGTGTTACAAAAACTAAAGGAATAATAATTTCTTTTTTTAGACAATGTCTAGAATCTAAAAATATTAGTAGTTCATATATTTATGGAAAGTGTCATGTTGGTAAAACATTTTTGAGTTTAGCCTTTGCAAATGAAATAGCTGATATATTAGACAAAAAGATATGTTTTGTTTATATGCCAGACTTTGTTAATACATTAAAATCAGGCTTTAATAATCCTGATGATAACAAGAAAGCTAATGATATATATTCTTATATGAAGACTGCAGACTTTTTATGTATTGATGATTTAGGTGCTGAATATGCAACAGAATGATTTTATTCAAACTATCTTTTAAATGTTCTAAATATTAGAATGAGCGAAAAGAAACCCACACTTTTTAATTCGAACTCTAGTTTGGATGAATTAAGGGTAAAAATGGTTTCTAGATTTAAATCTAGTGATAAAAATATTATTGTTGAAAGAATAATTGATAGAATAAAAACATTAGTAGGGAATAACACATTCTTATTTTTAAATTCAGATTTTAGGGAAAAAGATAAATCCAATGATAAGTAGTACATTTATAAATTTATTAGAAAAAAAAATTGTTGTAGCAATAAAGGAAACTTTTAATATAAAGTTTGATAAATTTGTTGTCGATAAAACTAAGAATATAAAGTTTGGTGATTTTTTTTCTAATGTAGGAATCATTCTTTCGAAAAAACTTTCAAAAAACATTTCACAAGTAAACGAAGCTTTAAAGAAATTTTTAATTAGTAATAATCCAGATATATTTTTGAATATTGAAATTGAGCAAAATGGTTTTATAAACTTTTTTATAAGTTATGAATACATAAATAAATATATTTTATTTGTTAATAAAGAAAAAGAACAATATGGTCAATTTAAACCTAAAAATCTTTTTTACAATATCGAATTTGTTTCTGCTAACCCAACCGGATCACTTCACATAGGTCATGCTAGAAATGCAGCGCTAGGACAAACACTGGCAAATATTTTTGAAAAATACGGAATAAAAGTTGATAGAGAATATTACATAAATGATGCTGGTGCTCAAATTGATAAATTTGCCATGTCTGTTTTCTTTAGATATTTACAATTAAATAAAATTAAAGTTGTAATGCCAGCGGATTTTTATAATGGCGATGAACCAAAAGAGATTGCAACTATTATTTTGAATACTCATAAAAATAAATTTTTGAAATCTAAATATGATGAAACAAAAATATATGACGAAAAGACTTTTGATTTTTTTAAAAAGTTTTCTAAAGATCAAATGTTAACTATGATAAAAAAAGACTTATTAGATTTTGGTGTTAAGTTTAAGAGATATTATTCTGAGTCTAGTATTTATGAAAAAAATCTTATCCCTAAAACATTAAAGAAAATTTCAAAATTTACATATGAAAAAGATGGTGCATTATGACTAAACACAACTAAAGATGGCGATGACAAAGATAGAGTTTTAATAAAGAATGATAAAAAGATGACTTACTTTACACCTGATATTTGTTATCACCATATAAAAATATCTCGTAACTATAATAAGATATTTGACATATTTGGTGCTGATCATAGTAGTTATGTTAATAGAGTTAGGTCATCATTAATTTCTTTAGGTTATTCTGGAAATTCATTGGTAGCTATAATAATGCAAATGGTTAAATTAACAAAGGATGGCGAGGAATTTAAAATGTCTAAGAGAAGTGGAAATTCTTTGACATTGAGAGATTTAATAAAAGCAATCGGTGTTGATAGCGCTAGATGAGTGTTAATTTCTCAAGGTTCTAATACACATATTGATATTGATGTAGACCAATTCACAAATAAATCTTTTGATAACCATTTGTTTTATGTTTATTATGCATATGCTAGAATGTTAAAAATTATAAAGAAATTTGATTCTAAAAATAAAAAAGACAAATCAATAAGAATTGATTCATCACTTCTTATTTTGCCAATTGAAAAAGAGTTAATTAATATGATTTTTTATTATCCTTGTACAATTGAAACAATTTCGAAATTTTATGAAACACAAAAATTAGTTTCGTTTATTTATTCATTAGCTAATTTACTTAATTCATATTATGAAATGGCAACTATTTTTGATGTTGATAATTTTGATTTAACGAATTCTAGAATTTGTTTATTAAGAGCTTCAATTTATACTATTGAAAGTGCATTAAATTTATTAAATATCAAACCTAAAAATAAAGTTTAATTTTTTTTAAATCTATTATAATTATCTAGTAATAATATATCAAACGGAGTTATTAAAATGAGTATAAAAGTTGCAATTAATGGTTTTGGAAGAATCGGAAGACTAGCATTTAGAAGAATAATGAATAATAAGGATTTGGAAGTTGTAGCAATAAATGATTTAACAGATGCTAAAACTTTAGCTTATCTATTAAAGTATGATTCAGCTCAAGGAACATTCAATCATGAAGTTTCATATAACAAAATAAACAATAAAGAAATAATCATTGATGGAAAAATGATTCCAATTTTTTCTGAAAAAGACCCAGCTAATTTACCTTGAAGAAGTTTAAATATAGATGTGGTTATTGAATCAACTGGAAGATTTGTTGATAAAGAAGGTGCTAATAAACATATAATTGCTGGTGCAAAAAAAGTTGTTATATCTGCACCTGCTAAAGGTGATTTACCAACTGTTGTTTTTAATGTTAATCATTCAATCATTAAACCTACAGACAATATAGTTTCTGCTGCATCATGTACAACGAATGCATTAGCACCTATGGTAAATGTTTTAAATAAAAACTTTAAAATAAGATCAGGTTTGATGAACACAATACATGCATATACTGCAGATCAAAGATTACAAGATGCGCCACATTCTGATTTAAGAAGAGCAAGAGCAGCTGCGGCTTCAATTGTTCCCACTTCAACAGGTGCTGCTAAAGCAATCGGTTTAGTTCTTCCGGAATTAAACGGAAAGTTACATGGAATAGCTGTAAGAGTTCCAACTATTACTGGTTCATTAGTTGATTTAAGTGTTGAACTAGAATCACAACCATCAATTGATGAAATAAATAATGCAATGAAAAGAGCATCTAATGAATCATTTGTTTACTTAGAAGATGAAATTGTTTCATGTGATGTAATTGGTGATAACCACGGTTCTCTTTTTGACCCATCATTAACTATGGAATTATTAGTTGATGGCAAGAAGACTTATAAAGTTTTCACTTGATATGATAATGAAAGCTCTTATGTTGCACAACTTATTAGAACTGTTTCATATATTGCTAATTTAATTAATAATTAGTTTAATTTTTATAAATTATTTTTAATCTCCTTTTGATATAAAATAAATTTGTTTAGATGTTTAAATGGAGAGAATTATATGATTTACAATAAAAAAAGTTTAATTGATTTGAATTTAGAAAATGAAACTGTTTTAGTAAGGCTGGACTTAAATGTTCCAATTAAAGATGGAAAAGTTTCTGATGATAAAAGAATTAGAGAAGCGCTTCCAACTCTTGAATATCTATTAGACAATAAATGTAAAATAATTGTTTTGTCACACTTTAGTAGAATAAAAAGTATTGAAGATAAACTTAGTAATAAAAAATCACTTAGACCAGTTTATGAAGATATTAAAAATAAATTACCTAATGTAAAAATAGATTTCTGCGAAAACAATACTAATCCTAAATTGAAAGAAATTATTTCTAATATGTCATATGGTAGTGTGTTGATTTTAGAAAACACTAGATATAATGATGTTGAATCTGATGGTTTTTTCTCTAAAAAAGAATCAAAAAATGACCCTAATTTGGGAAAATTTTGAGCATCACTTGGTAATGTTTTTGTTAATGATGCATTTGGAACAGCTCATAGAGCTCACGCATCAAATGTTGGAATCGCAACTAATATAAATGAATCATGTGTTGGTTTTTTAGTTGAGAAAGAAATAAAAATGTTATCTAAAGTTTTAGATTCTCCTTTTAAACCGTTTGTTGCAATTTTTGGTGGTGCAAAAATTTCTGATAAAATTGAAAGCATTGAGAATATTGCAAAACTAGCTGATCACATATTAATTGGTGGTGGAATGAGTTTTACTTTTTTAAAAGCTTTAGGTCATAACGTTGGTATCTCTTTAGTTGAAAATGATTCAATTAATGTAGCAAAAGATTTGTTAAAAAAATATCCAAATAAAATAGTTTTACCAATTGATGTTTTATGTTCTAAAGATTTCTCTGATTCTCATTCAAAGCATTTTAGTTTGGAAATCGATGATGATTACATGGGATTAGATATCGGCCCAGATACAATAAAATTATTTTCTGAATATTTGGACAATGCAAATACAATTATATGAAACGGACCAGTTGGTGTTTTTGAATTTGAACATTATTCAAAAGGTACTAAAGCAATTTGTAAGTATATGAAAGAAGCAACTGATAGAGGTGCTTTAACAATAGTTGGTGGTGGTGATTCAGCTGCTTCTGCTATAAGTTTTGGTTATGAAAATGCGTTTAGCCACATTTCAACAGGCGGCGGAGCATCTTTAGTTTTTTTCGAAGGAAAAAATTTAATTGGAATAGATGCAATTAAGGACAATTTTTAATTAAATTGATATAAAATTATATTGTATAAAGAAAGTAGTGTTAACTCACCTGATTTTATAATGTTAAAATAGGTTAAAGCTTTTATTGTAATTTCATTTTTAAATGTAATTATTTTATTTAGTTTGCACACTGTTTTATGTGTGCATTTTCTTTTGTACATATTTTTAAAATAAAGGAAAAATATGAAGAATAAATTTGTTTTAAATGAACAAATTAGAGAAGATAGATTATTAATAATAGATGATAGTGGTTCTAAAATGGGAGAGATGTCTAAAGCAGAAGCTTTGGAATTAGCAAAATCTAAAAATATGGATTTGGTATTATTCTCTTCTGGTGACAAACCAACAGCTAAAATAATTGATTATGGAAAATTTATCTATGAATCAAAAAAGAAAATAAAAGAATCAAAGAAAAATCAAGCACTTGTTAAAAACAAAGAAATAAAAGTGAAACCCCAAATTGGTGATCATGATTTAAATGTTAGAGTTGAGAACGCTAAGAAATGATTGAATGCTGGATATAGAATTAGATTCGTTGTTTTAGCATATGGAAGAATTGGAACTAAAACTGATTTGATATATGATATATATAATAAATTTATATCATTAGTTGGAGATAAAGCACAAGTGCAAATACCTTTAAAAAAATCAAGTAATGTCCAATATGAATCATTCTTAGTGTCAAACAAGAATGGCAAACCAGATAAATCAGAGAAACCTGATAAACCAGATAAAGCAAATAATAGTAAAACAGGTAGTAAACTAGATAGTTAGGAAAATTTATGGCAAATAAAATTAAAGCAAAAACAAAAAAAGCAGTTTCAAAAAGAATTATTGAAACTAAATCAGGAAAATTGAAAAGAAAACAAGCCTTTAGGTCACATATGGCTCACAACAAAACAACTAAGCAAAAAAGACATTCTAAAAAAGATGCTTTTATAAGCTCTGTTGATCAAAAAAGATATGACCAACTAATCTAATAAATTTAATTAAGGGAGAGAAAAATGAGAGCAGGTTCAAGTGTAACTACTAGACAACGTAGAAAAAAATGGTTAAATAAAGCAGAAGGTTCTTGAGGAGTTAATCATAGCTCTTATAGAAACGCAAAACAAACTGTTATAAAAGCTAGCCAATATGCATATATTGATAGAAAAAATAAAAAAAGAAGTTTTAGAAAATTATGAATTTCTAGAATAAATGCAGCTGTTAGACAAGAGGGATATACATATTCAAGATTCATGGCTAGATTAATTGAAAAGAAAATTGAGATTAATAGAAAAATGCTTTCTGAATTTGCTATATCAAATCCAGTTGAATTTAAAGAATTTGTTCATAAGGTTATGTTGAAATAATTTTAAATGGATTGAACAAAAATTATTCAATTGCAAAAAGATCTTGATGAAACATTAAAGACAACACATATGTATGACGATAGTGATGTATTTTCAAAAAAGAAATTAGCACTTATTGTAGAATTATCTGAATTAGCAAACGAAGTTAAAGTTTTTAAGTATTGAAGTGTTAACAAAAACATAGATCATGAAAAAGCTTTATTTGAATATGTTGATTGTATGCATTTTATTTTGTCTTTTTCTATAACATTTGATATAGAAATAGAAAAAATAAAATTAAAAGATGCAACAACTGATATTTCAGATTTTATTTTATTAGTCATTACTAAATGTATTAACATCGATAATAAAGAGACATGTGAAGAAGCATTGTCATATTTTTTGACACTAGGTGATTTACTAAATTTCACACACAAAGATATAGAAAAATATTATTTGCTAAAAAATTCTATAAATTTTAAAAGAATCAAAGACAATTACTAATGCTAAAAATAAATAAGATTATTGTTTATAAAGACAAAATAATTAGATATGTAATAGAATATTCGATATCAAGAAAATATGTTTCTATTAAATTAGATAAGAATCAAAATATCTTAGTAAAAGCCAATATATTAACAAGTGAAAAGGCTATAGAAGAATTCTTGTCTAAACATTTAGAAAAATTAAATTCAATCATAGAAACCAAAAAAAATTCTTCTTTATATAATATCAATAAAAATAAAATATCATTGTTTGGAATTGAACATATTATTTATATAGAAAAATCTTTTAAAAATGAAACTTATAAAGTTTATCCTAAAAAGATATTTTTATATTTGAATGATAAATCTAATTGTGAAAAAGTTATAAAAAGATTATTAAAAAAAACAGCTGAAGAATACATAGTGCCTAGAGCTATGGAATTATCTAGAAAACTCAATTTAAGAATTGATAATGTATCAATTAAGTGGCTAACAAGTACATGAGGAATATGTAATAGTTCAGCTAAATCCATCAGCTATTCTTCGAGATTAGCAGTGTTTGATAAAGCAATAATAGATTATGTAATAATACATGAAATATGTCATTTAATTGAGCCCAATCATTCAAGTAAATTTTGAAATCTTGTCGAAAGATATTGTCCTAACTTTAAAGAGTTAAAAAATAGATTAAAAGATTTTTAAACTTTAATGATAAAATTAAATATTAAATTAAGCACAAACATGTTAAAAAAAGAAATAAATATTTTTATAGAATCAATAAGTAATATTGATAATGAAAAAAAAGTCATAGAAGTTAAGAACAAATTTTTTAAAGATCACTTTGTTAATTTATATGATGTTTTAAGAAAATCTACACCAGAGGAAAAGAAGACATTAGGTTCAGTAATAAATGAATTGAAGCAAGAAATTGAAGAAATAGTTTTAAAAAGAATAGAAGAAATCAATATCTCTATAAGTAAGAATTACTTACCTGATTTTGATGTTTCATTACCATCAGATAATATTAAGAGTGGTTATTCAAATCCTATCGATATAATAATTGAAAAATTAAATGACTTTTTTTTAGCATTATCATTTCAAATAGTAAATGGAAATGAAATTGTTACTACAGAATATAATTTTGCAAAATTAAATATTAAAGATGGCCATCCTGCTATGGATATGCATGATTCTTTTTTTATATCTAAAGATGTTTTATTAAGAACACATTGTACTGCTGTTACTTCAAAAGTAATTCACAATTGTAAGTCTCAAGAGATGAAAGTGGTTTCTTTTGGTAATGTTTATAGAAAAGATGAAGACGATGCTACACATTCACATCAATTTAACCAATTAGATTTAGTATGAATAAAAGAAGATTTATCTATTTCTAATCTAAAATGATTAGTTGATAAACTGCTTAAATATTTATTTGATGATTCTATAAAAACAAGATATAGACTTTCTTATTTTCCGTTTACTGAACCATCTTTTGAAGTAGACATTTCTTGTTTTAAATGTAAATCATTAGGTTGTAATATATGTAAGAAAACAGGATGAATTGAAATACTTGGTGCTGGTATTTTGCACCCCAATGTAATAAGAGACGCAAATATTGATGAAAAATTTGTTGGTATTGCAGCAGGTATAGGAATAGATAGATTAGCAATGCTAAAATATGGTATTTCAGATATTAGAGATATATATAATAATAATTTTAGATTATTAGAACAATTTAGAGGAGCAAAATAAATATGTTTTTATCTAAGAAATTATTTGCTTCATTTTTCCCCCAATTTAAAAAAACTAACGATGAACAGTTTTGCGAAATGTTGAATTCTGTAGGAATTGAAGTTGAAAATGTACATAAATTTAAAAATACCAGCGGCCTAATTGTTGGTGAGATTTTATCTGTAGAGAAACATCCCAAGTCAGATAAATTAAATTTATGTACTGTATTTTTCAAAAACCAAAAGCATTTAATTGTTTGTGGGGCTGAAAATGTTTTACCTAATAAAAAAGTTATAGTTGCTAAGATAAATACCACTATGCTAGATGGAAGAGTCATTGAGAAAAAATCAATTTTAGGGATAGAGTCTAATGGGATGATTTGCTCATATAGCGAATTATCAGACAGATGTGATTATTTATCTGAAATTGATTTAGATAATATTGTTATATTAGATGATTCTGCAAAACTTGATGATGAAGAGCCTCTTAAATATATTGGATTAGATGATGTCATATTTGATCTATCAATTGCTTCTAATAGAAATGAATTAAATGGAATTCTTTCAATAGGATATGATTTATTGCCGTTACTTAATATTGATAATAGATTTGATTTTTCTATAAATTTAGAAGGATTTAAGAAATCAAAGATTAATATAAAAAGTTCATCATCGAATTTTTATAGTCTTATTGAAGTGGAAAATTGAAATATTAAAGAGTCATCTTGAAAAACAAAATTTTTTTTAATGAACTCAGGAATTATTCCTATTAATTCTATAGTTGATATTTCTAACTTGAATATGATAATTTCTGGAAACCCATCACATGCTTTTTCTGCAAATAGCATAAGTGGAGATATCGAAATCAAAAATGGTATAGCCAGAAAATTTTTTGGGTTAAATAATATTGAATATAAAATAGATAAAAATGATATTTGCATAGTTTCAAATAACAATGTGTTAGCACTCGCTGGAATAATTGGCGGATTAGATTCTTCAATAAAAAAAGTTTTGAATGAAAAAATAATATTTGAAATAGCAAATTTTGACAATTTATTAATAAAGAAAACATCAGATAGATTGGAACTAAAAACACAGTCTGCTATAATTTTTTCAAAGAGATTACCATTATGAATTTCTATGAAAGCATTAGAAATTTTTGCAACATTACTAAGTGAAATGGATTGTAAGATAATTGGAATCAATTATACTAAACCAGATTTTCATAAGACTAAAATAAATTTTGATTGTTCTAAAATAATTAAACTACTTGGTTCTGATGTTGATGAAAAGAAAATAATAGATATTTTAAAATCATTTGGATTTACTTTTGATTCTAAAAATACCTATCTTACTCCTCCCGTTTATAGGGAAGACATTCTTAATATAAATGATGTGACTGAAGAAATATTAAAAAAAATAAATATAAATAATTTAAAACCAATACCAATTGGTTCTTCATTTGTTAATTTTGAATTTAATTATGAATACAAAAACTATTTATATTTAAAAACATTTTTTTTGAATAAGGGATTTTCGCAATTAAAAACTTATAATTTGACATCAGCAAATAAAAATCAATTATTCAATATTTTTAATCAAAAAAATAATATTGAAATAATTAATCCACTATCAAAGGACAAAGTCGTTTTTAGAAATAATATTTTAGAAAAGCATTTAGAAGTTTTGAAGAAGAACATTTCATATAAAAATAAATTGATGCCAGTATTTGAAATTCAAAAATTACCAATCAATGGTACTAATAGTTCTTACTTATCTTGTCTAGTCCCAATTGATATATTTTTTAATAAAATTGATAACTCAAAATTAGCAAATAATATTTTATTATTAAAATCATTAATCAACGACTTATTTATGAATTTTGGCTTTACAGTTTCTTTTACACCTAATAATCGTAATTTCCCATTTGTGAAAGAGAATAACTCATTATTAATCACTGTTGATAAAGAAACAATTGGTATAATGGGTGAATTAGATTTTACTTTTAATAAGGAATATGATTTTAAAGATAAATTATTTTTTATGGAATTGAATATCGATAAATTAATCTTAAAAGATAAAACTATTGATTTTAATGTTAGTGAAATTGATAACAAGCATCCTATTAAAAGGGATATAAGTGTAGTAATAAACAAAGGTTTATTTAATGCTTTTGAAAAGACAATTAATAAAATAAATTATATTAAATCATATGAGATCAAGAATCTATATGAATTTGATATTAATAGCATTTCATACAATATTGAGTTTATATTTATTTTTGACAAAGATAATCCATCTAGTGAAGAGATTTCTTCATTATTTAATAAATTAATCATTCATCTTGAAGATAATAAATTTTTGATACGTAAATCAAGTTAAAAAATAAAAGTAAGAATTTTTATTGGCTTATATTTTGATAATATTATATTAATAATATTATATAGTTGGTTTTATGTCTAAAAATTGAATAGTATTTGGATTAAGTAATAGTTCAAATTATGCTGAAGTAATTTCTAAAAAAGTAAAAATAGAATTGGGAGAGATAATAACATCCAAATTTGCTGATGGCGAAATTTTGGTAAAATCAAAACAAACAGTTAGAGAGAAAGATGTTTTATTAATTCAATCAACTTCAAATCCTGTTAATGATAATTTAATGGAATTATTGATTTCTATCGATGCGTTAAAAAGAGCTTCGGCAAAATCAATATTTGTTCTTATTCCATATTATGGTTATGGAAGGCAAGATAGAAAATCCAAAGGAAGAGAACCAATAACATGTAAGTTGGTGGCTTCTTTTCTTGAATCTGCTGGTGCTAATAAAGTTTTATTAATTGATATACACTCTGAACAAACACAAGGATTTTTTAATATACCTGTTGATACGCTAAGAGCATCAGTTATTCTTCTTTTAGAATTTATCAAAAAGAATAAAACTGATGATAATTTTTGCATGGTTGCATCAGATTATGGAGCAGTTAAGAAGGCTAGAGATATTGCAACACATTTAAACTTGGATTTAGCAATAATTGACAAAAGAAGACCTAAACCAAATGTAGCTGAGGTGTGTAATGTTTTGGGTGATATCAAGGACAAGAATTGTTTATTAATTGATGACATGATAGACACTGGCGGAACAATTATTTCGGCTGCTATGCTTTTGAAAAAAAATGGAGCCAAAAAAGTTTCTATGATAGCTACACATGGTTTATTTTCTAATGGGGCATTATTAAAAATTGAAAAGATATTAGATAGTGAAGTAGTAGATAACTTGTATATAACTGATACTATTCAAAAAAATCTAGAAATAAAACATGACAAAATAATTGTAATAAAATTAGGTGATTTTTTAGGTGATGTTATTAATTCTCATATCCACCATCAGTCTGTATCAGATTTGTACGAAACAAGATGAGACACACTATTTAAAAAATGATACGAAAAATAGATATAAAAGAAGTGATAATTGTTGAGGGCAAATCCGATACAAATAAAATTCAGAAGTTATTCAATGTTGATACATATGAAACTGGTGGTTCTGCACTAAATAAAAACAAAATTGATTTTATTAGAAAACTTGCAAAATCAAAAGGTGTAATTTTATTTTTTGATCCAGATTATGCTGGCGAAAAAATCAGAAATATTCTAATAAGAGAAATTCCTAATTCCAAAAATTGTTTTTTGGATATAAAAACATCTTTTGATGTTAAAGCTAAAAAAAAAGGTTTAGCTGAAGCAAAGGACGAATCTGTTATAGAGGCGCTTAAATTAGTTGCAACATTTGATAATACTAATCAATCTATTTCTTGAGATGAATATTTATTATTGAATATAAAAACTAAAAACCAAAGAAATATTATTTGTAACTATCTTAATATTTCTTTGGTTAATAATAAGCAATTGTTTAAAAGGCTCAATATGTTAAATATTGATTATAAAACCTGTAAAAATATTTTAGTAAAGAATAATTTATAGTTCTCTTAGTTGTTTTATAGCTTGCTTAATTATTTCGTTAGTGAAATTTTTATTTTTAGAATACATTTTTGAATGGCTTTTTATTTTGAAATCATTTTCGTTTATTTCTTTATTTATTAAATTCGAAATTAGTTCATTATTATTATTTACAAATTCCTGGATATCTTTTATTTGTAATTGTGCATCTATTTTTATCAAAATTATTGGCAATAATACAATTAAAACTATTGGCAAAATAATCAAAAAATAAAATATATTCTCTTTTATATAAATTGCAGATATTAATAATGACACCAATAATAAAAAATTAGAAATGATAATAAAAATATTAATTTTTTTGATAATTCAATTTCTTCTCGAATTTATTGCTTGCAATAACTTCGAGTGAATCATTTCATTTTCTTTTGGGTTAAGTGTTAATTGAGTCATTTTATTATTTATTTCTTTTTAATATATAACAATAAAAAGATTTTGCATTATAATTATTTAGTAATTTTGTTAATTTTTTGAAATTAGCCTTCTTTTTTTTAGGATTTGTATGAAAGATTATAAGCAAACACTTAATATGCCAACAACTGAATTTGAAATGAAGGCTAATTTAAATACAAAAGAACCAAAAATTCAAGCAGAATGAATCATAAACAAATTAGAAAAGAAAATTTTACAAAAGAATAAAATAACAAAAAAAACATTTATTTTGCATGATGGACCACCATATGCAAACGGAAATATCCATTTGGGACACGCTTTAAATAAGATCATAAAAGATTTTATTATTAGATATAAATCAATGACAGGTCATTGATGTAAGTTTATACCTGGTTGAGATACACATGGGTTACCAATTGAACAAGAACTTCAAAAAAAGAATGGAAATAGTCAGGCTAATCTATCTATAGTTGAAAAGAGAAAAAATTGTAAAAATTTTGCACTAGAAAATGTTTATAAGCAAATTGATCAGTTTAGAAGACTTGGTTTATTATCAGAATTTGACGAAATATATTTAACATGCGATTTGGATTATCAAATTCAACAACTAAAATTTTTTCAAAAAATGGTTTCTAGTAAATTGGTTTTTCAAGATTTGAAACCAATTTATTGATCTTATTCTAGTTTGACTGCATTAGCTGATGCTGAAATTGTTTATCAAGATGTTGTTTCAGATAGCATTTATTTATCATTTTTAGTTTTGGAAAATAGTGAGTTTCTAAAGAAAAACGATAGATTACTTATTTGAACAACAACGCCTTGAACGATACCATCTAATCTTGCTATTGCTGTTAATCCTAAAATTGTATATTGCAGAATTAATGTAGATGGGCGTCATTATGTGGTCGCTAAGGATTTAATTTCTGAGATTTCAAGTAAATTAGAATGAAAAAATTACGAAATTGTAAGTGAATTTTTAGGAAAAAAAATAGAAAAAGTAAAATACATACACCCATTAAATAACAAGAAATTCTTTATAATATTAGCTTCTTACGTTAGTGATAGCAATGGTACTGGTTTAGTTCATAATGCCCCTGGTTTTGGACATGATGATTATTTGGCATGTAAAAAATATGGAATAAAAGTATTTTGTCCAATTAACGAATATGGAAAATTTACAGATGAGATAAAAGATAAAGACTTAATAAATAAATTTTATGCTGATTCAAATCCGATAATAATTGAAAAATTAACTGCATCTCAATTATTAGAAAAAGCAGATAAAATTAAGCATTCAGCTGCACACGATTGAAGAACTAAAAAACCTGTTATTTATAGAGCTACAAAACAATGATTTATTAATGTAGGAAAAATAAAACCTCAAATCATAAAAGAGCTATCAAAAGTTAAATCGGTTGATAAAGATGTCATTAATAAAATGAAAGAGATGATTAGTAATAGAGAAGAATGATGTATTAGCCGTCAAAGATATTGAGGGGTTCCAATACCAATAATTTACGATAAAGATAATGTTCCTATATTAGATACAAAACTTATTTCTAATATAATTGAAATTCTAAATAATGAAGATATAAGTTCTTGATTTAGAGATGATGTAAAAGATTTTTTAACACCCACATACAATAAGTCTAAAAAATATCGTAAAGAGCAAGATATTATGGATGTATGATTTGACTCAGGTGTAAGTTACAATATCTTATTACAAAACAAAATTAGTTTTCCTGCTGATTTATATTTTGAAGGAAAAGATCAATTTAGAGGTTGATTTAATTCTTCATTAATTACAAGTGTTGCGGTTTTCAATAAAGCACCTTATAAATCTTTGTTAACACATGGATTTGTTTTAGATGAAAATGGTAATAAGATGTCAAAATCTTTGGGGAACGTTGTTGATCCTTTAGATATATGTCAAAAATATGGAGCAGATGTATTAAGAATATGAGTAAGTACATGTAATTATTTAGAAGATGTGAGAATTTCAAATGAAATCATTTCTCAAGCTGCTGAAATGTATAGAAAAATAAGAAACACTTTATTTAAATTTATATTAGGAAATCTAAATGATTATGATTATAAATTTTATAAAAAAGCAGATTTTAATGATGCTGATAAATATGTTTTACTTACATTGGCACAAAATCTAAAAGAAATACAAACTAACTATGAAGTGTATGATTTTAAATCAATAATAAAAATAGTTAATAAAAATTTATTAGAATTATCATCTTGATATTTTGACTACATTAAAGACTCTTTATATTGTGATTCAAAAGACAGTGTAAGAAGAAGAACTATTCAATCAGTTTTGTATGTGATACTTGATAATTATTTAAGAGTGTTAGCACCAATAATTCCGCACTCTTGTGAAGAGTGTTATTCATTTTTTAATAAAAAAGATAAACAAAAATCAATTCATTTAGAAGAATGAAACATTTATAAATCAAACTTTAAAGATGTTAGTTTAGAAAATTGAAAATCATTTTTTGCACTTAAAGATTCTGTATATTTAGAATTAGAAAAAGCAAGAAATGCTAAGATCATAAGTTCTAATAATCAAGCACATGTTTCTGTAACAACAACAGAAAAATTTGGTTTTGCTAATGAGTCATTAGTAAAATATTTAAATATAGCGTCAATAGAAATTATTAGTAAAACCAAAGGTTCTACAACAATAAAAATAAAAAATTCAAAATTTAATAAATGTGAAAGATGTTGAAATTTTTTAGATGGAAAACATATGACAACAAAAAAAGAACCAATTTGTCTTAGATGTGAAAGTGTATTGAATTCTATTAAATAGAATAATATGTAAGCTTTTTATTTAGTTTTAAATCTAAAAATACACTCAAATTTTCTTTCATCACTCATATGTTTCTTGTTTTAGGATGACACTTAATTTCGCTATTAGGTTCACAATTATTTATGATATCAACTATTTGTCATTTCATATTACAACAAACAATATCAACATTTGATTTAAAAAATAATGTGCTGAATTTTTTTTTATTTTTAAATAAAAACACTTTGTCATCATCTCAATTTTTTTTACATGCTAAGAAATCTAAAATATCTTTATTGCTTTTTAAACTTATTATTTCGAGCGGAATTTGTTTTTGATTTAAAAAAACTTTTTCTTTAAAAACAATATTGTTTCTTAGTTGTGAAGATTTACATATTTTGTCTATTCTATTTTTTTTATAATGAGTTCTATAATACATAAAAATAATTTCAATTTACTAATAAAAATTATAGAATAAAAACATATAAATATTTATTAATAAAATAGGAGTTTAAATGACTGCACATATTAAAGCAAAAAAAGGTGATTTTGCAAGAGTTGTTTTAATGCCAGGCGACCCTCTTAGAGCTAAATGAATAGCTGAAAATTTTTTGAAAGATATTGTACTTGTTAATGATGTAAGGGGTATGTTGGCATACACTGGAACATATAATAATGTTAAAGTTTCTATAATGGGTCACGGTATGGGAATACCATCTATTGGTATTTATTCTTATGAGCTTTTCAAATTTTTTGACGTTGATTGTATTCTAAGAATTGGTAGTGCAGGAGCTTATAATAATTCAATTAAGCTTGGTGATTTACTTTTAGTTAAAGACGCTTATTCAGACTCAACTTATGCTAAATTGATTGGCGTAGACCCAATAAATAATATGTTGCAACCTTCTAGTGGTGTTAATGATTTAATTCAAAAGATTGCAAATGATAATTCAATAAGTATTAAAGCTATAAAAGCGCACAGTTCAGATGTTTTTTATTCAAATAAAAAATTAGAAGATATTGTAAGAGAAACTAATTGTGATGCAGTGGAAATGGAAGCTTTTGCTTTATTTGCTAATGCTTCGATTTTGGGCAAAGATTCTGGATGTTTATTAACTTGTAGTGATTCATTAGTAACACATGAACAAATGACACCTGAAGAAAGACAAACTTCTTTTAAAGATATGGTTAAATTAGCATTAGAGTTTGCTATTAGTTATAGTAAGAAATAAATATATATAAATAGGAGAATATTATTATGAAATTTTATGAAAAAGATTGAGTTTTATTTCAAGAAATTGCAAATGAAGGTGGAACACTACCAAGTGATTTAAAGGAAACAAATGTTAAAGATGGTAATCCTGATGAAAACAAGCACGTTCCATATATAACTAAGACTGAAAAAGGATATAAAGTTAGTCTAGGAAAAACAGGATTCCATGCCAATGACAGTGATCATCATATCAATTTTGTTCAAATTATAATAGATGACTCTTTGATTTTAACTAAGTCTTTTCCTTATGATGTAAACCCAGAATATGAATTTTTTGCACCGCATGGTAAAGTGGTAAAAGCTTATGCTTTTTGTAACTTGCACGGTATGTGAAAAAACACTTTATAAAAGGCTACATATGAATATTGTTAATTTAATTGAGAAAAAGAAAACAAATAAAAAAATCACTGAAGCAGAATTTGATTTTTTTATAAAAGGTATTTTAGATAAAAGTATTAAAGATTATCAAACATCAGCATTTTTAATGTCGATTTTTTTTTCTAAACTTGATTTTAATGAAACATATTTTCTAACAAAAGCTATTGTAGAAAATGGTTTGATTATAAATTTTGCTAGTGTTAATGAAAAAATAATTGATAAACATTCTACAGGTGGTATAGGAGACAAGGTTAGTTTAATATTAGTTCCTATTTTAGCTTCACTTGGTATTAAGGTCGCTAAAATGTCTGGTAGAGGTTTGGGATATACTGGTGGCACTATTGATAAATTAGAATCTGTTGGTGTAGAAACTGAAATTTCAGAAACTAAATGCTTAAAGCTTTTAAATGAATTTAATATGTTTATAATTGCCCAAAATAAAGACATTGCTCCCGCTGATAAAATTCTATATGCAATTCGTGATACTTCTGGAAGTATAAATAATATTTCATTAATTGCTAGTTCTATAATGTCAAAAAAATTAGCAACTAATACAGATAAGATTTATCTGGATGTAAAAGTTGGTGATGGAGCTTTTTTTCCTAACTTAAAAGAGGCAAAAGAATTTAGTGAACTTTGTATAAAAATTGGTAAGAAATTTAAGAAAAGTGTTGTTGTTCATCTAACTAATATGAGCAAGCCCTTAGGTAAATGTTTAGGTAACATGATAGAGATAAAAGAATCGATAAGTTTTTTAAAAGGTGATTTTTATTCTTCACAACTTAAAAAATTAATTTTTGACTTTTCTATAGACATATTAATAGATATGAAAAAAGCTAAAGACGAAAAAGATGCATGTAAGAAAATTGAAAATACAATTAGCTCATTGAAAGCATATAATTTGTTTTGCAAATGAGCAAAAGCACAAAACTCAAATTTTGATTTTGATAATATTGACAACGAATATAATCCTAAAAATTCAATAAAAATTTATGCAACTAAAAATGGTTATATTGATTTTTATTCTAATAAAGTTTTTGGTTATTCTTTAATTGATATAAAAGCTGGCAGAATGAACAAAGATGAAAAACTAGATTTCTTATCTGGGATTTACTTAAACAAAAGTTATAATGATAAGGTTAAAAAAGACGATCTTATTATGACTGTTTTTTCTAACTCAGAAATTCCAAAAGATACAATTAGCAAATTAGAAAAGAATATTATTTATTCAGAAAAAAAAGGAAAAGAAGAGAAAATTATTTTAGGATTGATTAAGTAAGATTATGTATAAGAAATTATTAGATTTACAAAAAAAATCATATGCACCATATTCTAATTTTTCTGTTGCTGCAATCGTAGTAGCTTCTGGAAAAGAATATAACGGAGTCAACATTGAGAATGCTGCATATCCTGTGGGAATTTGTGCAGAAAGAGTTGCTGCGTCAAATTCAATCATGGATGGTAATAAAAAAATTGATTCAATACATTTATTAACACAAACTATTGATTTCGGAATGCCGTGCGGTATGTGTAGACAATTTTTAAGTGAATTCATGGAAGATGATTCAGTTTTTTACATTTATAATAAAAAAGGTGATTGCAAAGCAATTAATATGAAAGATATTTTACCTCATAGATTTACTAAGAAAGATCTTTGTTAGAAAGAAGGAAAATTAATATGGATAGAAAATTAAATAATAAAATATATTCTGATTGAATTAAATCAAATAGATTTACAGAAACCGCAAAAAATCATTTGAAAGATTTATCAATTTCTTATATTGAAGAAAATTTTAAAAATGAAAAGATGAAATTTGGAACAGCAGGTATACGTGCAAAAATGGGTCCTGGTACTTTGAAAATAAATTCAATTACATACCAACAAATGGCACATGGATTTGCCCAACATATTATTAATACTTATGGTGAAGATGCAAGTGTAATAATTGGACATGATAACAGAATGAACGCAAATACATATACAATGGTTTGTGCAAAGGTCTTAACAAGTTTTGGTATAAAAGTTTTTTTATTTAAAAATAATGAATTAAAAGCAACGCCTATAGTTTCTTACATGATTATAAAAATGAAATTACAGGGCGGAATAATAATTACTGCAAGTCATAACCCTAAAGATTATTTAGGCTTTAAAGTTTATAATAGCACAGGTGGTCAAATTTTACCTCATGAAGAAAATTCTATTTCTGATTTAATGCCAAGTAGTAATTTAATTATATTTCAAGACTACAAAGAGAGACCTGAATTAATTTTCTATATTGATGATGAATATGTAAATGATTACTTTAGTGATGCTAAAGCATGTCTTATCAAAACTGACATTGAAGCAACTAAAATGTTTCCAGTAATCTTTACTGCACATCATGGAACTGCATCGTATGATATGGTGACTTTTTTAAAGAGTTTAAATTATTTAAATGTTATTCCAGTTACTGAGCAATGTTTCCCTGATTCAAACTTCACCAACTCACCAAGTTCTAATCCAGAAGATCCATCTTCATTTGAATTATCATTAAAATATGCAAAGAAATTTAATGCAAAAATAATGTTAGCTGTTGATCCTGATGCTGATAGATTAGCTGTTGCTGTGCTTCATGATGGAGTATGAAAATATTTAAACGGTAATGAAATGGGTACAATTTTTGTATATTACCTTTTAGCAAATAAAAACTTTGGAGCAACTCCATTTGTTGTTTCCACATTTGTTTCTACTTATTTGATTGACAAAATTTGTAAGTCTTATGGTGCAAAAATTTATAGAACTCCTACAGGATTTAAATGATTAGGTGCTAAGATAACTGAAAAATTAGCGGCTGGAGAAAATTTTGTTGTTGCCTTTGAAGAAGCTATCGGCTCTTTAAACTCTTCTATAAATAGAGATAAAGATTCATTTCAAGCAGCAGCACTTGCACTTGAAATATTTCATGAATATTCAAAAAAAGATATGACTCTAATTGATGTATTGAACAATGAAATATTTCCTAAATTCGGATATTGAGCAGGAGAAACTGTATCATATTTACTTTCTGGAAATAATTGAAAAAGTGAAATGGCAAAGAGATTTTCTTTATTATGTGATGCAAAAATAAAATATATAGACAATTTTAAAATTAGATCTACACACTTTGATAAAGAAGCAAATATATTAGAATGAGATCTTGGTAAGAATAATTGAATTAAATTTAGACTTTCTGGAACTGAACCTAAGTTTAAAATATATTTTAATCTTTATGGCGAAAGTAAAAGCGATGTTGATCAAACCTTAAGTAATGCAAAAAAAACACTAGATTATATTTTAAAAAGCATATAATATAGAGTAATTTAATTAGGATTTAATTATGAAAAAAATAGTTATTGGAAATTGAAAAATGTTTAAAACCAAAAGTGATATTTTGAGTTTCAAGACAAGTTTTTATGAGTTGATGAAAGAACAACATTTTAATGTAACTTACGGATTAGCTATTCCATCAATTTATTTATCATATGCAAAAGAATTATTTAGCAATGATAAAAATATGATAATTTTGGCACAAGATTGTCATTATGAATTTGAAGGCGCATATACTGGAAATGTTTCTTGACATCAACTTAAAGATATTGATATCATCGGTTCTTTAGTTGGTCATTCTGAAAGAAGAGAAATGTTTGGAGATTCTGATTTGACTGTTAATAAAAAAAATAATGCATTGTTAAATAACAACATGCTATCAGTGGTTTGTGTTGGTGAAACACTTGAAGATTATGAAAACAATAATTCAATAGAAGTTGTTTTGAATCAAGTTAAATTAGCCCTTTCTAATACAAAAGAATCAGAACTGAAAAATCTATTAATAGCTTATGAACCAATATGAGCTATTGGTACAGGTAAGGTTCCTTTATCAAATGATGTTGATATTCTAATGAAACAAATTAGAGATTTAGTTGCTAGTTTGTATTCAACTGATATTAGTTCTTCTTTGAAAATTTTATATGGCGGATCAGTTAAACCTGACAATATTTTTGATTTTGTATCAAAAGAAAATATTGATGGTGTATTAGTTGGTTCATCTTCATTGAAAGCTTCTGACTTTTTTGCACTTTTAAAAGAAAGTGATTCTGTTAATGGCAAATAAACCAATTATTCTTGCTATTTTAGATGGTTATGGTTTTTCAGAAAATAAATTTGGTAATGCAATAACTTCTGATACATCTCCTTTTATTTTTAGTTTAATTAAAAACTTTCCCACTTCTTACTTAGAAGCATCTGGAAGTGCAATTGGATTACCAGATGGACAAATCGGAAATTCTGAAATAGGACATTTAACCATTGGTGCTGGTCGTGTTGTTTATAATGGATTATCATTAATAAATAAAGAAATACAATCTGGTGAAATAGCAAATAATAAAATTATTCTAGAAGCTATTAATTTTGCAAAAAAGAACAATTCTCATTTTCATATTTTAGGATTGTTATCAGATGGTGGAGTCCATTCAAATGAAAATCATATTTTTGAATTGATAAAAATTGCTGCAAAAAATAATATAGTACCAATCGTGCATATATTTGGCGATGGTAGAGATGTTAATCCGAAATCACTATTAGATAGTTTGACTCGTTTAAATGAGGTTATAAAAAATTATCCAGCTATTGTTGCTACTGTATCTGGTAGATTCTATGCAATGGATAGAGACAAGAGATGAGAAAGAATCACACTAGCATATAATAATTTATTAGGATTATCATCTAATTCTTTTTCAAATATTTCTGAATATATATCTTCTCAATATGAAAAGAATATAACTGATGAATTTATTGAACCAGCTCACCTTAATGGATTTGATAGTTTTATTAAAGATAATGATTCAATAATATTTGCAAATTTTAGACCTGATAGAGCTAGGGAATTATCTCATTTTATTTTTGGTTCTAACTTGTATCAAGAAACTCCAGAAAATAAATTGAGGAATATTTATTTTGCAATAATAATGCCTTATGAAGGTATTTCTCCAAGTGGTGTATTGTATGAAACTGCCCCAATCAAAAATACATTAGGTGAAATTATTTCAAAAAATAATCTTTCACAATTAAGAATTGCTGAAACTGAAAAATATGCACATGTAACTTTTTTTATGGATGGAGGATTAGAAGTTAATTTCAATAAAGAAAAAAGAATTTTGATTCCTTCTCCAAAAGTTAATACTTATGATGAAAGTCCTAATATGTCAGCAATTGATATAACTGATATTTTATTGAAAAACATCAGAGAGTTTGATTTTATTATCTTGAATTTTGCTAATGCTGATATGGTTGGTCATACAGGTAATTTTGATGCTACTTTAAAATCGATCAAATGTTTGGATGAACAAGTTAAAAGAATATATGAATCTTTAAATTTAATAAATGGGACGTTATTTATTACAGCAGATCATGGCAATGCTGAAGAGATGATTGATGATAATAATTTGCCAATCACCAAACATTCAATTAACTTAGTACCATTAATTATTACAGATCATAATGTTAAATTGAATTCTAAGGGTAGTCTTGCTAATATCGCTCCAACAATATTAGATTATATGAATATTGATATTCCCTCTGAAATGAGTGCCAAATCTTTATTAAAAAAGTAGTAATTAATAATATAATCATTACCTGGAGATAAAAATGTTATTTAAAAATTTTAAAATCACAAATATAGTTGCATATGAAGTTATAGATTCTAGAGGTTATCCTACAGTGGCATGCGATGTGTATGTTGGTAAGATTAAAGCAAAATCAATGGTTCCATCTGGTGCGTCTACTGGACAAAAAGAAGCTATTGAATTAAGAGACAATGACAAATTAAGATACAACGGTAAAGGTGTTTTAAATGCAGTTAAAAATGTAAATGAAATAATAAAACCTAAACTTATTGGAATGGATTGTAGAAACCAAAAAGAAATTGATCAATTAATGATCGATATTGATGGCACACCAAACAAAGCTAATTTAGGTGCTAATGCTATTTTATCTGTTTCACTTTCTGTTGCAAAAATCGCTGCAATTATTTCTCAAAAACCTTTATATAGATATATTAGTGAAAATATTTTAAATGAAAATAGATCAGAATATATTATGCCAGTTCCTATGCTTAACGTTATAAATGGTGGAGCACATGCTGATAATACAATTGATTTTCAAGAATTTATGTTTATGCCAGTTGGTGCTAAGTCAATTAAAGAAGCTGTAAGAGTTGCTTCTGAATGTTTTCATGCACTTCAATCTATTTTAAAATCTAAAGGTTTTAATACTAATAAAGGTGATGAAGGCGGATTTGCTCCTAACTTGAAAAGTAGTGACGAAGCTTTAACATTAATGGTTGATGCTATTAAAAAAGCTGGATACCGTTCTGGAATTGATAAAGATGTTGCAATTGCATTAGACCCAGCAACTTCTGAATTATATAATTCAGAAAAGAAAGTTTATGTTTTTAAAAAAGCTATTGACGCAAAAATATTATCTGTTGCTAATGGAACAAAAACGTCAGAACAAATGGTTAATTACTGAGATGATGTTTCAAAAAAATATCCTATCATTTCTATCGAAGATGGATTAGCTGAAAATGATTGAAATGGTTTTAAATTGCAAGTTACAAAAATGGGTAACAGAGTTCAAATAGTTGGTGATGATTTAATTTGTACTAATCCAGCAATTGCAAAAGAAGCAATTTCTAATAAATTAGCTAATTCTATATTGATTAAAGTAAATCAAATAGGTACATTATCAGAAACTATCGAAACTATAAAATTAGCACAAAATGCTGGTTGAACTGCTGTTGTTTCACATAGATCTGGTGAAACTGAAGATACTACGATTGCAGATATTGCTGTTGGTATGAACACTGGTCAAATTAAAACTGGGTCAATGTCTAGATCTGAAAGAATTGCTAAATATAATAGATTAATTGAAATTGAAAATGAATTAGGGTTAAAAGCTATTTATAAAGGGATATATTCTTTTTACAATCTTCAAAAATAATTTTTGATGAAAAATATTACATTTAATGAATTCTTTAAAATATATAATGCTGATGAGCATATTATTTTAGATATACGTACAGATACAAAATTTTTAGATAGCCATGTGCTCGATGCTATAAATTTATCTAAAGGAGATGTTATTTCAAAAGCACATTCTTTACTTGATAAAAAGAAACAAATATATGTATATTGTAATTCTGGCAATAGTTCTAAATTAATTACAAATATTCTTTCTAACTTAGGGTATGATGCCTTTAATTTAGAAGGTGGCTTTTCTGAATACATTTCATCTAAATTGAATAAAAATGAGCATTAATTATTTTCAATAATATTTTTGTAGTCCTTGAATGTCTAAAAAAAGATATATATAATATTAGTATGTATTGCTTATAAGGAATTTTTTAATGATTACTCTTTTAAAAAACTGTTTATTAAGTGATTCGAGAAAAGTTCACATAATTCTTAATAATGAAAAAATTTATAAGATTATTGATGTAGCTAATGAAAATATACTTGCAAACATAGAGATTGATTGAGTGTTTGATATTAAAAATAATTTAGTTATGCCAGGCATAATTGATTCTTTTTCAAAAATTAATCCCCATTCAGCTTATGTTAAATCAAATTATCTAACAGAATCAATTTCTTCAATTACAGGTGGCATTACAACATTTGTTGATTATGAAACACAAATAATTGGTGATTCATATTTAAAAGTTCTAAGTAATAAATTTTCAAATGCTAATTCTGAATCATTATCTAACTTTGGTTTTTTTGTTTCTGCATCAGAATTGATGAGAACAAAAGAGGCACTTAAAGAAACTTCTAAAATTCATGATTTTACTGTTGGAACAATGCTAAATTTAAATGAAGCAAATATAAGAGAATATATTGATAATTATCATGCAATTCCAACTAGTGTTAATTCATCAAAATTAATATGTGTTCATTTGAGTGGTAGTAGGATAGATGATTTCTTTAGTGTATCTAAAGACAAAAATATAAAATTACTATTCCACGATATTACAAATGGTAATGATCTTGAAAAAATATTATCTTATAAAGAAATGGGATTTAATATCAGGACTTCAACTTCTATAAATTATTTGATATTAAACAGAGATCAAATATCTAATGAGTATAAAAAGAAAACATTACTTTTAGATTATCAACTTGGTAATATGATGGACAATATATCATTATGAAATGCTGTAAAAGATGGCAAAATTGATATGATTACTTCTAATCACACGCCAATTACTTTAATTGATAAGTTTGAAAATGAGACACCTGGATTACCTGGATTCGAAACTATGTTTTCAATTTTATTTGATAGTTTTTTCTATAAAAAAATATCAGTTAGCATCTTAGAAAAACTTTTATCAAAAAACCCAGCAGTTATTTTAGGGCTTAAAGATAAAGGCAAGATCGAAGAAGGCTATGATGCAGATATCATTGTTGTAAATTCAACTAAAAGATGACTGATAAAAAATGAAGACATAGTTTCAAGTGCTAGATGATCTCAATTTAATGACACAAGAGTTATGGGTAGAGTTATTATGACATTTGTTAATGGTAATTTAGCTTACAATTATTGAAACCAAATGAATCCAATTAGAAATGTTGCAAAAGGTAAAATGATATCTTTTAATAATGATATTTTCTTAAAAGAAAATATGAGTCATAATTATGATTTGAATTCTGAGAATATTAATTAAATTAATTTTATAAATGTAAATAAAAAAAACTACTTTCAAAAAGTAGTTTTTTGTTTTTTATTGGTGGAGACGATGGGGGTCAAACCCACGACCTCCTGAGTGCAAATCAGGTGCTCTATCAATTGAGCTACGTCCCCTTTAATGGTGGAAGTAAATGGGCTCGAACCATCGACCTCACCCTTATCAGGGGTGTGCTCTAACCAACTGAGCTATACTTCCAAATAACCATATAAATTATAATACAATTATTCATTTAAAATTATAAGTTAAAAATTAGATTTTCATTTGCTTAATATTGAAAGTATAATTTTTTTATTATTTACCCAAAGGATATTTTTATTATGAAGCTAGCTGTAGATGTAATGGGTTTTGAAAATGATATCAATGAAGCAATTAGTGCTTGTAGAGATTTTGTAAAAAAATTCAATCAAGTAACTATTATTTTGGTTGGTGATGAAACACAAATAAATAGAAATTTAATTAGTGGTGATAAATTTGAAATTGTGCATGCTTCTGACGTGATAGGAATGGATGATAATCCAATGTCTGTTAGACATAGAAGTGATTCATCAATGTATAAAGCAATCAATTTGGTCGCTAAGGGTTTAGCTGATGGCGTATTATCGGCTGGCTCTACACCATGTTATGTTGGACTTACATTTATGCTTATTGGTAAAATTGAAAATGTTAGTAAAATAGGATTCATGCCATATGTTCCAACAAGAAATAATGCTGGTTTCAATTTTTTAGATGTGGGCGCGCAAAAATTATGTACTGGTAAAGATTTATTACATTTTGCTTTGATGGCTAATATATATGTGAAAAATGTAAGACAAATTAAGAATCCAACAATTGGGATTTTGAATATTGGAACTGAAGACAATAAAGGTTTAGACTATCATGTTGAAGCTAATAAATTATTAAGTGAAGCAAAAGACATTAACTATATTGGTTTTGTAGAATCGAGAAATTTATTAGAAGGAAACACTGATATAGTTATATCTGATGGATATAGTGGTAATCTAGTTTTAAAAGCAATAGAGGGCGCTGCTAAAACAATTACTAGCGCTTTAAAGGATGAACTAAAAAAACCTAGTGGTTGACTTGGTCTTATATTTTCTATATCTCCATTATTAAGATTAAAGAAGAAATTTGACTATAAAAACAATGCGGGAGCTTTAGTTATAGGACTAAATAAAGTTGCTATCAAAACACATGGAAATGCTGATTACAAGCAATTTTTTAGCTCACTAAAAATGTTGAAAGAATCTATTGAATTTAATATAATTAATGACATAAAAGAAAAATTTAAAAATGCCAAATAATATAAAAGAATTATTATCCAAATTAAATATTGTTACAAATAAATATGATATTTATATTGAAGCTTTAACTCATACATCATATAGTAATGAGAATAAATCAGAAAGAAATTATGAAAGACTAGAATTTTTAGGTGATGCTATAATTTCTAAAATTATTTCATGCTATTTATACTATCAAGATTTTGATGAACAAGAAATGACAGAGAATAGACAAGTATTAGTTAGATCTAAAACTTTAATAATGGCTTCTAATGAACTAAAACTTATAGACTATGCACTTTTAGGTAATGGAATAAAAATTGAGACAGATACAAATAATATAAGAGAAGATATATTTGAGTCTTTTATAGGAGCTGTATATTTAGATATTGGTGAAGTAAAAGTTTTTGAAATTCTAAAAAATACAATTATTAAATATTTTGAAAATAATGAAATTGCTGACACTATAGATTATAAAACAAGAGTCCAAGAATGGTTGCAATCAAAAACGTCTAAAAATAATAAAAACTCAACCATTCAATATAAGTGTTCATCTACTAAAGAACACCCATTTGAATGTTCTTTAGTTTTTAATAATATTACTTATGGATTTGGTTTCGGAGAAACAAAAAGAGAAGCAGAAAAACAAGCTGCAAAAGAAGCTTATGAAAAATGCATTAATAATGTAAAATAATAGTACTTAAATGCAAAATATAAAATTTAAAAATTCTTGAATTAATTTAGTAATGAAAAAACTGAATTTTAATTCATTCACAGAAATACAACAAAAAACTATTCCTTTAATCGCTAATAATGAAAATGTTATTGGTGTTGCAAATACTGGTACTGGAAAGACACATTGTTTTTTGTTCCCACTTATAGATAACTTGGATTTAAGCTTAAACAAAATTCAAATATTAATAATTTCTCCAACAAGAGAATTATCTAGACAGATATATGACAAGGCCATATTTTTTAAGAAATTTGCACCTGAATTATCAGTGTCATTATTAATTGGTGGTAAAGAATATACTGATGCTACACTATCGCAAATACTAAAAAAGCAAATATTAATCACAACACCACAAAAGTTTTTTGATTTTTTACAAAGTTTTCCTTCTAGTCATTTATCAAAATTGAAAACAATTGTATTGGATGAAGCAGATATGCTTATGGATATGAATTTTTCAAATTCAATCATAAATGTTTTTAACTCATTAACTAATTTAAAAAATATACAGAAGATTGCTTTTTCAGCTACTTTACATGAAACTTTGTCTATACAACTTTCTAAGTTTTTTCATAATTCAACTATTGTTAATGTTTCTAAGAATATTTGACTAAATGACAAGATTACACATCACATAGTTTATATAAATAATCTTTCAAAAGAAAAAGCACTTATAGCATTGCTTGAAAAAATCAATCCATATTTTTGTATAATTTTTTCTAATACTAAAAAAGATGTTGAGATGATTTTTAATATTCTTTATAAGAAATATAAAAGCGATGTAATTATGTTGCATGGTGATATGAATGCAAGAGAAAGAAAAAACACATTTAAAATAATTCAAACAAAAAATGCTCGCTTTTTAGTTGCCACAGATTTAGCATCTAGAGGAATAGATATAGATGGTGCGTCAGATATTATTTCGTGGGATATGCCAAAAGATGATGTTTGATATATTCATAGATCTGGACGTTCTGGACGTTCTCACTATAAAGGTAATTCATATATTTTCTTTGAAAATAATACACATCAAATCTTAAGATTACAGAACAAAAATATAGTGTGAAATAGTTTGAAATTTAATGGCCAGGATTTTGTGCCATTCAATATTTCATTTAAAATGAAAAAGAAAAAAATAACTGAAGTTGATAAACAAATTAGTTCAATTATTTCAAAAGCTCCAAAAAAAGTAAAACCTAATTATAAAAAGAAAATAAAAATCCAAATAGATGATGTTAAAAGAAAGGCTAAAAGAAATAGAATAGAAGAGTTAGTTAATAAAGAACGAATAAAAAATTATAAAATAGAAAATGCAAAGAAGACTAAAGAAAAATCAAGTATTTAACGGAGACAAAACCTATGCCAAGAAAACACTTAATAGCCTTAGGAATTAATAAAAAACAACAGACACAAGCAAAGTTGTGAATGAAATTAGCAAAAGAAATAAAGGTTGCTGCTAAAATAGGCGGTACTAATGTTGACTCTAACTCAAGATTAAAAAGAGCAATAGATAAGGCTTTAGCTAATAATTTATCAAAAGAGTCAATTGATAAAAATATATTTGGTGCAAATAAAGATTCAGAATTATTACAAGATTTAGAGTATGAATTGTTTGCTGAAAATGGATTGCAATTAATTGTTGAAGCTGTATCCAATAACACCAATAGAACAATTAGCGCAATAAGAGGTTATGCTGCGAAATTAAATGCTAATATTGCAAAACAAAATAGTGTAAAGACTAATTTCAAATTAAGAGGTGAATTTTTAATACCAAATGATAACGATATGAGTCTTGATTATATTCTAGAAAAACTAATTGACTCTCCAATTGAAGATATAATTAATAATGACGACTGTTATCAAGTTTTGGTTTTGTCAAAAGATTTTAACGCTGTTAAAAAGATTATTGATGATGTACCAATAAAGTTAATTGATTCTGGTATAAGATATGTCGCATCAACTTATGTTGATATATCAAAAGAACAATTCTTGAAATTAGAAAAATTTTTAGAATCTTGTAATAATGATGAAGATATTCAAAACGTCGTAACTAATCTAGGGGATATAATATAGATATGAAAATTGTAAGTAAAAATATAGATTTTTCTAAATGATACACTTCTGTCTTGCAAGCTAGTGGCATGTTTGAATACGGAATGATAAAAGGCACAATTATTATGAAGCCTTATTCATATGCAATTTGAGAAAATATTCAAAAACATGTAAATGTTTTTTTAAGAGAAACTAACACTCAAAATTGTATGATGCCGTTATTCATTCCTTATAGTGAATTTATTAAAGAGACAAGTCATATTAATGGTTTTTCTCCTGAATTATTTAAAGTTACAGAAATTGGATCAAAGAAGATTGAAGACGCATATGTTGTAAGACCAACATCTGAAATCTCTTTTTGTAATTATTTTTCTTCCTTACTTATAAGCTATAAAGATTTGCCAATAAAATTAAATCAATGATGTAGTGCTTTTAGAGCGGAAAAAAATACAAGACCATTTCTTCGTACAACAGAATTTTTGTGACAAGAACAACATGCAATTTTTTCAAATAAAAAAGAAGCAATGGATTTTTCTTTATTAATGATACAGAATTATAAGTTTTTACTAAAAGAAATTTTATGTATTGATTGCCTTTTAGGTACAAAAACTGAATATGAAAGATTTGCTGGTGCTGATATTACATATACAGTTGAGTCATTTATGCCTGATGGACAAGTTTTGCAAAGCGGAACATCACATTATTTAGCGCAAAATTTTTCTAAAATTTTTAATATTAAATTTCAATCTGAAGATAACAAAATGGAAAATGTTTATCAAACATCTGCCGGTATTTCTACTAGATTAATTGGTGCTATTGTTTTGGCACATTCGGATGATAAAGGTTTAGTATTGCCATCAAAAATTGCTCCATATTCTGTTGTATTAAATATTTTTAATCATTCTAATGAGATGGAAAATAATTTGATTCAAATTAAGAAAATATTAGCTAATTTCTCTCATCATATAGATGATTCAGATAAATCATTTGGTGCAAAGATTAATGAATACGAAATTAAAGGTGTTCCAATACAAATAATATATGGCGAAAAAGAATTTAAAAATGAAGAATTAACAATTTATATGAGACACTCTCAAGAGAGAAAAATTATTAAATTAAAAGATTTTAATTCAAATTATTTGAATGACATTATTAAATTTCATGATGAGTTTTTATTTTTAAATTCATCCAAATTATTAAATTCAAGCATAGTGGAAGTTAATAATATTGATGAATTTACAAAAGCTATCAAAGACAAAAAAATAGTGTTAACAAATTGAGCTGGTTCTAAAGAAGATGAAGAAGAGCTTAAAAAATTAACAGGCGCATCTAGTAGATGTATAAAATTTAATTCTCCCATTTCTCAAGATTCTACTTGTTTTTTTACAAAGAAAAGTAATACCAAAAAAGTATATTTTGCTAGAGCATATTAAAAATTTTAAAAATATTTTTAAATATTTGTAAGATATTTTTATTTTTTCCACCTATTTATTAGTGTAGGAGTATATAACATGATTGAATATTTAATAGGAAGAGTATCATATACAAATGATAAGTTTATAATTTTGGAAAATAACTTTATAGGCTATAAAATTTGAATGAACAAAACAAACGAGATAGATGATTCGGTAACGAATAGAATCTATGTCTTCATCAAAACAACTAATAATTCTAAGAATTATCAAATAAGTGAAATTTATGGATTTAAGACATACAAAGAAAAGAATTTTTTTGAAACATTAATTTCAGCGACAGGGATAGGACCAAAAACTGCACTTTTGATAATGCAAAATAATATTGAATTACTAAAAGAACTTATAAGCAAAAAGAATATAAATGATCTTGAAAATTTACCTAATTTTTCTAAAAGATTAGCAATAAATTTATGTAATCAATTATCATATAAAATTTTTGTAAGTAAAAAAGAAAATACAAGTGTAGATAATAATGACTTGAATACTAGTGTAAGTATAGAAGAAATAGTTTCAGCGTTAAAGTCTTTAGGTTATAAAAAAGAAGAGATTAATTTAGCAATTAGCACAATTGATTTAGATACATTGAAAGATGTTAATGTGGCTATTAGTGAGGCTATAAAAAATATTGTGAACGGAAATGATGAATATATCCCAACTAAGGCCTAAAAGTCTAAATGAATTTCAAGGTAAAAATGAATTAAAAGAAAGTTTGAAGATTTATATAAAATCTGCTTTATCACGCAAAGAACATTTAGATCATTGTCTATTTTATGGACCGCCAGGAATTGGGAAAACATCATTGGCAAATATTATTGCACAGGAATTGGGAGTTAATATAAAAATTATTCAGGGACCTGATATACAAAATAAATCAGATTTAATTTCAATAATTTATACAATTAATGATTTTGAAATTATTTTTATTGATGAAATTCACTCAATGAATCCTATATGTTATGAATTGTTATATTCCATTATGGAAAATTTCAAATTGAATATAATGATTGGAAAAGATTTTAATTCTAAAAGTACAGTTATTAATGTTCCAAAATTTACATTAATAGGAGCAACAACAAAACTTGGTAACTTACCAAATCCTTTCGAAGAGAGATTTGGAATTGTTATCCCAATAACTGAATATACTGAATCAGAAATATTGTTGATATTAAAATATAATTGCTCAGTTTTAAAGATAAAAATTGAATCGGATATTTTGAAAAAAATTGCCTCATATTCAAAAGGAATACCACGAATTGCAAAAAGAATATTATCAAGAGTTTTGGATTACAAAATTACAACAGATGAGGCTATATTGGATATTTTTAAAAAAATCGGACTACACCCATGGGGTTTAAATAAAACTGATATCGATTATTTAAAACTTTTAGTTTCAAATAAAAAAACAGGATTGAAGACAATTTCACAAGTTTTGTATTTGGATGAAAGAACTATACAAGAAAAAGTAGAACCATATTTAATAAAAAAGAATTTGATTTCTAAAACCAATGGAGGCAGAATAATAACTGAAGATGGCATCCAATATCTTAATGAAATTAATTTTTAGATAATTTGTCTTTTCCAGAATAGAATATCTTCTTATCAAATTTTTTATTAAGAATCTTGATTAAGTCAGTTGAGTTGATTTTCTGATCTGGATGAGTTTGATTATTTTCATTACTAGTAAATATGTTTTGTTGTATATCTATTAAAAATTTATCTTTTAGTTTAGATACATTTAAACTACAAATTTTAATTTCGTTAATGTTAATTTTAGAAACTAATTGATCAAACATTATTTTTATATCGTTAAAATCTATTTGTGAATTGTAATGATCTTTACTTTTGCTTTTGGACACAATTCGCTTGCTTGATAATTTGAAAGAAAGGGTTATTATTCTAAAATCTATTTGTTTATTTATAAGTGAGTGATTTATAAAAAAAGTCATATTATTTAATTGCAAAATAATTTCCTCATATAATTTGGGTTCATAAAAAGAAGTACTTTTACCAATTGATTTCAAGTTATTGCTAGTGGTAAGTGATTTAATCGCATAACCATTAGCAATTCTTTTATGTTCTATTCATTTATTGCCAATTAATGAAATCATTTCATTATCATTTGAATAGTTGGCTAAATCACCTATGGTTAGAATATTTTTATTAATCAATATTGGCAAAGTGTTTATTCCTATATATGGCATTTTATCAATGTTTAAGCCTCATATTATGTCCTTATAATTTTTCTCATCAATTAGTAGATACCCATTAGGTTTAGACAAATCTGTAGCTATTTTGGCAAAATACTTATTGAAAGAACAGCCTATTGTGCAATCAAGATTGAAGTTGTCTTTTATCTCTTTTTTTATCAAATAACTTATTTCATCTTTTGGTAATGAAATAAGTTTAGTATTTGATATATCTAAATACCATTCATCTATTGAACCAATTTCAATAGTTTTAGAAATTTTTCTTTTTAGTAATTTTAAAATACTATCTGAAATATTAATGTAATGTTGCATTCTGTCTTGGTTTATATCTATAATAATTAATTCAGAACACAAGCTTTTTGCAATAACTGTTGGCATAGCAGATCTCACACCATATTTTCGAGCTATATAATTAGCTGATGATATTACACTTTCTTTTTTATTTCCACCAACCGCTACTGGTTTGTTAATTATATTTTTGTTTATAGAAGTTTCAATGGAAACAAAAAAAGCATCCATATCAATATGAAATATATTACTCATCATTATCCATTTTCATATAAAATAAATATTCTTTATTATTCATTTTTTTTCCACTAATAGGCGAATCAATATATTTTATATCTCTGAATTTTTTTTCCATTAAAAAACTCAAAAAATTTTCAATTAATGAATTGTGAAATTTTTCATCCACATATCCTTTTGTTTTGCTTATTATTTTTTTACCAGCTTCAAATTGGGGTTTAAAAAGAAAAACAGATTCAAAATTTTTTCATCCTAAATCAATTATTTTATTTATTATTTTTTCACTTGATATAAAAGATACATCACAAGAAATAAAATCAACTTTGTCAACGATAAGAGTTTTTTCAATTTTTATAAAATTTGTCGATTCTAAAGATATTACATTTTTATTCTCTTTAAGTGTGTTGTGCAATTGATCTTTACCGCAATCAATTGCATAAATTTTTTTTGCTTCATTTTTTAGTAAGCATTCAGTAAAACCGCCAGTTGACGAGCCTATATCTACACATATATGATTTTTTAAATCTATATTAAAAAATTCTATAGCTTTTTCAAGTTTTGTAAATCCTCTAGATATTCTTAGTTCGTCTTTGTTTATATTGATTTCTATTTTCTCGTTAATATTAATTTTTTTTGATACATCTAGTATACAAATTCCGTCTACACAAACATAGCCGTTTTTTATTAAAAAATTTGCTTTATTTCTTGATTCACAGTATTTATTTTCTACCAATAGCACATCTAGTCTTTTTGCTTTATTCATGTTGTTTAAAAATGTTAATAATTTTCATTATACTTTTATAATATGAAAAGAAATATTAAAGATTTATATTTTAATGATTATAAAGTAAAAATAATTCAAAGAATAATATTTGGTTTTTTCATGGGATTTAGTGATGTTATTCCTGGTTATTCTGGTGGCACAACTATATCAATGTTTGGTTTCCTTGATCCATTCTCTACTAAGATTAAAAACTTTTTTCTCCCTATAACCATTAAAAATAAATTGAAAATATTTTTATGAATTATTCCTTTCGCACTTTCTTGAGTTGTTTCTTTTCTTTTATTTTCGTTTGTATCTAAAGAAATGATTCAGGCTAATTTGGATTGAGTACTTATATTTTTCTTTTTTTCATTTTCTTTATTTTGTATACCATCTTTTTCAAAGGCAAATAAAATAAACCTATCAATCAATTTTCATAAGAGCAAGAAAAAAGATTATTTGAAATATTTATATTTAATCTTAGGTTTTTGTTTTCTGATGGGAATATCATTGGGAATTTATTTTAATGGAGGTATTTCGTTAAAAGATTCAATAAGTAAAAATGAAATACAATTTTCTATAATTTGACTTTGAATACTATTGTCAGCATTGCTTGCAGGATTTTGTATGCTAATACCAGGAATAAGTGGTAGTTTTACCTTGTTTTTATTTGGCACATATGATGAAATATATTATGTTGTTTTAAGCAATATACAAAATAACATATTGCTATTTATTTTAATAATAATATTTATTTTGATTGGAATATTATTGAGTATATATGTTTCATCCATTTTAATTAAAAGATTTAAGGAATTTTTCAATTATTTTTGTTTTGGAATTATTTTATTTGTACCTATATCACTAATTCTTTGTTACTTAGGCAACACTGAAAATTTGCATGCATTTAAAAACATTTTTATTTCATCTAGTTTAGATTCAGTATATATATTTGTAGGTATATTAATTTCTTTGTTAATATCGATATCTATTTTTTTATATTTAAAATGTAACTCTAAGAAAATATCCCAATTCAAAAAGAATGATATGTTAGTTATAGTTGATATGCAAAATGATTTTTCTAAATCTGGAAAAATCCCCATTAAGAAATTTAATACTATTGCGAATAAGATTGATTCTTTAATTAATAATCAAGAAGAATTTTCTAATCTAAAAATTGTTATATCTCAGGACTTACATCCTAATGATCATTTTTCTTTTGAAAAATGAGGTGAGCACTGTGTTGAACATAGTTATGGTAGTGCAACAACAGATTTAATAAATACAAATAAGTACAACTGTTTTTATGTTAAAAAAGGTTTTCAAAAGAATGTTGAAAATTTTTCTATCTTTACTGAGCAAATAACAAAATTACTATTAACTTTTATTAAAGATAACAAAATAGATAATGTTTATGTTGTTGGAGTAATGTCAGATGTATGTGTGCAAGAAACAATTTTAGACCTTAAAAGAATTGGTATAAAAGTTGGTTGTATAAGAAATCTTTGTTCAACAAATAATAAAAAATTTTCATTCGATTCTTACCTTGATAAGACAGAAAAATACACTTATTAAAAAATTAGCAAAAAAACTAGTAGAGTGCTAATTATTTGATATAATAAATTATGCTAACAAAATTTAAGGAGATAAAAATGGCTAGCAATATTATTATTGGAATAGATTTAGGAACAACTAACTCTTGTGTTTCTGTAATGGAAAACGGAAAAGCAAAAATTTTAGAAACACCTGAAGGTAAAAGAACAATACCATCAGTTGTTGCATTTAAAGGTAGTGAAATAATTGTTGGGGACGCAGCAAAAAGACAAATGCTTACTAACAAAAATACCATTCATTCTATTAAACGTTTAATGGGTACTACTGACAAAATTAAAGTTGATGGAAAAGATTATTCTCCAGAGGAGATTTCTGCTCAAATATTGTCTTATATTAAAAAATGTGCTGAAGAAAAATTGGGTGTATCTATAGATAAAGCGGTAATTACTGTACCTGCATATTTTAATGATTCACAAAGACAAGCAACAAAAAATGCTGGTAAAATAGCTGGTTTGAATGTTGAAAGAATAATCAATGAACCAACAGCTGCAGCTTTAGCATATGGAATAGATAAAGCAAATAAAGAACAAAAAGTTTTAGTATATGACTTAGGTGGTGGAACATTCGATGTTTCTATATTAGACATTGCTGATGGAACTTTTGAAGTATTATCAACTTCTGGTGATAACCATTTAGGTGGGGATGACTGAGATCAAAAAATTATTGATTGAATAGTTGAAAGTGTTAAAAAAGAAAACGGAATTGATTTAGCAACAGATAAAATGGCAATGCAAAGATTGAAAGATGCTGCAGAAAAAGCTAAGATTGAATTATCTGGATTAAAAGAAGTAGATATACAACTTCCATTCATATCAATGTTAAGTGAAGGCCCTTTAAACGTTGAAAAAAAATTAACTAGAGCTCATTTTGAAGAATTAACTAAGTCTTTATTGGAAAGAACTAAAAAACCAGTTACTGATGCATTAACAGAATCAAAATTATCAACTGGCGAAATCAATAAAGTGTTATTAGTTGGTGGTTCAACTAGAATGCCAGCAGTAGAAGAATTGGTAAAATCAATGCTTAACCACACGCCTGACAAAACTATAAACCCAGATGAAGTGGTTGCACAAGGTGCTGCTATTCAAGGTGGTGTTTTAATGGGAGATGTTAAAGATATATTATTATTAGACGTAACACCTCTTACATTAAGCATTGAAACTTTAGGCGGTGTTGCTACACCTTTAATTAAAAGAAACTCAACAATACCAACTTCAAAGTCGCAAGTGTTTTCTACAGCAGCTGATAATCAACCAGCAGTTGATATTCATATCGTGCAAGGTGAAAGACCAATGGTTTCTGATAATAAATCATTAGGTAGATTTGTATTAGATGGAATTGAACCAGCACCTAAGGGAATACCACAAATTGAAATTACTTTTAATATTGATGTTAATGGTATTTTAAATGTAAAAGCTATTGATAAAAAAACTAACAAAGAAGCTACTATTACTATTAAAGATAGCAGCGGTTTATCAAAAGATGAAATTGATAAAATGATAAAAGAAGCTGAAGAAAATAAAGATAAAGATCAAAAACTAAAAGAAGAAAAAGAAACAAGATATAAAGCTGAATCACTTATTAATTCTTTAAAAGAAAGTTTAAATAGTGAAGAAGGAAAGAAATCTGATCCTAAGCAAAAAGAAGAAGCTGAAAAACAAATAAAAGAATTTGAAACACTTTTATCTGAAAACAAATATGATGAATTAAAACAAAAAATTAGTCAATTTGAAGCAATGGCTTCACAATTTGCAGAAGCAATGAAGAAAACAGAAAAAGAAAGTTCTACTAATGAAAAGGATGATTCTAAAGCTACTGAAGAAAAATCTGATTCTAAAAAAAGTGATACTCCTAAAAATAAAAAATAATTTGATTATTTAATATAATAAAAAAACTCCTATACTTAGGAGTTTTTTTATATAATCTTTAATAATAAATCATGTAAAAAATCAATGTTTAATGCTGATAAGTAATTATCCTTTATGCAAGTTAAATCTTTTATTTCGTCTCTAAAATAGTTATATGCATCTAAATTTCTTTGAATGTCTAAATTTAATCCCTTAATCAATCTAAAGCCCATAATTAAAGAGTTCTTATATATTTCCACATTATCTCATTTCTCGAAGCTACATGAATCTATATTATTAAAATAATAGTTTTTATCTTCATATCCATAAGCTCCGTCGCCGATAGCAGCTCAATCATTTAAATGTCAATATGCTATGTTATGTTGAGAATAATATTTTTCACTAATACATCAATTAGATATTTCATATCTTTCATAACTAATTTCAATAAATTTATTTTTTATTGCTTCAAAAAATATTTCATCCATTTCACAATCAAGTTTATATTCTTTGTTAAATAAATCAGAATTTTCTTTAAGTTCAAGCGAATAAAAAGAAATATGTTTTATATTTTTGTTTCTGATGAATTCAAATATATCATCCAAATCTTTTAAAGTCATATTTGGAAGATTGTAAATAAAATCACAACTTATATTATTGATTCCATTTTTATATAAAATATCAATTGCATCAGTTATGTTGCTAACGTTATGATTTCTATTTAGAGATTTTAAAATATCATTATTTAATGATTGAGCACCAATCGATATTCTATTAACTTTATTTCTAATTAGTATTTTCGCTTGACTATCAGTCATAAATTCTGGATTACATTCAATAGAAAATTCAGTTTCTAATGAGATATTTTTTTCTAAACTAGATAGCAAATAATTTAGATTTTTATCACTTAAATAATTAGGGGTTCCACCACCTATATAGATAGTTGAAAATTTATTATTCATTAATTTAATTTGTTGAACTAGTTTATCAATGTGGGCATCAATTTTTTTCTCATCCTCTTCTTTTCTTCTATAAAAATTACAATATGTACAGATGTCTTTGCAAAATGGAATATGGATATATAAATGTTTAGTTTTCATTTATATTTCCATTTCTTATTAGAAATTCTTTTGTTACAGCTAGCAAATTAGCATACTCATTATTTTTATAAATGTAGTTGATTTCAAATTTATTACGACATCAAGTCTCTTGCCTTTTTGCATAATTTCTAGTTTTCTTTTTTATTAAATTAATATCTAATTCACTATTATTCAATATTGAATCTTTAATTTCATTGTAGCCAATAGCTTGAAAAATTTGACTATCTGGACTTCAAATTTTCAATATATTTTTAACTTCATCAATTCAGCCGTCATTAATCATAGATTCAACTCTAGTGTTTATTTTGCAATATAAATCTTTTCTATTTATGTCTATTTTTATAATAAAAGGATTAATAACTCTCTCATTATTCAACACACTAGATGTTTTACCTTGATTCGAAATTGCTATTTTTAATTTATGGTCAATTCTTCTAATGTTATTTTTATCCACTTTTTCAGCTGTTTCCTTGTCTAGCTTATATAGCATATTTCATTTTTCTTCGGTTGATATGTCTGGCAATGAAGCATTAATTTCATTCTGCAAATTATAATTTTTTATCACACAATCAATGTATAAATTAGACCCACCAACAACTATAAAATTTTTGTTTGAGTTTAGTGCTAAATTAAAAAATACTTCTTGGAATGCTTTTATGTTTCAGTGATCACTAATAGATATGATATCTAGTAGGTGATGTTTTATACCGTTCATTTCTTTTTTGCTAATCTTATTGTTGCCAATATTAACTTCTTTATAGACTTGAAACGCATCAGCATTAATGATTTCACAATTCAAATCTTTTGCTAAATTTATAGCCAAATGACTTTTGCCACACCCGGTTGGCCCAATAATAAAAATAATATTTTTCATAAGAATTAATATATTTTATATGTAATGCTTGAAAAATGCATTTTTTTAGTGTGTAATTAATATGTGCTATGAAAATTATTAATATTTTTTTTAGATGAAATTATTTCTAAAATAGTTACAAATTAATTTATGATTTAGTTTCCTAATTTTTGGTTAGTTACATTATTTGAATGCAAACAAAATTGCGTCTAAAACATTTTTGGTCAAAAATGGTGGACATATACACTTGATAGAATAATGTATTGGAAATATAAAACATTTAGCTGAGTATCAACATTTTTAGTAGATATATAAGTCGACAAAAAAGTATTCATAATTAGTAATGACATAGTGAGTTTAACTTGCCCTTTATTGGCAAGTTTTTTATTTCCCCTATGAATATATAGTATCTTTAATTTATATGAAAAAAATAATTGATATTAGTGATAAACATATTTCTGTTCAAAAAGAAAATTTTATTAAATATTTGAAAATCAAACCTAATGGAATATATGTCGATGCAACTTTTGGAAGAGGCGGACATAGTCTAGAAATATTGGAATCTATTTCTGATACTAATTCTTTATTAATATCTATTGATAAAGATGAGGAGGCATTTGAATTTTATAAAACAAAATTTCCAAAGTACCCAAATCATATTTTTGTTAATGATTCATTCTCTAATTTAGAATCCATATTAGCTAAAAACGGAATAACAAATGTTGATGGTTTTATTTTTGACTTGGGAGTTTCTAGCCCCCAATTAGACAATGATTATAGAGGATTTAGTTTTTTAAAAGACTCTTTTTTAGACATGAGAATGAGCCAAAATCTGCAAGAAAAAACAGCCTTTGATATTGTTAATACTTATACATTACAACAATTGATTTTCATCTTTAAAAAATATGGAGAGATAAACAATTCTTATAAAGTGGCTAATGCTATTTGTACATTAAGAGATAGTAAACCTATTAAATCTACACTAGAATTAGTAGAGATTATTTCAAACAATATACCTAAAAAAGAACTGTATGGTAAAAAACATTTTGCTAGAAAATATTTTCAGGCAATTCGTATGGAAGTAAATAATGAAATTGATGAAATAAAAATAGCATTAAATTCAGCTATGAATATATTAAGTTTTGGTGGTGTAATAATAACTTTATCTTTTCATTCGTTAGAAGAAAAAACAATTAAAATGGTTTACAGAAATTTTGAGACTAAACTCTTACCAAAAGAAATTCCCATTAATAATTTACCAAATGAATATAAAATAAAAAATATTGATAGCTATGCTAGTTTTGAAGAAATAAAAAACAATCCAAGAGCAAGGTCTTCAAGAATGAAAGTTATAGAGAGGGTAAAGTATGAATAAGAATGCTTTTACAGTTATATCGCTTGGTAATTATGAAACCAAAATTTTTTGTTGTGTGACAAGAAAAGATATGATTTTACCATTCTATAATGCAACTTTTTTAACCAATAGTTTTTTTCAAAATTCTAGAATAATTGATGATGAATTATTTAAAGAGACATTAAATAATGCAATAAGAGCAATTCCAATAAGTATTAATTCAACCAATGTGATTTTGAATATTCCAATTAAGGAAATAAAAATAAATAATTTTTCATCTGATGAATACTTTTTAAATGAGAACTTGAGTGAAGAATCACTAAAAATTATTTTGGATAATCTAAAAGAAAAACTTGAAGTAAAAAATAATGTAATTTTAGACCATAAAATATTTTTATGAATATTAGATGGCAAAGAATATTTATTTCCTCCTTTTGGAAAAAAAGTTGAAAGGTTTTCATTTAAATCAAAATCTTATTATTTAAGTAAAAGTGTTATTGATAATTTTGTAAGTATTTTCAATAATATAAATATAAGAATTGATCAAATCAAAATTGATAGTTTAGTTTTGCATCACTTATTTAAAAATCAAGAGAGAAGATTTAAGCTTTTATTTAATGTTGGCCATGTTGAATCTACATTTGAATTTTTTGATAATATGGTTTTGTCATCACAAAAAAAGATAAAATTTGGAATAAAAGATTTAACAAAGAAGATTTGTGAAGCGACGGGACTAGTTGAAATAGAGGCTATTAATTTATTGAAAAAATATAAGGACCTTGTATTGATAAACAAAGAATTACCATTGCTTAATAATTTTAAAGAGCAGTTTTTGGATTACAGTCAATTTAGAATCAAAGATGTGAGTGTAATTATAATGGGTTGATTGAAAGAATTAATTCAAGAGATTAACAACCAAATAGCTTTCTTATTTTCATTGAATTATGATGTTGATGAACTATATTTTTTTTCATCAACAGATATCTTCAGCACTTGAATAAATTATATACAACCAAAATTGATTAAATTTTTAGATTTGAAAATATTGAATGCTAATTTAATTGGGTTAAATGAGACAAAATATGCATCTCTTATAGCTTCTATAATAGATTGCAAAACTTTAGCATCATAAATTAAACTTATTAATTAAATAAAAAATCATAAATATAATATAATTTTTTTAGGGAGTGCATATGAGCAAAAACAACATTGACAAAATACTTAATGCTATAGATGAAGATAATATTTATAAAAAATCATCAGTTTCTAATAATCCTTCAAACAAAAAGGCTAATTTAGAAAATTTACCAAATTCAAATATTGATGATTTAGGAAAATATAATAACAATTCTAAAAGTATCAATGATGTTAATATCCAACCACATGATAGCGTTGAATTTGATGGTGACATTAAAATAACAAAACATGTAAATTCTATAATTAATGAAATTAATAAAAATACTCGTATTAAAACAATGTCTAAAGATAGAAAATTTTTTTCTAAGACATTTAATATAAAGGTAATTGGAGTTGGTGGTGCTGGAAACAACATTATTAAGTATATGAAGACCTCTCAAATTTGACCAGAGTTTATTCAAATAATTGCACTTAACACTGACTTTGTCGCTTTAAGTAATATGGGTGATTTAAGTGATATCTTTATTCTTGGAGCAGATGAACTTGATGGTAATGGTTCTGGTGGTGATCCAAATATTGGAAGAATGGCTGCAGAAACAGATTCTGAAATAATTAAAGAAATGTTAATAGATACAGATATTTTGATTTTGGTAGCTGGACTTGGAAAAGGTACTGGTACTGGAGCTACACCTGTAATTGCTAAAATTGCACAAGACTTGGGAATATTAACAATAGGTTTATTTAACTTACCATCTATTGGAGCTGAAGGTAATAAAATATATTCTAATGCTCTGTCTGGTTTACAAAAGCTTTCTTATCTTTGTAATGGATTAACAACTGTGAACAACGATAAAATAATTAGTTTAGATAGAGAAAGAACATCAATTAAAAAAGCTTACCAAGGTGCAAATAAATATATAAAAGAAATTATCGTTGAATTAATAAACATTATTGTTAAACCTTCTGATATAAATATTGACTTTGCTGACGTTAGAAATTTCTTCGAAGATAAAAACGGTTTTTTATTTTTAAAGATTGAATTGAATGATTATTCTAAAGACTCTATAAAAGAAGCTTTCGAGAATGCAATAAAATCTGGTTTTAGTGAAATCAATATTAATGACTCACAAAAAGCATTATTGAATTTTAAATTGAACGAAAATGTTCCAAGTGTGATTTTAGAAAATGCTAGATCTGCTTTAAAAGAAATTATAAATACTAATAATATAAATATTGTTCATGGAATTTCATACAATGATAATTTTGAAGGAGCTGAAATTAATGTTTTATTAATTGGTTCTTTTGAACTTGGTTCAATTTCTGAAGACTATTTTGAAAGCAAGTCAACAGACGGGCAAAAAATCTTAGCTACTTCTTCAATTGACATTGATGAACTAGATGAAAATTTTATGGATGAAAATGATTATTTACCTGTGAGAGATATATTTTTAGGTAAGTCAGGTAATGATAGCAATGGTGCTTCTTTAGGGAAAGATCATACTGTAGAAGTTGATAGTAATAGTGTTGAAAGTATGTATAATAAATTTTTAAACTCTAAAAATGATTCTTATAATGAAATCGAATCTGCTAATACAATTAATTCTAACAAACCTAGTTTACAAAATAATAAACCAAATAGTAACAATGGAAAATCAGCAGAACAAAGTGCAAAATTTTCTAATTTGTTTTCTAAACTTTTCAAAAAGAAATCGCCAAAAAATACTGAATACTAATTTTTAAATTTAATTTTTAAATATTGATATAATAATAATGCATTTCAAAAATTGATGCACTCTTTGCCGAGTTTAGGCAATACCCATAAAGAGGAGAAAAAATAGCATGGCAACTTATGAAATAATGTTAATAATAGATGGTTCATTAGATGAATCTAAAGCATTAGAACAAGCTAATGTTTTGAAAAAATTACTAGCAAAGACTGAACAATTAGAATTTAAGAAATTAGGTTTGAAAGATTTAGCTTATGCTATAAATAAAAAAAACAAAGGTTTTTATTTTTTATTTAATTTTAAAAATGAAGACGCTGCAATAATTAATGAATTTAGAAGAGTTTGTTTATTAACAAAAGCTGTTCTTCGTCATTTAATAATTAATTTAGAAAAAGATTACGGTTATAAATGATTAGTTAACCCTAAGAAAATTGAAAAATCAGAATTTAGAGCTGAAAGATATAAAAGAATTAAAGCTACAATTCTAGATGCTCAAGAAAAAGCAAAAGTAGAAAGAGATACATCGTCAGTAAGATTGACAGATATATAGGTAGAAAATATGAATAAAGTTTTTTTAGCTGGTAGATTAGCTTCTGACCCACAACAATTTGTAACATCAAACGGTATAACTCAATCAAGAATTTCTATTGCTTGTGCAGATAATTGAAATAGAAATGAATCATACTTTTTCCCCTGTGTTGCTTGACAATCAGTGGCTAATTTTATAAATACATATCTTAAAAAAGGTGATCCAGTTGTAGTAGATGGAAAGCTTATTAGAAGAAGTTATGTATCTAAAGAAGGTAAGACTGTTTATGTAATGGAAGTTGTTATTGAAACAATTAGACCATTCGGTTCTTCTAAAAATAATTCTAATTATAATTCTTCTAATAACAAAAGTTATAATTCAAATAAAAAAGCGGACTTTAGTAATGAATCATTACCAAGTGAAAATATAGAAATGCAAGAACCTGAAAATTTTGTACCTTCTGATTTGAATGATATTGAAATGGAAGATGACGAAATTGTAGATTTAGACTGAATGAAAGATATAAAAAATTAGGGGAACATTGGAATAATTATGGAAAACAATAAAAAAACAACCAGTCAAAATGATAGTAATTTTGTATCTACAGATAAAAAGGTAAATACAACTAGTCAGGAATCTGACAAGACTGTAAAATCAGAAATGCCTGTAAGAAGAACTGGTGGATATCAAAACAATTCTTATAATGCTAACAAGAGTGGTGGAAAACCTTTTACACCATATAACAAGCAAAACAAATACTATAAGAGAAAAAAATTCTGTAAGTTATGTGCAAAAGGTATTGAACATATAGATTATAAAGATGTTGATACACTTAATAAATATTTAAATTTTAGTTTGAAGATTTCTTCAAGAAAATTAACTGGTGCTTGTTCTTCACACCAAAGAAAGATTTCTAATGCAATAAAGAGAGCAAGAATAGTTGCTCTAATACCTTTTGTAAAGGAATAAAAAGGAGATAATATGAGTAATTTAAAAATAGCTAATGATAAAAACTTTAAAGAATTAATTACTAATTCATTAAAGTCTGTTGTGAAATTTGGAGCAACTTGATGTGGACCATGTAAAATGATTCTACCTATTTTAGAAGAATTGTCTGATGAACTTAGTGATGTTTCTTTTATTGAAGTTGACATTGATGATGTGAATTCAGAAAAATTAGTGGCGGAGCACAATATACAAATGGTTCCAACACTTTTCTTTTATAAAGGAAAGACATTGGTTTCACAAGTGTCAGGTTTTAAACCTAAAGACGAATTAAAAAAAATTATCAACGCTCTTTAGTTCAAAATCGATCAAAAGAAAGAAAATAATTTTTATATTTATATGTAAAAATTATTTTTTTTTGTATACTAAATTAATATCTGTTTATTTGAGGTTTCTATGTTTTACAAAATGGCGTTCATAGATTTAGATGGAACCTTATTAAGTTTGTTTGACAGAATTTCACTTTCTAATTTAAAATCATTGAAAAAATATAAGTATTTGGGCGGAGAAATTGTATTATGTACTGGTCGATGACCAATATCTGCTTATAAGATAAATACAATTTTAGAGAATTATAATGGTAAAAAAAATAGATATTTAGTTTGTTTAAATGGTGCATTAATTTATGATTTGCTTTCTAAAAAAACAATAAGAAAAGAATTTATTGAAAGTTCAATTTGTGAGAAAATTTTAAATATAAGAAAAGAATTTAGAGTAAGATCATTTATTTATTCTGAATCAGGAATTCAAAATAAGGTCATTCATTCATTCAGAACACCGTTCAAGAAACTTATAGGTTATTTTAATTCAGGTGGAAAAATTACTGATTTTTCAGAATCTAGTGGTGAGAAATTAGTAATTTATAAAATATTATTTTTTTCTATATCACCTAAAAAAATATCGAAAACTTATGATAGATTATTGAATAGTGATTTTGCTAAAAATATTCAGAATTCTAGAACCTCAAAACATTCTATTGAAATAACAGCATTAAATGTTTCGAAAGGTTTTGCATTAGAGTTAATTTCTAAATTGACAAATATACCAAAATGAGAAATTGTAACATTTGGTGATTCTGGAAATGATATTTCTATGTTTAAAGAGAGCGGAATTAGTTTTGCAATTAAATCAAAAAATGAGAACTTATTAGATCTTTCTACACACTCAGTGAGTGAAAATAGTGGTGTTTCATTTGCTATAGAAAATTATTTATTGAATGATGTTTATAATTTTAAAAACTCAAATAAGAATTTAATACTTGATTTAAGTTACCTTAATTTAAATATCTTAAATGACAATGTTAATTTATATAAAAATATTTTTAAGTTTTTTTTATTGAATGGTAAATTCATTTTTATTTCATCAGAACCAGCCGTCGAATTGATTCATTCTTTAGAAAACTTTCTTAACAGTTGTAAATTAATATTTTCTAATAATTCTTGTTCTTTGTATTCGTTGAAAGAGAAAAAATATCTATCATATAAATCATTTTCTGAGACACACATGAATACAATTTTAGATATTCTTGATAATGAAACAGAAAATAATAAACAAGCTATCTTTGTATTTTTTGTAACAAAACATACACATTATGTTGTTGCAAATACTCATATGGATTACGAGTTGTTTTTACAAAATAACAATCTCAATAGAGAATTTTATGAATTCATAAAATTAGATGAATTGTTGAGCAAATATGTAACATCTATTTGTCAAATAAGAATTTTTAATTATATGTATAAAATTGAAAGTACTAATGGTTTAATTATTAGAACTAATGAAAATTTTATTGATATTAATCCATCTTTAGGGTTTCCACATACTATCAAGGAGATTTCAAAAGTTGTAAAATTGTATGGTAATACAATAAGTGTTTTGGACGATGATGATAAAAAAATGAATAATAAAATAAATTCTGAAATATCATATTTAAAAGATTTAGATAAGGAAATAGCTAAGAATATTTTAGTTTAGGAATCGGAGTATAAAATTGAACGAAAATTTTATTGAAATAAAAAATATTTTTAAAAAATATGATGACAACTTTGTTGCTATAAAAAACATAAATTTGGTTATAAAAAAAGGCGAATTTATAACTATGCTTGGCCCATCGGGTTGTGGTAAAACTACATTGTTAAAAATGCTTGGTGGTTTTGAAATGCCAACCTCTGGTAAAATTTTAGTTAGAAAAATTGATATTAAAGATTTACCAATACAAAGAAGACCAACTGCAACAGTTTTTCAAGATTATGCATTATTTCCCAACATGAATGTTGAAAAGAATATTTCATATGGTTTAAAAGAGATAAGAAAACCATTGGAAAATATTGATCCTAAATTATTAAAAAACAAAGACAAATTAATAGAGGAATCTACTAAAAAAGCTAATTCTAAAATAAAAGAAATAATGAAGAAAAAAGAGGATATTAAAAAAGAAATAAAGAAAATTGAAGACAAAATATCTAGTGATGAAAAATTAGCATCTTTATTTAAAATGAGCAAGGAAGAATTAGATATTGAAGTTAGCAACATAAAAAGATCACATCTTACTAATGAACAAAGACAACTATTGAATTCAATCCCGTTTCATATTAAGTTAATTGAATTAGTTAATAATATGTTATTTTTCTTATTTATTCCAGTTTCTATAAAATACAAAATAAAAGAAAATGAAAAAATCGTTAAGGATTATTTAATTTTTAAGAGAAAATATAGAGAATTAAATAGTGTAAAATCTAATCTTGAAAAATTGTATTATGAATTTAACGATTTAGATTATTGAATATCTTATTGACAAAATTTTAAAGATCAAGAATTAGATTGATATGAGAAAAGAAATCTTACTAGAAAAATTACCCAACAAGAAATAAATTTGGAAGTTAACAAAATTATAAAATTAGTTGGGTTAGAAGAAAAGAATAAAAAATATCCTCATGAATTATCAGGTGGTATGCAACAAAGAGTAGCTTTAGCAAGAGCGATAATAATAAAACCAGATATTTTATTGTTAGATGAACCGTTAAGTGCCCTTGATGCTCAAGTTAGAAAGAATATGCAACACGAATTGAAAAGATTGCATAATGAATTGGGAATAACATTTATTTTAGTTACACATGATCAAGAAGAAGCTTTAACGCTTTCTGACAAGGTTGTTGTAATGTCACATGGTGAAATTCAACAAGTTGGTGCACCAATGGAAATTTATGATAAACCAAAAAATTCTTGAGTTGCAAATTTTATAGGTAAAGCTAATATATTTGATGCAAAATATTTGAATTCAAAATCAGTTTTAATTAATGGTGTAAAATTTCAAATTGATATTGATGACAAATGTTTTACAAAAAATCAAAATATAAAAGCACTAATAAGACCAGAAGATTTTGATGTTGTAAAAAAAGATTGTGGGAATATAAATGTTAAGATTAAAGAAATTATATACAAAGGTCTTCTTTGAGAATTAATTTGCGATTGAAATGGTAAAGTTATTAATATTGAAAACATTGATAAAGTAAATGTTAATCAAGAAGTTGGCATAATGTGAGATATAGATGATATGCATTTAATGGAGAAATAACGTAATGAATAAATTATTTATTTATAAAAATAAAAGAAAAGAAATGTTATTGTTAATCCCATTTGTTTTCTTGACCTTGTTATTCATAATTATTCCAATGATTATGGTTTTTATCAGATCATTAACTCCTACAAATAGCGGAACAATTAGTGAAAATTGAAATTTTATAGATTATCATATATGAGAAAAAATTCTTCTTACGCTTGGTGTTGCTATTGCCACTACAATTATTTGTTTAGTGGTTGGATATATATTCGCTTATTTCTTATCATTGTCAAAGAAAAAAGTTTATAAGATTTTGTCTATCTCATTAATAACTTCCCCCATATGAATGAGTATGCTTATGAAATTAGTTGGATTAAAAACACTATTTGATTATATGAATGGTAGCCCAAATAGTACATACGGTAATATTTATACAATAATTGCGCTAGTTTATATTAACTTGCCACTTTTTATATTAACTATATATAACTTTTTGGACTCAGTACCAAAAAATTTAGTAGATGCTAGTAAAGACTTGGGTAAGAATGTTTTCCAAACTTTTTTCTTTATAATTGTACCTTATACTAAGAATGCAATTATTAGTGGATTATCATTAGTCTTTTTCTCATCTTTCACAGCTGCTGGAGTTTCTAAATTTGTAAACAATTCTAATGATGGCGATTTGATTGGTGGAGAGATATTAGATCAAGGTCAAATGGCCCCGATAAGTCCTATTGCTATGGCTAGAGTTTCAGCGTTAGCATTAACTCTATCAATTTTTATGTTGACTTTATATTTGGTTTTTTTAATTGGTAGGAAAATTTATAAAAAAACTATGCTTAAAAGGGGAGACTAGACATGAGTATATCTAAATTGTTTTCTAAAAATAAAACATTAACTTTTTTTAGATCAAGTTATATTTATATTATTTTATTGTTAATTTATATTCCTTTAATTTTCATTGTCGCTTTAAGTTTTAATGGTGAAAGTCAAAAAGGTAATATAATTTTGGATTTTGATAATCCAAATACTAATAACTATATTCAATTATTCAAAAATGATGAATTTCTAAATTCGTTCTTTAATTCGTTTTTTGTAGCGCTTGCAGTTGCACCAATTTCTTTGATAATTGCTGTTTCAACATGCTTTGGTTTATGATATTCAAGAAATAAGAAAGTTAATAGAGTTATAAACAATATGGTTACAACCAATATTGCTATACCTGATATAATTTTCGGAATAAGTTTAACACTGTTATTTACATCAGTATGATTGCCGTTAGGACTAGATTATGGTTATTTTACTATTGTCTTTTCCCACATATCTTTTTGTGTGCCATATGCAATTTTAGCCATTTACCCAAGAATGTTAAAATTTAACAAAAACTTAATCAATGCTAGCAATGATTTGGGCGCATCTAAAACTAGAACGTTTTTTAAAATTGTATTACCATTTTTATTACCAGCAATCATTTCAGCAACAATTATTGTTATTGCAATTAGTTTTGATGACTTTGTTATAACAACTTTAGTTAGAGGAAACTTCTTAACAATATCAACAGCAATTTATCAATCTAGTAAAGGAATAAAGGCATGAATTGTTACATTTGGTGCTATTATGGTAATTGGTTTTATATTAGGTTCATTAATTATAGCTACAAGAAAATCATGAAAAGAAAATCTTAAAAGAAGAAGGTAAACTAAAGTGAAAATATCTAAAGTGTCTCTCTCTTTTATTTTGAGCACAGCATTAATTTCTTCAACAATATTTTTAGCATCTTGTTCTAGTGCTAATGCTTTTTATTTTGCTAATTTTGAAAGTTATATGAGTCCACAATTAACAACTTCAATTAAAGCAACAGATCCTAATGTAAATTTTAGATACTTTCCAACAAACGAAGATCTAGAAAGAACTTTTGTTAGAAATTATGATTTAGCAGTTTCGTCAACTTATTTAATGGCAAAACAAGCAAAGGATGGATTGCTTCAAAAATTAAATTGACGTGATTTCAATATTGAAACATCATCTGGTGTATTTATTAAAGATGCAGATGAAGCATTGAAGTTATTCACTCTACCAGTTCAGACTGCGCTTACAAAAGTTTATGATATTGATGGTAATCACATATTTGATAAAGAAGATAATTTACTTCAATATGGAGTACCATATTTTTTGCAGGATTTTATTTTAGGATATAAGGGTGTTCAAGTCGATACTTTTAGTGGACCCAATGTTGGTTGATCAGATATTATGCATTATTTTTCTAAAAAAATTGGAGCAGGATTGCCTTACAATAAAATTGCATTAATCTCAGATTTTCGTTCTATATATTCAATACCAAGAATAATGCAAACCCAAAAGACGGGAGCAAATGTTAACCCACCATCTAATGTAAAAACAACAATTGCAGAATTCCAACAAACTTATCAATATTTAACTAGTCTTTTTTCAATCAATTCTTTTTTATTGAATTCTGATTCTGGAGTAATATTGAATAATTTTGCTAACCCCAAAGGTTCTGATGTTGGTATTATGTACAATGGTGATTTGTTATATGCAGCGCAAGGTGGAGATGATAAATTTAAATTCACAGCTGATGACGTACATTATGTTAGACCTAGAAATACTTTGATAGTTTTAGATATGATGGTAATCAATAACAACTCTAGCCAAAAAAAATTAGCTTATGACTTGATTAAGAAGATAGCGCTTGAAGGAACTAGCTATAATCAAGATATAAAACTATCAAACCCTGAAAATGATGAATACATCTTTGGACCTATGCAAAATTTTGATTATGTTCAATATACATCACCTTTAGAAAAAATAAGTAATTATGTATTATCTCCAACTAGTTCATATTTTTCAGATTTATATGGACCTGATTTAGATCCAAAGCTTTTAACTTTATATCAAAATATATTTGATGTAGTTCAAACACCATCAGATAGAAATATGTTTGAATCAGGGCTTAATGACTTAGAGAAGTCTAATATGTACCAAGCATTTTTAAGAGAAAAGGGTAATTTTTAATTGAACAAGAAAATAATATTAGGTATAGAAACTAGTTGCGATGATACTAGTATAGCAGTTTTAGATAACAATAAAGTATTGTCATGTATAACAATGAACCATAGTTGTATGTTTGATAAATATGGTGGAATTGTGCCAGAGATTGTTAGTAGATTACATGAGAAGAATATACTAGAAGTTTATAAATCTGCATTAAAAGAAGCAAAGATAGAAAGCAAAGATATTGATTCAATAGCTTATACTAAAACACCAGGCCTATCCGGTCCGCTACATGTTGGAGAGATATTTGCTAAATCTTTAAGTTTTCAATTAAATATTAAATGCTATCCTATCAATCACATTCATGCACACGCTTATAGTCCATTTATTTCTGAGATGCCACCTCATAAATCATTTTTATCTTTAATTGTTTCGGGTAAAACAACTAGTCTTTTCTTAGTTAAGAAGAATAAGTTTATTGAGATAGCAAAAACATTAGATGATGCATTAGGAGAAGTGTATGACAAAATTGGTAAGGCATTGGGTTTAAAATATCCTGCAGGTGCATTAATTGATAAAATGTTTGATATAAAAAAAGCTACCATCACTATTAATATTAATCAGCAACATAAGGTCTTTTCATATTCTGGTATTAAAAGTTATATATTAAATTTAATTGAAAAAGAAAAAGTGAACAACCAATTTGATGTTGAAGTAATTGCTTCATCTTTTCAAAAATGAGTAATAGATAATCTAGTTAAGAAATTGGTTTATTTTAAAAATGAAAACGATGTTGAATTAATAACAATTGGAGGCGGAGTTGCTTCTAATTCATATTTAAGAGAAAGACTAAATAAAGTTTTTACATCTACAAAAATTCCTTTGTCTACATACTCGTGTGATAATGCAGCAATGATTGCTTATTTACACTTTGTAAATGAATACTTTAATAACTTAGATAGTGGTATTCAAATAAATAAGAATATTGAAAATTAACAAAAATTAATAATTTAAATGTGTGTAATTCAATAATTTTTTTATAAAATTATTGACAATTGACTTTCAGATTATGCTCTTTCTTTAATCATTGATTTCATATGTTTTTTACAATTTAATTTTTTTATAGTGGTGAAAATACAAATCACACTACTATATTATTTTAGAGCGGAGAGACAGTGGAAAATAAAGCGAATATAAAAGCAATTTTTTACCAATATAAAATTTACAAATTTAAGTTGGAAAAGAATCATGAAAATATTATTTCATTAAAATCAGAATCAAAAGAGAAATGTATTCCAGATGAAATGCATACTAAATGAAAAAAATACATAGAAGCAGTGGATAAAATTTTAAATTTAATACCAAAGGAAAGTTCATATTTCTTAAAAAAACTTTATATAGACAATAGCGAAAAGAAAGATTTCCATTATTCAGAATCAACTTTTTATTTCAAACAAAAAAAGGCCATAAATGATTTTTTGGATTATTTGAGGAATTAATATGATTTACCAAAACTCATCCTTTTTTTATATCAAAGAATTAATAAATTATAAAATTTCAGCAAATAGATTTATTGATGTTAAGTATGCGAATTGCAATATAGAATATTTTGAAAGTAAGTTGATCTTTAATTATGATTTCTACATTGCAAACAATTTTAATTTACCATCAGATGCTTTAAGATTGACGATGGAAATGCCTTCGCAACAAATAACAAAGATTTTATTAATTCCATCAAATGATTCAGTGAATATTAATCATAATTTGGTTGATAATAGCAAAACCAAAATTTTTAAAAGCAAAATTATTGTAGATATTTCTGATGACAATTATTTTAGAAATCTTGTAGAGCAAAAAAATGTTCCAATAAATCTTAGATTTAATATAGACTCTGATTCTTTAACTAATAACCAAATCAATGTTGATCAACAGCATTTCTCAACATTAGTTAGTGAAATAAGTGATTTGTCATTAAATATGAATTTTACACATACGAATTTTGTTAATGTGATTAGGAATACTGAAATAAACCATTTTTCAAATATAAAAATAGACACTGATAAAAAAGAGACTTTAAATACTAATAATTTGATAATAGATTTTCCCGAATATTCAAACAATATTGGTACACCTATAAAAAAATTATTATGAATTAAAATGAACAATAGCAAGAAGATTGAATTGCAAAATATTAACATTGTATTAAATTATTCAGATAAAAATGGCGAAAAAGAACTATCTATCGATTTAATGAAGAATATAATATTTTCTAATGAAATTTTTATTGATAGTAATTATGAACTTTTATATAACGAAAACAAAAAAGAATATTATTTCAATCTAGGTGATGGTGGAATTAAATTTTTATTTAAGACAAAAGTAAGCATGAAAATCTATTTTGACTTAATCATTGACAATAAAACAAATCGCTATTTTTTCGAAAATAATTTCATATGAAAAACACAGTTGGTTGAAAAAATATCTATCGAGAATAAAAAAGAAGAATTTACTATCTATAGGACAATTTATGAACAAAAATAAAAAAATAATTGTAGCTGTATTGGTTTCTACATTATTGTCATCGATAATAATTTTTATAGGACTATTTAGCTACAATAAAAATATTAGTGTTCCGAAAGTAGAAAATGAAAATATTACTGATAATACAATTTTGTTAGCTAATTCAATTATAAAAACTGATAGGCTCAACGAAATTGTTGAAACCAAAAAAATCAATAACTATATTAGAAATTATTTTTCTACTTACTTATTTGAGTTAAACATATTCAGTATAATAAGAGAATCATTTAAGTATTTAGATGAAAACAAAATACAGATATCAAATTTTACACAAAAGATTGAATATAATATTTCAGATGATAGAAGAAAAATTTATTGTAGAGTATTTTTTATACATAAAAAAAATAATAATCTTTTTTATAAATCAGATTTAAAATTCTATATATTATCTATTTAGAAAAAAAGGAAACATATTTCATGGAATTAATAAACAAAATTAACAATATAATTGCTAAAAAAGGATTTAAATTTAAAATAACAAATGAAAATTTAGACAAACCTTTTAAAGATTTTGATATTGATTCTATTTCGTTAATGACAATAATATTGGAAATAGAAAACGCTTTTTCAATTCAATTGCCAGATGATGAACTAATTAAAATAAAAACAGTTAATGATTTATTGAAAATTCTTAAAACAGTAAAAAATTAGTTTAAGCATTAATTTTCAACATATAATAAAACAGTTTATGTTAATTAATAAAAAATATTTAATGCTATTTTCAATACCACTAATTACACTGCCTGTAATTAGTTTGGCTTCTTGTGCTTCGGTTTCTCAATATGGTACAAATGTTGCGATTAACTTTGGTACTAACAACCCATTTGCTGGACCTGATGCTGCTAAGCCGTTTACATATAGTTACAATCCAATGAGTGGGACTTATTATAAAGATGGAAAAAATTATAATATTGCTGAAAATATAGAGTTACTTCGTTTTTGTGCTTATTTAGAAAGTGTAAGACTTTTTGTTGATAAGTTAGTTACAGCTTCTCATTATGATAAGGTTTTATCGCATTTAGTTGATCCTATGAGCATTTATGACAACACATTTTCTAGTTCAACAACACCTCCTATTGCAACTCAAAATCAATTAAATGAATTTATGCTAGCATCGGCTAATATTTTGAACCAAGGTGATGATGGTGATTTAAAATTTGGTGTCACTGAAATAAATATTGAAAGTATGCCAACAACTACTGGAATATTTAATTTGGTATCAGTTGATCCAGAAGCTAATCCCGCACCTACAGCATCAGATCTTACTATTGTAGATAAAGAAAAAAAGACTTTAGAAACACCCACTACAACTTCTGGTTTTAATTTATCTTTTAATTACACATATTATGACGCTGGAAATAGTGATGTTTTTAACAACAAATTTAAAGACTTAACACAAGTTATAAATTACCTTAAAACTGATAAAGCTTGAGGGGATATAGTACCAACTACATTAAATTGAAAAGTTTCCTTACCACTAACAACACAATTTAAATCTATCTATACTACAACTCGTGATTTGGCTAGCAATAATAATGCTGAAAAAATTTCTTATGATAAAAAAACTGATAAGTTTTCTGGAATTGAATATTATATAGAAGTGCCTACTTTACCTACAGATGGTGGCGCTTTTTTATCTGCATTTCTACCTTTTACACCAACTCCTCCAACTAATGTAAAATTTGAAAATAGAACAAAACTTCTTGAAGAATGATTTACTAAATTAAACACATATACAACTAAAGAGCAATTAAAAGAATTTTCTAAATCTTTAACATTAGTTCCTGTTGATACTCTTAAACCATAATTTATCTAACACATTATTAAATTACTTTTTTATCTAATTTCTATAATCATTTCATAGATTTATTAAAATTTTATAAACATAAATATTATTGTAAAATCTTACTTATAGAGAAAATATTTATTATGAGTGAACCTGTAACAGCGATATTAATTTTTATTTCTTTTTGCATTGTTATTTTTATTGTTGCATTAGTTAAGAAAATTTTTTATAAGGTGATGTTTAAGAAGAGATATTATATATTTCCGAGAACAAGTATAAAAGGAATTACTAGTATTGCGATGGTTATTGCTTTATCAGTTGCTGTTCTAATTCTATTAGTTATTATTACTTCCAATTTAGTTGGTGTTTTATTTAGGGCGTTCCCAGGAACAAGAATTACTATAGAAAGTATTTTGATTAAAATTGGCGGTTTATTATTCGGGCCATTTATTGGAATGTTTATTGGAATGTTTACAGATTTACTTTCTGTTACTTTAACAGCTGGTGTCTTTCACTATGGCTATTTTATAGCAGCTATGTGTTTTGGGTTACTATCGGGATTGGTTAGAACCATTATTTTATTTTCTTCACACAATAAATTGAAATTTGCAATTTACACATCACTTTCGATTTTATTAGTATCAATATTAGCAATGTTATATTTTGGTTTTGTTTCAACTGAAAAATTGTATATTCCATTTTTGCCCTTTGATATTGAAAAAGAACACATTATATATGTAATTGTGAGTTTTATATTTTTATCTATTGTTTCAATTTGAGTATTTTACTTTATGTCTTTAAAGAGAAATAACAGTAAAAAGAAAGCAACTAATAAGTTTGGGAAACCTTCAATTATAAAAAAAATAAATTTGAATTTTTTTGAGAAATATTGTCCTGTAATATCTTGTATTATGATTACTGAAGTTTTAGTAAATGTTTTAATGATGCCAATATTTGATGCTGAAATTTCTACATTAACTATTAATACTTGATTAGCAATTAGATTATTACTTTTTGTACCAATGGTATTTTTGAATTTATTTATAATCTTTCCAGTTTATGCAATTGTTTCACCGCTTGTCACATATGATTATAGAAAAGATGTAGTAGAGGATGCAAGTTTACCTTTGTATAATTTATAGATAGGACAATTACTGTATGGACAAATTAAAAAAAGAATTAATAGAAATTTCAAAAAATTTAATGATAGATTTTTCGAAAGAAGATATTGAAAATATAGCAAATGAGCTAAAAGATTCAATTGCTCTTTTAGATGAGATTCATAAAATAGATTTATCAAAAGTCAATCCAACAAATTTTTTGAATATTAATACGCCAAATGATTTTAGAGAAGATATAGTTGAAGACTTTCCAAATAAGAAAGAATTATTAGACAATGCTAAAGATGTTGTCAATGGATTTGTAAAGGTATAATGCATGAGTGATATTTTAAATTTGCAAAAAGAAATAAAGGATAGAAAAATTCCTATTTCTAATTTTATTGAGAATGCTAAAAAAACTATAAAATCACAAGATATTTATAATTCAGTTATTAATTATGTTGAAAATCATAATCACATTAATAATCCAAATTCTATATTAAATGGAATCCCTTATGCTGTTAAAGATAATATAAATGTCTTCAATTCTATTACAACAGGCGGTTCTAGATTCTTTGAAAATTTTAACAGCCCATATAATGCTACAATAATTGATTTACTAAACTCTGCTGGCGCTATCCCAATAGTTAAAGCTAATTTGGATGAATTTGGTTTGGGAGGAGATGGACTTTATTCAGGATATGGAGATGTAATCAATCCCTTTGATTCTAAGAGAATATCTGGTGGTTCATCATCAGGTCCAGCTGTTTTAGTAGCAAAAAAATTAGTTCCATTTGCACTGGGCACTGATACTGGTGATTCAATTAGAAAACCAGCAAGCTTTATGGGAATAATTGGATATAAGCCCACTTATGGTTTGATATCTAGAAATGGTGTTTTTCCCTATTCTCCAAGCATTGATCATGTTGGTTTACTTGCAAACCATTTATCTGACATAGCAATTGTTTTAGATGTTATTGTTAAACATGATATTAATGATTTCTCTTCACAAAAATTAGAATCATTTAATTTTTATAAAAATTTGAATGAAGTCGACAAAGTTAAGAAATCTAAAATAGTTATTTTTAAAAATATATTAAACTATTCATCAAAAGAAGCGCAAGCAATTTTCTACAAAAAAATAAAAAAGTTAGAAACTTATTTTGATATCGATTTTTTAGATTTTGATATTAGCTTATTATCTTTAGTTCCAGTTATTTATAAAATAATTAGTTATTCAGAGGCGGTTAGTTGCTATCAAAATCTAACTGGAATACCTTTTGGTGAAAAATCTAGTGAGAAAGATTATGAACAAAAAGTGAATGATATTAGAAAGAAAACATTGGGCGCTGAAATAAAAAAGAGATTTGTATTCGGTGCTTATTGTACTAGTTCAAAAAATTATGAAAGTATATTTTTAAAATCTAAAAAAATTAGAACCTTAATTATTGATGAATGTAATCTTGTATTTAGTAAACATGATTTTGTAATTTCTCTTGGAGCATCAGATATTGCTCCGCTTGTTGTTGATGTTAAGAATGGAGTTAAGTATACAACCTTATGTGATGATTACTTACAGTTCGCAAATTTTGGTGGATATCCATCTATTACAATTCCGATGGATAAGATTGATAATAATTTTATTGGGTTAAATATAATGGCAAATATTAATGATGATTTAAAATTGTTACAAATAAGCAATCTTATAACTACAATATGAGGGGAAAAGAATGATTAATAATTTAAAGGTTATAATAGGTATTGAAATTCATGTAGTTTTAAATTCAAAAACTAAAATGTTTTCTTCATCTAAAAATGATCATTCAAGCTTGCCTAACACCAATATAAATCCCATTGATCTTGGGTTACCAGGAACTATGCCATCACCAAATTTTGAATGTATTAAAAAAGCAATTATTTTTTCAAAAGCTTTAAATATGGAAATTGATAATAATGTGTCTTTTGATAGAAAAAATTATTTCTATAGAGATTTACCAAAGGGTTATCAAATCACACAATATTTTTCTCCTATTGGAAAAAATGGTTATGTTGATATTGATGGTAAAAAAATTCTAGTTGAAAGAGTTCACCTAGAAGAAGATACTGCCAAACAAAATATAATGCCCAATGGCATATTTTTAGACTATAACAGGGCAGGATTACCTTTAATTGAAATTGTATCTACTCCAACCATTTCTTCGCCTAAAGAAGCTGCTTCGTACCTAAAAAAAATCAGAAGAATATTAATGTTTAATAATATTTCTGACGCTAAGTTAGAAGACGGTTCAATGCGTGCAGATATTAATATTTCTTTGATGCCAATCGGTTCTAAGAAATTTGGAACTAAAGTTGAGATTAAAAATATAAATTCAATTAGTAATGTTGAAAAAGCAATTAATTTTGAAATCGATAGACAAACAAAATTGATATTAACAAATGAAATTGTTTTGCAAGAAACTAGAAGATTTAACGACTCAATAAATGCAACAGAATTTCTAAGAGAAAAAACTGACGCTGTTGAATATAGATATATGACAGAACCAAATATTTATCAAAGACATATTGACACTAAATCAATAAATCAAATCATTGATAAACATTTTGTTAACATTGATGAAATACAAAAAAAATTAGAGTCATATAATATTTCATCTGAGATTATTAATATTATTTTTGAGTCTGCTTTTAATTACGAAATATTTAATGAAATAAATAAAATAGCAAATAATCCTATAGAAGTTAGCAAATGATTATTTATTGAATTGAACGGATTATTAGCAAAAGATAATAAAACTTACATTGATTTAAAAAAAGATAAATATGAAGAAATTGGAGTAATGATACAAAGATTAGTTCAAAATAAACTAAACGGAAAACAATGCAAAGAAATATTAAGACATATATGTTCATCTGAATTAAAATTAGATGAAATATTAAGTAAATTTAGTTTTAGTCAAATTGATGATGAGTCTGTCTTAGAAAAAATGATGGATAAATTTATAAAAGAGAATATTAAAATATTAGATGAGTATGAAAATAAACCTGAAAAAGTTAATAAATTTTTTCTAGGTTTATTAATGAAAGAAACAAAAGGCCAAGCCAACCCACAAATTTCTATGAACATATTACAAAAATTAATAAAGAAATATTTAACTAAATAAGATTATTGTATATCTCTACAAATTCATCTTCGAGTTTGTATTTTTTATTATTTAGCAATAGTATTCCAACGTCATTTCCGTCAAAATCTTTCAAGAGCATTTCCTTTTTACTACATAACATACCAAATGATTCAAAACCTTGGATTTTGCTTTTGTGGATATGAAAACCATTTGGTAACATTGAATTAATTTTTGCAACAACAATTAAATTGTTAGTTTCAAAATTATTAGCACCACATACAATTTGTAGAGTTTCTTCTCCAATATTGATTTTGCAATTTGATAATTTAGTATTTGGGATTTTTTCAAATGATGCAATTTTTCCAACTTGAAAATTTATTTGAACAAATGGCTTTATATCAATGTTTGTGATTTTTTTTACAATGGTAATTATTTCATTAGTGGGGTATATATATCCGCTTTTAATATCTAAATATTTTGAAAAATGAAAAATATTAATGCCAACAATATTGTTCTCATTTTTTAAAATAATATAATCTTTTTCTTCTATTAGCAAATCATGCTCTATGTTTTCAACAGAAATTATTAATGTGTCTTGTAGTCCATTTTTGTTATAGAAAATATTCATTATTTTCCCTTTTGTTTTTCAAGAAATTCTTTATATTTATTATCAATCATTTTCTTTAATTCAATAACTAAATCTTTTTCAGGTACACTTCTTATAACTTTTCCGTTTTCAAATATAATACCTGACTTATTTCCGCCAGCAATTCCTATATCAGCTTCTTTTGCTTCACCGGGTCCATTTACAGCGCAACCCAAAATTGCCACTTTTAACGGCATCTTGATTTCTTTTGTATATTCTTCAATGTCTTTAACAACTACTTCTAAATCAAAGTTTAATCTACCACATGTAGGACATGAAATTATGTCAACTAAATTCGGATATAAACCTAATGTATTAAGAATTTTTTTACATACCTTTATTTCTTCAACAGGATCTCCAGTTAAAGAAACTCTTATAGTGTCACCAATTCCCTTAGCTAAAATTGCACCCAAACCAACAGAAGATTTAATTGTACCTGAAGTAATAGAACCAGACTCAGTTATTCCTAAATGTAAAGGGTATATAAATTTCTTAGCAGCTTTTTCATAAACATCAATAGCTAGAAGTGTATCCGTTGCTTTTAATGACACAACTATATTTGTGAAATTATGTTTCTCAAAAAGCTTTATATATCTATCTGCTGCTATTATCATTGCTTTAGAGCAAACACCATATTTTTTCACTAAGTCTAATGGTAGTGAACCTGAATTCACACCAACCCTTATAACTACATTCTTTTTATTTGCCAAATCTAGAATTTTTGTTAATTCTTCTTCATTTTTTATGTTGCCAGGATTTAACCTAATTTTTGCTGCGCCATTCTTAATTGCTTCTATTGCTAACATATGGTTAAAATGAATATCAGCGACTATAGGACATTTAACTAACTTTATAATATCTTTCAGAGCTTGAGCATCTTTGTCGTCTAAGATGGCAACTCTGACAATATCTGCTCCTTCTCTCACTAAGTCATTAATTTGTTTAACTGTTCTAACAACATCATGAGTTTTTGTGTTAGTCATTGATTGCATAATAACTTTATCTTGGTTTCCAATTTGGATATTACCAACCATTATTTTTTTTGTATTTTTTCTTTTTAACATCATAAGATAACTCTATATTTAAAAATGTATACTTTATTTTATACAAGAGTTCTACAATAAAGAAAAAAGATTTTCTTGGAAATGAAAATCAATTCTTACCACTATTTATCTCATTCATTTCTTTTTGATGAATAATGCTATAATTAAGAAAAAGTAAATAGTTATTAATTGAAAGTTAATAACAGACAGAAAGAAGATTGCATGACTAATTTTAAAGAAACATCAATTTTAAAACCACAAAATAATATTAAATTAGGACATAAAGTTGCAAATATAGCTTTGACTAATGGGTCACTAGAAAAAATAAATTTATATGATATTCAAGGAGATTGAAAGATAATATCTACTTTCCCATCTATCGATACAAGTGTTTGTGATATTCAAACTAAAAAAATATATGAAATAGCAAAAGCTAAAAACATTACCTTGATTAATGTAAGTACTGACTTACCCTTTGCACTTAGTAAATGATGTATGCTAAATAACATTAGTGATATAACTATTCTTTCTGATTACAATGGAATAAATTTAGGAAAAGAACTTGGGATTGTAATTGATGGATTTAATTTGTTGTATAGAACTATATTTATTTTGAATAAAGAAAACGAACTTGTTTATTATCAATTTGTTCAAAAAGTTACTGACCAAATAGATTTTGACAATCTAAGTGAGTTTATTTCTATTAAGATAATATAAATTAGTGATATTATTATTAATATTTATTATCTACTAAAATATAGAGAAAAAAGATGATTAAACAATCAAAGAGTAAACTAAAACTTGAAGAAATTCAGATATTCAATTTAGCTAGACAATTAAGCAATAAAGAAGATAATAAAGCAGTTTGTATTTATGGAAAAACAAATCAAAAAAAATCAAAAACAATAAATGCTTTAATTAGATATAAAAAAGACGACGAAGAAATTGTTCAATCTTTTTTACCATTAAAGTCTGCCAATCAAAAGAATTTATTATCAGATATTAATTTTTTAGTGGAAAAAAATTTACATGTTGAAAACCTAGAGTGTTTAGATTTTAAAAAAATCAATTTTTTTAAAAATATTTCAAAAAAAAATATGATCATCAAATGTGCAAATGAATTTTCTAAGATTAAAAAAACTGTTGATGATAAAGACAAATATGAAAGAACATCAAAAGTAACAGGTCCAATATTAAATACTATTAGCGCATTTGGTATAAGTTTGGGTGTTCCTTTATTGTCATTGGCCTTATTTAGATCGCAAGAAATATTCAATAGTTTATCTTCTTATTTTTTTTATTCACTAGTTTCAATTTGTGTTGTGCTAATTTTAATGGCAATTACTACTACCATTTATTTTTTAACTGCCACTATTATCAACAACAAAAAACAATTTATAATTTCGAATTTATCTGAATCATTAGAGATTTTTGTTTTGAAATGATTTGAGATTAATAAAGATGCCCCTAACACGCTCACTCCCAAACATCAAAAACAAATTAAAAAACAGAAAAGAAAATTTAAAATTAAAACATTTTATAACTTTTTTTACAATGATGTGAAAATTAATTCTGATGGATATGAAGACATAATTAGTTTTTTCAGGACACTATATTATTTTGGTAATAATATATTTTTTGCTGCTACTTTTGAAAATGAATTTGAATATAAATTGGTTACAAAGAATTATTGAAATGAATTTTTAATATCATTTGATATTTCAAAATATAAAACAAGACATAATTACAATAGCTTAATACTTTCAATTTTAAATAACATAAGTAAATCAACACATATTAATGCTAAAAAATTATTTTTAGATGATCAAATATTTGCCAATAACATTAGATTCTTTCTAGATAAGTCTGAATCTAATTTGGAATTATTAACATTGTTTAATGAAATAAAAAAATATGCAAGAATACAAGAGGGTTTTGCTGCAAATAATAAAGTAATTGATTATTTTAATCATTTATTTTCAATGATTGTATTTATGATTTTAGAGAAAGATCTTTTTGCTAATATAATATATGAACTAAGTACAACATTTACTTGTAATCATTTAGATAATGTTCTTTTCAAGAATTTAAGAATCGAATCAATTTTAGTTAAGAATCTACAAATGTTTGGTAATAATTCAATTTTGTTCAATGCGCAATATATATTTGAAGAAGAACACTTCGATGACATTTGCCATAGCATATTTGATGACAAAGAAGAAATATTTGATTATTCTTATGTTGAAAAAAACATTATCAAAAGAGGTTTTAGTGCTGATGTAGAATTTGAGGACGAAGTTTTTAATCTACATTATATAAACACATTCTCAGAATCTTTACTAGTTAAAAAAATTGAGCTTAATGAGACGACAAATTTATTTGAAGATATAGAACAAATCAAACTAGAGGCATGAGCGAAAAATGCTAAATTTATTTGTTTAGAGTTTCCGTTTAAATGTATATTTTTCCAAAAAAACTTAGATGTTTATGAAATATTAGAAGATTTCTTTTCTTAATTATCTTTGTATATTCTTTTAGCATCATTAGCAATCATTAATTCTTCATTAGTTCTAATAACATAAACGGGAATTTCTGAGTCGCTATTTGTTATCTCTTTTGAAGTTTCAAATTTCATTTCATTTTTTTGATCATTCAAGACAATTTTCTTTATTGATATATTTTCTAGAATAGACTTTCTAGTTTCATGGTTATTTTCACCAATGCCACCAGTAAAAATTATTGCATCAACTTTATTCTCTAAATCATTTATATACTGAACAATGTAATTGGTAACCTTTTTAGAAAACATTTTATTGGCAAAGTCATATGCATTTCCATTTTCTATTTTGGCATTTATATCTCGATAGTCAGAACTACCACACATTCCTTTTAACCCTGATTCACTATTTAGCATTTTTATTATTTCATTTATGTTCATATTTGTTTGATCAGATATATAACCAATTATATTTGCATCGATATCTCCACATCTTGTTCCCATGATTAAACCAGCGTTAGGGGTTAGACCCATTGATGTATCGAATGACTTATCGTTTTTTACACAACATATACTTGCACCATTTCCTAGGTGACAAATAATTACATTTACATTATTTTTATGAGTTATAGTTTTAAATTGTTCTAATATATATTTATAAGAAGTTCCGTGAAATCCATATTTTTTAATTTTGAATTTATCAACTCAATCTTTTGGGATTGCATAATATGAATTCAATTTGGGAATATCACTATGAAATGATGTATCAAAGACAGCAACATTTACAACGTCAGGTAATTGTTGATTCATTATTTGTATTACATCATATTCAGGTTTGTTATGTAATGGCGCTAATTTTATACCTTCTTTTATAGTATTTAAAACATTTGCATCAATCATTTTTGATTCATTGATTTCTAAACCTTGAACAATTCTATGACCAATCAAAATGATATTAGTAAAATCTTCTATTATTTTCAATGATTTAAATTTAGTAAGTAAAAATTCAATAGCAATTGTGTGATTGGGAAAATTATATTCTTCTTTATATTGGTTTGAACCGTATTCAATTTTGAAATAACCATCAACATTTATTCTTTCACATATTCCTTGCGCAATTGAAATTAATGAATCGAATTCATATAAGTTGAATTTGATAGAACTTGATCCAGCATTCAACACAAGGATGTATTTTTTATTTGCCATAATTTGTAACTCTATATAATTTTATAAGATATTTTGATTTTTTACCCCCAATTATTAATTGAGGGGAGGAAAAAATGATTAACAAAAAATATTTGATGAAAAATCAAGAAAAAAAAGAAGTAATAGCTGGCTTTGTATTTTGAAATTTTGCAATAACTTTAGGAATGATAGTATCGTCAATTTCTAGTTTAGTGAATGCTGGAATATCTATAGCAAGTGCTGCTTCGCCTAATAGCGATAAGAAAATTAATAGTTATAGACCAAACTTTAATTTTACACAACCGTATTTTAGGTTATCGAAATATCCAAGTAAAACAAACATTGGCTTTAGAACTATTTAATTAAATTATATCGATTTGTAATAAATTAAATTTATTCTTTATTTCATCTAGCAATTTTTTTGCTAGTAAATAATTTTGGGATAATATAATAAATTTTACTTTGACGTTTTCTGACTGGGGTTCTATTTTAGCCTCAATAGAGATAATCTCAAAACCCTTACCAGTAATCACGTGTAAAATTTTATTTGTTCTCATATTTTTTTTGTTGTATGTAATGAAAAATGTAAAATTGAATAAATTAGGAAACTCTTCTAATTTCTCATCATTTCATTGCAATACAACAATTTTTTTTGTTTTATTTATATGTTTGCAATTAAATTTATGTATATATAAATCGTTTTTTATTAAGTTACCAACGATTTCTATTCCTGGTAGTTTAGTACAACAATTTGTAAAATGTATTTTCTTAAAAAATAATCCTTTAATATTTTTTATGTCAAATGCATCCAAGGTATTTTTGTTTCTTAAATTTAAAAGATATCTAAATGAATCTTTTCAAATCTTATTTTTATTAAATAAATCTGAAACTATTTGATTATCAATTTCGCTATTGTTGTGAAAATTCTTTATAAAATCTTTCAATGTATCAATACCTAAAAGTTGTAATCTTTTTTTTATATCTTTAGCAAGAGCTATATTTGGTCCTAATGTCTTTTTTAAGTAAGTGAAGAATTGGTTTTCTAATACTTCATAATCAACATCCTCAACCTTCATTTTTTCAAATATTTCCTTACAATCATCTATAGTTGTGTATTCGACCCAAGAATTGTCGGCTTGTATTTTCTCACTATAATCAATTGATATGATGTCGTCTTTCCTTAAAGGATGCGATAGTAAAATGGGAACACCTTCTTTTGTAATTTTTGAAATAAATGCTACTTTGTTAGGATTATATTTATAAGCCAAATCTAATGCGGTTGAATTTTCATTCATTATATATCATTTAGAATTATTCATAAGAAGAACATCAAATATTGATGTTCTTGATAAATATTTTAATCTTTGGCCACTTTCACCGTCATTCTTTTCAATAATATCTTTTATTAAACTCTCTTGGAATTTCTTAGTCTCTTTGTTCTCTTCTTTATATTGTCAATGAGAAGCTATCCCTAGATTTGCTATATTGTCCATAACATTGTTTCTGATTTGGATTTCAACTAATATTCTTTTGAATGTAATTGTTGTATGAATAGATTGGTACATGTTCAATTTTGGGTTTGATATATAATCTTTAAAAGTTTTAGGAAGTTGAGTAAAATTTAAATGAATGATTCCCAGTATTTCATAACATTTTAATTCGTTATATTCACCAATTATTCTAAGTGCAAAAATATCATGAATTTCATTTAGGTTTATACCTCTCTCATGCTTTTTGAATGTTGAATAAACACCTTTTATTCTTTCTATAATGACACATTCAATTTGGTTTAATTTCAAAATATTCAAAATCTCTGTTTTTAAATTATTTAATTTGTCTTTATTGTTTTTAACTAAATCATCTAATTTCTTTTTCATTTTTTCATATCTATCTGGTTCTAATACAGAAAACGATAGATCTAGTAACATAGTTTTTTGATGATACATACCCAATCTACCCGCAATGTTCGCATAGATATTAAAAGTCTCATTAGCAATTTTTTCTTGTTTCTCTTTTTTCAAATGACTAATTGTTCTCATGTTGTGCAATCTATCAGCGATCTTAACCATCATTGGTCTAATATCGCTTGATATGGACATAAGTACTTTTATAAGATATTCATTATTGTCATATTTTATTTTTGGTTCACTACGATTCTTATCAGAAATCTTTGAAACTTTTGAAACTATTTTGACCATTTTTGTTATATCTGGACCAAACTTCTTTTCCATCTGTTTTTCTGTACAATCTGTGTCTTCTAAAATATCATGTAATAATCCAGTAATTATAGTATCGCAGTCCATTTTTCAATCTAGTAGTGAAATAGCAGTCTCTAATGGATGTATAATATATGCTTCACCACTTTTTCTTAATTGGTTCTCATGTTTTTTAAGTGCAAAATTATATGCGGATTTTATTTTTTTAACATCGATTGACGTTAAATTGGATAATTTTAGTTGGTCGAAAAAATTCTTTAATCTTTTATTTAATGTATTCATAAGTTAATTATATTTAACAAATTAATTTTTCTTTTTTTTATTATATTTATGTAATAATGTTTTTATATGAAATTTAAGAGATTTAAAAAAAATAACATTAATTTTTGAAAAATTTTTATTATATTAGTATTGTTTTTGGGTTCAATTATTTCAATGGTATTTGGATCACTAAATTTATCTAAGAATAACGACCAAAAAGGATTTTTTGGTGATACTTATTCTATTTTTTTTGATGTTGATGTTTCTGGGAAAACTTCAACAGAAGAACAAAAAAAGTTGGTTGAAGATTCATCTAAGTCATTTTCTAATTGATTGTTATATAAAAATATTTCAAACACAAGCGTTCAGAGCGAATTAATTCAAAGTAATGATGGAATATTAAGTAACAATTTTGGAAGAATATATGCTGATTTACAAAATATAGCACAAGTTGAATATCGTGGTGATATTAAAAATAAAAATCCATTGCTGGTCCTTTTAGAAACTTTAAATACATCTAGGTTGACAATTGAACAATACAAACCAACTGCAAATAATGACGGTTTTGGTAATAGTGATGAATTTAAGTATTCAACCAAATTAATACAATCTAATATAAATGCTGACTCTGCAACTAAAGATACTAGAACTGAAAGAAATAATTTTGGTGTAGCTTTAAATTTAAATACAAATTTGAATATTAATATTTTTAATAATGAAAAACAAACCCCACCAACTGCACCAGCAAAACCTACTGAATGATATGTATTTCAAAATAAAGATATATTGATAGATAAATTGAATTATTCAAAAAAAGTTGCATTTGATTTCAAAAACCAAAATCAAACTCCCGACACTACTCCTGAAGCATCAAAAAATAAAGAAAAAATTATTTTTAATTATAATACACTTCCAGATGATCTTAAGAGTTGAGCTGATGCTGCATTATCAACTGATGTCAATCGGGACATTATTTCAGATACGAATTTATTAAAATTTTATGTTGAGTCTAAAGATGACACTAACACTTCTAAAAATCCAAACGCAAATAGTAATTTAGCTCCTATTGTTGAGAATTATTTGTTAACAAGAAATGAAACAAGTAAAGCAATTAATTATGAGAATTATAATAATTGATTTCCAACAGCTAACTTTATTGAAACTTCTACAACTTTTAATAATAGTGAATTAAGAACAATCGATTTAAGAGTAACTACTGCTCCAACAACTGATATATCTAAATTAAGTATACAAACTGGTAGTGAAAATGCACAAACCGGTTTTATTTATGAAATGAAAAACACAGTTATTAGTGCACCACTAAAATTTAGTAAATCATCATCAATCTCAGATTATGCTATTTTTGGTAATTCATTAATAATTAAACCTTTTTTAGATAAAAGTTTAACAAGTTTATCTTCATATAATATGATGTTTATTTCTTTTAGTATTGTTTTATTAATTATTGCAATAATTGTTTGCATACTTTATAGAGTTCCTGGTTTTTTTGGCTCTTTTTTTGTTGTTACATCAGCTATCATTTCTTCATCAATTTTAGTTTTATTAAAAATAAACTTTTCTATACCATCTTTAATTGGATTGTTTATTGGTGTGATAATTTCTACAATATGTGTTGTTTCTTTTATGGAAAAAATTAGGAAATATACAAAAGAGAGTCAATCAGTTTTTGATTCTATCCAGACATCAATAAAAAAATCATTAATGTTATTTATTGATTTGCATGTTTCAACAATTCTATTTGGATTAATGTTGGTGTTTATTGGTAAAACAGATATTATAGATATGGGTTTAACATTAATATTGTTTTCATTGATTTCTTTTATTTGCGTTTTTCTACTTTTCGTTGCTCCATTATTTTTGATTTCAGATATTAAAAATAATCCAAGCCCTAAAATTTTTATATTTATGAGAAAAAATTCAACAGATTTTTCTTGAAGCTTTAAAAAAACACAAAATATATTTTATGGAATTGTTCCCATTTCTATAGTTTTAATTATTATAGCTATTGCTCTTTCATTCACTATTGGAGTTAAAAATTCATTTATATATAATGATGGAACAGTAATATATTTACATGTAAATCCAACTAGTCTTGCTGACTTAAATGTTTCTCAAGTTATTGGTGCATTACCTGGTAGTTGAATAAACGTAACATTGAATGACAATATCATAAGCGCATCAAGTGTTGATGTATATAATAAAGACTTAATAACTCAAGCTTTAGCTAGCTTAACTAACATTACATTTACAGATATAAATATTGCAATTACATCACCTAGTGCTTATTTAGATTTAGCAAAAGCTACAACTCTAGCTATTTTAGCTGGATTCGGTTTGAATTTGGTTTATTATGTTTTTAGATTAAATGTAATTTCTGTAATTCCAATATTTATAGTTAATTGTTTATCTACACTTTTATGTGCTTCAATCTCTTATTTAAGTTGAATGTTTATTGATTTATTTTTTATATATGCAATTACATTCTTAGCAATATTATCTAATATTGTTTCAGTCTTATTTATATCAACTAGCAAAACTAAGTTTGTTAAAAATAAGGTTTACTCAAAAGAAGAGATTCAAAACTTTATATTTTTAAATATTAAAGAAACATTTAGAGTATTTATATTTATCTTTTTTATAGCAATAATTTCTTCTTTCATATTTATGGGAACTATTTCAAGTTTAACTATTTGATTATTTGCATATTTAGTTTTAGGTTCATTCATTTCGTTACTATTTACATTTTTTACTATCTCAATATTTTATTATTTTGCAATATTGATTAGACAAAAATATGTTAGAAATATATTAGCGAGCATTAGTGAAAAGATTTCACATAAAAAAATTATTGAAGTTGATGAAGAATTAATTTCAACAATCAACAAATTTCATTAGGAGTAAAAAATGACAATAAAAGAAATAAGCGAAACAATTAGTTCTGTTGAAGACTTTCCAAAGAAAGGTATAGTCTTTAGAGACATCACACCAATCTTTTATGATTTTGAAAAAGTCGAATTTATAATTGATAAATTTGTTGAATTTGCTAACACATTAACTGTGGATGTAATAGTTGCAGCTGAATCAAGAGGTTATCTAATAGGGTTGCCTTTGGCTATGAAACTAAAAAAACCATTTATTATGGTTAGAAAAAAAGGGAAACTTCCAAGAAAAACTATTTCAGTTGATTATGAATTAGAGTATGGACATAACACTTTAGAAATTCATGAAGATGCTATTAAACCAGGACAAAAAGTTTTATTGGTTGATGATCTAATTGCAACTGGGGGAACATCTTTAGCTATTGAGAAATTAATTCATAGATTAAATGGGGTAGTTGTAGGTCAAGCATATCTTATTGAATTAAAAGATTTATGTGACAGAGATAAACTTGAAGGTAAGATATTTTCTTTAATTCAATATTAAATAGATTATGTTATTTGTTTACTCTGGATTACAAATAATTGAATTTTAATATATTTGAGATTTTAACAATATTATTTCAAATAATTAATTTGTTATAATAAATAAGCGAGACAACATGAACGATAATATTTTGGATTTAGATTTAAATAAAGATTTTTCAATTGATGAGATTGAAAAAATTATTTTAGCTAATAGTTTTAATGTTTGTAAAGAAACTGAAGAAATTTTTTTGAATTTAAAACCTGAAGATTTTGAGTTATCACAACACAGACTAATTTTTGCTGTGCTTGAAAAATTATGAGCCGAAAATAAGAAAGTTGATGTTTTATCAGTCATCAATTTTATTTCAACTAATAACGAATTTCAATTCGAAGACTTTGTTTCATACATTATAGGAATTGATTCTAAGTTTGCTTTTCAACAAAACATTGTTCAATATATTGATATTATTAAAAATAATTCAATTAAGAGAAAATTTAGTGATTTTGCAAAAACCTTAGAAGACACTAACTTAGATGTTATTTCTGCAAAAGATAAATTATGAAATTTAGAAAAACAATTTCTAAATATTACAAGTAATAAAAAAACAAAACAGATAGAACAAATTGGCAAGATTGTTGAAGAATATAATAAAAAACTTGAGCAACTTCTTAATCAAACTGATGAGCTTACTGGAATCACAAGCGGTTTTCCTTCAATCGATAAAATAACGAATGGTTTTCAAGGTGGAGATTTAATTATTTTAGCTGCAAGACCTGGTGTTGGTAAAACAGCTTTAGGAATTAATTTCATTTTAAATGCTGCAAAAAGTATAAAAGATAAAGCGGAAATTGAACCAACTAAATCAACAGATAAACAAGATATAGTATTAATGTTTTCAATGGAAATGGGAAACATTCAAATTTGTCATAGAATTGTTTCGATTGAATCTGGTGTGAATATGAATCTTTCAAGAAAAGCTAATTTGGATTCAATGCAATGAACATCTATTTCTGAATCAATTTCTAAACTATATAATATGCCATTATATATAGACGATAGTAGTGATCTTACTATTATGGATATTCAATCAAAAGTAAAACAATTATCAAATGAAAAAAATATTAAATTGATAGTTGTTGATTATTTACAACTTCTAAAAGAAAGTAGAAAATCAGTCAATATAAATAGACAACAAGAAGTTGCGAATATTTCTAGATCACTAAAGTCTATAGCACGTCAAATTGATGCACCAATAATTGCGATTGCACAATTATCTAGAAAAATCGAAGAGAGAAAAGGCGATGGTAAAAAACCATTATTATCTGACTTAAGAGAATCTGGTGCGATTGAGCAAGATGCTGATTTAGTTTGTTTTTTATCATATAAAGAAGAAGTTAATGAAAATAAAAAAGACTTTAATAATGTAATTGTTGATTTCATGATTGCTAAGAATAGAAATGGTGCAATTGGTAATGTCGATTTACTTTTTGTTAAATCATTAAGTAAATATTATGATGCTAGTTTGAATTATGAAAAAGACTATACTAACAATTAATATTTCAACTAGTTGAAATATATTTTTAGACAATGAAAAGAAAAAAGAATATTTTATAAAATTGGCTAATGATTTAGAACGAATATATAAATCAAAAAATATTTATCCATCAATTGAAAAAATATTTCATGCTTTATCTTTTTTTGATTTTGAGAAAACTAAAGTGTTAATTTTAGGACAAGATCCATATCACATAGATGGTATGGCTCATGGCCTTGCATTTTCTACAACATTGAATATTGTTCCCAAATCTTTACAAAATATATTTAAAGAGATTTATAACTCTACTGGAATTATTAGAGAAAATCCAAATTTGACAGATTGAGCTGAACAGGGAGTTTTACTTTTAAATTCTATTTTAACAGTTGAAGCACATAAACCTTTATCTCATAAGAATATTGGGTGAGAGATTTTCACTAAGAACTTAATTGAATTTTTAGATTCAGCAAATAAAAATATTATTTATTTGTTGATGGGGAATAAATCAATTTATTATTCTCAATTTATTAAGAATTCTAAATTCATTTTTGAAACTAGTCATCCATCTCCATTTAGCTGTTATGTTAATTTTTATGGTTCAAATGTGTTTGAAAAAATTAACGATGTTTTGAGAACAATAAACACTACACCAATAAAATGGTAAGCATCTCAAAATTTATATAGATTAATAACAAATAAGAATGATATTGAATTTGTATAGAGATAAACAATATTTTACACAATTAATTATGATTCTTTTTGAATTTAAAGCTATTATTGATAAGTTATTTTATCAATTATTTTATTAAATACATTAGTTCTTAAAGGTTTGTAAAATGGTTTTTTTAATTACTTGTAAATCGTATGATTTGAAAATATTATTTCTGATTTTCTAATTTGACAACAACGACAAGAAATATTATCATTTATATATGGAGTTTATATGAATGCTAAAATTCCCAATAAATTAAAAAAATTATTGCCTTATTTTGCTGTTTTAGGAACACTTTCTGTAGCAACAACTGCAATTGCTACTCCACTTTTAATTGGTAAATCACCAGTTCTTGATAGTAGAAATACATCTTATGCTAATAATAATTTTTCTGTATCTAATACAAATCTTGATGCTAATCAATTTGCTAATCAAGTTAAACCATTAGTGCCGATTGAATTCAACACTTATATGCAAACCATTTCAACTAAACAAGGACCAATTGGTTTTTTTAAGAATGAAATAAGAGCGCTTGATTGATTTGGCGCACTAAGATGAACCCTTGATACAGCTCCACTAACAACCCCAACTTATACTCCGTTTGTAAATAGAGCTTTTGCTAATTGAGCTTATAGTTTTGCTGATGATGTTATATGATTATTAATGAATGTTGCACCTAAGTCAAAACAAAAGATTGTTTCAGTAGATGCTAAAAATGGTAAGGTGCAAAAGCAAATAGATTTACCAATTACTCTTCCAAAAGATGATGCTTTATTTTATTTTATACAAGTTTTAAGTAGTGGAAACATTATTGTTTACGGAGAAGGTGGACCATTTAAAAGAAATAAGAAAATTTTTATTTGTGATCCAGCAACTGATAAAACTATGAGAACAATTACCCCTTCTATGTCTGATACCTTTGTAGATAGTGCACCTACTACTGATTCTATTGATAATAAACCTTATACTGAAGTTAGATTGTTTAACATAATTCCAATAATTGAGAATAGAAATATTATGGTTTTTCAACGTTATCATGGAAAGGTAAATGCAAACGTGTCTTTAGCTTTAGTTGATGATAATTTTAATCCCATTTATCCAATATTGGACACTAACAACCCTTGATCTAAAATGTTTTATATTGGTGGAGACACTGACCTTAAGTATTGACAACCGTTCCCAGATAAGAGTTTTTATAAACTTTTAGATGGTAGAGTTCTTACAATCATTTATAACCAATTAATAATTTTTGATAATTTAAAGATTGAAAATGGGAAAGATTTTCTTACTTCATATGCATTAGAACAACCTGTTCAATCATTTTCTTTTGACACAAATGAAAATTTATTTTTAACATATAGAGGGCAAAGTAATATTTATAAGTTAATATTGCCTAATAGAAATTCTTCAGCTCAACCAATTTCTTATCCATATTATAATTTACAAGATTC
>JAVXTD010000002.1:0-5589 GCA_036642835.1 Malacoplasma sp.
TTTATTCAAAGTCTTTTATAGCATATTCAAGTAATTTATTTATTATTGCAGATCTACTATTACCTGTTTCATCACACATTCTTTTTATTCTTCTCACCAAATCTGACTTTAGATAGATATTAGTTTTAACTTCTAATTTTTCTTTAACTTGAATTAATTTATTTATATTTGTATTAAAAGATTCCTCTTTAGAAGTAGATAGATTACTTTCGTTTTTATAAGGTGTTTCATGCTGTATATAATTACTTTGATTTTTTAACGGCTCAGAAACTTTGTAATTTTCGATAACATTTTTTTCTGTTGGCTGAATTTCCAAAGCAACACCATTTAGATTATTAACAACAAATGAATTATTTTCAAGAGGAATATCTTTTTTTGCTTCCGTTTGATTTATTTTGTTAGTAAAAAGAGCATTAGATTCATTAGGGGTGTCTTTTTCTATTTTTTGTACATTTGTATTAATTTCATTTAGATTATCAGAAACAAATATTTCATCAGATAAATCCGTAAATTTAAATTTTTTATTTCCCATTTTTGTTCTCACTTATTTTTTCTAATATTTCGTCTGTTAATAAAAAATATTCATTTTGATATTTACTTTTAATAATACTAAAAACTATTGGAACTTTCTCATAACCAACAGATGAAGTTGATTTTGTTGAAGAACTAATAAAATTCTTTGATATATAGACATCTTGTTGCGATAGTTTCGGTTTTATAATGTCATTTATAATTTCATTATGTATGGTCACTCTATTATTAACTTTTGTTGGTATAGCTATAATTTTTATTTCTTTGCCGTTCTTAATCATAAAATCTTTAGAAGCATCTACGATTCGTTTCAAACCCAAAATAGCATACTGGTCCGGTTCAAAAGGTATAAGCACAACATCTGAAATGGATAACACTATAGCCACAATTGTTGACATATTAGGTGGTGTGTCAATAATAACATAATCATATATTTTATTTAATTCAAACAATAGATTCTTTAATGAAGAAATATTTATTAAATTTTTATTCAATAAAATATCAAAATAATTAATCTGATCATTACTAGGAATAATATCCAAAAAAGGTTTTTCTTTTATTATTATCGATTTAAGGTCAATTTCACCTTTTAAATAGTCAACAACAGTATTTTTTAAGTTGTAAGGGTTTTTGCCAAATGTTGCAACAACGTTACCTTGACCATCTAAATCAATTAGCATTACTTTCTTTTTCTTTAATGAAAGACAAGAAGCTAAATTTGTTGATAAAGTAGTTTTTAATACACCACCCTTATTATTTACAACACTTATAATCACATTCTCTCCTTATGTTAAAAATAATAATTATATTATACAACTAATTACGTAATTAATTACATATTAATTACTAATTACATAATTAGTTACATAATTAGAAACCAATACAGGACAGATCTATATAAAAAAATTAGTAAAACATCTAACTGTATACCCTTATTTTGACAACAAGATACTTAATTCCAAAACAATATAGTTATTTTTATGAGAAATAACAAAAAATATTCAGAATAAACAATTTATCAACAATAAAGTATAGCGTTATTTCTTGTTTTAAAGAGTTTTAAGAGATTTTTATTTAAAAATAATATAAAATACCGAATACAAACCAAAACACGCCTTAAAATCGTTCCAAATATAGAAATAGAAATTCTATTCCATGTGTAAAAAAACAATAACTTTAACTATTACTAAAGTAATAGTTAATTATACACTATTTTGCTATTAACTGATTTTTTTTATAATTCAATAATTTTACGAATGTATGATGTGAAAATAAGATCTACATTCATAGATTATAATTAGGTAATCAATTAGGTAACTAATTAGGTAATCAATTAGGTAACTAATTAGGTAAACTTTGTTTCTGACAACTTAAATTCAATTTCATTAAGATAGCTAAGAAAATGATTTGATGGCAATTCAAATTTTATTTCATTAGCTTGGAGACACAAGTTCTTAAAATTTAATGAATTTATTTTGTTGTATTTTGAATCAGCCAAAATGGGATGATTGATTGTTGCCATGTGAACTCTTATTTGGTGTTTTTTTCCTGTATATATGCGAATTTTAATTTTTGAGTAATTTCCATAACTTTTTATTAACTCATATTCGGTAATAATTTTTTTATTGAAAATATTTTCTTTATCGATTTCCATAAGGTTAGTTTTTTCGTTCTTCATTATATATGATTCTAACTTCACTTTTCCTCTAGGTATATCTCCATAAACCAATGCTATATATTTTTTGATTATTAAACCATTTGTAAAACAACTATTAATTTCTCTCAATGTTTTCAAGTTTTTAGCAGCTATTATTAAACCAGTAGTATCTCTATCTAGTCTGTGGCATAAATTTGGAACAAAACCATCTATATTATTTGGATCTCATTCTTTTTTTGAAAATAGGTATTTTTTTATTTGGTTATTTAAATTTTCAATCTTTTCCATTTTGTCTTGTTGAGACAGAACGCCGCATTTTTTGTTTATGATAATTATATTTTCATCTTCATAAAAAATATCTATTTTACCCTCACATTTTAAAAATGAATAATCACACTCTTTTTCTTTAAAAGATATAAACAACTTTATTACATCACCTTTGTTCAAAATATAGGAGTAGTTCACTTTTTTGTTATTCACCTTTATATCACCCTTTTTTAGAGCTCTTTCGACAGAAGATGTTGTGACATTTTTTATATGTCTTAAAATAAAGTCTTTAATTTTAAGATTTTCATCAGTTTTAATTTCTATTTTTTTCATTTAGTTGACACTGATTAATTTTTTTATTAAACCAAGTATAATAAAAAAGATTAAAGTGATTTTTCTATATACTTTATATTATAATCATATTTATTTTATATATATTGGATGTTTTCAAATTATGCTAAGTTCAGAAAAAAATGAGATTTTTAATATCACATCATTAACTATTAATTTTAAAACAAAAATTGATGTAAACCAGATATTAAGAGAAATAGAAAAAAAATATTCTTTAAATGAAATAACAAAATTTTCTATGGTTGCTTATTATAAAAATAGAAATAATGTAGTTTTAATAACTCTTTCAAATGAAAAAATATTTATTTGATCAAACAAATATTTGCCTATTAATGATGTATATAACTACAGCGAATTAATTAATATATTACCTAGTAAAAATTTTTTTAAAAAAGGATATGTTATAAGTTTTGATAATGGATCTGAATTTAATTTAAAAGGACTTCTTAATAATGATGTTATTGAATTTAATAGACATTTTTCTATAATCAAAAATAACCTTAATAATTTGTATTTGAAAGACATAAATGTAATAGATGCAAATAGAGAAACTAAATTAGAAAATAGTATAGAAGAAGTAGCTAAAAATAGAGACGAAACAACATTATTTAAGAAGAGAGTTGTTAATGATCTTATTATAAATAATTCAACATCACTATCAAGTTTTTATATCTATGAATTATTGACTAAAAAAGAAAAAATTTTACCAAATGGAGAAAACACATTATTTGGCGAAATTATAGATAGAATAAACGGACTAGAAAAACGTAATGTATTTAATTTTGATTTTGATTCGATTCCCTTAAAGTTTTCTTCTGATACAAAATTGAATACAGTTCCAATTGTTGCTGAGTTTTCTTCTTTGGTCGATTCTACACAACATGAAAATAGATTTTTATTTGCTAGAAATTGAATTGAATATACAAGACATAATGTGAAAAATAAATTATTAGGTGTAGATGAAAATGGTAATGGCGCTTATCTTGAATTAAGTACACATACTTCTAATAAAAAAATTGTTATCTATAAAGCAAGAGAATATAAAGTTAATGATGAATTAAGATATGGGTTAAGATCTGGCCAAACTATTTCTTTTTTTGAAAAGAATCAAAAGATTGGAATCGACTCTTTATATTTTAATGTTGAAAATAATAATAAATTGAATTTAACAAATTATGATGGATTAATTTTTATAGGTACAAAATATTATTTCAATACTCTAAATGAATTTAGTAAGTTGCAAAAAAAATATTGTAGAATTTTTCATCAAGAAAGAAAAAACAACGGAGACCTTTTAAAAAGTTATGAAATAATTTTTGAGGATGATTTAATATCTTACAAAGTTTTTAATGAAAGAGGGATTTTAATGGATGATTTATTCCCAAATTCTTATGTTAATGATCTAAAGTGATTAACTTTTTTCATTGATTAATTAATTTGTATTAATATAATAGAATATGGATACAATAAATTTAATAATCACCGTCTTTGGATGAATTTCAACAATTTTAACAATCGGTGTTTATATACCACAACTTATAAAAACAATTAAATCAAAAGACACATCAGGTGTTTCATTAATTATGTATATTATTTTACAAATTACTGCTTGAACTTGAGTTATATATGGTGCATTAATAGTCTACCAAGCTATGATTAGCAATGGTGACATATTAGATGGTTTACCAATATTAATAACTAATGCAGTTGTTGCGTTTATAGGTTTGGGAATAATATATATTAAAGCTAAAAATATTATGGGTGCTAAAGCTGCGAATATAAGTGAAAAAGATTACATTGCTAGAATAACTAAAAGTAAAATTAACTAAAAGTTTATCTTTTTAATTTTTTTGCTTTTGACTTTCATAATTTATTAAATTAAAATTAGTAAATATATATTATTATTTTGGAATCACTTTTACTATGAAAATAAAAATTCAAAAAAAAATATTTGCTTTCGGAATATTAATATCAGCGCTACCTATTGCTATCACATCTTCTTTATTTCTTTTAAACAATGTTAGACCAAATGAAACTAACACATTTAATAATGCTATTGAATCGAAAATAGATAACACTATCTCAACATATTCTTTGGGTACAACAACAGAAACTAAAAGTACTTATACATTTTTACCTAATGACCAAATCCCATGAGCTAATACAAAAAAAGCTGATGAAATATCATCTGAAGAAATAAAAAGCATATTAATACCATCTAATATAGATGCAATTTTTCACGTTGAAATAAAATCTATAAATTTATTGGATGGAATAATTACATTTGAATTAATTCAAACTATTAGAACTTTTACTGATGGAAAAGTAACCAAGACAGAAAACCAAAAAATTAATGCAGGTTCTGGTTCTGGTTCTGGTACAAATTGAACAACACCAACAGGATTAATAGTTGCTGACAAATACCACTTTGAATGAAGAAGTAACCAAGATATAGGATTATTTTTAAAAGATACTAATTTAAAACCTAGTCAATTAACAAAAGAGATTGTTATAGGTGAATTAATAAAATCTGGTGGGAACTTTAAATTACCTGATCCAAATAATATTTCTGTTACCTTTTCTGATGTTTCTAGTAATTCAAGATCTCAATTTGGCGTAGTAAAAGTTGTTATTAGCTTTAGTAATATACAAGCAAATAGTTGAATAAATAATACAGTCCCAACAGAGCAACAAAGAACATTAATATTAAGAGGAATGAATAATGATTCTGGTCAAAAAGTAGTAATGAATTTTTCCCAACTAAAAACAAGCTCAAACATAGG
>JAVXTD010000002.1:5689-7791 GCA_036642835.1 Malacoplasma sp.
CTGGTCAAAAAGTAGTAATGAATTTTTCCCAACTAAAAACAAGCTCAAACATAGGCGGGATTACTATTCAAAATAAAAACATTTTTGGTAATGTTTTATTAGCAAATGAAAATATAATTGGTGATTTATATCCATCTGAATTTGTTTCACTAGATAATGGTAATATTTTTTCTTTAATTAATATGTTCCAAAAAGGGACATATTTACAAGCGGGATCAAAATTGATTGATTTAGTTTATATGGGTGCTTCTATTAGTGATAGTAATTTTGGTACTACAACAGGGATTGATGCAACAACTGTTTCACAATTAGGTTTATATAATATAATTTCTGAACCAAATGATTTAGATGGTTCTTTGAAATTAGTTTATGAATATAAATATTATGATGTTTTTTCTAATTCAGTTTTAGACCAAAGTTCTTCTCAAATTTTTGCTCCCAAAACTTTTAAGGTAAATCCTGACACAAACAAATCATTAGTGTTTAGTTGAAAAACAAATACTGATATTCAAACATTAGGTTCATCTTATGACATCATAAATTCTTATTTTAATACTATTAATAATGCTAATTTGTCATCAAATGAAAAAGAAAATTTTAAAATTAATTATGCAAATAATTTTTTTATTGGCAGTAATGATGTTTATGCGAAAACAGATAGAAAATTTGATATTGAGTATAAAGGTGGAACAAAAGTCGTTAATGGAGCATATGTCCCATCATCTCAAACTTCATCCGATTATAATCAAATTAAAGTAACTATTACATTCAATTCATGAAATGGTTATATTTATGAGGAAAATAATGTTAAAAAAGATGGTTACAAAACTTCTATAATTTACACTATGCCATCTTATCAATATTCAAGCGGAACAGTTATTTGAAAAAAAAATGATAGCATAAACGATTTATTAACAAAATTACCATCTGAAATAGCTTATGATATTTCTAAAAGAAATATAGATTTAAATAGATTCTTTACTACTAGTGGTTTGAGCAATATTCAGACTATTGTTTTACCAAATGATTCACTAGGATCATTGAATTTTAAAATTATAGGAAATGCAAACAATACTACACAAACATATCAAAATGTTTTTGTAGGATTTAGTTCAAATAACATTGGTAGCAATGTTATACAATTTGGGTGAGCACCACAAATTGGTTTGCCTAAAGAGTTATTGAATAAGACAGTGAATGAAGTAACTGATGAAGAAATAATGAACTATTTTATTTCTAATAATCCATTATTCCAAAGTGGAATTATAAGTCAAAAAGATATTTCAGTAATGCCCGATGTTGCTTCTAATTCTATATATATTAAGGTTACCTTTGATTTTTATAATCAAGACTTAGCTGTTGTTGGAAACCAAACTTTTTATACTCAAATGGTGGGATTTAAAAAAATCAATATTGAAAATATTATTGAAGTAAAAGAACCGTTAAATTTAACACTAATTTTATCTGTTAGTTTAGCCGCTTTAACTGCACTACCATTACTTATATATTTTATTGTTGTACTTACTAAATTTATAAAATATGCACAAAGTAAGAAAAAGAAAGAGGGTAAATAATGACTAAATTAAATAAGAAATTTAAAAAAACACTTATACCATTAATGTTAATTTTGGCAACAACAGGATTTTCATCTTTTGCATTGTCTACTTTATTTACAAATAATAATACTACTTTATCAACTGAGATAAGTTCTAATAAAATAATGAGAAACTCATCAAAAGCAATGACTGGAGCTTGACAAACAAACCCTAATCCTACTACTATCGCAAATAATGTTATTGATCAAAATCTTGATTCAAGCAAAAAATATGATTTTGAGAATTTGCCCCTACAAAATTATGCTGCGGATTTTTCATATACTGGTTTTGCTATGTTTACATCGTCTACAACAGCTAATGGTAATTTTGATCAAATAACAAAATTTGCTACTCAATCTCAATTAAAAAATTTTGGTAATACAGATATAATTACTCCTGGTAATGTTCAATGAATTGTTAAGAGTCAAGATTTAGCTACTATTTTGTCTGTACAAGCTAATCAAATTCAATTAAAATCTATGCTATATTCTCCTGGAGGTTTTGGTG
>JAVXTD010000002.1:7891-46752 GCA_036642835.1 Malacoplasma sp.
CAAGCTAATCAAATTCAATTAAAATCTATGCTATATTCTCCTGGAGGTTTTGGTGCTCACCCTTCACTTTTTGTTTTAGCTAATTGTACTGAAGCATCAAAGATTGGTTCATATGTTTTTAGAATAATGTGAAATGCTGCATCTGGACCTATCGGATCAGAAACAATACCTCCTGCACCAGGTGATTATAAATTGTTTCAAAAGATTTCTACTGATAATAATTATTTTAATTTCTTATCACTAGAATCACCTTCTACAAATACGATTCAAGTTTTAAGAGCGCCAAAGGTTACTACCTTAAGTTCTGATTTAAATATTATCTTTAAAACAATTAGTGAAGCTAGTTCATTAACACCAGATACGCCTCCCGCTGCAACATACACATATACTATTCCAACAGCTCTTCTTGCAACGAATATATCTGTAAATTCTGTAGCAAGGTTTTTTTGACGTTTAAACTCTGATATGTTTGTTTTTTATCAAGATAGTAGTGCAACAAGTGCAAGCGCTGCAACTTCTGGGACTTGAATAAAATTAGCACCATTATTTAATGTTAATACCTTGACTATTACTCAAGAAGATATATTGCCATTAGATTTAAGTACTTATTATACAAGTGGTATTTTTAGCAATAATACAACAACACCTTTAATATACAATTTGGTAAATATTAGTTCTGATAGTTATAGATTGTTAATCTCACAATCTACAACAGCTAGTGTTGCAACAGGAGCATCAAAATTTGTTTCTATTTCTTTTTCATTAAGTACACTTTTATCTTCTACTAACCCGCCTGTTCCTAGTGTTCATGATGTAATAGGTACTAATATTTATTTTAAAAATGTTGAGAAAATGTATGGTGGAGCTAACAATGCTAATATTGTTTCTTATTTAGCTTTAGATAGTTTAGATAGAGTTGTAAAATTAGACAAAAATTTTTCTAATCCTAAAATTATATATAACTTTAAACAAGCTTCTCTTAGTTTAGGGAACATACCAATCATTTATACTAAAGTTGGTGATAGTAGTTGATATGCATTAATGTCAGATACAAAATTTGTTCAATTTTTAGATTCTAATTTAATTGGTAGATGAGACCAAATAGCATCTTCTACTTCTCTTGAATTAGCTGTTAACTTTGACATTTTAAATTATGACAAAATTAAACCAATCGTTATTTATCAAAAAATTGCAAACGATGAAGGAAACGGATATTCAACAGAGTTTAATCAATATTTAGGAAATTCAACTTCATATAATGATTTTATGAATATAACTTTTGTTGACCCTAGATTAGGGGGAGGATTACCAAATATTACTGTCACTCCATCCGCATTTTCTAGTCAATCATCAAGAGAATATAATATTACTTTAACTTTTAAACAAACTCTTAGACAATTAAACCCTGATGGTTCTATAGATACTGCTGGAACATCGAGTGAATATACTTTATTTTCACAAGCATATAAATTTATAAATGCTGAAGGAAATGTTTATGGAGCTACTGGTAGTACTGGTAGTGGTTCAAATGCACCATCAACACCATTTGAAGCCCCTTCTTTTCTTAAAAACAAATTCCCATCAGAAATTACTGATGCTGATATAAGACAATACTTAATCAAATATAGTAATGTTCCAAATTTTATTATTTCAAAAAATCCTTCTGACTTATATGGGATATTAGATATTACTATAAATGTTCCTATTATGTGAAAATCCAACGGAGTAGGTAGTTATTTTATTGTGCAAAATGAATTGATAACATTTGGTTTTGGTAATCAACAACAACCTTTTTTCAAAAGTAATCCATTGTTTGGACAAAATACATCAACAACTGTGATTGATGAGAATTATATAAATGTTGATGCTAATTTAATCAATAAACTTACACTTAAATATAGTGCAACATTACCATCAGCTGTTTCTTTTTCTAACATAGTTAATGACTTTATTATTTTTGGAACCGCATTTTATAATCAATCATTAATTAATAGTGGTTTGATAGTTTTACCAACTGAGAAAGATGTTACTTTAATTCCTTTAGATAAAGAAGGTCAAGTTTTAGTAAGACTAACAATTCCTAAAATTGGGAATATATCAAACAAGGAATTATTGTTTTATACACCTAAACTTTTTTTAAAAGATCCAACTGCAAATGAATCAATTTATTTTTCATTTAGAAATAATGACGATGTTTTAAACACAAATTTTGGTTCAACTAACACTAAATTATCTGTTCAAAACCCATCATTAATTGCTAAATATTTGAATGGTTATAATAACCCAAATGTTGTTCAAACTCTATTAAATTATTTTGCAATATACTCATCTTATTTTAATGATTTAATAAATAATGCAGCACTAGATGGTGGAAATGCTATTAATATTGATGCTATAGCTGATGATGTAGCAGGAACATTAGATCTTCAAATTCAACTGCAATCTACATTACCAAATTCAAATATATATAGATTTGAAAGAATATTTTATGGTTTTAAGAAGAGTGGTACAGTTCCTTCAAATACTCCCACATTTTCTTTTGCAAACATCCCAAATGATTTGCTAGGGTTATCACCATCAAATATTTCAATTAACCAATTAGAAAATGCTAATGTTTTTTCTATGAATGATATTGCTAAATCATTGCAATTTACAATTAATCTTGAACCAATTAATACATCAGGAATACTTGGAATAAAAGTAGTATTTTATAATTGAGTTGAGTCAAATGCTGTTACTCCTATCAAAGAATTCTCAAGATATTATTCAGGATTTCGTATATCAAAAGAACCAGTGTCTATGATAGCTTGAAAATCTTTTAAAGAAATTGATGAAAAATATAGAACAGCATTCCCAACCTTTGTAGTGAATTCTATAAAATCTAATGAACCAACAAATTTAGGCCAATTATTACAATTTGCTAATATATCAGAATCAATACAATTGTATTTAAGAAGTAATGATTCTAAGTTAAGTGTTAATTACATTCCAAACGATTCAGATGGTACAATTTCAATTATTGCGACATTAAATGGTTATTTAACACCTACTAATGTTGTTGTATTAGAAAATAAAATTTCAGGATTTAATTATATTTATGTTAATACTCCTATTTCGTTTGAATCTGAAAATAGTCTTAAGATGCAATCATTAAAGAGTAAATTACCATCAGATATTAGTGATGATGAAGTTTCTTCATTGTATCAAATAACGTATTTGGATGATTCACCAACTTTAGAACCTTCTATAAATATAATAAAAAACAATATAAATGGAACACTAAGCGTGGCAATCGAATTAAAAGATCCAACTACAAATGCTATTAAACAAACTAATTCAATTGTCTATTCAGGTTTTTCAACACTACAACCACAAAAAAGTACTGTAGATTATTTAACGCTAGCATTAGTTGTAGTGATACCTATGATATTGTTAATTCCACCAATTATTTTTATCTCATACTTTAAAAATAAAAAAGAAATTAAGAGAGTATCTGAATTATTAGATAAGAGATTAACTGATACTGAAAAAAAAGATGCTAGAAAAACAAGCAAAAATCACGACGAATAGAATTCTGTAAGTTGATTTTGATATTTTAAAATATTATAATTAATTTTAAGTACTAATAATTATAAATTAAATTAGATTGGTTTGAAATGAAAAGAAAAAATATTAAACTATTATGTTTTTTTGTTGTTGGAATTCCTTCATTAATCATTGCACCTATTTTATTAGCAAATAATAATTTGACACATTTGCAAGACGTTAATAGTAATTTAAATATAAACAATAAATCTTTATATGCAGTCGGTGACGGTGAAGAAGAACAAACTAAATTTACATTTAGAGCAAATGATGAAATTTCATGAACTAATAAGAAATATGCTAATGAAGTTACAATTTCAGATTTGCAAGAATTATTAATTCCTACATCACCATCTGCTAATTTCTCAATTGATATAAATACACCAACAGCAGATGACATTAAAAATGGTGTTGTTAAATTTACAATTAAACAACAATTAAATAAATGACAAGATGGAGTAACTGTACCTGGAAGCCAAGTTGTTATAAGTCCAGAAACGGGACAAGGTAATGGTACAACTTGAGAAACACCAGCTAATCTTGTATTGCCAAAGAAATTTAGATTTAATTGAGCAAGCACTACTACTATTGAATCTTTTGTTATGGCAACAAATAAGAGATTTCATCAATTAACAAAATCTGATGTTTTAAATAATTTAATTGATAGTACTTCTATACTTCCAGATTTTGCAAATATTAATGTTTCATTTAGTGACATTCCCAATGTTTCTAATAGTGGTAATTTATATGGTGTAGGTAATATTGATATAGCATTTACTAATACAACAGGTACTGATTGAGTTAGTGGAACTCTTCCAACTGCAGCTGATACAAAATTAACTATTAGAGGTTTAACAACTACATCTAATAATAGATCAACTATGGAATTATCTATTAACCCTCTTATTAATATAAGTAACAACCCATTAGATTCAGCTGGAAAAACAGCATTTGCAAAATATTTATTGACTTCTAATGCAACACCAAGATTTGGTGATTTGTTTGCTTCACAATTTATATCTCTTCCACAAGATGTACTTATTAATATGTTATTTTCTGGTTTATATTCTACAAATAAAACACCAGTAGCATCAATTACATATATGGGTATGAATGTTAAGGATGCTAATTTCTCTACATCTACTGGAATTCCAAGTAACATAGTTAGTCAAATCAAGATTACAAATATAGAAACTTCAATAAATGATTTATTGGGTTCTTTAACAATGATTTATAAATATAATGTTTATGATATTTTTTCAAGTTCTATTATTAGTAAAGAAAGTATACAACAATTTCCAAATAACACTTTTAGACCTAACATTGATGCTGGTAAGAATTTAATATTTGAATGAACTGATCAAAGTTTATTAGTGAATGGTGCACAAAGTACTTTGGGTACATCATATAATCTTGTTAATAGTTTCAAAAATAATATTAATGATAATTTATATATATTAAATTTATCTAGTTATTTTTTTGAAGGATCAGAAGACACTTATAATCAACCTCGTACTGTAGATATAGATTATTTAGGTGGTGGAACTATTGATGCTGGACAAGGTTATATACCATTACAAACTAATCAAACTAAAATTGTTATTAAAATATGATTCAACACATGAGGTGGAGCTAAGTATCAAGAAACAGGTAACCCAGAAAAGTACGGTTATTATACTCAACAGACATTCGACTTACTAACATATAATTACAACACTACAGAGACTGTTAGTTGAAAATCTCAAGATGAATTATTTAATAAATTTCCTAGATTGAATACATTTTTACCTTCTAACATTTCATATGAAGTTTTTAAATCAAGTGCTGATAAATATATAAAATTAGAAGATTTTGTGACTATATCAAGTGTAGCCACTACAGATATTGCCCAAACCATTTTATTTCCAAATGATGTTAACGGAACTATTGAAATAAAAACATATATTCAAAGTAGAACTGACCCAATAGGTTCTGGTAGAGTATACTTACAATTTTATAGTGGCTTTGCTAAATCAGATTCAAATTCATCAGTTGTAGAATTTGGATGAATTCCTCAAATTGATGTTCCAAATGAATTGTTAAGTAAAGAAATTGAAAGTGTAACAGTAGAAGATGTTATTGCACTTTATTTAGATAAAATTCCGTTATTTAAAAATAAAGTTTTAACTGCTAATAATGTTAATATTGAAATTGATCAAAATAACCCTACATTTTTAATTATTTCAGTAACAATTCCATTGTTTAATCAAGACCAAAACAATCCTAGCAATCAAACTTTCTATACAGTAATTAATGGATTCGTAAGCTCTACATCTAACAATACTTCAGATTTTGTAGCCCCTGATAATTTCACTATGATAATAGCTGCTTCTGGTGCAACGTTTGTTATTGTATTACTAACAATAATAATTATGTTTGTATTGTTCAAAACTATCTTTATTAAAAAAATAAAACCAATAAAAAAAGATAGTAAAAAGAATAAAGATAAAAGGGGAAAATAATGAAAATAAAATTTAATAAAAAAATTATAAGAAATTATTTTGCTATATTTTGTGGAATTTCACTTCTTGGTATTCTTCCTTTAACAACAATTAGTTCTTTGGATAATGAATCTATTTCAAATGTTTCTAGAAACTTAAATGCAAACTTAAATAATTCAAGAGCATCAAATTTTGCATTAACTAATAATAATAATAATTCTACTACACCTAATAATGTGATTATGCCAAATGTCGATTCAACAGGTGTTTTGGATTTAGAAAAATCTCCAGCACAATATTATGCTCCAGATAATATTTATTTTTCAGGTTATGCATTATTAACTAGTTCTAATGAAACTGCAGGAAATTATGATCAAGTTACCAAATTTAGTTCTACATCTACAACTACTGGACAAGCTGAATGAATAGTTAAAAAAACTGATTTAGGTACTCTTATATCTGTTAGTGATGCAACAAAATTAAAAATTAATTCTATTAATTTTGTTTTAGGTGATGTTTTAAGTAATTCACCAAGTTCTATAATGGTTTTATTAAATTCGACAGAAACTGGAAAATTAGGTACTTATTTATTCAAAATTATTTGAGATGGAGCTGACAAAGGAAAATATGAATTGGTTACTAAAATAGGGGACACAAATTACAATTTCATGCTTTCTGTAAACAATAGTTTATCTATTTATGGTTTTCCAAAAATTGTAAACACTACAACTGCTAATGTAGATATACCATATGTAAATATTAATAATATTAATAAAGTCACAACCCCCACTATAAGTGTTAAAAAAATAATAGTGCCACCACAAGTGATTAAGTCATACTTTGGTTTAGAATCAATTCCATATAGTATTTTTTATTTGAGAAATAATATTTATATTGTTTACCAAGCAAAAATATCTGTGAGTGATTTAGATAGTTTTTTTTCTATATTCCAAATTTCACAGAATAATGTTTCAAGCTCAATTGATATTGCTATTTCAGAAACATCAATTGCTAAATTAAATTTAGAAACATTATTTGTTGGTTCACAAGCTATTTTTAATACTACTAATAGTAGCTATTTAAGTACATTTAATTTTGTGGATAATACAAATAATGTTTTATCACTTGTTCTTAGTCAAGGGTCAACAACTCCTGGTACTACTAGTGGAAATTATGCTTCTATTAATATAAATTTAAATAGTTTATTTTCAACTAGTCCCATCATTAATATATCAACTCATGTTTATCCACCAAGTACTGGATACTATTTTGTTAATATTGAAAGACTATATTCTAATAATTCTAATGAATCATTAGGTTATGTTGCTATTGACTCAAATAATTTAGCAGTAGAATTAGATTTAAATTTTGCATATAAAAGATCATTATATAATTTTGAATCAGCAAAACCTACATTAGGTAAAATTTATAATATTTATACAAAACCACTTGATCAAAATTGATATGCACAAATGACTGATACTACTATTGCTCAAATGTATAGTAATTCATTAATTGGACAATGAGACAAAGTTGTTGCATCTACTTCGTCATTGGAATTACCTGCAATAATTAATGTTCGTGCATCAACAGAAGTTTTGGATGGAGCTATATTTACTAAAATTGCTAATAGTCAAAATAATGGTTATTCTAGTGAGTTTACTAGTTTGATGCTTAATGAAACCACTTATAGTAAATTTTTAGATGTAACCTTTACTGATCCTAAATTAGGAAATAAATTACCAAAAATAGGAATAACTTATTCTGTATTTTCATCATCTAATTCAAATAATTATCCAATTGAATTAACTTTTACTCAAACCTTGAGAACGCTTGATGCTAGTGGCACACCAACTAGTGGTACAACTACACCTATTGTTCTTGCTAAATCTGTATTTAATTTTATAAATGGTAATGGAGCAATAAAGGCTAGTAGTTCACCAACTAGTGGATTTGAACCACCATTATTTATTAAAAGTTTATTACCATCTGCAATTACTTCAGATATTGCACTTGAACATTTATTGAGATTAGAAAACATTTTGAACCCAAAATTAGTTTTAAGACCAAATGATTTATTAGGTACATTAACTATAGAAGTTGAGATACCATATATGTGAATTAATAATTCATTAGTTACTAAAAATATTTCTAGTTTTGAGTTTGGTACAAATGAAACACCTTATTTTTTATCTAACCCATTGTCTCAACAAGATGTATCAGTTATGCTTTACAATAAAGAATATTTATTAGAAAATCCTGAAATTAAAAGAGAGCTAGTAATAAAATATAGTGGTTTGTTGCCTACACAAATAACAAAAAATGAAGTCATGACAAATTTTGTTAAATTTGGTTCAGCATTTTCTGATGTAAATAATGAATCATATATTTCTAAATTGACAAACAATGATATTAATATTGTTCCTTTAGATGCGACTGGTGAATTATTTGTTGATTTCACTTTTACTAAAATAGGAAATAAAACGAATGTACGTTATTCATTTGTTATAAGTGAAATATTTTTAAGTAATCCAACAGCTAATGATTCAGTTTATTTCGTTTTTAAATCAAATGAAGAAGTATTATCTACGGACATTGATGGAAACCCAAATACTGCAGAAACATATAGAGAATATAGACCATCACAATTAATACCAAATCTTATTAATAGTTCAAATAAAACATTACAATTGCAAACTTTAAGTAATTATGCAAGTTTTTCTACTTACTTTTCTAATATTTTAAATGTTAATTCATCTAATGGTTTACCATTAATGACAATCTCTACAGAAATTGATGATTCGTCAGGTTTATTAACATTGATTATTAACTTAGAAAATCCGTTACCAAATAGTGATACAAGAGTTATTAGACAAACTTTCACAGGGTTTAGAAAATCAGGAAATGTAATTGGCTCACAATCTTCTTTTAGTTTCAATACAATGCCACAAGCACTTTTATCTAGATCTGCAACTTCTATAACTACAGAAGATTTGTTATTAAACAATGTCCTACAAATTTCTGGACAAACTAATAATTTAAATAAAGAAATAATATTAGTACCAGTTAATGAATCAGGTTCATTAACTATAACTGTTAGATTTTTTAATTGAGTTGAATTATCAGGTGGTGTTACATCAATAGTACCGATAAAGGAATTTAATAGAACTTATATTGGATTCCCAGTTACAAAACCTGCATTAAATTCACTTATTTGAAAATCATTTTTTGAATTAGACCCTTCATATAAAACACTAAGTCCTAATGACTTTGTTAATACAATAAAAGAATTTGGTGATAGTTATGGCCAAATTAAAATAGTTGCTAATTTATCAGATAATCTTGATGCTTATTTAAAAGCAAATCCCGATAGTATTGAAATTCAATATATACCAAATGCTGAAAATGGTTCACTTACTATAAATGCTAGTATTGCAGGTTTAAATGGTTTAAATTCTGTTAATACTTTTTCAACAATTATTTCAGGATTCACTTCTAAGGAAGGAATTGTATTTGTTACATGATCTGAAAATAACAACGCTGCAATCGAACAACTAAAATCTACAAAGTTTCCATCACAAATCACAACTACAGATGTAGGTTTATTTTATTCAGTAAGTGGAGCTGAAAGTTTTTCTAAAAATGTTCATCGTGATTATGATGATATTACTGGTACTTTATCTATTACCCTTAACTTCAAGAATAATGATCAAAATCTTAGATTTGAAAAGAAATATGATGGTTTTCAAATAAATAAACCAATCTATAAAGGTACAGATATACCATTAATTGCAATGCTTATTGGTATTCCTTTTGCAATTTTATTAGTTCCTTTAATAGTTATTCTTGTTATAAGATTCTGAATAGATAAATGAAAAGTAGTTAAGAAATTAAATGCTAGATTAGATGAACAAAGAAGAAACAGTAGAAAAATTAAAAAAGTTAAATCAGCTAAAGATTTAATTGAATAGAGAAATAAGGAATAAATATATGAAAAATACATTAGTTTTTTTAAACATTGAAGGTATTGGTTTAAATCCAAAGTGAAAAGGCAATTATCTTAAATTGGTTGAAAAACCGAATTTAAATTATTTGATTTCTGGTCTTTTTCCTTGATCTATAATTACCAATGATAAACCTGGAAAGAAAAACATTATTAATACATGTGTTTCAAAAGATATTGATAAAAACTTTTCACAAACAATTTTGGGTTCTAAGACTTTTAAAACTGTAAGTGAACAAATGGATTCATTAGTTCAAGAAAAAAATTTATTGAATTTAGATATTTTTAATAAAATACAAAAACATTGTAAAGAACATAATTCTTATTCTCATTTATTTTTTCTTCTTTCATCTAATACATTTCATATTAAAAAGAACCATATTAAATTGGTTATAAATGCTTTATTGAAAAAAGGTGTAAAAGTTGTTTTACATTTAATAGCTGATGGTAGAGACTGTATTCCATATTCTTTTTATGAAGAGGTTGATAATTTTTTTAAATTTTGTTTAAAAAGAAAAGTAGCTATTGTTTCAATAACTGGTAGAGAAAATGTATTTATTAAAATTGGTCATTCATATGATGATTGTGATCATGTTCAAGACTACTTCAAACACATAGTTGGTTTAGGAGATAATGGTTTTGAATCACCTATACTTTATGCAAAAGAATGTTTATTTAATAAAGTAGATGATGCTTTAATTCCTTCAGCTATTAACAAAACAATATATAAGAACTTCATTGAGGAAAATGATTCAATAGTTCTTTTAGATTATGATTCAGATGTTTATTCAAGTTTGCTTTATTTATTAAACGATGCAGTGCATGGTAAATTTCAAAATTTACATATAGCATCAATGTCTAAAATTTATGGTCATATTAATCATGATACTTTTTTTGATAACCATAATTTAGAAACTTCTTTGCCTAATATTGTTGCACAAAATGATATGAAATCACTTGTGGTATCATTGCCTCACAAAAAAGGTTTTATTGAAAAATATTATGGTAATAAAGAGAATCCTAATATTGATAAAAAATCAATAAAATTAAAAGATACTAATTCTTACAATGATTATATATTTAATGCTAATAAATTATTAATTGATAAAGCAATTAATTCAGTTGGTAAATATGATTTTATTATAATCCACAACCCTATAATCGCTGAGATTGCTAAATTTGGTGATTTAAAATTATTAAAAACAGCTGTTGAGATTTTTGATAAAAATCTAGGACGTTTAATGAACTTTCTTACAGCAGGTGGAAATTGTTTAGCGCTTGCTTCATCATATGGTGCAATTGAAAAAATGATTAATAAGAAATCTGCGCTAACACCTTATAATAAAAAGTCTCCAACTTTCTTTGTTATAAATAATGGTAATGCTTCATCAAAGGCATTAAATAGTAATTTCTGTTCTATATATTCAACACTTTTGACTTTTTTAGGTATTGATAATCATTCTGAAAAGAATTCTTTAATATCGCAAAATTATAATCAAAAAAATATGAACAAAAGATATATAGCTGATTTTAATGTATGAAAAAATAGTGTTGCATCGCCATTGATAAATGATTTTATGACAAATAAAATGTCTTTATATAATGATATGGAAAAAGACAATGTATACTTAGCTGAAAAGCAAAATTATATTGTGCTTAAAGAAATGTTAAAAATTAATGACAGAATTTCTACTACTTCTAAATCTAGAAAAAAAATATATGATTATTTACTAGAATACACTAGATATAACAATATTGATTTTGAAGGATTTAAATATGATTTATCAAAAATATTGATGACAATGTTTGATGATGAAATTCTTCAATCAAAACCATCAAAATTATCTAGACATTTTTTAGAAGATAATATATTATTGAAAAAAATTAGAAAAACTAATAGATGAATTAAGAAAATTAAATTAAACAATAACCCGATTACTATTAGAAAAGCAAAAAACAAAGCATATGAATCTGTTGATAATGCTATTATGAAAAACTTTGAACCCCATTTATTTTTTGAAAAATATTTTGCAAGTGAAACTGAAATTTTTGAAACAAATAGTGCAGTGAATTTAGTAAATTTCTATAGTTCTATGAGAGATGAAGTTTATGATGTTTTTAATACATATTTCTATCCAAAAATAAAAATGCTTACTATTGAAGATGATTATGATGATTCAACTGATATTATTGAAGAAACACAAGAATCAATGCCTCAAAGATATTTTAAGATTTATTCATATATGAAAACATTTGATGAAATAATTTCTATTGTTGAGTCACAATGAGAAAATGCTCCATTTTTTGATGAAAAAATAAGTGAAGTATATCATAGTATTGATAAATCAAAATCAATTTATGATTACAAATCTTTCCAAATAAATAAACTTTTAAGAGAAATTTTGTCAATTCATAATATGTGAGTGAACGGATGTAAAATTCATATGAAGATTAGTAATTCTAAGGTTAGACAAATTGCTAGTAATTTTAATGTGAAATATTCTAGAGAAATAAATCAAAAAATTAATAGTTATGTTTATGATGGTGAGTTTTTAGAAAGTATTGATCTAAGCTCTCAAAAAATACTAAAAGAAAAAATGGGAAACAAGATTAAAAAAGTTGGTTTATTCGATAACCCAAGTATAGATAAGAGTGTTGATGAAAATATCAGTATGGCTGAAATGAATAATTATTCTGACACAAATTATATAGATGTAGAAATTGAACCAGTAAGAACTAGAACAATTTACAATAAATCTCAAGAATGAAAGGCAAGTAGAATTGTTGAAAGCCCTACATCAGAAAGAGATGAAAGCTCTATGTTATTTGAAAATGTTGTTCAAGAGATTCAAAAGAACAGAAAGGTTTATGACTCTGAAAAAATAATTGAAGAATATTTTAAAAATAGTAAACTTTGAAGCAAAAACAATACTACAAAAAATTCATTTGGCAAGAGAAATAATTCTAATTAGGAGAAAAAATGAAAAATAAAATATTAGTTGCAAACTGAAAATTAAACGCAGATTATTTTTCTATAAAAAAGTTTATGTCAAATCTAAACTCTGTTGATAATGTTGATATATATTTAGTACCAACATATTTAGGTTTATTACCTACTATGAACTTATTGGGTAATGTGAACTCAATATCTGTTGCTGCACAAAATGTGAATAATGTGATTTTAGGTGACCATACAGGTTCTATATCATGAGTTGAATTAAAAGATTATGGTATAACAACAGTTGTTCTTGGCCACCATGAAACTATGAAAGATTTTCATGATAATTTTCTTGATATAAATACTAAAGTTAGAACATTATTAGAAAATGAATTTAAAGTTATTTTGTGTATTTCTGAGACTAGAGTTGATCTATTAAAAGAAAGTACAAAAGAGGCTTTAAAAGTCCAAATGAAACAATTGCTTGCTAACATTGATCCATTCTTATTTAAAGATAGATTGATATTGGTTTATCAACCAACATTTATTTCTGAACTTTCAGAAAGAGTAACACCAAAATTTGTTATTGAAACTGTTAAAGTTATAAGAAATTTCTTAAGAGAAGAATACAACTATTATATTGGTAATATTATTCCTATTTTATATGGTGGTGACTACTTGTCAGATGATATAGTTGAGATAATAAAAAGTGACTATATTGATGGTATTATGCTAGATGATTCTCGGGCTATTAGTGCTAAGTATGTATCATTAATCTTGAAAGTATTATATAAATCTAATACCGACTCATATAAGACTTTTTACGACCAAAATTTAATAGTTACTGAACCATTAGAATTAGAACGTGAAAAATCAAAGGATTTATTTGAGAAATTTGATGAATATGATATTGATAATGATTCATATTTCAAGGAGATAGATTTAGAAGACGAAGACATTTAAACTTGTATATTAATATAAAATAACATAACATAAAAATACATAGAAAAATAAAAATAACATTGGAGAATATATAATGAAAAAAGTTTTTGCATCATCAGGATTGATAATCTATAAAGAAAAAATATTGCTAGTTTGAAATAATGATTTAAATTCATGAATGCAACCGGGTGGAATGGTAATGGATTTTGAAAACCCAGAAGAAGCCCTTATTAGAGAAGTTAAGAGAATAACTAATCATGATATTAGAATTATTGGTGTTAATCCAATTCAATTATTTGACTCACCAAATTCTAAAGTTTTAAATGCACCACTTTTAATTCAAGAACGTAATTTGGATAATTCTAATAATGAATTATTTTCAATTGATATGATTTATTTAGCAACTTTAAATGAAAGTCATTCTTTTTCTAATGAAACTGTAGATGATTTACATTACCACTGATTTACTAAAGATGAAGTTAGAGGATTGTACATTAATGACAATACTAAAGAAGTAATTTTTAAAGCATATTTAATTTTAGATAAAAGTAAAGAAAAATTAGTACACACTTTATAAAAAAGTGTTTTTAATATAGAATATACTTGTGAAATTAATTCTATACAAAAATAATCCTAGTAATTCTATAACTTTTAATAATAAGAATATTTCAATATATTTATGTGGACCAACAGTCTATAATCATATTCATATTGGCAATGCTAGACCTATAATAATATTTGATGTTCTAAACAGATTGTTGAGATCATTGGGTTACAATGTTAATTTTTTACACAATATCACAGATATTGATGACAAAATTATTATTAAATCTAATGAAGAAAATATATCTGAATCTGAATTATCAAATTTTTATTATTTAGAATATATTAAAATTTTAAATAATTTAAATATTGCATTAAATCTTATAAGAATAGAAAAAGTAACTACTAACATTGATTCTATAATTGAATATGTAGATATCATATATCGTAAAAATTTTGCATATGAGATATCTGGCGATATATATTTTGACACATCTAAGATTGTTGATTATGGTTTGTTATCTGGAAGAAGCGAAAGTGATAGCTTAGCTGAAAATTCAAGATTGAAAAATAATCAATTGAAAAAGAATTTAAGTGATTTTGTTTTATGAAAAAAAACTAATGTCGGATTAAATTGAAAGTCTCCTTGATCTAACGGTAGACCTGGTTGACACACAGAATGTTCATGTTTAATTAATAAATATTTGGGAAAACAAATTGATATCCATGGTGGAGGAATTGATTTGAAATTTCCTCATCATGAAAATGAAAACGCACAAAACATAGCAATAAATGATATGCCTTTATCAAAGGTTTGAATGCACATTGGACACTTGAATTCAAATGATGAAAAGATGAGCAAATCATTAAATAATTTTTATTTAGTAAAAGATTTACTTGATAAATATGATTCAAATACAATTAGATGATTTTTTTACCAAACTAGTTATTCTAATCCTTTAAATTTTAGCTTGGTTTTATTAGATAAAGCAAAAAGCGAAATTGAGAAAGTCTTATATAGTTTAAATGTGGTTAAATCATATTTGATTCTTGAAAAGAAATTTAAAACTATTAAGAAAGTAGATGTTAGTTTTTTATCATCTCTATGTGATAATTTTAATTTTCCAAATCAAATTTCTTTTATCTTAAAAACAATTAATACTCTAAATTCAATGCTACATAAAAATATAGATTCTCAAACAAATAAACTATATTTTAATACAATTGAATGTTTAAGAATTTTGGGTATAGAAATTAAAAATATACATACAAAGAAAAATATTGAAATTTTATTAGAGTGAAATAAACAAAAAAATAATAGTAATTTTGAAATATCAGATAAATTAAGAAAGAGACTTTTAGATAAAAAACTATTATAATTTATAGTAGTTTTTTAGTAGTAACGTTAAATATTTTTATGTCACAATATTCATTAGGGAAAAAAGCAACCATTGAGGAAATTAAAAAATCCAACATTAAAGAGGTTCATCTTTTGACGTTTTCTCCCGAAATAAAAAAAATATGCAAAGAATTCAATGTTCCAATTAAGCTTCATAGGAATAATAATTTTTTTAAAAACTTTTCTGCAAGCAATATAGATTGTGTTGGAGAATTAAAGAAGAGTTTCACTTTAAGTGATGATTTTGATTCATTCATTAAAAATATAGAATGTAGGAATAACAACAAATCATTAATATTGATATTAGATTCTATAAATGATGTTGGTAATTTTGGTTCAATAATTAGATCTGCAAAAGCTTTTTCTGTTATTGATGTTATCTTTAAGAAAGATAATCAAGCACAAATAAACGATACAGTAATAAAAAATAGTATGGGTGCTATAAATTCGTTTAATTTTCTTAGAGTTTCTAATCTTGCAAACACTATTGAAAAATTAAAAAAATTGAATTATTGAATATATTGTTCCACTCTTTCAGAGTCTATTCCAATAGAAAGTCTTGTTGTTGATAATAATAAGATTGCATTGATTGTAGGTAATGAAACAAATGGTGTGTCAAACCTTATTCAAAAGATATCTGATTATAAAATCAAAATAACTGTAGAAGTGGAATCATTAAATGTGTCAGTGGCAACAGGAATCTTGCTATTTTTTTTAAAAAATAAATCAATTTAAAAGAGGTACTTAATGAAAAACTTAAAAACAAATGAGTTGTTATATTTATATAGAGAAGGGGATAATAAAATAGCATTCAAGATACTTATCGATAGATTTCTTAATGTTTTATATTTCTCAATGATTAATAAATATAATGAGAAATTTTATAATCTACCATTTGAGAATGAAGACTTTTACTCAATGACATATGAAGGCTTATCAAAATCTATAGAGTTATTTAATTATTCACAATGTAAATATAAATTTGAGCAATTTTGTTTTTTTAAAACTTCTGATTCAATTTTTAATGAAGTAAAAAAATATTTAAGGTTAAGTCACAGATGTTTGAATCAAGCATTTAGTTATTCTGCATCAGAAACTACAGATTATGGATTGACCAAAATTGAAGAACTTGTTGATGATAGATTACTAGACGAAATTGCAAGTAAAAATATATTGATAGAATTTGAAAATGTCATTGATTCTATTAATAGTAAGAAAACCAAAAAAATTCTAAGATTGTGAATGCAAGGATTTAAGTGTAATGAAATAGCAAAAGAATTGGAGTTAACACCTTTGCAAGTTAGTAATAGGTTATATTCATTTCTTTCCGATTATCGAAAAAAATATTATATAATATATAAGAATTAAAAACCCGCCTAAAAGGGTTTTTTTTATTTTAGGAAACAAAATGGCTATTAAAAGGAAAACTGCAAAAAATATTGGTTTTTTTTCTGCGCTATCAGTGTTAATTGGTAGTGTAATAGGTATTGGTATTTTTTTTAAAAATGGATCAGTATTCGAATCAAATGGTTTTAATGGTGTTGGGGTTTTAATTTCTTGAATTTTAGCAGCAGTTGTTGCAACAGCAACAGCATTTAGTTTTGCAGAGATTTCTTCATCAACTAGATCTAAAGCAGGATTAGCAAAATGAGCTGAATTATTTGCTGGCAAGAAAATAGGTTATTTTATAAAATTGTCATTACCAATTTTTTATTTTGGTATTTTAATACCAGCCATATTTATATTTGCTGCAGAATCTATTTTTAATATATTTGATATCAAAAGTGGAACTTCACCCAATGGACTTTTAAGTAATACACACATAGGATATGTTTTCTTAGTGGCCTTAGTACTATTTGTAATAATTTTATTTACAAATGTAAAGTATAAAAACTTAAGTAGAAAAACTCAATTTGTTTTAACTATTACAAAATTTCTACCATTAGTTGCCACAATAATTATTGGGTTGATTTTTGCTTCTACTAAAGGGGTTAATTTAATAACTCATCCAGGTAAGCCATTACCATTGCCTGATGGAGGATTAATGCCAAATCCAACACCCACTCCTATTGATTTTAGTGGTATACTAGCATCTTTGCCAGCTATTCTTTTTGCATTTGATTCATTTTTAGCTGTAGGTTCTTTATCTAAAGAAATGAAAAATGGCGAGAAAAAAATTCCTTTAGTTATAGTTGTTGGAATGGTTTTTTGTTCAATGATTTATTTATTAATTACAATTTCACAAATTTTAATAGGACAAGGAGTCATTGGTAACTTTTATAATTTCTTATTTTCTGGAGATCCAACACTCGCTTTTTCTTTAGAACTAATTATTGATATATTTATGTTTTTATCAATTGTTGGTGTTGCAAATGGTTTGACATTAGCATCAATCAGAAATTTTGATTATTTAGTTAAAAGTAAAATTGTTTATAAATATGATGTTATTAATAGAGTTGGAAGAAAACATGAATTTCTATCCGGGGCAATATTGTTGTTCATAGTATTTATGTTTTGATTTACCTCAATGCTCATACCTAGTGCCATAATTAATACTGATGTTCTAGTAGATGGAATGTCAAATTATCCTACATTGTTCTTCTTTCTAGTATATGGGCTAGTCATATTTTTTGCATTATTAAATAGATGAAAAAAGAAAATTAACGTCAATAAAGTGCGATTATTTATACCAATTTCAATAATATCATTAATAGGTATTATCATTATATTTGGTTACCAAATATTTTATGAAAACTTGGCTAAACTTATTATTGATTATAAACAACCAATAAGTTGAGGAGTACTTATGGATCGAGGTCATAAATTTCTTGCGTGACAGGGAGCAATAGTCTTTTTTGTTTCAATATTTTGTTTCTTTACTATTCCGTTTCTAAATAAATTTTTATTTAAAGCTGAAAGAAAAATAAACTATCTTATTGCTAAAAAGGAAATAACAAAAATGGTTATTGCAAGTAATAAATCATAGTATGTCAAAGTATGTTATATTAATTTGCGATGAGTGTTTGTCGAGAAATTATAGGGTGAAAAAGAATATTAATAGTGCTAACAGATTAGAGTTGAAAAAATTTTGTCATAAATGTAATAAGCATAATACACATAAAGAGACTAGGTAATTTTTATTATGAAAAAAAAAGAAAATCTAACAAAACCTGCAGAAGTAGTAGTAAAGCAGAAAAAACAAAAAAAACCAAAGAAGAATTATGGCGAATCTTTTAGAAGATTTTTCTTTGGGGTTGGAAAAGAATTCAAAAGAATTTCTTGAATATCAAAAAAAGAAATGTTTAATAACTTTTTTATAGTTGTTTTTTTGATAGTCATTTTTGCATTAATTTTTACAGGCATATCAATATTAATGATAAATATTTTATAGGAGAAAAAATATGGTAGATAACAATAACGAATTTAAGTGATATATTATCACAGCAATCAATGGTAATGAAGAGGCAGTATATAGAAATTTAGAAGATAAAATTAGAGGTTATCAACTAAATGATTTAGTTCATGAAATTAAATTATTAAAATCTAAAGAAATAACTATAGACATTTTTGATAATAAAATTAACCCCCCTCCAAAAAATATGAGAAACACTAAAGCAATCACATGAGAAACATTGCCTGGAAACAAATATAAAAAAACGAGAATTAGAGAAATTAATAGATTCCCTGGTTATATATATATAAAAATGATAATGACATCAGAAGTTTGATATGCAATTAGAAACACATTTGGTGTTACTGGTTTTGTTGGATCATCAGGTAAAGGTGCTGCACCGATTCCAATGTCTGAATTTGAAGTTCAAGAATTGTTTAAAGTAGAAAATAACAAAGACATTGTTATTAATAATTCAAGCTATTCTTATTCTGATAACAACATAGAGACTGCACCACTTAAAGAAACAAAGGTTGAATTTTTTGATAGCAATTCAAATAATGATGATTCTTTCTATAATTCAAAAAGTGTAGAAAAAGAATCAAATATAACTGAGGAAGATAAGAGTCAAGTTGATGAAAGTGTTTCATCTAATACGATTGAATCAACATCTGATAATATTTATTCTATGAAAAGTGATGATGACTCAGATAAAGTGATTAATGAAGATAAAAACGATAATAAAGATACCGAAATTGCTATTCATGATTTTAAAGTAGGTAATAAAGTTAATATTTTATCTGGTGGTATGACAGGACAAACTGGAATAATAATAAACATCTCAGATGATAAAAAAATTATTGATTTAGAAGTTGATTTATTCGGAAGAAAGACAAATTTACACTTAAATTATACTGAAGTAGAAAAGAGTTTAAATTAGTCATTACTACCGTCTAATAAAAAAACTAAATAATTTAATGTATAATTTTAAACATACTAAATAGGAGCGACAATGCCAAAAAAAGCAGAAATAGATATCAATGTTGAAACACCAAAAAAAAAGAAAACATTAGATACAAAACCAAGTACAACAATTAAGAAAAGTAGTAGTGAAAAAACTAAAACATCTAAACCGATAAGTAGTGATAAACCAATATTTACTGAAAAAGATGATTTTAGAAATAGAACTTCAACTTACACAAACGCTAGAAAGAATAATGTTGATTCTTATAAAGAAAAAGCAGCAGAAATAGAAAGAAACATTTTAGTTAAAATTAATGAAAATGCTTCAAATAGTTCAAGAAAATATTCAAAATTAGTTAGTGTAAATAAATTAATGGAAACTGGTGCACATATTGGTTTGTCTTCTAAGAGATGAAATCCTAAAATGAAACCATATATATATGCTAAAAAAGGTAATAATCATATAATTGATTTAACTAAAACTGTAGTGTTGCTTAATGATGCTTATAATTTCCTAGTTAATATTTCTAAAAATGGTGGTCAAGCTTTAATTGTTGGTACTAAAGGTGACATAATCAAAAAGCATGTTAAAGATGAATCAAGAAGATCATCATCATTTTATATAAATGAAAGATGATTGGGTGGAACTTTAACTAACTTTAAGACAATCAACAACTCAATTAAAAAATTTAATAGTTTACTTGTAATGCAAAAATTTGGTGAAATTGATAAATATAATAAAAAAGAAAAAGTAGAGATTAAAAAAGAAACAGAGAAATTAGCTAAATTCTTTGGTGGAATTAGAATGTTAAAAGAACTTCCACAAGTTTTAATATTAACTGATCCTGAAAATGAAAAGAATGCTTTATTAGAAGCAAGAAAATTGTCTATTCCTATTATTGCAATTTGTAATTCTAATGCAACTCCTGAAGGTATTGATTATGTTATTCCAGCAAACAATTATTCTATAAAAACTGTTTATTTATTAATAGGTATTTTAGTGGATGCGATTTGTGAAGGAAAAGATTTACCAAAAAATTATGTTGGTAAAAATGATGACGAAATAGTTTTTCCAGAAATTGTTAAAAAAAGACCCGAATATATTAGAGTTGTTAACCATAGAAACAATTACACTAATAGATAATTATTTATGTTAAATCTTGGTAATAAAGTATTGTTATTAAAAAATGATAAATTAGACAATAATACATATTTGATTACAATACATAATACATTGGTTATTGTGGACTTATCTTGAAATGCAATGATTATATTAGATTATATAAAAAATAATGGTTTTGATAGAATCATTATTTTTTATACTCATGGGCATTATGATCACATAGGAGAAATCAATGAATTGATTTCAATAAGAGATAAAATAGATATTTATATAAGCAAAGATGAAAAAAACATTTTGTTAGATCCAAATCCTAAATTGCCATTTAGTTATAATTTAATAGCATTCAAAAATCAAATTAAATTATATGAGGATATTGAATTTTTAGAAGTGGATAATAAAAAATTCACATTTATTAAAACACCAGGTCATTCAATAGGTTCAACATCAATAATGTTTGATGATTATATATTCACTGGCGATTTTTTATTTTCTGATTGTATTGGTAGAATTGACTTGTTAACATCTTCTGAAAAAGATATGGTTAATTCATGTGTATATTTTTTAAAGAATATTTCAAATGGTTTTATAATTTGTCCTGGGCATGGAGATGTTGAAAAGTTTGGAAAGATAAAGATAAATAATCTTGATTTTGATTGAGCAATTAAATATGAAAAACAAAGTTAAAAAAGCAATATTTCCCGGAACGTTTGAAATATTCCATGAAGGTCATATATCTATTTTGAAAAAAGCTATAAAAATATTTGATTATATTGTTGTAGTAGTTTCAAATAATGAACACAAAATTTCTTCACCATTAATATCTCGGTTTCAAAATGCTAAAAAAATAATTGATGAATTAAACATCGAAAATGTTGAAGTTATAATGAATGATGGATTGACAACTGATATTGCTATTAAACTCAACATTTATTATATAATTAGGGGTATAAGAAATGGCTTTGATTTGAGTTATGAAGAGAATTTATTTCTTTCATATAAAAATCTAAGCAATAAAATTGAAATGGTTTTATTTGTATCATCACCTGATTTGGATAATATATCATCTTCTAAAATAATAAAAAGTAAGGTATTTAAAAATGAGTAAGAATATAAAAAATAGAAAAGTTGTATTGGTTGGTTGTGGTTTTGTTGGAATGTCATTTGTGTATTCATCTATAAACCAAGGCATATTTGATGAATACTATTTAATTGATGTTTGTGAAGATATTTCAAAAGGTAATGCTTTAGATGTATCAGATGCTATACCTTCTCTTCCGCATAAAGTTAAATGTGTTAAAAATGGGACATATTCAGATTGTGCAGATGCTGACATAATTGTTATAACAGCAGGTTTAAATCAAAAACCTGGTGAAACTAGAATAGATTTAATTGAAAAGAATTCTAAGATTATGCAACATATTGCTAGTGAAATAAAAAAATCTGGTTTTAGTGGAATTACAATAATTGCATCAAACCCTGTAGATATATTAACTACTTTATATTATAAATTTACTGGTTTTAATATGAATAAAATTATTGGGAGTGGTACGAGTTTAGATAGTGCTAGATTAATAAGACTTATTTCTGAAAAATTAGATGTATCTTCTAAATCAATTTCAGCTTATGTAATAGGTGAACATGGTGATACTTCAATTTCTGTTTTCTCTAATGTTGCAATTGGCGGAGTTCTTTTAAAAGATTATCAACATAAGCCAAGTCTTTCTGTAAATGAAATGAAAAAAATTCATAAAGAAGTTGTTTCTTTGGCATATAAAATAATAAGTTATAAAAAAGCAACATATTATGGAATTGGTGCAGCACTTTCAAATATATGTAATGCAATCATTAAAGATTCTAATTCGATAATACCGTTATCAATTGTCACTAAAGATAGTCAAGGAATGTTTATTGGATATCCCGCTATGGTAAATGCAACTGGTTGAGTTAAACCAATATATTTAAATTTGTCACCAGATGAAAAAAAAGGTTTTAAAAATTCATGTACTCAAATGAAAAAAGTTTTTGATGCAGCAATATTAAAATTAAATAATTAATCTATTTTTTTATTATTTCTAAAACATTCTTTTTTGTTTCTCAATGTTTTATTAAAAACACCATTAAGAATTCATTCTCATAAATTTCCTTGTTAGAAAGTTTGTTAGTATTGAATTCTTTTTTAACATAGTTTTGCATTGTAAGCGTGCTATCAACTTGTATTTTAATTTCTGGGAAGTTAAGGTGAAAGAATTTTTTTGCATTAGTATTTAAATTTACTATTCAAGAATTTGTATGGAAATTTTGTACATCACTAATGATTACATCTTGCTCGTCATATATTTCACCAACAAGTTCTTCTAATAAATCTTCTAATGTTATAAGACCTATTATCTTTTTGTTTTCAACAACTATTGCCATGTGTTTTTTTAGTATCTTCATTTTCTTAAGTAAATCATCAAGCTTTTCAAGTTTAGATGTAAACACAACAAGATCTAACATTGAAATATCAATTTTAAAATCTCAAGTTTTCTTTTCGATATATTTGTTTAGGAAATTTTTTAAATTTAATATTCCAATAATGTCATTGTTTTTTATAACAGGTAATCTTGTATATCTAGATGACATAAAAAGATGTAGTATTTCTTCACAATTATCATTTATGTTTATGGTAATGATATTTTTTTTCATTGCATTCTCTACAACCTTGTCATCAAATGACATAGCATTCTTTATTAGCTCAGCTTCAAAATTTTCAAATATTTTGTCATCTTCTGCAATGTCAATCAAATGCGATATTTCTTCTTCTGTAACTTTTTCTGATTTTTTAATTTTAAATAAGAAATTGAATGTTACAGATATTGGTAAAAAAATATAGTAGAAAATAACTAATGTTGGAGAACATATTAACGAAAACTTTAGTGCATTTTTCTTAGCAAAGTTTTTAGGGATGTATTCACCAAAGATTATTACTAACAATGTCATTACACCAGTGGATACACCTAAAACTAATGACTCATCATTTTGTAAACCACCAATCTTAAAGAATTCAGTAAATAGAACAGTAGCAATTGTGGTTGCACCCACATTAACTAAATTGTTACCTATAAGTACTGTACTTAATGTCATGGCAAAATTCTTCGTTAAAACATCCATGGATTTTATTAGAAAACTAGATTTCTTTTTTTGTTGTTTATATAAAGCTCACTTCTCTTTAGTTAGCGAAGAAAAAGAACTTTCACAACCAGAAAAGTAACTACTTAAAAAAATTAAAATAATTAATGCAATAGATAATCCAATTATTAATGGAATATTTATTTCTCTTGAAGGCACAATTTTTTGAATTGTTGTAATTGCGATATTGATATTTTCTGTCATATGATTTCTAAAATATATTAACATTTTTATTAATAGCATGAAAAAATATATTTAGATAATGTTATTTACCTTGGAGAGAAAATTATATGATAGGAGTTTTTGATATTGGTAATAGCTATACGAAATTTGTTATTTTTGATAAAAATAGCAAAATCATTGGAGATAAAAAATTCTTGACTAATGAATTACCACTAAAAGATATTTCAAAATTATTAGTTGATAAAAAGATTCAAAAAGTTATTATCGGTTCAGTAGTTTTAAATAAGGAAAATAAAATATTTGATATAGCTCAATCATTAGGAATAGAAGCAACTATTGTTTCTAAAGAATTATTTTGAAATAAGAATTTCAAAAGCAAATGTTCTAAAAAAGAAATTGGATTAGATATTTTAGCTTCAGCATATTATTTATCTAGAACACAGAAAGAATTTTTAGTTATTTCATTTGGTACTTTAACATTTGCATGTATATATTATGATGATTGTATTCAAGGTGTTTCAATTGCACCGAATTTAAAATTAAATGACTATGCTGTATTTACTGATGTTAGTTTGATAAATGATATAAAAGTAAAACTAAATAGTGATATTAAATTTGGTATCAATACGAACACTGCAATCTCGAGTGGTATAGTTCACTATTATCAAGGTTTTATAAATTCGTTATATGATGCGGCTTCATCAAAAATAAATATAAATGAGATATTTTTAACAGGTGGAAATTGTCATATTTTGAAAAAAATAAGACTAAATTTCAAAATAACTATTGATGATTATTTAGTCTCTAGAGGATATTATGAAATTGGCCATTTTTAGTTAAATTTTTCATAATTAAATTGTATGCATTTTCAATATATAATAATATTATGTATAAATTAGTTTTATACACAAGGAGTTTGTATGTTTAATTCAAAAGGAATATGCGTATATAGTGAAATAAGTGATTTGAAAAAGGTTTTGGTTCATACACCTGGTGAGGAAATAAATAATATTTCTCCATCTAGGTTAGATGAACTTTTATTTTCTGCAATATTAGAACCAAAAGACACAGTTAGTGAACACAAAAAGTTCATTTCTATTTTGGAAAAAGAAGGTGTAGAAGTTGTTCAGTTAGTTGATTTAGTTACGGAAACTTATGATAAATGTAGTGAATCTGAAAAGAATGAATTCATGGATAGATTTATTAGTGAAATAGAACCAATTATTAAAGTAAGTAGTTTAGGAAAAAAAATTAAAGAATTCTTGTTATCAATGTCTAGCACTCAAAAGATGGTTAGAAAAATGATGTCAGGAATTTTTTCATCTGAATTAGGTGTTTCTTCTAAAAAAGAATTAATAGTTGATCCTATGCCAAATCTTTATTTTACAAGAGATCCGTTTGCTTCAATCGGTTCTGGTGTAAGTATAAATAAAATGAAATATATTACAAGAAGAAGAGAAACTATTTTCTGTGATTTTATTTTTTCTAAAAATAAAGATTACAAAAGTACTTCACAATTCTATTCTAGAAATGATAAATGTACAATTGAAGGTGGAGACATCTTTATTTACAATGAAGAAACATTAGTTGTAGGTGTATCTGAAAGAACACAAATGAATTCAATTTTAAAAATTGCAAATAATTTGAAAGCTAGTAATGAAACTTTTAAAAAGATTTATGCTATCAATGTTCCTAAGATGACTAACTTAATGCATTTAGATACATGACTTACAATGATCGATTATGATAAATTTTTATATTCACCAAATATTATGGGTTCATTAAAAATTTGAATAATAGATTTAAAAGACAACGAAATTGTTGCTAATGAAATTCATACAACTCTAGAAAAAGTTTTAGAACAAATTATAAACAAGAAACCAATATTAATACCAGTAGCTGGTGATGATGCTAGACAAATAGAAATTGATATCGAAACACATTTTGATGCTACTAATTATTTAGTTATAAAACCAGGTGTTGTAATTGGATATGATAGAAACAAAAAAACAAATATTGCTTTAGAAAAAGCAGGTGTTACTGTACATAATTTTAAGGGAAACCAATTATCTCTAGGAATGGGATCAGCTAGATGTATGTCTATGCCTTTAATTCGTAAAAGATAATTAAAATACAAGCACGCAAAAAATTTTAAATATATAAATATGATATATTTATATAGATATGGATAATGTTAATTTTAGGAGAAAAATATGCCAGTTAATTTAAAAGGAAGAAGTTTAGATAGTTTACTAAATTTCACAACAGATGAAGTAAATCATTTAATTGATTTATCAATCGATTTAAAAAAATCAAAATACCAAGGATTGCACACTAATAATAGACCATTAGTTGGTAAGAATATTGCAATAATGTTTCAAAAGGATTCAACAAGAACTAGATGTTCTTTTGAAGTTGCTGCTTTTGATTTGGGGGCAGGTGTTACATACATAGGCCCACAAGGTTCAAATTTTGGTAAAAAAGAATCTATTGAAGATACTGCTAAAGTTTTGGGAAGATTCTATGATGGAATAGAATTTAGAGGATTTGCTCAAAGTGATGTTGATGCATTAGTTAAATATTCAGGCGTTCCAGTTTGAAATGGTTTAACAGATGATGAACATCCAACGCAAATCATTGCTGATTTCATGACTATGAAAGAACACTTAGGAACTTTAAAAAATAAAAAAATAGTTTTTAATGGAGACATTAAAAATAATTTAGGTCACTCAATTTTAATTGGTGCTGCTTTTACAGGTATGCATTGTGTTTTATGTGGACCTAAGAGTTACCAAAAAGGTGTAAGAAAAGATGTTATTAACCAATGTCAAAAACTTTTTGATTTAAATGGTGGATCTTTATCTTTTGAAGAAGATAAAATTAAAGCTGCAAAAGATGCTGATGTTATTTATACAGATGTATGAGTTTCATTAGGTGAACCATTTGAATTATTTGATGAAAGAATTGGCGAATTAAAAGATTACCAAGTTGATATGAAAATGGTAAAGGCTGCAAAAGAAAATGTAATTTTCTTACACTGTCTTCCAGCATTCCATGATGACCACACAACATTCTCACAAGAAGTTGCAAAGAGTCTTGGAAAAAAATATCCAATTGTAAAAAATGGTGAAATTGAAGTTACTGATGAAGTATTTCAATCTAAATACAATAGAGCATTTGATCAAGCTGAAAATAGAATGCATTCAATAAAAGCTATTATTTTATCTACTATAGGTTATTAATATGTCAAAAATTGTTATAGCTCTAGGCGGAAATGCTTTAGGTAATAATCCTATTGAACAAAAAGATGCTATTGACCTTCCAGCTAAAAAAATAGTTAACTTGGTAAAACAAGGACACAACGTTTTGGTTGGTCATGGTAACGGACCACAAGTTGGTATGATATTTAATGCATTTATATCTGCTAGAAAAGTTGATGAAAAATCACCTATTATGCCATTCCCCGAAGTTGGCGGAATGAGTCAAGGTTATATTGGATATCACATTCTTACTGCATTTGCTAGTGAATTAAAAAGACATAATCTAAATTTAGATCCATTGTATTTTTTAACTCAAACAATTGTTGATGAAAAAGATGCTGCATTCCAAAACCCAACTAAGCCAATCGGACCATTTTATGCAACTTTAGAAGATGCTGAAAAAAATAATCCGAATAGCACAATAGTTGAAGATGCTGGAAGAGGGTATAGAAAAGTAGTTGCTTCTCCATTACCTTTAGACTTCATCGGAATAAATGCTATTAAGAAGAACTTTGAAAATGGTGCATTAGTTATTGTCGGTGGTGGTGGTGGTATCCCTACTATTATCAAAAATGATAACTATATTGGAGTTGATGGGGTTATCGATAAAGACTTTGCTTTACAAGAAATTGCAAACAAAGTTGATGCAGATATTTTTGTTGTATTAACAGCGGTTGATAAAGTATTTATTAATTACGGAAAAGAAAACCAACAAGCATTATCAAATGTGACTGTTAGTGATTTAAACAAGTATATTAGTGAAAACCAATTCGCACCTGGAAGTATGCTTCCTAAGGTTAAAGCAGCAATTAGATTTGTAGAAAAAAATAAAACTGGAAAAGCTATAATTGCAAGTCTAGACAAACTAGAAGAAGCAATCAAAATGCAATCTGGTACACATATTACTTTTAATTAACATTTTAAAATAGTACAATTATAAAGTAGGAGGAATTTATGAATAGTGAAATTCAAGTAAAAAGTAGCAAGAAAACCAAAGAAGAAAAATCTTTGGCTGCTGCACCAACTTCTAAAAAGATTGGTTTTTTTTCAGCTATGTTAATTGTTATGGGTTCTTCGATAGGTGCTGGGATATTTTTTAAATCCAAAGCAGTTATTGATGGAGCTCATGGTAACTTAATTTTAGCTATCGCTGCATGATTAATTTCAGCATTTGCCGTTATTGCAATGGCATTAGCTTTGATTGAAATTGCAAGTGCTAGAAATGATAATTTATCATTGATAGGCTGATGTAAGACGTTCAATAGTAGAATAATATATAAAGCATCTAGAAACTTTATGTTCTATATATATCTACCATTAACGTATTTCTTTATGCCCTTGTATGTTATCATGTCGCTTCAAGACGGGATAAGTGCATTGGCACCGAGTGGATCATCTGCTTTTGGGACAGATGCTGATTGAGTAATTTGAACAATTATATCTTTATTGATTTCAACATACTTCATTGTAATGAGTGGTATGTCATCAAGAGTTGGTAATATTCAAAACTTAATTATTACTGCAATTAAGTTTGTACCACTAGTGGTTGCAGCTTGTATTGGATTTGTATTTGTTGGTATTGAAGGTGTAAAAGCGGGAAGTATTATAACTGATGGTTTTAGACCAGGTGAAGCTGGACCAACACTTCCTTCATTTTCATCATTATCTCCAGGACTTGGAATGTTTATAGCAATTGCTGGAATATTCTTTGCATATGATGGTTTCTATGTAACTGCTGGTATTCAAACTGAAATGAAAGAACCTAAGAAAACTCCATGAGCTATTTTAGCTGGATTGGCTGCTGTAACAATTATTTATTTAATTATTGCAATTTCAATGTCATTAAATGGTAATGGTAGTTTCTTTGGTTTTGGTGATTGATTAGCTGGTAAAGGCTTAAGTTGATTATTTGGTTTAGTTAATATTTTAATTGCGATTGGTGTATTGGGAATCATTAATGGTTTTGCAATGTGAGCACCAAGATTTATTGAAGATTTAATTAGAGAAAGAGAATTACCTTTTTCTGAAAAATATATTAATAAATTATCTGATGGTAAAAAACCAATGGTTGGTATTGCATATAGTGCAGTGCTTACATATCCAATTGTAATTTTATTTACAATTATTGGAGCATTGGCTTATATTGATAACTATACTTTCACTGATGATGCTGGAGCATTAGTTACATACGGTACTGGTATGGGTAGTTTATATACATTTGCTGATTTAATGGCAAACTGAACTGCTTTACTTGCGTTTGCATTTATTGCTTTACCAATATATGGTGGAGTTAAAAATAGATGAACTAAAAAAGTTGAAACTCAACAAAATAAATATTTTGTACCAATGGGTATAATTGCAGTTTCTTTAATTGGAATAACTCTATTAATGCAAACAATTGCACCTATATTTGATATCTTAATGTTAATAGGTGTTAGTGCATCAGGCGCTAACGTACCTATATCAACTTCTGAAGTTGTTGGTAGATCAATGTTAATTGTTGTTTTAGTATTGTTTATTGGAATCTTATTTGCACCTACTTTTATCGAAGACTTTCTTAGAAAAAGAAAAGGTGGCGATTCTACAATTGAACAATCAATTGCAAAAGATGAACACAAAAAAGAAAAATTAGATAAAAAGGTTCAAATCGAAGCTAATATTTAATATAGTATTTTAAAAAATAAAAAAACTCACTTTAATTGGTGAGTTTTTTTATTTTGTTTATATCCTTTAGTTTGTATATAATATTATAAAGAGTAATGGAGTTTTATGTCAGTAGCTACACCACAAAAAGTAAAAGAATTAAGAGAAAGAACACAAGCTGGTTTTATGGATTGTCAAAAAGCCTTAATTGAAAATAATGGCGATATCGACAAATCAATAGAATGATTAAGAGAGAAAGGAATTGCAAAAGCTGCTAAAAAAGCTGATGCAATTGCTGCTGAAGGAGTAACCAAAATTCTAGTTTCTGGCGATAGCTGTCTAATATTAGAAGTTAATACTCAAACAGATTTTGTTGCAAAGAACAAAGAATTTCAAGACCTTGTTAATTTGATTAGTGAATCTATTTTAAAAAATAAAAAAACCTCTAAAGAAGATGTTGAGGCAATGATAGTTGCTAATGGTAAAGATGTTAAAACATTATGTTTAGAAGCAACTGGTAAAATTGGTGAAAAAATAAATTTTAGAAGAGCTGAAATATTATCAAAAAATAAAGATCAAACATTTGGTGTTTATCAACATTCAAATGATAGAGTTTCTTCTATTGTATTAATTGAAGGTATTGTTGATACTAATGTTGCTAAAGATGTTGCAATGCATGTTACTGCAATGAACCCAAAATTTATCAACAAGAATGAAATTGATAAAAATTGATTAGAAACAGAACGTAAAATTCTTATTGAAAAAACAATTCAAGAAGGCAAGCCAAAAGAATTTGCTGAAAAGATTGTTGTTGGTAGATTAGACAAAACAATAGCTGAAGTTTGTTTAGAAGAACAAGCATTTATTAAAGATCCAAATATTAAAGTTGGTACATATCTTTCTACAAATGGTGGAAAAATTTCTAAGATGATTAGATATGAATTAGGTGAAGGTATTGAAAAAGCTAATACTGACTTTGTAAGTGAAGTTACATCACAAATGAAAAGGTAATATAGAGATATTATATGAACAATAAAAAACTTACTATATTACTAAAATTAAGCGGAGCATCTTTAAAAGTAGATGATGAAAATATTTCTTTTGATTTTCTAAATCAATTAGCTCATCAAATTAAAGTTCTTGTAGAGAAATTTAATGTTGCTATTGTTGTTGGTGGTGGAAACATATGAAGAGGAAATATCTCTGATAAATATAATATGGTTAGATATAATGCTGATTATATTGGTATGTTAGCAACTTTAATGAATTCAATAGCTATTGAATCAGCATTAACAAATGCTAATGTTAAATCTAAAATATTTTCAGCCCTTAATGTGGATAAAGTTGTTGAACCACATATAATTAAAAATGTTAAAGAATCTATTGAAAATGGAATTGTAACTATTTTTGCTTGTGGAACTGGAATGCCATATTTTTCAACTGATACAGGTTCTGCTATTAGAGCTGTTGAAATAGGTGCTGACTTTATTTTGATGGGGAAAAATAATGTTAATGGAGTTTATTCAGACGATCCATTAAAAAACCCAAAAGCTATTTTTTATGAAAATATTTCATATGATGATTTAATAAGAAATGATTTAAAGATTATGGATATATCTGCTTTATCAATTTGTAAAGAATATAAAATTAAATTAATTGTTTTTAAAATAAATGAACCCAATAGCATAATTAATGTCATGAATAAAAAAGTAAAATTTACAACTATAGAATAGAGAGAAATTAACATGGAATGAAATGTATATAAAAATGAATTTGAAAACCAGTCTAATCCAAAGATAAATTGATTAGTTATGGAATATCAAAAATTAAAAACAGGTAGACCAAATCCGCATATATTTGATTCAATAACAATTGAATGTTATGGTGATAAATTGAAATTATTAGAAGTATCTAATATTCAAATAGTTGAAGGTAAACAAATTATTATAAAACCATATGATAAAACACTTTGTTCTGCTATCAATGCTGCTATATTAAAATCAAATCTTGGAATAACTCCACAACTAGATGCTGATTTAATAAGAGTTAATTTTCCTCCTCAAACAGAAGAGAACCGTAAACTTTCAATTAAGAAAGCGAAAGAGCTATCTGAAGAATGTAAGATATCTATAAGAAATATTCGTAAAAATATTCACAATCAATTTAAATCTAATAAAGAACTTTCAAAAGATTTGATTTCATACTTTGAAGAAGAGTTAGATAAAATGACAAAAAATTATAACAACGAAATAGAATCTATTTTTTCTGCTAAAGAAAAAGAACTTTTAACTATTTAATTTATGAATGATCTAAATCATGTTGCAATTATTATGGACGGCAACGGGAGATGAGCTGAATCTAGAAATAAACCAAGAGTATATGGACATTATTGTGGAACCAAAAAAATCTTAGAAATAATTATTGCAAGTATAAAGAATAAAATAAGAAATATTTCTTTTTTTGCTTTTAGTGTTGAGAATTGACAGCGACCAAAAAAAGAAGTTGATTATTTATTAAAATTATTAGTTGAGAATTTAAATGTTAATTCCAAAGCTGTTAAACGTTTTATGGAGTTAGGTGTAAGAATTAAGATAATAGGATTTAGAGATAACCTTTCAGAAAATATTTGCAATATCATTGATAAAGTAGAAAAAATAACAGAAAATAATAGCAACATAAATGTAAACATTTTTTTTAATTATAGTGGTGATGCTGATATTAATAATGCTTTTAAAATTTCTATGTGTGATTCTTCAAAAAAAATAAATATTAAAGAATATTTATTGACGAAAGATATCCCGAATGTTGATTTATTAATTAGGACTAGCGGCGAACAAAGAATAAGTAATTTTATGTTATATGAAATTGCTTATTCTGAAATAATTTTTGAGAAGACTCTATGACCAGATTATGGGAAAAAAATTTTTACAGATAATATAAAAGAATATAATAATAGAAATAGAAAATTCGGAAAAATTTGTGATTAGTAATAATTTAATAATTTTGAATAAAGTCTCAAAAGAAAAAAAAGAAAATTTAAAAAATAGAGTCCTTATTTCAATATCTATATTTTTATATTTTGCTTTAGTTATTGTTTTTTCTTTTTTGGCTGATTCAACTAGTTCGAAATGAAGTGAGGCATTTTTGCCCAATTTAAATATAAGAAGTATATTTGCTTTTTTATTTTTGTTTCTTATTTTCGTACCATTAGCTCTTTCAATTTATGAAATAAATAATTTGATTTTCAAAGGACAGAAAATATCTTTTTTTATTTTACTAGTTCTATCAATGGTGTTTTATTTCGGCCCAAATTCTTCTTATATAGTTTTAAAATATTATAGTAAATTACTTTCTGATATTGGTTGAATAAATAGCGCAACAGCTACAAATACTATTTCTCTATTTATATCAATAATTGTTGCATCAATTGTAGCTTCAATAATTGCCTCAAACATTTTATTAAAATGTTTAAAAGTTAATACTTTCAAAAATGTTATTACATTAAATTTTTTAATGATATTAATTCCGTTTGGTTTTATGTCATTATGTTTTTTGGGTTTAGTTAGATCATGAATTGTTCTTTTGTTCGTACTTATGATTGTGTGAGCTACTGATACTTTTTGTTATTTTTCCGGTTTGTTGTTTGGAAGACATAAAATGGCACCAATCATAAGTCCCAACAAAACATGAGAAGGTGCAATAGGTGGTGGAACTTCTGCTTTTCTATTTGTTTTATTATTTGTATACTTACTTACATTAGATACTAAATATTTTTCATTCGATGTTTTGATTGGTATTAAAGATATTTCGAATTTATTTCAATGGTTATATATAACCTTCATATCTATTTTGATGATTCTCTTTTCTATAATGGGAGATATATTATTTAGTTATATTAAAAGGGCATATAAAATTAAAGACTATGGTTCTACACTTAAAAGTCATGGTGGTGTATTAGATAGATTTGATTCAATCATTTTTTCTACATCGGTCTTTACATTGGGCTTGTTTTTTATTACTGCAATTTCTTCATCGACCCTATTTGAATAACACTTTTAATTAAGATTAACTTTGTTATTCATTTTTTACATTTTGATATATACTTAATAGGTATTTAAATTTGTTTATGCTTATTTGATACACCAATAGTAGTTGTTAAATAATGCAACAATTAAGACAAAATATGGAGTAAATGTCAAATGAAACAAGAGCTAAAAATTAAAATTTTTTCTTATGATCACAGGATGCTTGATGAATCTGTAAAGAAAATTATCAAGACTACAGAATCAAGTGGTGCAAAAGTAAAGGGACCTATCCCATTACCAACAAAGAAAGAAATATTTACTATTTGTCGTTCACCCCATGTTAACAAATCTTCGCGTGAACAATTTGAGAGAAGAACTCATAAACGTTTATTGATTTTATTCAATACAAACGATAAGACAATGGATAGTTTAAAAAATCTTATTCTTCCATCAGGAGTAGATATAAAAATTACTTTATAGTAGTAATTTTTGAGGTAATTTTTATGAAAATGATATTAGGAAAAAAAATCGGAATGACACAATGTTTTTGTGTTGATGGAAAATTAGTTCCAGCAACCATTATATATGTTGAACCAAATGTTGTACTAGCAAATAAAACAATAGAAAAAGATGGTTATCTATCTACAAAAGTTGGTTTTTATTCTGTTAAGGAAAAAAGTTTAAATAGACCAGAATTGGGTGTATTTAAAAAAGTTAATTGTGAACCAAAAAGATTCATTAGAGAATTTAGAGATGTAACAGGATATAAAGTTGGCGATAAGATATCAGCTGATATTTTTTCTCCAGGTGAAAATGTTGATGTGCAAAGCATTAGTAAGGGACATGGTTTTACAGGGGCAATTAAAAGATGAAACTTTTCAATTGGTCCAAAAACACATGGTGCTGGTTACCCACATAGATATCAAGGTTCTATTTCTTTTGGTAGAGGTGGTAGTCAAGGTCAAAGAGTTATGAAGGGTAAAAAGATGTCAGGCCATATGGGTTGTGATCTAGTTACTATTTCAAATTTGGTAGTTTTAAAAATAGAAATTAGCAAAAATTTAATTTTAGTTAAAGGTGCAATTCCTGGACCTATTGATTGTTTGGTTTGTATTAAATCATCAAAGAAGAAAAATAAACATCCTGATTTTGAAATTTTTTCAAATGCAAAGACTAGCAAGCCAAATTCAAAAGTAGTTTTAGAAGAAAAAGATACACCAATAGTTGAATCTAATTCTGTTGATGCAAATTTAATTAATAAAGATGCAGAAATAAAAACATCTACTAATGAACCTACATTAACTCCAAATCCTGTTGATGCAAATCAAGTTGAAAAAAAAGACGATAATTTAAAGACGGGTGATAAAAATGAATAATATTAAATATTTCTTAGATTTAAAAGGTAATGAAAAAATTATAACTGTTAAAAATACTGATTTGATTTTGAAGACTATTAATGAACAATCTATTTTCAATTGTATTCTTGCTGAAAACAACGGAGATAGACAAGGGACTCATTCAACTTTAACTAAAGGTGAAGTTAGAGGTGGTGGTAAAAAACCATGAAGACAAAAACATACTGGTAAAGCGAGACAAGGTTCAATTAGAAACCCTCATTGAGTTGGTGGTGGAGTTGCCTTCGGACCGAAACCAACAAGAAATTATAAATTAAAAGTTAATTCAAAAGTTCATAAATTAGCTTTTAAATCTGCAATAACACTAAAATTTAATGAGAAAGCAATTTCTTTTTTAAATGACAAGATTGATATAAAAAAACCTTCTACAAAATTAGTTGCTACTTTTGTAGATAAAATTAAATACAATGATAAAAAAATATTATTTGTTTTGAATGATGAAAACGATGATTTTATAAAATCATGTAATAATATGCCATTAGTTTCTTCTAAGTTATGAAACCAAGTTTCTATTAGAGATATTATAAATAGTGACTACACTATTATTCAAGAGAGCGCTTTTAACAATATATCGGAGGTATTTGCATAATGAATTTATTAGATGTAATTATTAAGCCATTGTATTCTGAAAAGGCATATGGATTAAAATCGGAAGAAAAGAAAAAATATGTATTTGAGGTTGCTAAGAATTCTAACAAAGTTACTATTAATTTAGCTTTCCAAATGATATATGGAATTATTCCTGAAAAGGTTAATATTTGTAATAGAAAACCTGTCCCAATAAAACAAGGTACTAAAAACCCAGGATTTTCGAAACACAAAAAGATTGCTTATATAACTTTGCCAATTGGTATGGATATTGCGGTCGAAGAAGAAAAAACAGAACCAACAAAAAAAGCGTCAAAAATTAAAAAGATATTAGGTCAATAATATGAAATTTATGACTAACTTAGAAAGGAATATATAATATGCCAATTAAACATGTAAAGGCTAGAAGTAGCGGGATTAGACAAACAATAATTGTTGATTATAAAAAAATACTTACAACAAATACTCCAGAAAAATCTCTAACAAAATCTATTAATAAAAATGGTGGAAGAAATAATACAGGTTCAATCACTGTGCGTCATAAAGGTGGCGGGCAAAAAAGAAGATACCGTATTATTGATTTTAAGAGAAATAAGTTTGACAAGAACGCATGAGTTAAAACTATTGAATATGATCCTAATAGAACATCTTTCATTTCTTTAGTTTGTTATGAAGATGGCGAAAAACGTTATATTATTGCACCTAAAGACATTAAGGTTGGCGACCAAATAGTATCTAGTAAAAATTTAATAGATATTAAATTAGGTAATGCTTTACCAATTAAATATATTCCAGAAGGTACTTTTGTACATAATGTTGAATTGATACCTGAAAAAGGTGGCCAACTAATTAGATCAGCTGGTACATCTGCACAAATTTTAGGTAAAGATGAAACTGGAAAATATACAATATTAAAATTATCTTCAGGAGAAGTTAGAAAAATTTTAAATGATTGCATGGCAACTATTGGAATGGTATCTAATCAAGATCATAATCTAGTGGTTTTGGGTAAAGCTGGAAAAAGTAGAAATAAAGGTGTTAGACCAACTGTAAGAGGGTCTGCTATGAACCCTAATGATCACCCACATGGTGGTGGAGAAGGTAGAAGTCCAATCGGGCATGACGCTCCAAGAACTCCATGAGGTAAAAGACACATGGGTGTTAAAACTAGAAATAAAAAGAAAATGTCTTCATCGCTTATTGTGAGACGGCGTAAATAAGGGGAATATATGTCAAGAAGTTTAAAAAAAGGTCCATATGTTGAAGATAGCTTAATGAAAAAAGTTCAAGTTATGAATAAACAAGATAAAAAGAAACCAATCAAAACATGATCTAGAAGAAGTTCTATTTTTCCTGAGTTTGTTGGATTAACATTTGAAGTACACAATGGTAAAACTTTTACTAGTGTGTATGTTACAGAAGATATGATTGGACATAAGTTGGGTGAGTTTTCTATAACAAGAACTTTCAAACAACATAGTGGTAATAGAAAGTAGGATTAATATGAAAGCAACAAGTACGCAAAGAAATATTCATGTTTCTTCAAGAAAAGCAGTTTTAGTTTGTGATTTAATTAGAAATAAAAGTGTTGTTGAAGCATTGAAAATTTTAGATTATACAAATAAAAAAATTGCACCTATAATTCGTAAATTATTAAATCAATGTATAGCTAATGCCACTAACAATCATGCTATGAATGCTGAAAAGTTATATATTTATCATATAGTAGCTAATCAAGGACACACACTTAAGAGGACTTCACCAAGAGCAAGAGGTTCTGCTGATTTAATAAGAAAAAGACACTCTCACATTGAATTAGTTTTGTCTGATGATATTGATGAGAGAAAAAAAGATCTTGAAGCAATAAAAGCAATTCAAAAGAATAGAGCATTAAAAAATAAAGGTCACCACAATAAACAATTACTTGCTAATAAAAAAGAATTGGAAAATAAAAAAATGCTTGAACTAAAAGAAAAATTAGCTATAGCAAAAAATTATAAACCAGATGATTCTAATAAATCAAAGGCTTCAAAACATATTAAAGCAAATAATCGTGTAGGAAAACCTGTTACTAAATCACAAGTTGTATCTAAACCAACTCCAAGTGTTAAACCAATTTCTAAACCAGTTATTAAACCACAAGTTATAGTTAAACCAATTGCTAAGCCAGTTGCAAAACCAGTTGTTAAACCACAAGTTGTAGTTAAACCAA
>JAVXTD010000002.1:46852-61985 GCA_036642835.1 Malacoplasma sp.
ATTGCTAAGCCAGTTGCAAAACCAGTTGTTAAACCACAAGTTGTAGTTAAACCAATTGCTAAGCCAGTTGCAAAACCAGTTGTTAAACCACAAGTTGTAGTTAAACCAACTGTTAAGCCAGTTGCGAAACCAGTTGCTAAGAAACCAACTCCAAGTGTTAAAGTTGCAAAACCAGTTACTAAACCACAAGTAGCAAAGCCAGTTGCAAAACCAACTATGAAACCAGTTGCTAAAGCAAATGATAATAAAACTAAAACGCCTAACACTAAAATTTTAAAGAAGGAAAAGAAGTAATATGGGACAAAAAGTAAATCCTAACGGTTTGAGATATGGAATTAACAAAAACTGACAATCTAGATGAATTGCTTTAAATGGCAAACAAATGGCTAAGTGATTAGTTGAAGATGAAAAAGTAAGAAATTATTTTTTCAAAAAATTTGCTAATTCTAAGATTTCAAATATTGAAATAGAAAGACAACAAAAATCAATTGATCTTTTTATTCATTGTAGTCAACCTGGAATAATTTTGGGTAAAGAAATGGCTAATTTAAAAATTGCTAAAAAAGAAGTTAATAAAATAGTTGGTAGAAATATTAAAGTTAATGCAAATGTACTAGCTTTAGAAAAACCATTATTATGTGCAAGAATTATTGCTAGAGAAATTGCTGATGCAATTGAAAATAGAGTTTCATTTAGAAATGCACAAAAAATGGCTATTAAAAAAGTTCTTTCAGCTGGAGCTAAAGGAATTAGAACACATGTATCTGGAAGATTAGGTGGAGTTGAAATGGCTAGAGAAGAAGGTTATTCTGAAGGAATAGTTCCTCTTACAACTTTAAGAGCAGATATTGATTATGCTTTAGAAGAAGCTTTAACAACATATGGTTTGATAGGTGTAAAAGTTTGAATAAATAGGGGTGAAATATTTTTACAAGATATTAAGAATAATATTTCTAAATCAACTTCTTTTAAAGATAATAGTGTTAACCCAATTAAGAAAAATGCACCATCATCTGAAAAACCATTAGAAGAAGCAAAAGAAAAGCAAGCTGTTAAGTAGGAGAATTTATGTTACAACCAAAACGTACAAAATATAGAAAACCCCATCGTATAAGTTATGAAGGAAAAGCAAAAGGTAACAGAACTGTTGACCAAGGCGAATACGGATTAATGGCTACAGAAGGTAATTGAGTATCTAATAGAGAAATTGAATCTGCACGTATTGCTATTTCTAAGTGCTTGGGAAAAACTGGTAAAATGTGAATTAGAATTTATCCACATTTATCATTAACTAAAAAACCATTAGAAGTTCGTATGGGATCTGGTAAAGGTTCTCCAGAAAAATGAGTAGCAGTTGTTAAGACTGGTACGGTAATGTTTGAAGTTGCTAATATCCCAGAAGACGCAATGAAAGATGCATTAAGAAAAGCAGGTAATAAATTATCAGTTAGTTGAAAAATAGTTAAAAAAGGAGATGCTGCCCATGATTAAAGATTTAAGAACAAAATCAGATGTTGAATTAGGTGAACTAATAACTAAGTTGAAAGTTCAATTGGTAGAAATGAGATTTAAAGTGGCTAATGGTGAAAATCAAGAAGTTCATAAAGTTAGACAAATTAAAAAAACAATTGCACTATCAAGTACAGTTTTATCTGAAAGAAAAGTTAGATTATCATATACAGCTTATCAAACTAGAATTATTAAATTTGATAAAGATGGTAAACAAATATTTATTCCTATAAAATCTATGCAAGATTCTAAAGAACTTGTTAAACCAGTTCAATTAGAAAAAACTGTTAGTAAGACTAAAGTTAATTTAGAAAAAGCAAAAGATATAAAAACTACTAAGCTTCCAAATGTTGCACATGATGAAAAGAATACAATTTATACTGATGTAATAAAAGCAAAAACTAAGAAAGTTGATATGAAGAAAAAACCTTTACAAAATAGAAAGATTTCTTCAAAGGGGTAAATAGTATATGGAAAATATGGAAAGAAATAGGAAAAAAGTTCTTGTGGGAAATGTTGTTTCAGTTAAGATGCAAAAAACAATTGTAGTTGAAGTTGAAACAAAAAATAAACATTCACTTTACCACAAGTTAGTTATTACTCATAAAAAGTATCATGCACATGATGAAAAAGAAGAATGTAACTTAGGTGATTTAGTTGAGATAATGGAAACAAGACCATTAAGTGCAACTAAATGTTGAAGATTAAATAAAATTATAGAAAAAGCTAAATAGTAATTGGGAGGTAAAAATTATGATTCAATTTATGTCAAGAATGGTTGTTGCAGATAATACAGGAGCCAAAATAGTTAGCGTGATAAAAGTTTTGGGCGGATCTAAGAGAAGATATGCATCTATTGGTGATGTTGTTGTTGCTTCTGTTAAGAAAGCTCAACCAAACTCTAACGTTGAAAAAGGACAAGTTTGTAAAGTTGTTATTGTAAGAACAAAAAAACCAATTAGAAGAGCAAGCGGAAATTATTTAGGATTTGACGAAAATGCATGTGTATTGGTAAAGGATGATAAATCTCCAAGAGGATCACGTATATTTGGTCCAGTTGCTAGAGAGCTTAGAGATAAAGGTTTTGCTAAAATAGTCTCACTAGCGCCAGAGGTTTTATAGAAAGGATTTTAATGTGCAAAGAATAAAAAAAGGGGATAAAGTTAGAATTATAGTAGGTTCTAAAAAAGGAACCGAAGGAATTGTTAAACAAGTATTTCCAAAAAATAACACTGCTATTGTTGAAAAGGTTAATGTTTATAAAAGACATAAAAAACCTGATCAATCATCTGAAAAAGGTGGAATCACTGAAATAGAAGTTCCTATGAATATGTCAAAAATGGCAATAATCGATCCTAAGGGAAAAGGCAAACATACTAGAATCAAATTTGGTTATGATAAAAATAATAAAAAAGTTAGAATTGGGAAATTGTCTAATACTGAGATAGGGAAGAAATAGGTAGGTTTATATTATGAAAAACAAATCAATATTATTTGAAAAATACAAAAAAGTTATTTCAAAAAACTTAATGAAAGAATTTAAATATAAATCTGTAATGGAAATTCCAAGAATTGAAAAAATTGTTATTAATATGGGATTAGGTGACGCTACATCTGACTCTAAAATAATTGATCAAGGAATGAAAGAACTTATGCTTATTACTGGGCAAAAACCAATTCCAACTAAATCAAAGAAATCAATCGCTACTTTTAAATTAAGAGAAAACCAAGCAATTGGTGTTAAAGTAACATTAAGAAAAGATAATATGTGATTTTTTTTGGAAAAACTTATTTCTGTTGCTATTCCTAGAATTAGAGACTTTAGAGGTTTATCACAAAAAGCATTTGATGGAAAAGGAAGTTATACATTAGGTATAAAAGAACAAATTATTTTTCCTGAAATCGTTTATGATGATGTTAAAAGAATAAGAGGCTTTGATGTTTCGATTGTTACATCAGCAAAAACAGATAATGAAGCATTCTTCTTATTAAAAGAATTAGGAATGTCTTTCACTAAAAATAAGGAGAAATCTAATGGCTAAAAAATCATTAATAGCAAAACAAAAAAAGCATCAAAAATTCCAAGTAAGAGAATATACTAGATGCGAAAGATGTGGAAGACCAAGATCAGTGTATAAAAAATTTGGTATGTGTCGTTTATGCTTTAGAAAATTAGCATATGATGGTGTTATACCTGGTATAAAAAAGGCATCATGATAGGAGGAAAATTATGTATATAGATCCAATTTCAGATTTATTAGTTAGATTGAAGTCATCAGTAAAATCAAAGAAATCAACAGTTGTTGTTAATTCATCAAAATTAATTAAAAACATTTTAAAGATTTTAAAGATCGAAGGTTACATTCAAGACTTTAATATAAAAAAAATCGAAAACAACAAAGAAGAAACTTTAGTTTTTTTGAAATATAAAAATAATATTTCTTCTATCTCTGGTTTAAGACAAATTTCAAAACCTGGTTTAAGAATATACAAAGAAGCAAAAGAGCTTCCAAAAGTTCTTAATGGATTAGGAATTGCTATTATATCAACTAGCGATGGTTTAATGACAGATAAAATTGCAAGGAGCAAAAACATAGGCGGTGAAGTCATTGCCCTTGTTTGATAGGAGTTTTTATGTCACGTATAGGAAATAGAGTGTTGGAAATACCAACTGGTGTTTCAGTTGAAGTTAAAAAAGAAAATAGTCTAGTATTAATCAAAGGTAAAAACGGAGAAATAACTGTTCCGTTTAATGATAAAATTATCTCGGTTCTAGTTAAAGATGAAAAAGTTTTCGTTAAGAGAACTAATGATGAAAAATTTTCAAAAATGTTGCATGGTACAATTAATTCAAACATTAATAATGCAATGATTGGTGTTAATGTTGGACATTTAAAAGTGTTAAAAATTATTGGTGTTGGTTATAAAGCTAATGTTGTTGGTGCTAATATTGAATTAGCTTTGGGTTATTCTCATTTAATAAGATTAGCTATTCCAAAATCAACAAAAGTTGAGTGTCCTACACCTACAGAAGTTAGAATATCTGGACCAGACAAATCAATTGTCGGTGAATTTGCAGCAATCATAAGAAGTAAAAGACCACCAGAACCATATAAAGGAAAAGGTGTTATGTACATTAATGAAGAAATCATTAGAAAAGCTGGTAAAACAGCTGAAAGTTCTAAAAAATAATTTAAGGAGATTTATGAATGAAAAAAATTAATTTAAACAGACGTCAAAATAGATTAAATCGTCACTATAAAGTTCTTAAAAAATTTAGAAGAATTGACAATGGTTTACATAGATTAATTGTTACAAAAACTAATGCACATATTTTTGTGCAATTATTAGATGATACAAAAAATATTACAGTAGCCTCAAGTTCTTCTTTACAATTAAAATTAAAGAATGGCAACATTCAAAATTGTAAAAAAGTTGGAGAAGATATTGCAAAAAAAGCAATTGCTAAAAAAATTAAGAAAATTTATTTTGATTGTGGTGGATCAAAATATCATGGAAGAGTTGCAGCTATCGCTGATGCAGCAAGACTTCAAGGATTAAAATTTTAAACCCAAAATTATAAGGAAAAAAAATGGAAAAAATAACGCAATCGGTTTCAATTGAAAATGAATCATTTGAAACAAAAGAAGATGTAATCTTAGCAGAAAATAATTTAAAATCGGGGAATTCAAGTTCAAAGAAATTTACTAAAAAACCTCCTTTTAATCAACAAAACAAAATGCAAAAAGTATCTGTAACAGGATATGAAGAAAAAGTTGTTGGAGTCAAAAGAATTTCTAAAACCACAAAAGGTGGTAGAAATATGAGATTTTCAGCACTTGTTGTAATTGGAGATAAAAAAGGTTTAGTTGGTTTTGGAATGGGTAAATCTATTGAAGTACCTGTAGCTATAAAAAAAGCATTAAAAAATGCAAAAAACAATATGTTTAAAATTAAAATGAACAAAAATTTTACATTATTCCATGAAACTATTGGCAAATATGGAGCTGGTAGAGTTATGTTAAAACCTGCGAAAGAAGGTACTGGAATTATTGCCGGTGGTCCAATTCGTGTTGTTTTAGAACTTGCCGGATTCAAAGATGTTTATAGTAAAAACTTAGGTAAGAATACTTCAATAAATATGATTAGAGCAACTCTAGAAGGTCTTCTTAGTCAAAAGACGCCAAAAGAAATATCTTTTCTAAGAGATAAAGATTTAAAAGATTTGTAATAAGAGGATAAAGAATATTTATGAAATTAGAAAATTTAAAATATGTGGAAGGTTCTAGAAACCACAAAGAAAAAAGAGTAGGCCGTGGTTTTGGCTCAGGAATGGGTAAAACATGTACTAGAGGTAGTAAAGGTCAACACGCTAGAAAATCTGGTGGTACACGTCCTGGATTTGAAGGTGGACAAAACCCTTTATATAGAAGAATACCTAAAATTGGTTTTAATAATGAAAATTTTAAGACTGAATATAATGTTATTAGTTTGCAACAAATAGTTACATTAGGATTAACAAAAATCGATTCTAAAATCTTGCTTGAAAAAAGAATATTTTCAAATGAAAAATTACCATTGAAAATTATTGGAAGTATGTCATTAACTAAACCACTTGATATAAAAGCATCAAAGTTCTCAAAGGGCGCAATTTCTAGCTTGGAAAAAAGTAAAAGTAACTTTTCAATAATTAATAGTAAAATTTAAAAATGACTATAAACAGATCTAAAAGTAATTTTTTAAAACAATTAAAAGGATTATTTACTAATAAACAAGTAATTATATCGTTAGTTGCTACATTAGTTCTTCTTATAATATTCAGAGTAGGTGCTAATTTAACCTTGCCTGGAATTATTTTGACTGCCGAATTTAAAGATGGAATTAATTCTGATTCTTCTTTTTTAGGGATTATGAATATCTTAGGTGGAGGAGGAATCTCACAATTGTCATTCATGGCAATTGGTGTTTCGCCATATATAACCGCTCAAATTATTATGCAATTATTATCTAATGATTTAATTAAACCGTTATCAAATTTAACAAAAAGTGGTGAAAGAGGAAAAAGAAAGCTTGAAATAATAACAAGAATTCTAATGATACCTTTTGCGATGATGCAAGCATATGCTGTGTTGAGTTTATCAGCAAGTCAGGGATATATAACTTTATATGGTGAAACATCTATTGCTAGTTTAAGTTCTTGACAAGTTTTTTCTCTTTTAATAGGAATGACTGCTGGTAGCTTTTTAACTATTTTTATAGCTGATATGATTTCGAAACGTGGTGTTGGTAATGGAATTACTTTGGTTATTTTTTCTGGTATAGTTTCATCTCTTTTTTCGAATTTTTCAAATGTTTTCCAAATTTTAACAAACCCAAACAATAATACTAGTTATGAATTAATTAATTATTTGAATTTTATTTTATATATACTTTTCTTTATATTAATACTTTTATCAGTTGTATTTATTTCGGGTGCAACGAGGAAAATACCAATTCAACAAATTGGGCAAGGTTTATCAAAAAATCAAGATGAGATGTCTTATCTTCCAATAAAGCTAAACTCTGCTGGTGTTATCCCTGTTATTTTTGCTTCATCAATTATGACATTACCACCAACTATATCTCAGTTCTTATCAGAAAATAGTGCTGCAACAAGATTTATTAATGACTATATTTCTATTGAAAGTCCAGTTGGTTTAACACTATATGGCTTATTGATCCTATTGTTTGGTTTTTTCTATTCACATATTCAAGTTAACTCTGAAAAGTTAGCTGATAATTTTAAAAAGTCTGGTAAATATATCCCGGGTGTTAAAGCTGGTGAAGAAACAAGAAAATACATTTCAAGAACATTAAATCGGGTGAATTGTATTGGTGTACCATTTTTAGCCTTTATTGCCATCACACCTTATATAATATCAATTACTACCCCTATCCCTAATGGATTAGCATTGGGTGGTACTGGTATTATAATTATGGTTACTGGTGGATTAGAATTCTGACAAGCAATAAAAAGTTCACAGACAAATTATGGTTATTCTAATCTTACAAAAAATATTAAAGAATCAATTGATATTGCTGATGGACTAGATTCAAATAAAAAAATAAAAACAAAAAAAGGCAAACATCTTTGATAAGATTTAAGTATGAAAATAATATTATTAGGAGCCCCTGGTTGTGGGAAGGGGACATTATCTGAATATTTGGTAAAGAATTATAACTTTATCCATTTATCAACAGGTAATTTATTTAGAAAAGTTATTAATGAGAATTTAAAGTATTCTTCTGATTTAAAAACATATTTGTCTGCTGGCGAATTAGTTCCAGATGAATTGACAAATAAACTTGTTAAAGAAGAAATTGAGATATTAGATAAAGAAAAAAAATGATTTATTTTAGATGGGTATCCTAGAACACTTGAACAAGGTTCGTTTTTAGATAATCTTTTGGATATTGATATGGTTATTTATTTAAATGTTGATGTTGATTCAATCTTTAAAAGACTTACTGGTAGAAGATCTTGTAGCAAATGTGGAAAGATTTATAACATTTATTTTTCACCAACTAAAAATGCTGGCGAATGTGATATAGATGGTGCTTTATTAATTCAAAGAAAAGATGATGAAGAATCGATTATTAATACTAGATTGCAAACTTATAATAAATTAACTCTACCATTAGTAAATTTTTATAAAAATAAGAATAAATTATATGAGATAGATGGAAATTTAGGATTTGAATATATTTCAAAAAAAATAGATGATTTATTTAAAAAATAGTTATGAAATAAGCGAAATTAAGAAAGCTTGCTCAATTTGAAAAAAAGTTAGAGAAGACATAACTAGTTTTGTAAAAATTGGTGTGTCACTAATTGAAATTGATTCACTTGTAAAAAGTTTAGAAAAAAAATATGACTTTACTTGTACTTTTTATAATTATAATGGGTTCCCTGGAAACATATGTATATCAGTAAATGATGTTGTAATTCATGGGATTCCAACATCATATAAATTAAAAAATAAAGATTTAGTAACATTTGACATAGGAATAACATATAATAAATATGTTTGTGATGCCGCTTTCACCCTAATTGTGGGTGAAGAGACATTGGAAACAAAAAAAATAAATGAAATTTGTTATCAATCTTTAATGAAAGGTATTGCAGAAATTCATCCAAATAAAAGAATTGGTGATATTTCTAACGCAATACAAATTCATTCAGAAAGAAACGGTTTCAAGGTAATCAAGAATTTTGGTGGTCATGGTTGTGGGAAGCACTTACATGAAGATCCCACAATTTTAAACTATGGTGAACCAGGGACTGGTGCAAAATTAGTACCTGGAATGATATTGTGTATTGAACCGATGTTGTTAACTGATAGTGATGATTATTATATTTCTAGCGACAAATGATCTGTTGTATCATCAAACCATTTATTAACTTGTCATTGAGAACATATGGTATTAGTTACATCAGATGGTTATGAAATACTAACAGAATAGGAATTAAATGTCTAAAGAAGAAAAAATAAAGTTTAAAGGCGTAGTTACAGAAGTTATCCAAGGTGGTAATTTTAAAGTACGTCTTGAAAACAATGCAGAAGTTATGGCAAACGTATCTGGTAAAATCCGTGTTTATAAAATTCAGATTTTAAAAGGTGATGCTGTTGAAGTTGAGTTAAGTCCTTATGACTTAACACGTGGCCGTATAATTTATAGAATTTCTTAGGAGTAAAATTATGAAAGTAAGAGCTTCAGTAAAACCAATTTGCAAAGACTGTAAAGTTATAAAGAGAAAAGGTTGTGTTCAAGTGATTTGTAAAAATCCTAAGCACAAACAAAGACAAGGTTAGGAGATAAAATGGCTCGTATATTAGGTGTAGATATTCCAAACAATAAGAGAGTGCTTATCTCATTAACTTATGTATATGGAATTGGTAAATCTAGAAGTTCACAAATTTTAGCACAAGCTAAAATTGATGAAAATAGAAAAGTTTCTTCATTAAGTGAAGAAGAATTAGCTTCAATTAGAAAAATCGCTAGCGTTTATATAATTGAAGGTGATTTAAGAAGAGAAAATGCAATGAGCATTAAGCGGCTAATGGAAATAGGTTGTTATCGTGGTATTAGACATAGAAAAGGTTTACCTGTAAGAGGGCAAAGAACTAAGTCTAATGCAAGAACAAGAAAAGGACCTAGAAAAACTGTTGCGAATAAAAAGATAGAAACTAAATAATATTTGGAAATGGAAAGTTAAAATGGCAAAGAAAAAAAAGAAATTATCCTCTCCAAATGGTATAGCACACATTCATGCTACTTCTAATAACACAATTGTTTCAATTACATGTGAAAAAGGAAATGTTATAGCATGATCAAGTGCAGGTGCAGTAGGATATAAAGGTTCAAAAAAGGCCACTTCATATGCTGCTGGTATTGCGTCAAATGCAGTATCTAAGACAGTAATTGATTTAGGATTAAAAACAATAGTTATTAAAGTTAATGGAACTGGAAGTGGTAGAGATACTGCTATTAGAAGTTTGCAAGCTACAGGATTGGAAATAACAGAAATCCATGATGCTACTCCAATTCCGCATAATGGTTGTAGACCTCCAAAGAAACCTAGATAAGACTAGTATATAAAAAGGAACAAAAATGGAAAAATTTATTAAATATGATATTTCGGTTGAAATAAAAGAAGAAAATCCGAATTATGGAAAATTTATTATTAAGCCACTTGAAAATGGTTTTGGTAATACAATTGGAAATGGTTTAAGAAGAGTATTATTAAGCAATATAACAGGCTATAGTTTGTTCGCAATAAAAGTACCAGGTATAAATCATGAATTTCAAGCAATCAAAGGCGTAAAAGAAGATTTGACTCAAATCATTTTGAATTTGAAAAAAATGGTTATTAAGATTGATGAAACTATATTTAGCGAACAAGAGCAACAAAAAACATCATTAGAAAAATGACCGACTTTGAAAATAAATTCTAAAGGTGGAATCATTACAGCTTCTGATATTGAAACTCCTTCAGGTTTTACTATCATAAATAAAGATATGTATATAGCAACTGTTAGTAAAGATCATTCTTTTAAAATGGAACTTTATGCAAAATCTGGAAGAGGTTTTGTTACTTTTGAAGAAAATAAAGAAATAATTAAAGCAATCAATACTATTGCAATCGATTCAAATTTCTCACCAGTTATAAGAGTTTCTTATTTGGTTAGTGAAATCAAAACGACAAAAAATGCAGTTAATGATATGTTAGAAATTGAAGTTGTTACAAACGGTTCTATTTCTCCCAAAGATGCATTAGCAATAGGTGGAAAAATTTTAATTGAACATTACAAACCTATCGTTTCATTAAATGAAGAAATTGATGAATACAAAGTTATTCAAGATTTTTCAGATTCATCAAGTACTTCATCTTTATCTATTTCAATAGATGAATTAGAATTATCTGTTCGTTCTTATAACTGTTTAAAAAGAGCTGGTATTCAGACTATTCAACAGTTAACTGATAAGACACGTGCTGAAATAGAAAAGATTAGAAACTTAGGTAAGAAATCATTTAAAGAAATCATAAAGAAAATCCAAGATAGAAATATGAAACTGAAAGATGAAATGTAAGGTAATTACTCATGTCATATATAAATAAAAAAGGTAAAACAACAGCTTGAAAAAAAATGGTTGTGCGTCAACAAGTTTCTGAAATTTTGGCACATAATCAAATCAAGACTACATTTACTAAAGCAAAAACTGCTCAAAGATATGTTGATAGAATGATTACCTTAGCTAAGAAGGATACATTAGCTTCTAGAAGACAAGCTATGAAAACATTATTGGATACATCTGTTTTATCTAAAGAAGAAATTTTAAATAAGTTATTTACTAATTTAAAAAATAAATACAAAGATAGAAAAGGTGGATACACTAGAGTTTTAAGGCTGGGTTTTAGGGCTGGAGATAATGCTGAAGAAGCTATTGTTCAATTAGTTTAGAAACCAACATACAAATTTCTAAGCCTAAATAATTTTTATTATTCTGGCTTTTGAAATAAAAATAAAAAATAACATAATTCACTTATTGTGGTTATGTTATTTTTTTTTAAATATATTTATGAATAAATTTTTAACTATATTATAATAAATAAGTATTTTAGATACAAAGCATGTGGAAGATTAAAAATCGTTACAACCACGTAGAGAACATATAAGGAGTTGCTTGTGGCTTTCAAAGATCCAAAAATAACAAGAATAGCAAAAATAGAATTAATTGGTGGTCAAGCCAAACCGGGACCCGGTTTAGCTTCCATTGGAATTAATATGGCTGAATTTACGAAACAATTTAATGAGGCAACTAAAGAACAAAATGGTGAAATAATACCTTGTGTAATTACAGCTTATAGAGATAAAAGTTTTAAATATATACTTAAAACTACACCAACAACTGTTTTGTTAAAAAAAGCTGCAAACATTAAGTCTGGAGCTAAAAATCCTAAAACTGATAATGTTGGAACAATTTCAAAAGAAAAAGCATTAGAAATAGCTAGATATAAAATGAAAGACTTAAATGCAAATGATGAAGCTGCTGCATTAAGATTAGTTGCAGGTACAGCTAAACAAATGGGAATAAAAATAGAAGGTGTTGAACCGATATTTCATAAACCAATAGATAAAAAGGATGCTAAATAATGAAAAAGGCACTTGATTTTAATAAAAATAAAGCTTATCCAATTTTAGAAGCAATTGATATAGCTAAGAAAAATTCTACAACTAAATTTGTTTCATCAATTGATGTAGCAATAAAGTTGAATTTAGATACAGCAAAAGCTGAACAACAATTAAGAGGGACACTTTCTCTTCCACATTTTTTTGGTAAGAAAAAGAAAATTTTGGTTTTAGATTCTAATTTAACAAAAAATGATGCGAAGTCATTTGATGTTGATTTTGCTGGTGGCAAAGAAGTGATTGACGAAATAAGTAAAGGCTGATTAGCTTTTGATTTAATTATTACTACACCAAAGATGATGCCTGAATTAAGTAAATTAGGTAAGATATTAGGTACTAGAGGTTTGATGCCAAGTCCTAAGAATGGTAATGTAACTACAAATCTTAAAAAAACTATTGAAGATTTTAAATCTGGTATTACACAATATAGAACAGATTCGTATGGTAATGTTCACATATTAGTTGGTAAATCAAATGTTGATAGTAAAAAAATAGAAGAGAACATTAATTTTATATTAGATTTTTTAAAGAGTAAAAAGCCATCTGTAGTAAAAGGTGTTTACATTCAAAATGTATCAATTTCTTCTACTATGGGTCCAGGTGTTAAGATTGCTATGCAAAAAAATACTGACTCTGAAGTTAAGGGCAAAAAAAGACAAAAAGCAAAAACAATTAATAAGAAAAAACATATTGAACCAATTATTAAAATTGTTTATGAATCTAATACTAAAACGTCAACTAACAAATATGTTAATGTTAACAAATCAAATGTTGTGACAGTTAAAAAACAACCTAAATTAAATGTTAATAAAACTATTACTAATAAGAAACCTAACGCACCTAAGGTTGGTGAAATAAAACAAACTACAAAACCTGTTATTAATTTTAGTAATAAAAAAGTAGAGACTAAAATTACTAATACTAAGCCAGCAATTAATTTAGAAAAAGCTAAAACACAAGTTGACACAACTAAAAATAAAGTAACAAAACCTTTAGTTAAGCCAGAAACAAAAAAACCCTTAGCTAAACAAGAAGTTAAAAAAACTATAGCTAAACCAGAAATCAAAAAACCCTTAGCTAAACAAGAAGTTAAAAAAACTATAGTTAAACAAGAAATTAAAAAACCTTCTATTAGTAAGAATGTAAAAGCTGCTGACAAAAAAGTTGCTAAGGTAGTAAGTAAACCTACAAAAGATACTAAGGTAAAAAAAGTTAGTAGTTCTAAATCACCCGAAAAGAAAATAGATGATAAAAAAGTACAAACGAATAAGAAAATTACAAAGACAATTATTAAGAAAGAGAATTCTTCTAAAAAAGTAGCTCCTAGAAAAATTGAAATTAAAAAAATAAATAAATCAAAATAATAATTATTATAGTAATATGATGGTTTTAAATGGGAATTAAATATTATGAAAAATAGTATTGCAATAAAGTTGGACTCTATATCATTTTCTTATGAAGAGGGTTTAGAAGTTTTATCAAACATTGCTTTTGAAATCAATGACAATGAATATGTTTGCATAATAGGTCACAATGGTTCTGGTAAATCTACAATCTCAAAAATTTTAATGGGATTGTTAAAACCAACAAGCGGTTCAATTGAAGTGTATGGGAACAAAATAAACCATTTAAATTTAACTTATTTGCGTAAAAACATTGGAATTATTTTTCAAAATCCAGATAGTCAATTTATAGGCTTGACACCAGAAGATGATATTGCTTTTGGTTTAGAGAATTTAAAAATCAATAGAGAAGAAATTGGAAACATTATTAGAAATGTTTCTAATGTTATTGATATTAAAGATTTTCTAAATGTTGAGGCTAACATGTTGTCTGGTGGGCAAAAACAAAAAGTTGCAATAGCTTCTATATTGGCTATGAACCCTAGAATAATTATTTTTGATGAATCAACCTCAATGTTAGATCCAAAAAGTAAAAAAGAATTGAAAGATATTTTTTTAGATTTAAAAACTAAATCAAAGAAAACTATTATATCTATTACACATGATATGGATGAAGTTCTTTTATGTGATAAAGTTATTGTTTTAGATAAAGGTAAATTAGTTAAAATTGGACCACCATCTGATGTATTTAAAGATTTAGAATTTCTAAAAAAAATATCATTGGACTTTCCATTCATTCTTAAACTATCTTGATTATTAAAAGAGAAAAATAAAAAAATTAATTTATCTTTGGATAACCAAAGTCTTATAGGACAATTATGCAAAAAGAAATAATGACAGAAAATTTTATTGATATTAAATCATTAAAATGTGTTTTTAATAAAAACCAATTTAATGAGATTGTTGCTATCGATGACTTAACAGCATCATTTGATGAAAATCAAATTCATTTTCTTATCGGTAATTCTGGTTCTGGAAAAACAACATTAATTTTGCATTTCAATGGATTAATAAGATTAAAAAAAGGCCACATTAAAATAGATGATTTTCATATTTATCAAAATAAGAAAATCAAAAAACCTAAAGTTCTGAGAAAAAAAATTAGTATGGTTTTTCAATTTCCCGAATATCAACTTTTTAAGGATTCAGTAATATCTGATGTTTCTTTTGGGCCAAAGGTTTTGGGAATTCCGAAAGAAAAATCTTTTGCTAATAATTTAGAATTGATTACTAAAGAAATTAAAGAAAATCTTAACAAGATATTAAAAGATTTTTTTCCTAATGATAATATTTTGGAAAATGAAAAATTAAATAAGAATGACAAAATATCTCTTGAGAAAAAAATAGATGATTTTTTAAAGAACTATTCAGTAAAATTTAATAACAAAAAGATTTTAAAAAATAATAAATATAAAATTGAATATAACAATAGAACTGTTGATTATACTTCTACTCAAAAATTTATATCACCATCTGAAATTCAATTCA
>JAVXTD010000002.1:62085-80610 GCA_036642835.1 Malacoplasma sp.
ACTGTTGATTATACTTCTACTCAAAAATTTATATCACCATCTGAAATTCAATTCAATATGTCTAAAAAATATTTAAATGCATTAGGCATTGATGACTCTTATTTTAAGAGAAGTCCTTTTGGACTATCTGGTGGACAAAAAAGAAGAGTTGCAATTTCTGGAATTTTATCAATTGAACCAAAAATATTAGTTTTTGATGAACCAACAGCTGGATTAGATCCTGCTGGCGAACAAGAAATGATGCAAATAATAAAAACCGCTAAGAAAAATAAGCAAACAATATTTGTTGTTTCTCACAATATGGATCATGTTTTAGAATTGGCTGACAATATAGTAGTAATGGATAAAGGAAAAATCATTGCTAGGGGAAACCCATATGAAATTTTTTTGAATAAGAAGCTATGTGAAGATGTAAAATTAGATAAGCCAAAGATTATAGATTTTGTTTTGGATTTAATAAACGCTGATAAAAAATATCAATATTTATTAGATACAAAACCTAGAACTATAAGTGAACTAGCTTTAGCAATTAATAAAGGTAAAAAGTAATATGACATATAATGGTTATTTATATAGAAATTCTGTAATTCATAGAATGAATCCATCATTAAAATTTATTACTACAATTTTATTTATTGCAATGATTTTCATTCCGTATGGATTCTTTTTCCAAATCATTTTATTTGTATTAATAATTGGAATTTATTTTCTTGCAAAACTACCAATGAGAAAACTTTTTAAAATATGTCAATCAGTTCTCTTTATGATGTTTGTTTTATTAATTATAAATTGGGTGGCATATAAAGGTCCTGGAGTTGTTTTTGATTTTGGAAACCAAGCGGATTTATTATATAAACCAAGTTGATTAGCTCAATCTAATAATGTTTTTGCCCATAATGGTAAATATTTTTTACAAGGCTATATGTTTGGTGGAACACCGATTTCTAATATTTTTTTAGGTAGTAGTATGTCTCCAAACGCTGGTCTTATAATAAATAACTCTAGCAATGGATTTCACATTTGAGAGAATTGAAATTCAGCTGGTGCAAATGGAGCAGACAGTATACTTAATGAAATTTCAAGATATGCTGATGCATATGAAAAAGCTCATGGTGTCAGTATTTCATTCGATTATAAAATAATTCCCATCTCTAGCGGAAACTACCAAGTTTATGCTTATTTTTATCAAACACAATGATATTCATTTTCAAGTAACGCAATCATGTTAATGTTGTATGTAACAATGAAAATATTTTTAATGATTCTAATTGTTACTATATTAACTTCAACAACTTCATCAATTCAATTAACATATGCTTTAGAAGATATTTTAAATCCATTAAGAATATTTAAACTACCTATAAATGAATGATCAACAACAATAGCTTTAGCTATTAGATTTATTCCGTCATTATTAGATGAGTCAAATAAAATAATGAATGCACAAGCATCTAGAGGATTAGATTTCACAAACGGAAACTTAAAAGAAAAAATATATTCATTAAGTTCTTTAATAGTTCCTTTATTTTCTATCGCCTTTAGAAAAGCTGATGAATTGGCAAATGCTATGGAAGCTAGAGGATATAATCCAAGATTTACACGAACAAGATATAGGGATTTTAAAATATATATAATAGATTGGATAGTTTTCTCTTTTGTTTCATTACTATTAGGTCTATTAATTGTTCTAGCTACATTTAATGGAAAGTCCGTTTTCTTTTCTCCGCTAGGTTTATTAGAAGCAATTATAATGTTTAATTAGTATGAATTACACATTAGAAATAAGTTATATAGGAACTAATTTTTTTGGGTTTTCAAAACAATTAGAACAATACAAAACTGTACAATCTACAATAGAGGGAACTCTATTAAAGTTTTTTAATAAACCCACACCAATAATAGGTTGTGGAAGAACAGACAAATATGTACATGCAATAAAACATATATCGAATTTTCACACAAATGAAACATTCAATATGGATGAATTATTTTATTTTTTACAAAAGAATTTATCAGATGATGATATTTATATAAAAAAAGTTGAGCAAGTTAAAGAAAATTTTCATGCAAGATTTTCTTGCAAATCTAAAACCTATTTATATAAAATAAATGATAATGTTTTTAATTGTTTCCAAAAAGATTATATTTATCAATTCAATAGAAAAATAAATATGAGAAAAATGAAGAGACTCGCAAAATATTTTATAGGCGAAAAGAATTTTTTGTCTTTTAGTACATCTAAATTAGAAAATACAACTAGAACTATAAATTGAATAAAAATTAAAAAAGAAGAAAATATAATTTGTATTTATATTAATGCAAATGGATTTTTAAGAAACATGGTAAGAATGATTGTTGCCTCTTTAATTAAATTCTCTTTTGAATATGATAAAAGGGATAATATATTTAAGTTGCTAGATAATCCCAAAAAAGGTTCTTCTATTGAAAAAGCTCCAGGCCTTGGTTTGTATCTTTTTGAAATTAATTACTAATATTAATTTATTTTTTAAATATTCATAAGCTTTTGATATAATAAAAATTGTATGTTTCCAAGGGTTAGTGATACACTTGGATAAGTTGCAAGGAGTATTATGCCAACTATATCACAGTTAATTAGAAGTCAGAGAGAACAAAAGAGCAAGAAATCAAAATCGCCCGCTCTTTTATACACTTATAATTCATTACATAAAAAGAAGAATTATAATCCATCACCTTTCAAAAGAGGTGTTTGTACTAGAGTTGGTACCATGACTCCAAAAAAACCAAATTCAGCTTTAAGAAAATATGCAAAAGTTAGATTGACAAACAATTATGAAGTTTTAGCTTATATTCCTGGTGAAGGCCATAATCTTCAAGAACATAGTGTTGTATTAATTGAGGGTGGAAGAGTAAAAGATTTACCCGGTGTTAGATACCACATTGTAAGAGGAACACTAGATACTAGTGGAGTTGACAAAAGAAGACAACAAAGATCTGGTTATGGTGCTAAGAGACCTAAAAAAGAAGCAAGTAAATAAGGAGATTATAAAATGAGAAAAAATCGAACAGAAAAAAGAAATGTTTTACCAGATCCAATTTATAATTCTAAACTTGTAACTAAAGCAATCAATGCAATAATGCTTGATGGTAAAAAAGGTTTAGCTCAAAAAATTGTTTATGATTCATTTAAAATTATAGAAACCAAAACTAAAGAAGAAGGTATTGAAATCTTCAAAAAAGCTTTAAACAACATTATGCCAGCGTTAGAACTAAGAGTTAGACGTATAGCAGGTTCAAACTTTCAAGTACCAACGCCAGTTAGTAAAGAAAGAAGACAAACACTAGGATTAAGATGGTTAATATTATCGGCTAGATCAAGAAATGAAAAAACCATGACTCAAAGATTAGCGAACGAAATTATTGATGCGTCTAAAAACACAGGTGCTACTTTCAAAAAGAAAGAAGACACACATAAAATGGCTGAAGCTAATAAAGCTTTTGCACATCTTAGATTTTAATAGGAGAAAATTTAATGGCGAGAAAACATAGTATTGATAAATACAGAAATTTTGGAATAATGGCTCATATCGATGCTGGTAAAACAACTACATCAGAAAGAATCTTATATCATGCTGGTAAAACACATAAGATAGGTGAAGTTCATGATGGTGGTGCTACTATGGATTGAATGGCACAAGAAAAAGAACGTGGTATAACAATTACTTCGGCTGCTACATATGTTACTTGAAACGAACATGAATTAAATCTTATTGACACACCAGGACATGTGGATTTTACAGTTGAAGTTGAAAGATCGTTACGTGTATTAGATGGTGCTGTTGCAGTTTTAGATGCACAAAATGGTGTAGAACCACAAACTGAAACTGTTTGAAGACAAGCTTTAAAGTATAATGTTCCAAGAATTATTTATGTTAATAAGATGGATAAAACAGGTGCAGATTTTGATTTGTGTATTAAAACATTACATGAAAAATTAAATGCTAATGCTGTTCCTATTCAATTACCTGTAGGTGCTGAAAATACTTTTAATATAATAATTGATTTAATTGAAATGAAAGCACATCAATATGATGGCTTACAAGATGAAGTTACTAAAGAAGTAGATATTCCAAGTCACATGTTAGAAAAAGCAAATAATGCTAGATCGAAAATGATTGAAGAAATTGTTAATTTTGATGATTCTGTAATGGAAAAATATTTAAATGGTGAAAAACTATCTATTAGTGATATTAAATCTTGTATTAGAAAAGGTGTATTAACTGCAAATTTTTTTCCAGTTACTTGTGGTACATCATTTAAAAATAAAGGTGTAAAGCTTTTATTAGATTGTATAGTTGATTATTTACCATCACCAATTGATGTTCCTCCAATAAAAGGAATTTTATCTAATGGTGAAGAAGTATTGAGAAAAAATAGTGATGATGAACCATTTTCTGCATTAGCATTTAAGGTTGCAACTGATCCATTTGTTGGTAAGTTAACTTTTATTAGAGTTTATTCTGGTGTTTTACAAAAAGGTTCATATATATTAAATGCAACTAAAGACGAAAAAGAAAGAGTTTCTAGACTTGTTAAAATGCATTCAAATAATAGAGATGAAATCGATGAGATAAGAGCTGGTGATATTTGTGCGGTTGTGGGATTAAAAATTACAACTACTGGGAATACATTATGTGATGAAAATAGTTTTATTATGCTTGAATCAATGAATTTTGCAGAACCTGTTATTTCATTAGCAATTGAACCAAAAACTAAAGCTGATCAAGAAAAAATGGGAATTGCTCTTAGTAAACTTGCTGAAGAAGACCCAACATTTAAAACTTTTACTGATGAAGAAACTAATCAAACAATAATATCTGGAATGGGTGAATTACACTTAGAAATTATTGTTGATAGAATGAGAAGAGAATTTAAAGTAGATGTTAATGTAGGTGCTCCTCAAGTTTCGTATAGAGAAACATTTACTATTATGACTGAAGCTGAAGGTAAATATATTAAACAATCTGGTGGTCGTGGACAATATGGACACGTATTAATAAAATTTGAACCTAATCAAAATAAAGGTTTTGAGTTTGTTGATAAAATAGTTGGTGGTAGAGTTCCAAAAGAATATATTAAACCAATTAAAAACGGATTAGAAGAAGCAATGAAAGCCGGACCATTAAGTGGTTATCCTATGATTGATATCAAAGCTACTTTATTTGATGGTTCATACCATGATGTCGATTCATCAGAAATGGCTTATAAAATTGCTGCCTCAATTTGTTTAAAAGAAGCAGCAAAAAAAGCTGGAATCGTTTTATTAGAACCAATTATGTCAGTTGAAGTTACTGTTCCTGAACAATATTTTGGAGACACAATGGGTGATATATCTTCTAGAAGAGGAAATATCGAAGGTACAGAGCAAAAAAATAATATACAAGTTATAAAATCAAAAGTACCTTTAAAAGAGATGTTTGGTTATGCTACTGATTTGCGTTCTTTCACTCAAGGTAGAGGTAATTATGTAATGCAATTCAGTCATTACGCAAAAGCACCTAAATCAATTACTGAAGAAATAGTTACTGCTAAAAGTAAAAAATAATTTTTTTAAACTTTAGCAATTAATATAAATAAGAAAAAAATTAAATATTATATATAATATAAAAGTGTATTTAGTATAATAAATTTAAAATATAAGAAATAATGGAGATATATAATTATGGCAAAAGCAAAATTTGATAGATCAAAACCACATGTTAACATTGGAACTATTGGACACATTGATCATGGTAAAACTACTCTAACAGCAGCAATCTGTACATTTTTAGCAAAAAAAGGTACAGCGCAAGCAAAAGGTTATGCTGAAATTGATAGTGCACCAGAAGAAAAAGCAAGAGGTATTACTATTAATACAGCTCACGTTGAATATGAAACGGCTGCAAGACATTATGCACACGTTGATTGTCCAGGACATGCTGATTATGTTAAGAACATGATTACAGGTGCTGCACAAATGGATGGAGCAATATTAGTTGTTGCTGCAACTGATGGGCCAATGCCTCAAACTAGAGAACATATTTTGTTAGCTAGACAAGTTGGTGTTCCTAAGATTGTTGTGTTTTTAAATAAATGTGACATGATGGATGACAAAGATATGCAAGACCTTGTTGAAATGGAAGTTAGAGATTTATTAACTTCTTATGGATATGATGGTTCTACAACTCCTGTTATTAGAGGATCAGCTTTAAAAGGTTTAGAAGGCGATGCTACTTGAGAACCAAAATTACAAGAATTAATGGATAATGTTGATAACTATATTCCAACTCCTGAAAGAGAAACGGATAAACCATTCTTGTTAGCTGTTGAAGATGTTATGACAATTACTGGTAGAGGAACTGTTGTAACTGGTAGAGTTGAAAGAGGAACTTTAAAATTAAATGATGAAATTGAAATAATCGGTTTAAAAGATACTAAAAAAGCTATTGTAACTGGTATGGAAATGTTTAGAAAACAATTAGACGAAGTTCGTGCTGGAGATAACGCTGGAATCTTATTAAGAGGTATTGATAGAGAACAAGTTGAAAGAGGTCAAGTATTAGCTAAACCTGGTTCAATTAAACCACATATCGAATTTGAAGCACAAATATATGCTCTTAAAAAAGAAGAAGGTGGACGTCATACTCCAATTCTTAATGGATATAGACCACAATTTTACTTTAGAACAACAGATGTAACTGGTGCAATAAAATTAAAACAAGGTGTTGAAATGATTATGCCTGGTGATAACACTGATATTGTTGTTACATTGATTTCACCAATCGCAATTGAACAAGGTTCTAAGTTCTCTATCCGTGAAGGTGGAAGAACTGTTGGTGCAGGAACTGTAACTAAGATTCTTAAATAATTTATAAAAACCAAATAAAACTAAATAAAATAGAAATTAATTTCTATTTTATTTTTTTTATACACTTTACTATTAAATTTTATTTTTATATAATTAAAACATTGATTGGAAATTTTATTAATGTATAAATCTAGACAAAAAATTATTGTTATTTCATCTTTATCAGCATTGTCTTTAATTGGGTTTGGACTAGGTGCATATTTTATTGCAACTTCATTTGATACAAAAGAAGTAAAAGATAAAACTGAGGCATTATATGCTGGTGCAACTGCTGGACTTATGAAACAGTTTAATACTAAACAAAAAAATGTTTCATTGGGTGATTGAATTTTTTCTAATATGCCAACAAGAATTAATTTCACTAAACATCCACATGCTGACCAAAACACACAAAAATATACAATTGAATTTATTGATTATAGATATGACCCACTAAAAAATGGTAATGGTGAAATGATATGTTCAATTTCTTATGAAGGAAACGCAAATGCTATTAGTTATAGTATTTCAACTGCTACCAATCTACCCCTTGGTAATAAGGCGTTACCATTAGGTGCATTTTCATTTAGTTCTGAAAACAATAGTGTTTCATATAATCTAAAGAATTATGAAAATTCTTCAACTGCGATTTTATTAAACAAAATCACAACTCCTGCAACACCAAATTATGATACTTTTTCTAGTAACACAATAAATAACAGTTTTTCTATTGTTGAAAAAAAATATACTGGCACACAACCAACCTCTACTGATTCTCTTGTCAATTATGATGTGAAAGATACCTCAGATGTTTCAGTTTATACAAATAAAACTTTGAAAATTAGTGATAATAACTTTCAATTAGTTTTTGAAAATCCGATTGCAAATACTACACTAAATGCATCTATATCAAAAGACACAACAATAACTACCACTGATGAATTTTCTTATAATATTTCTTATACAGGTGTGTTGGCTGGTAGCAATGTAGCAATTGCTGATTACCCATCTTATAGTCAATTTTGAGATTATATTAGTGATAAGTCTATTAAAATGCCAAGTGTTTTTAGTACCATTGGGATTTTAAATTGAGTTACCAAAATAACCTAATATAAATTAATTTGAATTTTTAAAATGCAATTTTATAAAATTGCATTTTTCTTTTGCATCTATTTTATTTATAATATTTTTTATATTTTTATTAGATGAACCAAAAGGAAGTCTCATGTTTGCTTTTTGAGATAAATCATTAATTTGTTTCACAAAGAAATATCTTGCAATTATAGAAGCGCAAGCAACTTCTAAATATTTACTTTCTGCTTTTGTTTCCATTTTAAAATTATCTAATTTCTCTAAATCTATTATCTTCAAATATTCATTAAATTTTTTTTCAGAACAATATTGATCAATTAATGCAAAATCTGTATTCTTTTTTTGTAATGCCTTTATTACTTGATAATGACCAATAGTTTTCAAAACATTTAAATTCTGATATTTATTATAAAGTTTATTATAATCAGATGGATAAATTTCATATTTTTGATACTCAACATATTCTTTGATGTTGTTGAATATTTCTTTTATTTCAGAGTCCTTGATTAATTTAGAATCTCTTATATTTAATTTGCTAATAGCATCTCTATTAATTATTTTACAACCACATACAATTATGCCGCCAAACACGTCACCAGTCCCCACCTCGTCTGATCCAATGGTAATAATGGTATTAGAGCTTTGTGTTACTTTAGGCTCTTTTACAATGGCCTTAGCGTTAATTAGTTTTAATACATTTTCAAATGATTTTCCTTGAATAAGAATAGTGTTAGTTTTGTAAATTGTAATTGTATACAATTTAGTTTTAAAAACATATTTAATAGATGGTGAATTGTTTTCAACTAAATGACTAGACATATACTTTAGTATTAGGTCAATATCTTTATTGGTAATTTTTTGAGAATAATTGTTAGACATAAATAATTTATTTTAATATTATATTATATTAATGGTAAGGAATTATTTATATTATGTTAAATTATTACAAAAAGAAATTTGATGAAATTTTAGAAAAGAAATTTTCTAAAAATATGCAAGCTGGTTATGACCCTTTAGAAGTGGATATGTTTTTTGATAATATTAGAAATTTTATAATTAAATCCAATGATTTATTATTTGATCTACAAAATCAATTAGCTTTAAAAGATAAAGAAATATCTGAATTAAAAAATGAAAATCTTATTAGAAATAATTTAGTTACATTATTAAATTCTGAAATAGATAGTTATAAAAAAGATGGATACCAAAGCCAAAAAATTGTTAAAGATTTAAGTTCTTTGAAAGAACAAGTAATGGAACTAAAAAATAAGAATGATATCAAGTAACAAAAAAAATGATGATTTTGAATTAGGTGTTGATATTGTTTTTAAGAAAAGATTAAAAAAAATATTATTAAGTGGAATCAAAAGGATTCTCACTAAAAATGAGTTTGATATTTTTTGCTTACTGAAAACTAAAAAACAAAAAATAGAATATTTAAGTAGTAGATGAGCTTCAAAAGAAGCAATATATAAAGCATTGCCAGATGACTTAAAACTAAGTTTATGTGATATTGAGATTTTGAATAATTCATCTGGAAGACCTTATTGTACAAATTTTAATAATATAAAATTATCAATTTCATATTCTAAATATTATGTAGTTTGCATATGTGCTTTTATTCATAATAATTAAATGGAATAATTTAGATATTTTTTTATAGACTTTCTATAATATATTCGATGATAACTATAATATTTATTCACCAAAAATTATTAGAGTAACATTGCAAAAATTTAGTATTTTTATCATAGTTAGATATTTGAATAAATATTTATACTTTCTTTGTTACTTTAACAAAGGAGAAAAATATGAATTTAGTAGCAATGATTGGAATAGTGGATTCTATAAAAAGGAAAGACGACATAACAAATATATTATTGAAAGTTGAAAAGCCGTTTTTACATGATGCAGGGGTAGATGATTTTTATGACAAAATTAATGTTAATTTAAATAATACATTGTTTAAAGATTTTTTGAAGATTATAGCAAAAGGATCATTAATAGGTTTGAAAGGAAGAATAGTTATTGATAATGAATTAAATAAGATTCAAGTTGATAAGCTACAGATTTTTTAAAAAAATATATTTGGAGATTATAATTAAAAAATATTAAAGGTTTTTTAATGAAAAAAATTATTCTCCTTCTTAGACACATAGGTCATTTTTTATTTTTCCCTTTTGTTTCACTTTATTTACTTATATTAATAAAGCAAAGCAAAGGCAAATATTTAACTTATGAAGCTGAAGGCGAAGAAGTGAAAGATGAAGAAAGATATAATTATGTTTTCAAAATGGTTAAAGCACTTTTATATTTGGCTAATTTTAAAATTAGTTTTGAAAATGACAGTACCTTACCAAAAAAACCATTATTTTTTGTAGCAAATCATAAATCAGAATATGACCCTTTATTTTTCTTGAAATTCTTTTATTTAAATACAAATTTAACATTGCCAATATTTGTTGCGAAAAAAGAAATTGAGGACAATAAAAATGTTTCATATGCTGCTAAGCTAATTGATTCTATTTTTATTGATCGTAATAATTTAAGAGATATATATAATGGTTTGCTAAAACAAAAAGAAGTTATAGTAAAAAAATCAGTGATAATTTTCCCTGAAGGAACAAGACATTTTGATGATGAGATTCATGAATTTAAATCTGCTGCTTTTGAAGCTGCTTACTCAACTCACACAACTATTGTTCCAGTCTGTATCTATAGCGAATTTAAAGAAACTAATTCAAAGAAGGATTTTTTTAAATACAAAAAAATTGTATTTAAGATTTTAGAACCGATTAAATCAAAAGATTATATTTCTTTTACAAAAGATTCACTTGCAAACAAGGTGCAAAGCAAAATTACAAATCAATATGAAACTTTGAAAACAAAATCAAAGATTTTATAGTTGATTTTTTGTTTTTTATTAATGAATTGTATTATAAAATATATCTATTGTAGGTAAGTATGAGTGCAATTGATACTAGTTCTTTTTTAATTGATTTCAAAGTTTCTATTAATGATTTTAGTGGTCCATTTGATTTATTGTTAGCTTTAGTAAAAGAAAGAAAAATGGATATTATGTCTATTGATCTTTTGGTTGTTTCACAACAATATGTTGATTTTATTCATGAACATATTTCTCAAATGAAAATTGATGATATGATTGAATATTTATCAATGGCTTCTTATTTATTAGAATTAAAATCTAAAAAGATTTTACCAGTAATAGATACTTATGAAAAACTTAATGACGATATGGAAAGAGATAAATTTATACAAAGATTATTAGTATATAAGCAATATAAAGATATAGTACCAAATTTAGTTAATAGAATAAATGAAAGACTAAAAATGCACTCAAGAGAAAACAATAGTTTTAATGAATATTTAAATTTAGAGGAAAATGAAACATTTTTACCAGATAATATTGATTTAAATAAAATAATTTCTGCAATGCAAAAAGTTTATTCAAAATTCCAAGATAAAAAAACTAATAACATAAAAGTAATTGATGTTAATGAAGTATCTATTGAAGATGTAGAAAATGATATAAAAAATTATTTACATAATTTTAATAATAATAGTAAAATATCTTTGACAAGTTTTTTACTTGATATACCAGGAGAAAAATTTTCTAAGCAATACTTTGTTGTAACGTTTGTTGCATTATTAGTATTGGTTCGTAATTTGTATATAAATTTAGAGCAAAAAGATGATGGCGAAATTTATATCATAATAACTAATGTTAAAGGATCTTAAATAAAATGAATTATAAAAGTTTAATAGAGGGTGCTTTGTTTATTGCGGGCAAAGATGGTTTAGAGTTAGACAAACTTAAAAAAATAACTTCATTAAATATGGATGATTTGAATTCTGTTATTGAAGAAATGACTGTTGAATATGAGAAAAACGCATCAAGAGGAATATTGTTAAAAAGATTTAATAATATTGTTAAGCTTTTAACTAAGCCTGAAATAAATAAAACAATATCGAAAACATTTGATATTAAATTAAAAAACCCTTTGAATCAATCAATGATAGAAACGTTAGCAATAATCGCTTATAACGAACCATGTACTAGAACTAAAATTCATGATATGAGAAGAACTGATCCAACCATGATTATAAATAAATTGATTGATTTATCTTTAGTGGAGGAAGCTGGTCGTTCTGAATCAGTGGGTAAACCATATTTATATCAAGTTACTAAAGAGTTCTATGATTTATTTGGTATTAATTCAATTAAGGAATTACCAGAAATTATTCTACCCAATGATGATATTGATAGTGATGAAGATGTGGATTTTTTTGATTCTAATAGATATGAATAAAGATTATAATAAGATAAGTGATAATCAGGAGTTAGTATTATGGATTTAATTTTGGGACTAAGTTTAGGGTTAGGTTTGCCTTTTGCTTTACTTATTGGTGGAGCGTTGGGTTATTATTTTTCTATGAAATATTTTAAAAAACAGTTAAAGGATAATCCACCAATTAATGAACAACAAATAAAAATGATGTATCAACAAATGGGCAGAAAACCAACTGAAAAACAAGTCAAACAAATAATGGCAAATTTTAAAAAGACATCATCAAAATAAATGGCTAAATTTATAAAATCAGCCAGCTCTATAGATGGGTGAATATTAGATGCAAAAAAAGAAATATGTTTTCTTGGAAGATCAAATGTGGGAAAGTCATCATTAATTAATGCGTTGGCAAATCAAACTATCTCTAAGACTTCAAAAACTCCTGGAAGAACTCAACTTATAAATTTTTTTGATTTTAATCATTATAGATTGGTAGACTTACCAGGTTATGGATATGCAAAAATTAGTAAAGATAAAAAAGAAGTAATAAATAATTTTCTTTTTGAATATTTATCTAAGCGTGAAAATTTGGTTGGTATTTTTCAGATTTGTGATGCAGAAATAATTACTTCTCAAGATGTTGAAATTGCAAACTTTATTAGTAAGAAATTTAAACATCATTACATAATCCTTAATAAAATTGATAAATTAAATAAAAGTTACTTTGATAATAATGGTAATAAAATATCTAAACTATTAAATATTGATATATTAAATTTAATACCAGTAAGTGCAAAAAATAAATATAATCTTAATAGTTTAATATCTATTATTAATAAAATAGTTGACTAGGGTTTTGTATGGACAAGAAATATGATCACAAACTTTGTGAAAATATAGATAATCTTTTTGAACAGAAGAATAATTTATATAATAAAAAAAATAATAGAAAAGATTTTTTTTCTATTATTTTACCGCCCCCAAATGTAACTGGCCAACTTCATTTAGGTCATGCGTGAAACGGTACAATACAAGATGCCTTAATTCGTTTTAAAAGTTTAAGTGGATATGATATTCAATGAATATGTGGAATGGATCATGCTGGAATAGCAACACAAGTAAAATATGAAGCTTATTTAAAAAAAGAAAAAATAAATGTCATAAAAGCAAAAGAAGATAGAGCATCTTTTTTTAATGCAATTAATCTATGAAAAAATGACAATGCCAATTCTATTAGACAACAATGACAAAAAATGGGTTTTGCACTCGAATATAAAAACGAATATTTTACATTAGATAACGAATCATCAGAAAATGTTATCAATTCATTTGTTTCGTTATATGAAAAAGGTTTAATCTATAGAAAAAAGAAAATGGTAAATTGAGATTTTAAATTAAAAACAGCAATCTCCAATATTGAAGTAATCAATAAACCAACTAAAACAAAAATGTATTATGTGAGATATTATTTAAAAGATTCTAAAGATTATTTGGTTATTGCAACAACTAGGCCAGAAACTATATTTGTAGATCAATGTTTATTTGTTAATGACACTGATAAAAGATATAAGAAATATATAAACAAAATTTTCATTAACCCTTTGACTAATAAAGAATTACCTTTATTAGTTGATGAGTATATTGACCCTTCATTTGGAACTGGTGTAATGAAATGTACTCCTGCACATGATTTTAACGATTATGATCTTGGTATTAAACACAAATTGAAAATAATATCATGTATAGATGAAGCTGGTCTTTTAAATGAGCTTTGTGGTGAATTTGCATCACAAGACAGAATTAAAGTACGTGATAAAATTATAGATAAATTAATCAAAGATAATTTGTTAGAAAAAATAGACATAGTTGAAAGTAATATAGGATTTTCTGAAAGAAGTGACGAGATAGTTGAACCATTACTTTCTTTGCAATGATTTTTAAGTGTTAATTCATTATGTAAAGAAGTTATAAAAATCCAAAATTCAAAATCTGCTGTGGATATATATCCTAATAAATTTAATGCAAATTTAATGACATGATTAACCAATATGCAAGACTGATGTATATCGCGTCAATTAATTTGGGGTCACCAAATACCAGCTTGGTATAATCCTGATAATAGTAGTGATATATATGTAGGATTAACACCGCCATCATCTAATTGAGTTAGGGACAGCGATGTATTAGATACTTGATTTTCTTCATCGTTACTACCTTTAACTATTGGTTTTTATAATAAGAATTATAATAATTGCTTTCCAACAAGTATTTTAGTTACAGGGTATGATATTATATTTTTTTGATTAGCAAGAATGATAATGTTTTCTATTTTTTTTAAAAAAGAAATACCGTTTCATAATGTTTATATAACTGGACTTATAAGAGATCAACATGGAAAGAAAATGTCAAAATCACTAGGGAATGGAATAGACCCCATTGATGTTATTGACGAATATGGCGCTGATTCATTAAGACTTTTTTTATTAGCTGCTTCATCTCCAGGAGAAGATTTAAAATTTTCATATGAAAAAATTAAATACTATTGATCTTTTTTAAACAAGCTTTGAAATTCAATAAGATATATTTTGCAAGAGAAAGATTCTTTCTCAAATAATAAGATAGATGTAGATAAATGTAATTTCTTTGATAAATGGATATTAGCGAAATTTTATAAAGTGAATAAAAAATTTATAGATGAGTTTAATAAATTTAATTTTTCAATTGCAATAAAATATCTTTTAGATTTTATTTGAAATGATTTTTGTAATAACTATTTAGAACTTTCAAAAGATAGAATAAAAGATTTGGCTAATATGGTTATATTCGATATAAGTTTTTATATTATAAAAAATTGTTTAGTGTTACTAAATCCAATATGTCCCTTTTTTACAACTTTTATTTATGAGAAATTTATAAAGTTTGAAGAGAGTATTAATCTTGAAACTTTTTCTAGCGATATTTTTGATTTTGAATGTACATTTGAGGATGATTTTATCGAAATCATTAACAATGTGAGAAAGTTTAGATTGGTAAACAACCTAAGTAAAAAAAATGTGATCAAGCCCACTGTAACATTTTTAAATGTTTCAAAGTTTGATATTTTTAACAAGCAATTATTAGAAATAAATAAAGTATTAAATAGTGAGAATATCAATATTACTACAAATTATTCTAGTGACAATTTCAAGGACATGAAAAGCGATTATTTATCTAATAACTTCTTTATGGATTTTGGATCTATAAATATTAAGAAAATTGATATTGAAGAAATTCAAAAGAAAATATGTTTCTTGGATGACGAAATAAAAAGATGTGACTCCATGCTAAAAAATAAGACATTTTTAGAAAAGGCACCTAAAGATAAAATAACAATAGAGAAAAACAAAAGAGAAGAATTTGTTTCTAGAAAAAAAGAATTAGAAAAAATTTTGCTAAAAGAAAAGAGATAAAATGGATTTCACCATACGATATTTTATTGTATGGGTAAAGTATTAAATTTCAAGATTGACACATTAGTTTTAGCTATTTTTAGCTTTTCTTTTTTTGCACATAATAAAGAAATATTTTTGTGTCTGTTTATTATTCTAGTTATATTTATGTTTGTAAGGAAACAAAAGATATTTGATTATTATATTAATATATTTGTTGCTTGCTTATTTTCGTTTGTATATTCAAAATTCAATAATACAAACACTATGCCCTTTAATTATATTTTTAATTGAATAATTGGAATAGATTTAAGAGAGACAATTATTAACCATGTAAATGATAGTTTTTCTATAGATAGTGCTAATTTTATAAAACTTCTTATTTTTAATATTAAAGAAAATCCAATCAAAGACTTTTATAAAAAGTTATCAGAATTATCAATATCTCACTTAGTTGTGGTTAGTGGATTTCATCTATCCATAATACCAATCATTTTATCTAAGCTAACAAATAATAAAAAAATTAGTGTACCTATTAATTTAGTAACAATGTTTTTTTTGAATTATTTAACAGCATTTTCTATGGGTTCATTTAGAGCGTTATTGTTTTATATATTTTCGTTAAGTAAGAAAACAAAAAACAATACTTTATCTTTATCGTTATTAACAACAATGATAATAGCACCGCTTTCATCATTATTGATAAGCCTACATATGTCTTATTTGGCGGTATTTGCAATACAGACAAGTAAGATAAAAAACAATAATTTGTATTTACGAACTATAGTAACATCTCTAACATGCACATTATTTTTGGTGCCGTTCATAGGATATTTTGCAGGAAAAGTTTCTATGTTCTTTATATTTTATTCATTTATTTTCACACCATTGATTTTATTCTCATATTTTTTAACTCTAATTTTCTTTTGGTTTCCATATTATGAATTTTTATTAAAATATTTGGTCTTGATTATATTCAATTTGGTTAATTTATTAAGTGCAATCAATGCATTCATACCCATTGTATCAAATGGTATATTTTTGACCTTTTTTTATTGGACTATATTGTTTTTTGTATTTGAAAAAAATATAGCAAGCAGTTTTGTAAATAACTTTAAGTTTTATATACTTAGAAATATATAGGTTTCAACATTTACATATATAATAAATTAAATGATAGCAAAATTACTATATTCAGATGATAGCGGGTTACTAGATTTTGAATTAAAAAAAATAGACCTTGATAAGAAATATTTTTCATGACCTGATGATAAAGAAAAAATTTTCAACGATTTAATACAAATAAATATGTTTAATGCTAATTCAGTTTATATAATTAAAAATTTTGATTCATTGCTAACTCAGACCAATTGAAAAAATGACAAACAACTGATTTTAGATATATTAAATTTGGATGTTGAAATCACAATTATTTTTATATGTGAAACAACAAAAGTTAATGTTTCAAATATAACAAATTTGAATATTGAAACTATTGAATTAAAGAAATTGAATAAATGAAATATTAATAATTTCATATTATCTGTTTTGAAATATTTACACTTAAATTTATCTAAAGATATTTTTAACTACATTGTTTCAAATTTTTCATTAGATTCAAATTTAATATTTCATGAGTTGGCTAAATTAAAAAGTTATGACCCCAATTCACTTACAATAGATGCTTTGCCTCACATACTTAATTTTGGTAGTGAAAACAAGATATTTAATTTGATTAATATGTTTTTGAATGAGGACAACGAAAAATTGGTGATTTATTTAAGAGAAATAGATAGTATGAAAGAGAACTTTCATGAGTTGTTTAATATATTCGTTTCACAATTATTTTTGTTGAAACTATTTATTGAATCATATGCAGTAGATCCAAATTTTGCTAATATAGCAAGAAAATTTAATATACCTGCATTTCAAGTTACAAATTGATCAAAATTCATTGTTAAATATAAAACCAACATTATTGGTAACCTTATAAATAATTTGTTAAAATTAGAAATAGATGTTATTAAAAATAACAAAGATATTCAATTGTCTTTTAGATTGTTTTTAATAAGTGGGGTGTTATAGTGGAAGTTAAGAATTTAAAAGAACTAAAGACTTCTCTTAATGAAAATTTAAAATTGGTATTTTCATCAAATGAATTAATAAATCATATTAGTGATGATATTTTTTTTAAACTAATTTTAAAATTGATTTCCCTTCTTTTTCAAATTGAATCTAAATTAAATTTGACTAAAAAAACTTCAGAAAAAATGTTGTCTGAATTAAACGTTATTACAAAAACACATAATACCTTTATGGATGTAGAAATAGATGAATACTTTGAAGTTAAAGATGAAATCAACTACCTTGATGTTTATTTATTTAATATTTATAAAAAGCATTTGAAGGATTTTGTTTCTGACATAAATTTAAATAATAGTAAGAATGAAAAAAATGATAGCACAAATATTTCATCATTAGATTTACCACAAGATGAAAAAGCGAGAAATATTGATATGCCATATAAGGCAAATGATTCACCAATACATACTCCTATTAATTCTTCAAACAGTCAACCATTTAATAATAGTAGCAATATAAATATTAATCCCCAAGATGTTCAAGAACAAGTTTATTATCAAATTGCTAATCAAAAAATAATGCAAGAAACAAAATCTGGTGCATTTTACATTTATGATTCAAAACCTAAAATTGTTCCACTAATAAAAAAAATATTTTATGTATTTTTTTGTATTAATGGTCTTATATTTTTATTGCCATTTTTGTCATACATATTGTCTGCTGGATTAATTGTTCCACAATGGAAAGA
>JAVXTD010000003.1:0-14409 GCA_036642835.1 Malacoplasma sp.
TAATATATAAATTATATTATGTATTAGTTAGAAAAATGAAAGTAACTCCATCATATATAAATATTCAAAAAAATAAAAAAGAGAGAACATCATGTCTCTCTTTTTTTATTTATATTGTGTTAATTAATAACTCATTTAATTTTATTAATATTATTTAACTTGACTAATTGCTGTAATTAATTCAGAACCTCTTATAATTCTTTCTGAAATTATTATAGGTTTTGTTGTTTGTTTTGATTCATTTTTAGATTGACCAAAATATCCAATTAAAGTAGCTGGTTTTGAAGTGCTATCAGTTGTTGTTTTTTCAAAAACTATAGAAACTCTTTTCTTTGCAGCTGCAATAACTTCTTCTTTGCTACTAAAAGTAGATGTTTGTCCAATTGTTTGTGAAAACGATATGTTAGATCCACCCGAAATATTAGAAGTGAAATTAATATTTTCAATACTATTGGCTTCGTATCCTAAATAAATAGTAATTGAATCAAATTTATCAATTGAACTATTAGTTCCATATACAAAACCATTTACAGAGTCTTGTAAAGTAATTTTAGAAGTTCCATCGGTTGTAAAGTTTCATGTCGAAACTACTAAAGTACTCTTTTTGCTTTCAATACTACTTTCTAATATATGTTTTTGAATTGTTGGTAAAGAAACATTGTCAGTAGTAAAACCAAAAATATTAGTAAAATCCACATATTGAGTTATAAAATTAGCCAAAGTTTTTGAGCCCTTTAAAGCTTGAGTTAATTTTCTTTCATTTGCTTCTACAGATGAGAACGTATTTCAAAATTGAATTTGTTCTATTTGTGATTTGCTATTTAAATTAACTAACCCATTTACAAGTTGTGACACTTTAAGTGGTCCTACTGCACCATCATTTGTAATATCAGTTATTTCACTAAAGAAACCTGCTAAACCTCCAGATTCAGTTAATTCTCCAGAACCTGATAAACTAACCAAACTACTAACATCATAAGTGCTATTAGCAATATTGTAAGTTGTAGTAGTAGCGTCAGTAGCAGTCTTTACAAGTGTGGCACTTAGTTCTAAGCTAGGTGTAATGCTAATTGCATCAGAACCAAGAAATAAATTTGAAACTTTAAAATCGTAACTAAATTTTGTAACATTTACATCTAGAGTGTATTTATTTCCGGTTGTATTTGTAGTATTCAATAATAGTGTACTGTAAGAAGGAGAAGCAATAAATGGTTTAGTTAAACCTAATTTATCACCTTTTGTAGCACCTGTTCCCTCAGCTGCAATAGTTTTGATTTCTTCTAAATCAGTGTTAGAAATAGCATTATTAGAAGCATCTTTAGCATTTGCTGCTAAAAATTTGTACATACCACCAATATTGGTTGCTTTTAAAAGGTCTTCTTTTAATAAAGCAACATTCGCTTTATAATAAAGAATTGCAAAACTATTTCAATAAGATAAACTCTTAATGTTAGTTGAATCATTACTAATACTACTTTGTATATCTGCTAAAGATTTATTAATATGTTGTCTATAAGATGATTCATTAGTTATTGTTTGGCTATAGAATGTTGGAAACTTATTTACAATTACACCTGGTAATTGAATGTTAGAGTTTGCCTTAAAATAATAGTTTTTTTCAGTACCTTTTATACTTGGGTTTGTAAAAGTTTTTATATTTAATCTTACATTAGTATTAACGTCTGAAGGATGAGTAGCTGGTGTTTTTACATTTACTGTTCCATTATCATTATAAATTAAATCTAATCCGGGTAATGGCATAAATAATGAGAATTCAATAGTTGGATTATTAGTTTTATTTTTAAAAGTAAACATTGAAGTACTATCTTTAAAAGCAAATAACTCAGTATATACAGCTGCAGTTGCGTCTTTAAATAATGCAAGATTTGCAGATTCCAAAATTGTCGCTTTAATCTTATCAACATCAACTTGTGTTATTGCACCTTTTTCGGTTCCTTTTTCTGTTACATATAAATTATCAGTTAAGAGATTAATAAACTCTTTTATGAATGCATCAGTTCTTATAATTGAATCTAATGAATTAGCACGAGGTGTATTTGATGGTGATAAAGTAGATATGAAATTATTTCATATCCCAATTCTAGAATTTTTATTATCAGCTTCATTTAACATCTTGTTTGTTTCTACAATATTTTTGTCAAAAACAATAGTTGATGTCTCATTATTAGACATTAAAACAAGCGGGACAGCAATTGCAGTTGCAAGTACACCAGCGCCTAAAATTGAACTAGATGTAATAATAGTTCCTTTCTTTTTATATCAAGGTTTATTATTACCTACTAAATTTTGCATTTTCTTATTTTGGTTCATATTTCTACCGTTCCTTTTTTATTAAAAATACCTTAGAAAGAAATGCTAAGGTATTCTAATTATAGGACAATAGGTCTATTTATTATAAAAAAAATCATAATAAATATTTGTATAAAAAAATCCATAAAAAATATTTTTTATGGATTACAAATTTATAAAATAATGCGGGTGATTATTTATCTTTTTTCTTACTACTTTTTTTAACTTTATCTTCAATTTTATTAACTTCAATATCAGTATTAGAAATATTTAAGACAGATTCATTTTTATTAGTTTTCTTTTTTAAGATATATAAAGAAATAAAAACAATAAGTAAAATTAAAAAAGTAATCATCAATATTGTACCAATAACAAACATTTCAATATTTGCTACAATTCAACCATTTGTAGTAGCTAAATTATTATATTCAGTTCATGCTTGATCAAAACCATTCAAGTCTGGTCTTAATGTTAAATAATATGATTTAAATTCTAAAAACTGTGAAAAATTAGGAAAACCCAAACCTACTAATGTTGAGCCAGCAACTATTGTAGTTAATAAAATAAAACCAACAAGAAAATATAATAGGAAAGTTTTTTTATTGAATTTTGTTAGTATCTTTTTTTTCATTTAATTAACCAAATAATAAATCACTATTTAGTGACAACACTAACTTTTTTCTTGTCGCTACCAAATCTAATGAACTTTACAGTTCCTTCCATTTTTGCATACAAAGTAAAATCTCTACCTTGTCCAACGTTTTTACCAGGATAGATTCTATTTCCTCTTTGTCTATAAATGATTTGACCAGCCTTTATAGGTTGACCATCTGATTTCTTAGCACCCAAATATTTAGGATTTGAGTCTCTACCATTCTTAGTTGAACCAACCCCTTTTTTACTTGCAAAAAATTGAAGGTCAACATTTATATAATTTGTTTTTTTTGTTAATATCATAAAAAACTCCTAATTAATTCTACACTAATGCTTGTGTGATTTGTAAAAAACTTTTAATAATTAATTATTTAACTTATTAATATAATTAATTTGAAGATAAAGTTTATAATTTTTTTCAATTGATAGCAATTGAGTCTTTATAAGATCTAATGCCACTAAGTTACTTTTTGATAAATTTTTAATCCCAAATGATATGGTAGCATCGTTTTTATTGATTTCACATTTTGATATATCATTTTTATCAAATCAATTTAATGACCCTAAAATAATACCGCTAACAGAAGCACAAACTATATCATTGCCTTTATTATCAAAAAGTGCATGACCACAAACATCAAAACCATTTTCAAAAAAATTTATTTTTATCATTTTTGATAAATTAAAAACTTACAACAGAAAGTTTAGTATAAGGTTGTCTATGACCTTGTCTTTTTAAATAACGAGAATATCTTTTATGTTTAATGATTAAAATCTTTTTTTGTTTACCTTGTTTTTCAACTTTACATTTAACAGAAGCATTTTTAACAAAAGGAGAACCAATTTTGTCATTGATCATTAATACTTTATCAAAATCAATTGTAGTTCCTTCTTTTGCATCAAGTTTTTCAACATATATAACGTCACCTTTTTGGACCTTATATTGTTTTCCCCCAGTTTCAAAAATAACAAACATATATTCTCCCTATAATCTTTAGACTTGTCTAGTTTTATTCAATATTTACAAATTAATATTAAATACATTTGACATACAAGCGCATTTAAAGCTGCATGCTATAATATTAAACACAGCACAAATATGTTACCATAATTGTAAGCAAATATAACAGTTTCTATTATAAATTATTATTTAACATAATAATTTCTTAACCAATTCTTATATCTTGTTCTATGGCTTTAAAATAAATTCTATTTGGTATTCTTTTAGAAAATGTCGCAAGGAATGATGTTATTCCCATTTGTCCTATAAACATTAAGACAATTAAAAATATATAAGATCATCACTCAAACTCATCAGACATTGTTAGTCCAGTTGATAATCCAGTTGTACCGAACGCTGATGAGCATTCAAAAAGAAAATCAATAAATGTTCACTCAGTAGCAACAATTGGGGCAACACTATTTGCTTGAATTGAATCAATTAAAAATAAGACAATCGCTAATACCATTATCAAAACAAATGCAAAGATTATTACTATAAAAGAATTCAAAACAGTTTTTTTAGGAATAGCCCTTTTTTGAATCAATGGTGTTTCAATTCCTCTAAATCAATAAAGTATTGATTTAAAAGCTACATACAATGTAGTTGTTCTAATACCTCCACCCGTTGATGATGGTGAAGTACCAATATACATTAATATAATAAATATTCATCTTGTTGATTCTGAAAAATTTGACATATTAACAGTTGAAAAACCAGCAGACCTTGTTGACATAGTATTAAAGAAAATAGCTCAATTCTTATTAAGTGCAATATTTATTCCAAATTCATTATTATTATTGCCATAATGCAAGATAGAGCTATTTGATGCATTTGAAGTGAAGTATTCAGTTATATAACTTAATCCTATTGAAACTAATGAGACAACCAAAAACATCATTATACAAGTTCGACTAAATGAACTGAATTTTGGTTTAGGCTCATTATAAATAACTTTGCTATATTTCTTAAATAGTAAGTTATGAATTTTGTTTTTTCAAAATCACTCAAATCTTTTAGAAATATCATAAATAACAGGGAAACCAATTCCACCAATTATAAATAAAATCAAAACGAACGATTGTATTAAAATTCCAAAATCATTTCTAAAAATTGACAATGATGAAACACCAAATAAATCAAGTCCAGCATTATTTATTGATGAACTTGATAAGAATAAAGCATTTCAAAAAGATAATCCATAGTTTTGGTATGTTGGGAAACTAGTTGTTGAATCATATGGAAGCAAAGTAGAAATTCCACCAGGTGATGATGGTGGTATAACTTGCTCTTTAAATTCAGTAGTATATAAAATACCACTTATTGCAAATGCAAAGATAAATTGAATAATAAGAATTAAGAAAAATAATCTAACGATCATTCTTGAAGAGTCAGATATTTTACTACCCCCTCTTTCAATGTGAAGCATTGAAGAGGTAAAAACTTTAGTTCGAATAACTTTAGATGTGAATTTACCAATTAAATAAAAAATAGAAATAAATCCAAATCCTCCAAGTTGTACAGCAACTCAAATTATTATTTGTCCAAACAATGAATATTTAGAACCAATATCTATAACTGATAATCCAGTATTGGTAAATGCAGATGTAGACATAAAAAAAGCATCTAAAAAATGAACCTTGGTTTTTATATTTGGTGTTGTGCTATCAAACACAAAATGATATTGGCCACCATAATATTCATAACTGCTATAATCATATGCTCATGGTGTATATAACAAACAAGCTATTATTATTAATATCAATAATATACTTAAAAAAACTTTCTTTGGTCAAGTTCAATGTGATAGTACAAATTTTTTAAAATTACTTTTTGAATTTAGATTAAAATTATTAATTCCAAATAATGTTCTTCTTTTGATTTTAAAAAAGAATTCACTAATTTTCTTTGTAATATCTGATTTCATATTTCTATATATTATATTAAATAGAAATTAAAAGGAAATAAATTTTTTTTATTGATATAAGTTAATATATCAATTATTAATTAGGGAAATAAATAATAAATGAGATATATAATAGATATAAATTATTTGAATTGAGTTTGTCATGGAAAAAAAGAGAGCAAGTAGTAAAGAAAGAAACACCAATAAATTCCTTATAATAGGTTATGGAAAATTTGGTGAAGCATTTGCAAGAAAATTATTAGAAGAAGGTGTTAAAGAAAATAAAATCTTTATTATTGATAGACTAAATGAATTTGCTATGAAAGCTGCTACAACATTTACAAACGTTTATGTTGCAAATGTTGATGACTTTGATAGATTAAATGTTATTGATATTAATAGCGTTGGTATCATCATAATTGCAATGGCTAATATTGAAGAATCTTTAATGATTGCAGCTAACCGTAAAAAATATAGTGAAAAAATATTTTATGCAAAAGCAAAAAATGATCTTCACAAAAAACTATTAAAAATATTAGGTGTTGATGAAGTGGTAATTCCAGAACAAGAAATTGGTACCAAATTAGCTTATAAATGTTTATTCAAAAATGATGTTGAAATAAATGATATTAATACTAACTACAATATTATTAATTTTAATATCACAAATTCCAAATTCGCAACTCAAACAATTTCATCACTTAAACTTAGAGAAAAATTTAATTGTAATATTTTCGGAATAAAAAGAAATAATCATTTCTTTATTCCAGATGCTAATGAGACAATAATGAAAAATGATACTTTAAGTGTAGTATGTCAAAAAGATGATTCTAAGAATTTTCTTGACTTCTTTACTCAATAAAGTATCATTATATTTTATAAATGGCAGGGGTAGCAGGACTTGAACCCACAACACGCGGATTTGAAGTCCGCAGTTCTACCATTGAACTATACCCCTAGGTGTTCGGAATGAATCCCATATAGATTTTATATTAAAAAAATGATAAGGTAAATATTTATAATAATATCCCTTTCTTTTTTGGAGACATAGGTAATATTCTTTTATGTTTAGAATTTTTGTGTAATTTTTTAATGATTTCATTTTTATCTTTACTAACATTTAATTTCAATAAAAAATTATCAATATCGTTATAAGAAACTTTTAACTCTTCTTCATCTGTTTGTCCTTCATATAGACCGGCAGATGGTTTTTTTATTAATATCTCATTTGGTATATTAAAGTATTTAGCAGCAGAATAAATATCACTTTTTGTTAAATTAACAAGTGGCAATAAATCAGAACCACTATCTCCGTACTTAGTAAAATAACCAGTATAGTACTCATCTGCATTTGATGTTCCTAAAACTAACATGTTGTTATTTTGAGCAAATGCATATAGTGTAATCATTCTTAATCTCGATTTAACATTGCCTAATATAGTGATATCATTTGGCAAAATATTCTTAATATTGAAATAAGTTGTTTCAATATCAATTTCTTCATATTTTATTTTTGATGACTTAGCAACTAAAAGCGCATTATCAATATCTTGTTTGCTATTTTCGATGTTCATAATATATGCTAAAGAATTATTTGGAAAATGCTTAGCTAATATATAAGCTAATAGTGCAGAATCAATTCCGCCAGATATCCCAAAGACAAAACCATCCATTTTAGATTCAACTAAATAGTCCTTTAATCAATTTACAATATATTTAATCTTGATCTCAATTTTATTCAATTATATACTCCATGTCGCATATCAAAAATGTGTCATGCACTTTTGCACCATTTTTTTTCATTTTCTTTTCAATTTCATCTAATTTAATTTTTTGATTAAATCTTACAACATTATCAGATGTAGTTTGTGGTATTCTATCAAATCAATATTGTATAAGTGATGAATGAACTTTTCATAAATTATCATCAATTCTTTCAATTGTTAAATCACTTTCAGGTTCTTTTTCTAATCTAACAACACTAAACGAGTTAATCTTATCTTCAATATTTTTTTCTCATATATTTTTGTATTCATCAAATTTATTAAAAATATCATCCAATAAATCTTTTGTATTAATATTGTTAATTGCAGAAATATCATAAACTTTTATGTTTTTAAAATGCTTAACAAATTTCTTTAAAGCCAATTTGCTTTCTTCTAAATCTATTTTATTTGCAACTAAAAATATAGGCTTTTCTATTAATTCTTTTTTATATTTTAACAATTCATTATTTATGACTTTATATGATTCAATTGGATCTAGATTATCTTCTGGATCCATTGAAACTATATGGATTAAGAAATGACATCTTTCAATATGTTTTAAAAACTCATGGCCCAATCCAATTCCAGTAGAAGCTCCTTCGATCAAACCGGGAATATCAGCAAATACTAATTTCTTATCTTGGTGGGTCACAACTCCTAAAATTGGTGTTAAAGTTGTAAACTTATAATTTGCAACTTTAGAATTAGCATTTGATACACTATTTATAAATGTTGATTTACCAGCATTTGGTAATCCAATTAAACCAACATCAGCAATATATTTTAAATCTAAAAGAATTTTTAATCTTCTTCCTTTTTCGCCACGTTCAAAAAGAGTTGGTGCTTTATTAAAACTTGATTTAAAATGAGCATTACCTCTTCCGCCTTTTCCACCATAACAAATTATATATTTTTGTCCAGGTTTTAAAATATCAACAATTTCTTTATTATTGTCTAGATTAATAATAGAAGTACCGATTGGTACTTTTAGTACATAATCTTCTCCGTTTTTTCCATGACATAATTTAGTTTGGCCATTTTCGCCACTTTCAGCATTAACCCTTTTAATATATTTTAAGCTGTGTAGAGAGTTAAGATTGTGATCACCTAAAATGATTATGTTACCACCTTTTCCTCCATCTCCACCTCAAGGTCCACCTTCAGCATAATGAGCTTCTCTTCTTCAAGAGACAACACCATCACCACCGTTACCAGCTTGTAAGTCAATAATACATTTATCACTAAATTGCATGTTAATCCTCTTTTATAACTTCTATAAATGTTTCGTTATTCTCTTTATTTTGTTTTGTTTTAATATCATTATATTCTTTTTTTATTTGTTCTAATTTTACTTCATCAACTTTGTAATCAACAGCGATTCTATTAATATCTTCATATTTAAACAATAAGTAAGTACTTAACTTAGTAAAAATAAAAAAAGAAAGCAATGTGGCAACAATAACTATTATAAATCTAGAAATTATTATATATGTTTTTGTATCTTCATAAAAAGGGATTAATCCTGAAATTATTGTAGAAATACCCATAGCATTAAACATAATGCAAAATGGTATCAAATCAAAACTCGCCTTCTTAAAAACAAACTTAATTAATATAAAAATTATTATCGAAAATATAAACACAGCTATCAATGTTAAGAATATATAGTAATTTAAAATTAATTTACTATTAATAACTGTTTCACTTATTTTTATACCAACCGGTACAATTCAATCTAACTTTAAAAGATTAACATCTCCAAGTAGTAATCAAATAATTAAATATGGAACAATTATAATAAAAAATGAATAAGAGAAAATTACTATACTTGGTGTTTTATAATTAATTTTTTTACTAAAACCGTTTGTCATTTAATGCTCATGTGTGAATAATAAGTCTATTATACAAAAAAATAAAACCATATCAATGGTTTTATTTTTTATTTATTATATGGAGCGGGTAATGGGAATCGAACCCACATTAATAGCTTGGAAGGCTATAGTTCTACCATTGAACTATACCCGCATAAAAATGGTGCTGGAAAAGGGACTTGAACCCTTACGACATTGCTGTCACAGGATTTTAAGTCCTGTGCGTCTACCATTCCGCCACTCCAGCTATCTTTAATTGTAAATTGGTGTCCCACAAAGGAATCGAACCTTTGACCCCTTCATTAAAAGTGAAATGCTCTACCGCTGAGCTAGTGGGACTTAAGAAATGACTAAGTCATTTATATTTTTTTGTATATGGCTGGGCTAGTTGGGTTCGAACCAACGCATGATAGAGTCAAAGTCTATTGCCTTTCCGCTTGGCTACAGCCCAATAAATGGTGGGTAGTGACGGATTCGAACCGCCGAAACACAAGGTGGCTGATTTACAGTCAGCAGCGTTTGGCCACTTCGCTAACTACCCATTTAATATTTGCAAAAATGCAAACATGTTGATTATATAATAAAAAAATACAATCTATAATATTTCTAAGATTTTAACCTTGTAAGGTTCATCGACACCTCTCACGTGAGATTCTTCGCCTTCTTTTTTTCCCATAATAGATTTTGCAAGGGGACACTCATTAGATATCTTGTTTTCACCTGGATCAGTTTCAATTGATCCAACAATTGTATATATGTAATTTTTAGAATCTTGGAAATCTTTAATTTTAACTTTAGAACCAATTTTAACAACTTTTGTTTTATTAGATTTTTCATCAATAATTTCAATATGGTTTAAAATTTCTTCAATTTCTTTAATTCTGCCTTCAATTATTGCTTGGCTATTCTTTGCTGCGTCATAGTCAGCATTTTCTGAAAGGTCACCTTGTTCTCTGGCTTCTTGAATTTGCTTAATAATTTTAGGTCTTCTTACATCGATTAAATGTCTTAATTCCTTCTTAAGTTTTTCAATTCCATCTTTAGTCATTAAATTTATATTTGTACTCATTAATGTTCCTTTGTCTAAACTATATAATATTATACAAATTTAATAACATATAAGAAATAATTTTACTATAATTTCTGATAAATTCTACCTATCTTATTTTCGCAATTGGGAATATCTTTATCAAAAGTAATATAAAATGTTTTCATTGGCTTATTTACCAATTCAACTAGTTCCATATTTTCATTTTCAATATTATCAATTTCTAAAATAATATTATTTAAATCTTTCAACAATATTTCAACTATAGTGTTTTTAGTAAAATAATTTCTAGAGATTATCTCATATTTTTTTTCTGCTATTTGTTTAGTAATTGTGAATATAAATATTTGATTTGGTTTTTTGTCATCTTCGTTATAAAGCATTTTGTTTTCATTTGGTTGGGCATCAAAAAAAGCATTAGAAGTAATACGGTTTTCTGCTTTTAATAATTCATTATTAATTGTATTAAAATCAATTTCTTCATTCTTATAAAAAGTATCAATTGCTTTTCTATAACATGAAGCGATTGTTGCTAAGTAATGAATCGATTTCATTCTACCTTCCACTTTAAAAGATGAGATAGGTAGTTTTAATAATTTATCAATATCTTTTAGTAAAGACATATCTTTTGCAGACATAGTAAATGTCTTGTCAAATTTTTCATTTAACACTTCATAATTTCATCTACATGATTGTGCACATCCACCAACATTTGCATCCCGCATTGAGAAATTATTAGACATCATACATCTTCCAGAATATGAAATACAAACAGCGCCATGAATAAAATATTCAATTTCGATTTTATTATCTAAAACTTCTAAAGTAGCTTTCAATTCTTCATAACTTACTTCTCTCCCTAAAACAATTCTACTTGCACCATTTCTTTTTCAGAATAGTGCAGATTTAGAATTACAAACTGATTGTTGAGTGGAAATGTGCAATTCAATGTTTGGGTCATGTTTTTTTATTTCTTCGAATATAAAAGGATCAGCAACAATAATTCCATCAATTTTAGATTTCATAATATTAGCAAAAAAATCAGCAAAGATTTTTAGGTGTGAATTATGACATACAATATTGCAAACCAAATAAATTTTCTTATTCATTTCATGAACTAGATTTGAAAGGTATTCAATTTCTTTAAAATCAAAATTAGATGATCTTGCTCTCAAAGAAAATGCTTTTGCTCCTAGATATATTGCGTCAGCACCATATTCTAAAGCATATAAAGCTTTTTCTAAGTTGCCAGCCGGCATTAATAGTTCATGTCTATTTTTCATTTTTGCCCTCTTCTTTCATCATGTGTAATAATCCTTTGGGAAAATCAAAAAAATGTTCAGATATGTCTAAGGGAGAAATCTTTTTTATCAGAGAGTAAAAACTATTTATTTCAGCATCGTTATACTTGTTTGGTTTACAACTAATCAAATCAATTGTTTTTATATATAGATTTACTATTTCTAATAATATATTATCTTCAATATATAGTGAATCAATTATCATATACTGAAAACCAAAATCATATAAAATTCTCATTTTCTTAATTCCACATATAAAATAACCAGTCATCATATGTGTACCAACATAATCTTCATAAATTAAATTCGGTTGTTTTCTTTCACTTTCTTTTATTAAAAAATAATCAATACCATTCATTTTATTTCTTTCAATATTTGAATATTTAAAGAAATTAGAAATCATTGGTCATCTTGATTGCATAATAAAACCTAGTCCATGGATTTTTATATAAAGATTTAAATTGTGCTTGTTTTCTAAAGCAATCTTTTTTAATTCATTATTAGTTAATTCGCCAGCCAATGTTAGACTATTAATTTCATTCTTTTTAAAAAAATCAAATTGCCCATAACTTGTAATTAAAGTTTCTGGGTTGTAATGTAAATTAATATTTAATTTATTTTCATAAACAATTTGAGGAATAGCAAAATCATGAAATAATAATAAATCGATATTTAGTTTTGATAGCTTATCTAAAATAAATTCTAATCTTGACATGTCTTGTTCAAAAAAGATATTATTCAAACTAACAACTATTCTTGTATTTTTTTTATTAGTAACTAATTTTTCAATATCATTTATTTCAAAATAATCATTAAATCTGCATGAAAAACTTTTCAAGCCTACAACTATTTCATAAACATTCAATTCAATAAGCTTAATTGCAAGATCATAGTTAGAGCATGTTATTGATAATTTCAAATTATTTTTTTGTACAAATTGCAAGGCCATCTCCAATGTTTAAAAAAGAAATATTCCATTCTTTTTGAGATAATAAAAATTTTTTAAAATGTTCATTCTTATTTATTAAACCCAATATTCTTTTAGAAGGTGTTTTTAATTTCAAATTATTCATCAAGATATTATCAATAATAATTATTCCTTTATTATTTAGAAAATGTGAATATTTTTCAAAAAGTATTTCTTGTTTATTTTTAGGTCCATCAATAAAAATTAAATCAAATTTATTTTTTGGCTCATAAATAAAAGCATCATCATTAATAAAATCTATTGATAGATTTTTTAAGTTATCAATAATAAAGTTAAAGTTATCAATATTTTTCTCAATCGAAACAATATCTTTTATCTTCGTATTTGTTCTAATAAAATAAGCACTATAACCTAGTCCTGAACCAATTTCTAACATATTAGATAACTTATAATCTCTAATTAATTTAGCAATATAGATTATTGAATCATCATGAATAATTGGTATTCTTTTATTAATACAATCTATCTTTAAATCTTTTAAGTTCAAATTTATTTGCCTACCTTAATTAAATATCTCTCTAAAATCAATTGAGCACTAACTGCATCTTTTTGTTTGGCTATTTGTTTTTTATTAACATTAAAGTCTTTTTGGACACTATTAGATAATATTGTTGAGTATGATTCATCTTCTAAAATTACATTGATTTTAAATTCTTTTTCTAAATTTAATACAAATTCCTTTATTAATTTATGTCTTTGTGAAACATAATTTTGAGTTGTAAAAGGATAACCAACAATTATTAGCGATATATTTTCTTCATCAATAATTTTTTTAATAGTGGCAAAAATATTCTGATTATTATCTAATGTATCAAGCGGAACTGCAAATGATGTTCCTTTAACTGAAATGGCTACTCCAATTCTTTTTTCTCCATAATCGATAGATAAAATATTCATGACTATAAATTAAGTTTTTCTTTTAGCGTGGCAACAAAGCTATCTATTTTAGATTTGTTGTCTTTTGAAAAACTCCCCTGAACAAAATTTGGTTTTCCACCACCCTTGCCATTTAACACTTCATTAATTTCTTTTGAAAAAATATTAAAATTAATGTTGATACTTTTTTGGTGTATTTCATTCGTACATAAATAATATTGGAATAAAACATTATTGTCATTAACAACAAAATAAATAGAATTTTGGTTTTCATTTATCAAATTTATTAAAGAGTTAAATAATAATTTACCATCAATGTTTTCTAAATATATGTAATTGAATTTCTCATTGTATTTCAAAAAATCATTTTTTAAATCATTTGCAATCAAAAGACTTTCTTCTTTTTCTCTCTTTATTTTCATAATATTCATATGATTATTAAAATTATCAACAATATTTTTCTTTTCTAAATAATGCATATCAATAAAAGGTATTTGTAAAATCTCTTCTATTTCATCATTTTTAATTTTTCCCATTTTATATGTGTTGAATAATCTTTTATATTCTTGTTCTAATTTTTGCAATACATTCTTATTAAAATCATCACATAGCTTATGTGATGTAATACATTCTAACCTTCATGTACCAGAACCTTTAGAATCTAATTTAATAATTTTAAAATCCTCAAC
>JAVXTD010000003.1:14509-36717 GCA_036642835.1 Malacoplasma sp.
ACATGAATGTAGCAAATGCTCAACAGAGTGATTTTTAGTTATAAAATTTCTCTTTTCTAAATCTATTACACAATCAACAATTTGGTTAAGTTTCAAATTAGCATTTAAAACTTTATGAATATTTTGTCCGTTAATTCCTTTTATAACATCAACTACGTTAAATCCATTCATTGTTCCCACATCATTAACTTGGCCACCAGATGTAGCGTAGAAACATGTCAAATCTAATACAATATAACAATCTTGGTTTTTGGCTTCTGATATTTCATTAAAGTTAATATCAAAAATTTTAATAATTTTTGATTTCGAAGTAAAAATATCATAATCAAAAATCGAATTTAAAGATAGATTAATTAATGATTGGTTTTGTTTATCCATTTGGGTTTGCAATTTATTTGATTTAGAAATATCTCTATGTTGATCAAAATATTTATTGAATAAATCAAAATCAATTTTTTTCTTATCTAGAAAAATCTTTTTACCTAATAATGTGTATAACATTTCACTAATTAAATTATCATTATTACAATATTCTAATTCCTTTAGTATTTCCAATGGGAAACCATATGTATCAACTAAATGAAATAAATTCTCTTCATTAAATTTATTTAACAATATCAATGATTCGAATTCAATGACAGATTTTTTTAGAATATTGTTATATAAAATAAATTCACTTTCAACAACATCTACAACTAATGAAATATTATCTTTTAAATGAGTATAAAAATCAGACATAATATTTACAATTTTTGAAATTAATAATCTATGAATATCTTTATTTTCAATTTTTAAAAAACTCAAATAAAAGAAATATCTTCTTAATAATTTCCTAATTATATATCCTCTACTTTTATTTGAAGGAATAACACCATCACTTACAGAAAAAACAATTGCTCTTAAATGATCAACAATTACTGAAAAACATTTATTAATAAAAACACTTCTATCGTCCTTGTTTTTAGAAAAATATAAGTTCATATCATATTTTTCTGAAGTATGTTTTTGAATTTCTGACTTAACATCTTCAAAAGCATCTATATCATAATTGGTTGGCACATCTTGCAAGATACAAGCAAGACGTTCTAAACCAGCGCCTGTATCAATATTCTTCTTAAATAAAGTAGTATAGTTATCAGAACCATCATTTTCAAACTCACTAAAAACAATATTTCATATTTCAATATATCTATCATTTTCAATATCATCAAAAAATAATTTTTCACCTTGCATTGAAGGATCAAATCTTGTTCCTCTATCATAATAAATCTCAGTGCAAGGACCACATGGGCCTTGACCGATATTTCAAAAGTTTCTAGTTCGATCACATTTAATAATATGTGATGCATCAATCCCATGAGACAATCACAATTGATAAGATTCATCATCTTCATTAAATACAGTTATATACAATTTATTTATATCAATTTTTAAAATTTTAACTAAGAATTCAAAAGCAAAGTTTATTGCTTCTTTTCTAAAATAATCACCAATAGAAAAGTTTCCAAGCATTTCAAAGAAAGTGTGGTGTCTAGATGTAATTCCAACATTTTCTATATCATTAGTTCTAATACATCTTTGACTATTTACTAATCTAGCAGAAGGGGGTTGCTCTGTGCCTGAAAAATATTTTTTTAATGTGGCCACTCCAGAGTTGATTCATAGTAATGAATCATCATCCTTTGGGATTAAAGATTGTGATGCAATTAATGTGTGTTTATTTGACACAAAAAAATCAATTCACATTTTTCTTATATTTGATAAACTATAATATTTCTTTGTACTATTCATAAAAAATTAATTATTCAACTTGAAAAATTAACCCTCCTCCTAAACATATTTGTTCTTGATATAAAACCGCTTGTTGGCCAATAGTAACTGCTTTAGCACCATCTGCATATTTCAAATCTACGCTGCCATCATTGTTTATTATAAAATAACCTTTTACTTTTTCTATTGAATGTCTAAATTTAATTTGCACATGACTATTAGATGGGGGGCCAGAAATTCAATTAAAGTCTATAACCTTACATCCAAATGAATATAAAAATTTGTCTGAATTATTTTGTGAAACAACATATAAAATGTTATTCTCTAAATCTTTTTTACACACAAAATATTTATAGTCATTCCCATGTAACCCAATATTTTTTCTTTGACCAATTGTATAGAATCATAACCCTTTATGTGCACCAATGATTTTCTTTGTTTCTATATCAATTATTTGTCCTTCATTATGCGGTAAATAATTTTCTAAAAATTTATTAAAATTTTGTTCGCCTATAAAACAAATTCCAGTCGAGTCCTTTTTATTTCAATTAATAAGATTATATTTTTTTGCAATTTCTCTCACTTCGGTCTTTTTAAAATTGCCGATTGGGAACAATGCTTTCATTAACTGGTTTTGGTTTAATCCAGATAAAAAATATGTCTGATCTTTATTTTGATCAATAGATTCTGTTAAATAGTTTTTTCCATTAGACACAACAATGTTTGCATAATGTCCAGTTGCTACAAAATCACAATTAAACTTTTCCAAACAATACTTTTGAAACAAATCAAATTTAATAAAGTTATTACAAAAAATATCTGGGTTAGGTGTAAAACCTTTTTTATATAAATCTATAGATTTTTCAAATACACTGTCTCAGTATTCTTTTATAAAATCAACCTTATATAATTCAACGCCTAATTTATCACAAACACTCTTAGCATCATTATAGTCATCTCACACACTACATGTTTTTGAATCGTTAATATTATTATTGATGAAATCATCTCAATTTTGCATAAAAACAGCCACTACATCATACCCAGTTTTTTTGAGTAATAAGAGACTAACAGAGGAATCTACTCCGCCAGATATACCGACAGCTATTTTTATGTTATTAAGACTTTTCATTTTCTTATTTAATAATACATTAATTATTTTTAAGAATAATAAAATAAAAAAACACTCACCATTCCCAGGTGAGTGTTTTTATAATCTACTCAATGTCGTACATTCTATTAAAAATGTAGGCGCACAATAACAATCAAAAAAAACATTGAAACTGCTGAAATTTAACTAATACGTTCTTGTTGTAAAATTAATAGACTAATTAGAAACTAAAAATATCATCTCAAATTCGATTTTTCAGAAATAAGTTCATCAAGTGGCCCTTACCAATTCTATATTATCCAATTATCAAACACACCGGCCAAGGGTATCAGATCATTTTCCTATATATTATTGACACTAACAATTCTCGACAAATCATCAGCGAATCACTATAAATCCAAAAAATATCCTAAAAGGCAACAAATTTAATCGCTTAATTTTTCTAAATACATAATCGAGAGTACGTATGGTTTTTAATTTTTACTAAAAAATAAAATTAGCGAAAAGCGCAATTCACTTTCGTTCGATTCATGATTGCGCAATTAGATTAAACCACAATATTTTAAAAATTACAATTTTTTTAAATAAATAAAATTTAATTTTGAATAATGCAAGCTTTGCTTGCTTTTAGCAAAATTAAATTTTAGTATTCTATAACTTCAATACTAAGATAATTGAAAATAAATTTTTATCAAGTCTTGCAAATACAATATATTATTTTTTCAAAATAATATATTAAAATAACCTAAATTAAATGTTTGTCAAATAATATGGATAAAATGGAAATAAAATTTACTTTTGATCCTGCAATTAAACGCGGTGATTATTCATCAAAATATTTTTTAACAACTAAAAAAATGTTAAAAAATAATGCAAATAGTAATGATGTAACATTAAAATTCTTTCACTTTTCTGACGATATAACAGTGTGTGGAATAGATGAGTGTATACAATTAATTAAGTTCTTTATTGATAAAAAAGACATTAAAAACATCGGTGTATGAGGCAAAAATGATGGTGAAATTTCTCAAAAAAATGAGCCTATTTTAGTTATAAGAGGAGACTATAGAAAGTTTTGTTGCTTAGAGAATATCATTGATGGAATCCTATCAAGAAGATCATCAATTGCTACAAATTGTAAGAAAATAATCGATTTAATAGGTAGTGATAGCATGATATTTATGGGAGATAGATCAGATGACTATTCACTTCAATCATATGATGGTTACTCTGCGTATTATGGTGGAGTTAGAAACTTTGTTACCAAAAAACATGTAGAATTCATTAGGAAGTGTGAAAACGTTAAATATATCGGTACATTACCTCATTCCGCTATCCAACAACATAACGGATCAATTGTTAGTACCTTAAAATCTTTTATAAAAACATTCGGTAATAGCATTAATAAGGTTGCTCTAATTGATTACAATAACGACTGCTTAAAGGAATTGGACAACATTTCTAATGCTAATATAAAAATTGATTATGTCAGAATAGATACTTCATCTAGACTAATAGATAAATCACTTATAAAAACCGCTAATAACCATAGTAATAAAAAACAATTTTATGGTGTTAATCACTTACTAATAAAAAATGTTAGAAACAAACTTGATGATTTAGATATGTTAACTACAAAAATAATTGTTTCTTCTGGCTTAAATTATGAAAAGATATGTGATTTAATAAAAAAGAAATCTCCTGTTGATATGTATGGAATTGGTAAGTCTCTTTTAAATATTGTTGTCAATTACACAGGCGATCTTATAAAAATTGGTGATAAATACAAATCTAAGGTTGGTAGATCACAAGATATAGAACAACATTTATCAAATCTAGTTAAATATATATAAAGAAATGTTATAATATATATCAAATATATTTAATAGAATTGGGTGATTAAATGCCAAAAGTTGAAGTTAAAAATGGCGACATTGAAACAGCTTTAAGAAATTTCAAAAGAATAACTTCTGAAACAGAAAAATCTAGAAAAAAACACGAATTCTATTTAAGACCTGGTTTAAGAAAAAAAGAAAAAGAAAAAGCTGCTGCTAAAAAAAGAAACAAATACAATAAAAGAAATAGACAATATTAATAAAAAAAAGAACCTAAGTTAGGTTCTTTTTTTTATTAATTCTCTGAAAGTAATTCTTTTATCTTGTCTTCAAAATCAAATGGCTTTGTAGAACTTTCGATTCTATATCTTGCTATTCCTTTTTTATCAATTAGAAATTTCTCAAAATTTCATTTAATATTTTTTGCTCTAGGAGTTATTCTAATTGCTTCTTTTAGATATTTATACAATGGTATAGCATCATCAGAGTTAACTTTAATTTTTGAGAAAATATCAAATGTAACATTATATTTAGTCTGACAAAAACTTAGAATTTGAGCATCATTTTCTGGTTCTTCATTAAAGAATTGATTACAAGGAAATGCCAAAATACATAAACCATCATTTTTGTATTTTAAATATAGTTTTTCTAAATCTTCATATTGTTTTGTATAACCACATTTACTAGCAACATTAACTATCAACATTACTTTGTTTTTATATTTATCTAACGATATATCTTTTCCATGAATATCTTTAACTATAAAGTCATATATTTTTGAAATCATAAATTAAAACCTTTTAATAGCTTAACTATAAAACACATATTGTAAAATATATAAAAACTTATATTGATCTAAAAGTCATTTTTCATTGCAAGACTTAATTTATCTTTTTTATACATAGCTATTGTAAAAATAATGTTTACAAATATGATTCCCATAACTGCAAGAGAAGCATATACTCAGTTTACAATATTGACTGCTGATGAAATATATATAGCAGTTATGAAGTAAATTAAATATTGCATACTTAAGAATAAAAGAAAAGATATTAGAAGTCCGATTGCAATTGATACTATATAAATGGGAACAAAGTTGAAAATAATGTTTGCAATATTTTGTTTATCACTATAACCTAATGTTTTGAAAATAAATATCATTCTCTTTATTTCATCTAACATTATTGAACTCATAATTAATATAATTATTGAAACTAACGGAATAATTAATGATACTAATAAAGTTTGAATTAATGTAAGTGTAGACACCATAGAAGAGTAAACATCTTGTGTTGTGTAATAACTATTAAACCCTTTTAATGAAATTTGAATTCCATCATTTCCAAAATTATTGATAATATAATCCACAAGTAGAGGTGTAGCACCGTTTAATTTCAAAATCTCATCTTTTAATGTTTCTCTAGTTCAATCAACAAATGATGGATTCTTTTCTTTCATTAATTTATTAAATTTATCAAATAAATTCAAAGGATCATTAGGGTCACTTCATGGTGTAATAGCTTCAACAATTAAATTGTTATCACTTGTTTCAACTAATCTATAAAACATACTGCCAGCACCATTGTTAATATCCAAGAAATTACCATATAAATTAATGAAAGAATAATAACTTAATGCATTTGATAAAATAATAGGGTTTAGGCTTTTAGAATAAATTCCATTGAATGGAACATAGTCACTAACTAGGTAAGGACGTCTATCTGTGCTATAAGTTGTTTGAGCAGGTGGAGTTCCTACATTTGTATTAATATCTAAAACAAATTGTCCTTTATCATATCCTAAAATATTGTTTGCATTCTTTTGACTAATAAAAAAATCTTCTCCAAACGATGTTGATGCAATATCAATAATTTCAAATGTTTGTTTATTATCTAATATATTAATTGGCAGTTCATTAGCTGGTAGATTTGAATTTAATAATGAATCAAAAATATTTGCCGAGTTTTTAAAAAAAGAATTTTGAACAGATAAGTTTATTCTATCTCCAACACCTAATCCATATTTTAAGGATGCCCCATTATTTATAATTATATATTTTATAGAAGGGTCTTCATGAACTTCATCTAATTTATGACCAATAAATTCTTTGCTATTATTGTGTAATGTAACAAATCTTGAATTTGGATTGATACCAAAAAATTTAACTAGTTTATTATCGTTTTTACTATAAAGTTTTTGATCTAAGAATAGTCCATTAATATATGTGTAAGTCTCATCGGTTTTCTTTTCATATCCTGTTGAACCATATGAAAGTTTAACATCTAAATTACTTAAACTTTCATCACCATATACCTTACCAACAAATGTAAGAAATGTTGGCGATAATACATCAACACTTGCATTACCAATCGTTTGTTTTGATAAAATCTTTCCACCATTTAATCTTCAAATATTATTTGTTTGTTCTGCAAAACCTCTAAATTCTTGACCAATTACTGGTGTGTTTAAAATAGCGTTAAGAAAAATTTGGTTTTGTGATTCTATTTTAGCAATAAAATCAGATGGAAAATTGCCTTTTACTGTTTCTCAAACATTTATATTTAAAAAAGGTATTTCAAAATCTAAAAGTCATTTTGAAAAAACTGAATTCCTGAATATATCTATATCATTGCTAAATACATTATATAATTCCCTAGAAGGTAAAACAATGTTTGAGAAATATAATGGTCTACCATCTTTTAATTTTTGTGTGCCATCTATATTTAACACTTTTAAATTACTCGCTATATAAGGAAATGGTCCATTAACTAATGTATCTGGATAAATTGGTACAATTCCCAAGCTTGGATCAGAAAAACCCACTTCTGAATAATCTTGCAATTTTATAAGACCACTTTGCTCGTTTGGTGATACTAAATCAATTGAATACGTATAGCGATTATTTAAATCAGTTAATTCTTGTGACTCGCTAAATTTACTAACAAAAGATAAACCAAAACTAATAACGGTTACACCTATAAAACACGAAGTTAAATAAAAAAATGTTCTTGGAATATTTGATAAGCTAATTGCAAATTTGAATTTTAAATTTGCAGTCATTGGCAATTGTTGATATTTCAAAATATTTAATAGTTTATTTGATTTAATTTCAACATTTTGAGCGATTATTAAATTTATTGGTTTTCTAAATAAAACATATAAATTAATATATACAAATAAAAAGAACAATAATGCAATAATAAAAATTCCAGTGAATAGTCCTAACGGACTAAATACATGCAATAAAGTTGGTATAAACATGTATGGTGCAATAATTGAATATATTAAGCTTTGTAAAAAATAAGCAATTAGATAGCCTGTTAAACCACCTATTATGGCAACAATAATACTAATAGATGATAAACCTAAAGCAATTTTAAATGTGGAGAAACCATTGGCTTTACAAAGTGCGATTTGCACTCTATTCTTATCGATATATTTTTTCATTACTATAAATGATAAATACAAACCGACTACAATAAGACTTACAACTGCAATAATTGAAAAAATTGAAATGTAACTTTGTAAAATATCAGGAAATGAATATCTCAACGTCAATATATTTTCAGCTGAGAATATATTGCTAATTGAATAACACACTTTTTCTTTGCCATCATTCATTATTGGCATTAAATCTTCATTTAATTTATCTATACTTATATAGTTTTTTGAAAGTTTTGTATCAATTGCAAAGTAGTTGCTTTCATAAGATGGAATATATGAATTACGTATAGTTTCATAACCGTACTTATCTAAATATAATAGAATGTCATTGCTTGGGTTAATTATGATAGACGATAAAGATGGTGAAGGATATGCCATTTCAGGAGATGTCCCAGTTCCAGTTATTAGTAATTCAAATTTACCAACTTTTACTTTATATTTCTCTGGCATAACCTTTATAGCTTCATTAAACATTGTGTAATCTTTTTTTATCAAATCATTTCACATTGAAGAGGGAATAATTTCTTTATTAAATTCTTGCAAAAATTTATCGTTAACAACTACTTGATAGCTTGAAAAATTAGGTGCATAAAAATATGCACGACTAGTAATCACAGATACTCCTTCTTTTAACACAGTTACAATTTCATAATTGTTAAAATTATTCTGTCCTATTCTCAGATCAAATTCAAATCAAGCAAATAGTTTTTCCATCATACCTGGCATAAGATATCCTGGTGCTGTTGGGTCTGTTGTTTGAGGTAAAATTAGTTCTCCAGTTTCATCAAATTTAATATTTTCATTAATGTAAATTAATGTAGGTTTTATTTCATTGAATATTGCTATTGTATGCGCATTGTTTGGTGTCATTGTTGATTTTAATAAAAAATTTATAATAACTTTCATACCTGCATAAAATGATTTTTGATTTTCAATTCCATCCGGAGAAATTAAAGGATATAAATTATTGGTCAAACTATTTCGCACATCATAAAAGTTAGAAAAAGTATTGCTATCTTCAAATGGAAGACTACTACCTGATAATACCAATTTATTAATTCAGTCATCTGGCTTATTATTGATTTTATTTATAGTAGAATTTTTTTCAGATATTAGAAAATTTGTTTTTGTTTCTCTATCAAAAAAAGAAAAAGATTTATTATTGTTAAATTCATAACCTTGATTAAACAAATAATCTTCAATAAAATAATCTCTATTAAGTTGTATAAAATGTTTATAACTATCTTGTAGTTGCGAAACTCTATTTCCTAAAAAATACTCAAGTGCTTCTTTGTTTAATGGGTCAGTTATATTATTTTTTGTATTATATTCATCGATTCATAATTTACGAATTGGTAATGAAGTTTTGTATTGAGGTTCTGGCAAAGTAGTGCTATCTTTTATTAAACCTAATTTATTAAAATCAATAATTAATATTTTCTCTTTACTAGTTAGTTCTTTACCAGTTGTTTGGGTATAATTGGGATCAGTAATTTGTTCCATTTTTTCTCAAATAAATTTATTGATACCAGTTAACTCTGTTTTATTTAAAACAATATCATAATGTTGGATAAGTTCATTTTTACCACTTGCTGAAGAATTTTTAGTTAAGATATTAACAAATTCTGAATACAATTCAGCATATTCATATTGAATACCTTCACCAAAAAAAACACCACGTATTATATTTTTATGCAAAGGAATAGTTGGTAATTTGGCTACACCAATATCAGTATCTGTAAAACTAGCTTTGTTGGGGACAAAAGCACTTTCGCTCGCATATACTACATTATTAACGTTTCCGCCATTAAAATAACCAGCGATTTTTTTAGGTGCATTAGGGTTATTAACATCTCCACTGAAAATTAAATATTGGGGGTCAAATAATTTTTCTTTAGTATCAATATTTGTCATAGAATAACCGATTCCATATCAATTTCTAAATGATGTACCAACATCAATAGAAGCGCCATTACCAGTTAATGCACCTGGAATGGTGCCAGTTAAAGCTCTATTTATACCTTTTTTTCTATTTGCATATCTTGGTAAATATTCATCATAATATGTGGGTTTTGTTTCATTGGGTTGAAGAGTTCATTTATCGTTAACTTTAGCATTAGTAAAATCGGATGAAGAATAGGGAAAAATAATATTATTATTTACATTTGTTGAATCATATTTATAATTAGAAATATATTGTTCTGACTCACCGTCTGGTTTCGTGTCATATGTAAAAGCAAAATTTGAATCATCATATTTTTTCTCAATTATGACATCTGAAGCATTACCTTCGCTTCTTATAGTATTCAATGATGTACTAATATTGGAATTAATATATAAGCCAGAGAAAGAGATAAATATTGTTATAATGCTTATGAAAATAAGCGCAGCAACCAACATTGCAGATTGTTTAAGGGATTTAAGTACTTGTTTAATAAGAATAAACATAAGCTTTGTAACCAATTTTGAATATTCATTATATATTAATACAATTTATTAATTTATAATCAAAATGTTAACTAGAGATATTTATTTCAATAATTTATTTTTTAACTTTATTTGTAAAACATAAATTAATGAAATTATAAATAGTTAATATAAATTAAATAAGAGAAGGAATTATATGCTTAAATTCAAAAATATAATTGTAAAAACACCATGTCAAAACATGATCAATGGGATATCATCAGCAAATTTAGGCAAAGTTGATTACAAAAATGCTTTAAAACAACATAAAAACTATATAGACACTTTAAAGAAAATTAAATTAAATGTTAAAGTGATGCCATTAGATGAACACTATCCAGATTCATGTTTTGTTGAAGATGTATTAGTAGCTACTGATAAATTTGCAATCTTAACAAATCCAGGTGCAAAAGCTAGAAATGGTGAAAAAGGAAAAATGGCTGTCTTTTTTGCTAGAAACTTTAAATTGCCAGTTCATTATATTGAATACCCAGGATCACTAGATGGTGGTGATGTAATGATGGTTGGTAATAAATTTTATATTGGAAAATCTGAAAGAACTAATGTGGAAGGTATAAAACAATTTGAACAAATTGTTTCTCAATATAAATCAACAGTTATTCCAGTTGAAATGAAAGAAATGTTACATTTAAAAACAGGGTTGTCTTACTTAGAACACAATAATCTTTTAATTTATGGTGAATTTGTTAAAAATCCATTATTTAAATCTTTCAATCAAATAGTTATTGACAAAGATGAAAGCTATGCAGCAAACAGTATCTGATTAAATGATGTTGTTATTGTACCAGCTGGTTATCCAAAGACTAAAGCAGCTATAGAGGCTTTAGGTATATATAAAGTTGTAACATGTGATACTTCTGAGTTTCGTAAGTTAGACGGTGGATTAAGCTGTTTATCAAACAGATTCTAATATCTAAAATATATTAATTTTTCTATTTTCATATATTTTAAACTTATTGTTTTCATTATTGAAATGTGAAGTTAATAAATTATAAATAATAACAATGAATTCTTTTTCAATGTGGTGTGGTACATCACAAAGAATTAATTCATTGTTATTTTTATTGTTTCAATAGTTTCATTTTATTTCGCTTGTTATATATAAATCAATTTTGTATTTCTTTTTAATATCATTTATAAAACTAGATCCAGCACCACCACATATCGCAACTCTTTTAATTTTCTTATCAAGCTCAATAGATGTTGGCAATATGACATATTCTAAATTAAAGTTTTTCTTTAATAAGTCGATTATGTTAGAAATGCTTTTTGCTTTTAGAAAGTCGCCAAAATATATATATTCATTATTATCAATTCTCTTAAGACTTTTTAATCTCATTTTTTTACATAGATGATAATTCATTCCATGTTTATTCTTATCAAAATTTGTATGACATGAAATTATTGATATTCTGTTATCTCTAATTAATTTTTCAATCTTCTTAACAAATACTTTCTTATTATCTAATTCATCAATATATAAAGGATGGTGTGAAATAATCAAGTTTACATTTTGAGATATAGCTTCTAAAATTAACTCTTCACTAATGTCTAAAGCAATGAAAACATTATTCAATTTATCATTTAGAAAGTCAATAGTACTAATTCCACTTCTATCTCATTCATCTTGTGAATCAAAACTATAAAATTTATCTAAAATATTAAATACATCTTTTATTTTCATATTTAAATATATACCTTTTTATTTTATTTATTTCTCTTAACTTTGATTTATTAAATTTTTCAATCATATCAAAATTCTTTATAAGTCTCTTATAATCAAATTTTAATTTATCAATAAATAAAATATCATATTTTTTAATTGATCTAATTCCAAAAAAAAGTTGATTTTTAAATAAGATTCTTTTTCCTTTGACTTTTGACAACAATAGAATCTCATAATAAATTCCATTATCAAAAATTGTATTATCTTCTACAATCTTATATTTGTTTAATTTAGCTCATTCTCTTATTGTGGATTCATTATTATTTGGGCATAATAAAAAATAATCTATTTCGTTCTGACACTTTGAGATTATATCTACAATGAGAGAACCTCCAATTCCAGATATCACACAATAATCTATTTTTAGAGTTGTATCAAAATTAGAAAAACCATCACTTAAAATATTGATGATTTTATCTTTATATTTTGGTTCACTAGTGTTAAGTTTAGAGTTATTAAAAGGCCCTAAATTTTTTTCAATGTTGTAAACAACATTGGCTAGTTTATTATCAATAATTAGCTTTGAAAATAAAGCGTGATCTGAACCTACATCAACAATTACATTGCAATTATTGATAAATTTTACAATTTCATTAATTCTCATTTGCTTCAATAAATGGTTTTAAAACTCCACTCTTTGAAGGGTGCTTAATCTTTCTAATAGCTTTAGCTTCTATTTGTCTAACTCTTTCTCTAGTTACTCTGAAATGTTGACCAACTTCTTCTAAAGTCATAGCATGTGTATATGGACTTAATCCATATCTCATTCTAATAATTTGTTCTTCTTTTTCTTGTAAGTTTTTTTGTAATATGTCGTCAATATGACTACCCATTAATTCTTTAATAGTTGATTCTTCAGGAGTTAATATATCATTATCTTTTACAAAATCTACAAATTTAGATTCTTCATCTTTACCAACTGGTTTATCTAAAGAAACTGGATCTATGTTTAATTTCTTAATATTAATAATTTTTTTAGGAGTGAAACCAGCTACTTGTCCGCCCATTGCAGCAGATAACTCTTCTGGAGTTGGGTCTCTTCCAAGTTCTTGTGTAAGATGTCTTTCAGTCTTTGATAACTTATTAATAGTTTCAACCATATGAACTGGTATTCTAATTGTTCTAGCTTGATCAGCAATTGCTCTTGTAATAGCTTGTCTAATTCATCATGTAGCATAAGTTGAGAATTTATTACCTAATTTATAATCAAATTTGGTAATTGCTTTCATTAAACCCAAAGAACCTTCTTGTAATAAATCTTCAAGGTCTAATCCTCTATTTAAATATTTTTTAGCAATAGATGTAACTAATCTCAAGTTTGAAGTCATTAATTGATTAACTGCATATTCTTTAATAGAAGGGTCTTTACTATCTAACATTGCACCAATTTGTTGTTCTTCTTGTGAAGTTAACATTTTTGATGAACCTAATACATTTAAGAATGATTTGATTCCATCATCAACTTTATCACGTGTAGAACTACCAAAGCCTACAGCGTCAGTTACAAGAGTATCTATTATGTTTGCAACATTTATTTTTAATAATTCAATTTCTTTTTTGTTTTTATTTTTAAATGGGTTAGCACTAATTTCAATATCATTCTTTATAAGTCAATCGAAAATGTCTGAATATTCTTCATCTGATAAAGTATATTTATAAAAATGTACCAAAACTTCTTCAGCTGTAATTTTATTTTTTTTTCTTTTTTTGTTTACTAATTCTTTTAATAATCTACTTTTAGCAATTTCGATTGTTTGTAAGATACTTCCCTTATTTAAATTACCTTCTAAAATACCACTACTTATATAATCTGAATTAAGTGTGCTAACTTTTTTAGAGCTAGGTTTTAAAGTTGCTTCTTCTTTTTTTTTGAACATATCATGTTTCCTCAAAAATATGTTTAGATTATACCATTCTTATAATTCTTAAAATCACTTAAATTAAATTATTTTTTTATTATAGTTTTAATGACATTATCACTTGTCAAAATGAATTGAATTCTATGCTCATAATTAAATAAGCAATAATCGTTAAAGCTATTAAATATCAAATCTTCTACAGCATTATCAATAATTTCACCAATGAAAAATATGACATCAGTATCGGGTAAATTTTTAAAATTAGAAATTCTTTTCTTGGCTCTTACAAGTGCATGGTTTGTTATAGAATATATACCATTTATTTTTTTATTATCGCGATAATAGCTCATTACTCTAAACCTTTAATAACTCTTGTATTGCACCATTAATAGAATATAAAACTCTATTATTCAATTTGTATCAAGGTATGATGATGTCCGCTCTTTCTTTTTGAGGTTCTATAAATTCCTTGTACATTGGTTTGACACTATTTCTTCATTGAAAAATAACTTCTTTAACGCTTCTGCCTCTTTCATAGATATCTCTTTCTAATCTTCTGATAAATCTTTCATCACTTGGAGTATCTACAAAAATATTCAATGAAGCTAATTCAACAATCTCTTTATCTCAACAAGACATAATTCCTTCTAGAATTATTACTTCTGTTGGCATTATAGCAGTATTGTTATCTTTTCTAATGTGGTTTACATAATCATATGAAAGACTCTTAATTGGTACATCATTCATAAGTTCTTTAATGTCATTTTTCAATAATTCAAAATCAAATGAATTTGGGTGATCATAATTTATTAATTTTCTTTGTTCAAATAACATTGATTCATCAGATTTATAATAATTATCTATACAAAGTATTTGTTTGCTTATATTTTTAGGAATTAAATTGAAAACTTCTTTTGCAATAGTAGATTTACCAGAACCACTACCACCAGTTACACATATTAATATTTTTTTATTTTTTGGCACAAATTAACCCTTTTCAAAAAATAAATATAATAATATTTATATCATTATTCTAATATAATAATAAAGATTGATTATAATATTATATATAAGATTTTAATATGGAGTAAAAATGAGCATTAAATCTACGGAAAAACTAATCATTAATAATGAAAAACCACTTACTAAAAAAGAAATATTTAAACTAGTAAGTAATAACAATAATATTTCTGAGGCTGTTATAAAAGATATATTTGAAGATTTTATTAAGCTTTTGTATTCTGAATTGGATAGATGTGGTGAATTCAAACTTTTAGATTTAGGAAAAATAAAAGTTAGTCATTCTGATGCTAGATTAGGAACTAACCCTTTAACTGGTGAAAAAGCTGTTTTTAAATCAAAAACTAAACTTAAATTTTCTTTTTCTAAACAATGTAAAGACTTTGCTGCAACATTATATATTTAATAAATTTCATTATTAAGAATAAATAAAAAATACTTAGTTCTCTAAGTATTTTTTATTTATCACAGCTAGAAAATTTAATATACCAGGAAATTCTACATTAACTATAGAAAAATTTTTTTCAAATGTACTAATTGGTATATTTTTCTTACCTTTATTTATCAGATTAATAATTTCTTCTATTGTTATAAGAAAGGTTTTATCATGTTTGAAAAAATGAACTAATAAGAAAACTATTCCATTATATTTACTTACATTTAACATATGATTTAATTGATGTTCTTTAATGCTTGATAAAGAGAAAGAATCACTATCAGTTTGTTTAGTTTCAAAATCAATATACCTTCCTAAATAAACCCCATTAAAATCAGTATATGATTTTTTTAATAAAATACCCTTGATAAGGTTTTTATTAATACTAGTAATTTGTATAGGCAAATATCTCTTTTCGAAATGTCCTATTTTTTTTGCAGAATAAAACTTAATAGAATGTTCTACTAATTTTTCAATATACATACCCTTGTTGCTGTTAAAATGTCTCACAATTAAATATTGTGGAAATAATTTAAAATATCTTATTTTTTTATAAAAGATTTACAAATAATAAAATCAAACTTATTGAAAAACATGAAAACCCAATTGCATATAAAGGAATATTTATTCACAAAATATGTCTTCTAATTTTTTCAATTGATATAAATGAATATTGAAAACTAGTTAATCAAATTAAAAGCATTCCACTACCAAATAAAAGATATAGTGCAACAGATTGAACTACTGTAAAATCATTTTTAATAGTATTACATCAACCACTAACTAATGGCGAGTTAATCTTTAATCATTCATAGACGTTACTTGGAAATATATTTAATAATAAACAAAAACCAACAATTCAAAGACCAAGCATAATGACTGTTGTGAATATTATAGAAAAGTATATAAAAAATTTCTTCATGTTTTATTCACTCAATATTATAATTTTACCTTATCTATACATAAAGTCAATTATATATAATATATTTTTAGTTTTTATCTAAACTAAAATTATCCAAAAAGTTAGTTATTTCTTTTTTATTTGTCTCATAATATGTGATTAATTTCTTGATTTCATTATCTTTCTCTTCTTGATTAATGGCAGATAAGAAATCATGTGATTTTAAAAGATATGCTTTTCTGATAAAAAATATCTTATCAAACAATTGTTTCATTATTTTTAAACCTTGGTTGATTTGCATCTCTTTAGTAATTTGTAATGTATCAATATTCTTCACTACACTTTGAATAAAATTTTCAATTTTAACTAATACATGTTGATCAGATTCATGTTTAACAACATAATCAATAAACTTTTCATAACTTGTTTCTAAATTCTTTCTATACATATTTTTTAAATGAAACAAAATATTTTTATATAATTTGTTTTCAAAATGATTTTTTGTAAAAAATATAACACCTATATAAAAATTAAAAAATACATCCAATATTTCCCCGCAATTGGGAAGCAGTTCAATTAAGTTTTTTTCTAAATTAATCTCTTGTGATTCAGTTTCAGAGTGTTCGCTAGCAAATGGGAAACTATCAATACCGTTTTGATCATCTTTAAACAAAAAATCATATGTGTTATTTGAATTACTATTTTTAATTGGAAAATCATTAACATTATCTTCTTGCAATAGTTTTGATTTATTAAATATCTGTTTCAAATCAGCAACATCTAACTTTGAATAAGATGCTAACTTTGTTAAATCATTTACTAAAAATATATTAAAAGGTAAACTTTTTAAAAGTTCAATTATTTTTTGAGTATTTTTCAAAGTGTCTTTCTCATCATCTAAGATACTAAAAGTATTAATCATCTCAAATTCTGGATATGAAATTTGTTTTTTTAATAGTTCTAAAGAATCATCTTCTGGTAGCATACACAATAAATCATTAATATCTTTATATTTTTTAAGAAAAGGTTTTACTACAAAAACGTTAAAGTTCGAGTTTAGAAGTTTTAAAGCACATTTTGACGTAGCTTCATATCCTGCATTATCATTATCAAAACACAATATTATTGTTTTGATGTTTGGGTATTTTTTTATATTACTAATATGATAATCAGATATAGAAGTACCCATTGATGCAACAACATTATGAATACCTAAAATCTTCATCGAAAATACATCCATATAACCTTCGACTAAATAAATTTCGTCAAATTTTGTTTTATCAAAATTGTCAAAGTTAAATAATGTCTCTTCTTTTTTAAAAAATGAAGATGATTTAGAATTTAAATATTTAACATTATTTTGCTTATCAATTGTTCTACCTGAAAATCCTATGACTTTTCCATAGTTATTTCTTATAGGAATTATTATTCTATTAACAAAAAAATCAACATACTCATTATTAGAATCTAATCCAACTAAATTAGAATTAATAAGTTCAGCTGGTGTTCAAATTAGTTTAGAATCTCTATTACTATCAAACAAATTATCTTCATTAGACATAATAGAAAACAAATATTTTCTATTATGATCAATTGGTGAAAAACCAATTTTATATTCATTTAAAATTTCTGGTGTTAATTTTCTAGTATTAATTAAATAATTTAATACATGTTCATATTTTTTTTCAAATAGTGTTCTATTGTAAATATCTGTTGCTTGAAGATTCATCTCATAAAATTTATCATTTTTATCATCATGATTATTTCTAGTTAAAATTGCCATCATTGATTTTTTATCAACATTCATAATTTCGCACACTTCTTTAAAAGCGTCTCAAAATGATATTTTCTTAAATTTTTCTACAAAAGCTATTGAATTACCTTTTTCATTACAAACAAAACATTTAAAAATGTTTTTGCTTTCAGAAACCGATAGTGATGGTTTATTATCACCATGAAAAGGACATAACCCTCAATAATTTTGTCCTTTTTTCTCTAAATCAATATAATTTTTAATTACATCCACAATATTAATGTTTTTTATAATATCTTTTAAAACTGATGATTTATTTTCCATTTATTTATTCCTTTTTAAAATATTACTTTGTAATATAGCTAATATTTCTTCTTTTGTAAGTCTATCAAGTTGCTTCGTTGTATCTCTGAAACGTAAAGTGTATTTATTATCGTTCTCGCTATCAAAATCAACTGTTAAACAATAATATGTCCCAATGGCATCTTGTCTTCTATATCTCTTGCCTATAGAGCCTGATTTGTCATATGATGTAGAAATATTATTTGAAAGAAAGTAATTATAAATAGAGTTAGAAAGCGTATCTAGTTTATTATTTAGGGGTAAAATAGCAATTTTATATGGTGATAACTCATAATTTAATTTTAAGTATACTCTTTCTTCATCGTTTATTAAATCGACTCTATATGAATCAAGTAAAATTGCATACAATAGTCTTTCAACACCAACAGATGGTTCAATGACTGATGGAATAAATTTTGAATTATCTGTCTCATCTAAATACTCTAAATTTTTTGTAGAATGTTTTTGATGTTGATTTAAATCAAACTGCCCCCTATTACATAATCCTCACAACTCTGAATAACCATGGGGAAATTTGTAAAAGAAATCAACAGTTTTTTTTGCATAATGTGCAATTTCATTTTTATCATATTCAACAATATCAATATTCTCTTTAGATATATTTAAATCATCTAATAAAAATGACTTAATTTTTTTTTGGAAATAGTCGAATCATTTATTTTCTTCACTATCATTAACAAAAAATTCTATTTCCATTTGTTCAAATTCTCTAGTTCTAAAAATAAAGTTTCCTGGGGTAATTTCATTTCTAAATGCTTTTCCAATTTGAGCAACACCAAAAGGTAATTTTGATCTAGTTGTTCTTTGAATATTTTTAAAGTTTATATAAATACCTTGTGCAGTTTCCGGTCTAAGATATGAAACGTTTTTCTCATCATCTATAACTCCTATTTTTGTCTCAAACATCAAACTAAAATTTCTAATACGAGTTCAATTCATCTTTTTACAATTTGGACATTTAATATTATTGTCTAAAATTATTTTTTCAAGCACATCTGATGGCATTAATTCATTCACTTTTTCAGTTGTAAATTCTTCAATCAATTTATCAGCTCTAAATCTAGATTTACATTCTTTACAATCAATTAAAGGGTCAGAGAAATTATCAATATGCCCTGAAGCTTTTCAAACAGATGGATTAAGGATGATGTTTGTATCAATTAAATGCATGTTGCTAGACGATGTAACAAATGAATTGATTCATAATTGTTTTAAATTATTTTTTAAAATTGCACCTAATGGTCCAAAATCTCAAGCATTTGCTAAACCGCCATATATTTCTGAATTTTGAAAAACAAAACCATAATTTTTTAAATGGTTAAGAATAACTTCTTGTGTTACTTTCACTTTATTCATAAAATATCCTAACTAAATTATTATAATCAAATTAAAAGACCAATAACAATGAATATAAATTTATTGCCAAAGTTTCATAATAATAATTCATTAAAACTTTTATTGTCATCTTTTTATATTTATTATCGAAATCAGAAGCATTTAAATATTTGCTTTCAGCAACATAAAATAATATTTTAATCACATTTTTATCAGTTGTAAAATACTCAGAGTTGCAATCATTGCAAACAAAACCATATGCTTTTGGAGAGAAATTGAAGATCTTTTTTTTGCTACAAATAGCGCATTTATCTAAAGTTATTTTTCATCCTAATATTTTTACTAACTTTATTAGAGAATAAATTACCAAGACATAGTTATCATCATGTTCTATTTTTGTTTCCATTAATGTTTTATAAAAATTATATACACTTAGACCAGACAGCTTTTGATTACAGATAATTTCATTGATAAATAGCAAACTAACATTATTAACTGTTGAAGATATATAAGATTTACTACTATCTTCATTTTCAATTCTCTTTGCTCTCATTAATTTCCCCATAGTATTTGGTTGTCTAGAATTAAAAAACTCAAATTCAATTAAGGAAAAATATATTAAATTTCTTGCATTTTTTGATGCGATTTTTCTCGTCCCTCTTGATAGGCAAGTAAAAAGGTTTCCAGTTTCAGTTAGAAAAGTTATGATTTCATCAAAAATTTGATAATCTACCTTGGTTAATAAATAACCTTTACAAATTGAAAATGACATTATTTAATGTAACCCATCTCCTTCAAATAAGAATTGCTATCTCTTCAATTTTCTTTCACTTTTACATTTAAAGATAAAAATATCTTAGAATCATAAATTGTTTCAAGTTCAGCCCTTGAAAGCATTCCTATTTTCTTTATCATTAAACCTTTTTTTCCAATTAGTATAGGCTTTTGTGATTCTTTTTCTACAATTATAAAAGCAAAAATTTTAAATAATTTTTTTTCAATTTCATAATTAAATGATTCTATTTTTACACCAACACTATAAGGTATCTCATCACGAAAATTATTTATTATAACTTCTCTTATGGTGTCAGAGATAAGTATCTTGTCGTTATCATTTTCCATATTGTTTAACTGGTGCACATCCAATTCTTCTATATCATCTAAATTTTCTACAATTAATGTCAGTAGTTTCTGAATGTCTTTATCATTAAGTGAAGAAATATATATTGTTTTAAAAGCGTTTATTTCTATAGCTAGCGTTTCTATTTTCTGTTTTATTTCATCAGTAAAATTAACTAAATCAATTTTCGTTACAACAAGAATGATTTTAGAAATCTTGTATTTTTTTAATTCAGATAATAATACATCATCTTCATTATCTCTTTCTCTTGTGGGGTCAAATAAAAATAAAGTAACATCTTGTATCTTTAAGCTTTTCCTAACTTCATAATTCAAAAACAAATCTAATTTGTTTTTAGGAGTATGATAGCCGGGCGTGTCATAAAACATAATTGAGTACTTATCGGTCACAAATAATTTATTAATTTGGTTTCTTGTTGTTTGTGGTTTTCTTGAAACAATAGAAACTTTCTTATTAAAAATGGCATTGATTAAAGTCGACTTACCAACATTTGGTTTTCCTGATATGATAACATTTCCAAAAATCATATCTATAATCCTTTAATAATAATAATGAATTTAGGTATATAAATTAAAAATCCAACTATTATAGCCATTAACGAAAAAACCAATGCTGCTGCAGCTGAAATATCTTTAATTTTCTTAGCACTATAATTGAATTTAAAAGCAACCATATCAGCTATATTCTCAATAGCTGTATTTATCAATTCAACACCTATCACTATAAATATCACTATTATAATAATTGCTCAATCAGTAGTACTCATTTGTTTGTTAATTAATCCTGAAATAATCAAAATGATAATACTTACTATTATATGTGTAAGTAAAGATTTCTCTTCTTTCAAAGAAAAATATAAACCCTTAAATGCGTGTTTAAATTTTCTAAAAAATAATAAAAATTTACTAGTTGATTCCATATACTATATTCTATATGATTTTATTTTATCTAATATTAATAATTGTTTACTAATCATTATATTTTCATCTTTTTCATTCAGATGATCAAAATCTAATAAATGATAAAT
>JAVXTD010000003.1:36817-38015 GCA_036642835.1 Malacoplasma sp.
TTTCTTTTAAATTCTTTACCAAAAAACGAATCAAAATCGTTAAAAAATAATTTCAAAATCCACCTCAAAAGTTTTATATGTTATTAAATAATATAACTAAATAAATATGAAAACAAATAAGTATTTTCAAAAGTTATATTAATATCCTTCATTAAAATCTCATTATCAAAAAATAGAAACTTATTTATTTGAAATGTTCAATAAATCTCATTACTAAAAATATTAGTAATCTTGCAATTTACTTTCTGATTTTTATAATCTACATAAATCAATTTATTTATTTCCAATTTTATATTGGCAGATTTTTTTAATGTGAAATATTGATCATATTCTACAAATTGCAAAACAGCATTTCCAGTTATATTAATTTTTACAAAAAAACCCAAGATTACAATTAATACAAAACTTATTATTGTAAAAATACTAATTATTTTATATTTAGATTTCATTATTAAATTCTCACCTCCTTACTAAAATATTTTTTTAGTTTCTTATTGTGAGAAATAAATAATACAAAATTATTCTCCCATATATACTTTTTGAAATTCTCGAATAAATATAGCACCATTTCATCATCAACATTAGAGAGACTCTCATCTAACAAAATTAATTTATTTTTTTCTTCTAACAAGCTTAAGAAATTTATTATTTGAATTTCTCCCTTACTTAAATTCTCCTTTGATAAATTACCTAAATTTATATTCAATTTTTTTATTAATGAAATGATCTTGGCTTTTAAGTCTTCATTAATAGATAACAATGTTGAAAAATCTAGGTTGGTTTTTACACTATCTGATGATTGAAGAATAACTTTTTCATATATGCATTTTTTGGATAAGTTTTTTATATTTATTTTATTAAAAAATATATCACCTATTTTGGTTTCATAATCTAGAGATAATAATCTAAATAAAGTTGACTTTCCTATTCCGTTTTTTCCAGAAATAAAACTATCGTTTAATAAGTTCAAATTTAGTGAGTTAAATATTTGTTTGTTAGTATTATCATAATTAAAAGAGATATTCTCCAAACTTATTTCTTTAATATCATCTATACTTAATCCATCATTATTAAGTTCTATATTAAATAGCCTTTCTAAATCATTTATATAGACTTTACTTTTTTTATAAATTGGTATTTTGCTAAATAATTCCATAATGTTATTAATAGAATTATTTAATAAATTCAACAAAGTAAA
>JAVXTD010000003.1:38115-39757 GCA_036642835.1 Malacoplasma sp.
AAAAATTGATATATTATTTTTCTATCTATTTTATCAAAAAAAGATTTTGATTTATATTTCATAATATTCAAATATATGTAAAAATTCAACTTGAAAATGTTCTTGAATTTTTTGAATTTAAAATATTTAATTAACATTTCCATTAAGGAATTAAAAATATACAAAATCAAAAAGAACAATATAGTAAAAATCAAAGAATAAGTATTTTTAGTTGGGAAAATATCATTAATAAAAACCTTAATGAAAATAGACGATAATAAAGTTGAAAAAAATATAATTCCCTCTAAAAGAATAAATAAAAAACAAAACTTGTAATCATGATCAAAAAATAATTTCTTATTCACAATATTTTTTTCTTTAAATATGTAATTGTACTGTTCACTTTTTTTAAAAATCACAATTATTTTAGTGAATATTTTTTTAAATTCATCCAGTGAGATTTTGTATTTTCCCTTTGCTGAATCATAAATTACAACACTATTTTTAATAATCTTACATATGACATAATGGTATGCATTATCAGAATTAATACATGTGATAAAGTAATCATTTATTTTAGAATTAATAAATTCATCATATGGTATTTTATATGATGTTGATTCAAAACCTAAAATAAGAGAATTCGTTTCGAAATCCTCTAAACTCATTCCTTTTTTACTATATAAGATTTCATTTTTGATTAATTGCTTATCCAATTTTGTTTTATATAGAAAATTATGTATCATTGATAAGACACATATTCCACATTCATATTCATATTCTTGATAAATTACTTTCACATTAATATATAGGTGAAAAAAAATAAAATATCTTACAATTTAAATAAAAAAAATTCTATACAAAATAATTTATATAGAATTCTTCTTTTAAAAAAATGATTCTTAACTAAAAAATGTTATTAGATTTTTTTATTAACAATTTTTATTTTTGTATTATTTTCTAAATAATTGATAATTTTTTCAGCAATATCAGTATCTGTTAATTTCATTTTCTTTGTAACATCTGCAAATTTTCCAGAATAACCAAATTTATTAATACCAATAGCAAAATCAACAACTTTAAATCAAGGATAAGTAGAACCAAATTCTATTGAAATAACTGGCTTGTTGCCTAAAATATGATTTCTATAAACCATCGATTGTTTCATAAACAATTCAACAGATGGCATTGATACAATATTTGATTTCACTTTATAATCTTTTTCTAAAATCGCGCTAACTCTGTTAGCTACTGCTATTTCGCTACCTGTTGCTACAAGTGTTATGTCATACGATTTATTAGATTGAAGAACATATCCGCCCTTATTGCCTTTGTTCTTAGAATTTATTTGATCAAATTCTAATCTAGAAGTAATGATTGTAACTGGGTGATCTGTTGAAGCCAAAGCATATTTAAATGCTTCTAATGTTTCATTAAAATTGCAAGGTCTAAATAAAACATGATTAGGTATTAATCTTAATGATCAAATTTGTTCAATAGGTTGATGTGTAGGTCCATCTTCACCAACAGATATAGAATCATGACTATAAACAGAAATCATTGGGTTTTTTGAAATAGCAGCCAATCTAATTGCTGCTTTATTGTAATCTGCAAATGATAAAAATGTTGATGTCATAGCTTTCAATCCAGAATGTATTGTTAT
>JAVXTD010000003.1:39857-60252 GCA_036642835.1 Malacoplasma sp.
ATTAATGGTTCAAAATCTATATAAGCATTTTTAGATACTTCAAATCTATCATTATGATATGAAAGATTATCTTTTAACTCTTTAATTTGAGCATCATTCAAAGCATTCCCATGTGCCTTATTAGAATTTTCATAAATAGATTTATATCCAATTATTGTTTTTATTTCTATAACAGTTGGTTTGTCTTCAGATGTTTTAGCTAATTTTATGGCTTCTGAAATAGCAAATGAATCATTACCATTTTCAACTTTAATATAATTAATGCCTAATGCATCAAAATATTTCTTAGTATTTATTTCAGTTGAGTCACTAACTTTACCATCCAACTGAATATTATTTGAATCATAAAGAAAGATAAGTTTGTTAAGTTTAAGTTTAGCAGCGATTGATAATGATTCATGAAATATACCTTCTTGAAAACATCCATCACCAAATAAACAATATGTGTAATGGTTAAATAATTTATATTTTTTAAAATAACTAGAAAGTTTTGTTTCAGCAATTGCCATACCAACAGCTAGTGAAACACCTTGGCCCAATGGACCTGTTGTAGCATCAATGCCATCGATAAGAAAATTCTCTGGGTGCCCAGCAGTTATAGAATTTATATTTCTAAAATTTTTTAAATCATCTAATGATATTTTGTAACCAGCCAAATGCATAGTTGCATATAATAATGCACTACCATGACCAGCGCTTAATACAAAACGATCTCTGTTTAAAAAGTTTGGATTGTTTGGGTTTGTTACAATATTCTCTCTAAATAATGCGTACATAATTGGTGCAGCACCTAAAACAATTCCAGGGTGTCCAGAATTTGCCTTAGCAATTGCCTCTACACCTAGTATTCTAATTGTGTCAGTAGATAAATCAGAAAATCTACTTATTAAGTTTAAAGGCTTATTGTTTTTGCCTTTATTAATATCATTTTTATTTTCATTTAAAACTGTTTTTTTCATTATAATTACTCCACTAATTTAATAGACTTAATGTCTTGTATTTCAGATTTCAAAATAGTTTCAACACCATTTTTGTATGTCATGTCTATCATGCTACATCCAACGCAAGAACCAAGGATTCTAATAACAACTTCACCAGTTTTGTCATCATAATCACAAAACTCAAGGTCGCCACCATCTTGCTTTATATAATACCTTAACGAATCAATGACTTCATTTATTTCGTTAATAATTTTTTCTTTTTTCGAACTTAACATACATATTATTATAATATAGTAATAGAATATATTTTTTTAAAGAATTTAGATATGATTGATAACAAAATAGTAGTGTGTTCAGTAAAAAAAATTGAGGAAGATAAAATATTTTTAGATTGTTTGGGTACTGAGTTTATATGTCATGATAATCAAGTGTCTGATTACAAAGTTAATCTTTTTGCTTTTTTTGTTATCAACAAAAAATACAAATTTATTTTGGATAGAGAGAATAATATTTCATATAAAAAATTCAGACCAAAATTAATCAAAAATAAAAAAAGACCAATACCTACTATTAGTCATTATTTTAATTTAGAGGATCAACTTTTGAATTCGTTAAATAATATGGATTGTATTAAAGGTTCCCATAAAGAAGCCTAATAAGTTTTTCTTTAGAAACTGGATTAATATTTAATTTCTTTAAGAATGTTTCACTATCATTTTTAAAATCAACAAATAATAAATAATTAATAATGTTTGCAACTTGCATATAAGAAATGCTTGAATTTTCATTGTAATGAAAATTCTTGAAAATAGAATTGTATACCTTATTGAATTCCAACCTATAATGTTTTATTGATAAGTTATGGATCATATGATTGTGCGAAATCATATTTCTAACCTTTAAAATCAAATTTAACATTTTATGAAATATATCAAAAAATGACTCATCAACATTTAGTTTATATAGTATTTTCATTTTGATTTTTTCATCTAGTACTCTATAGAAATTAATTGCTGTTGCCAATGTTCAAGAATTTGCTAAATCTTCAATTGGTATTTTTGTAAATGTACTATATTCTAACAATGATTCAGATGTGGTTGAATATTCAAATAAAGAGTATTTGAAATCAACAAAATTTAAATCATTACAATTAGCTAAATTGGGTATTAAACTAGATAATAATTCATCAGAGAAATTATAAATTATTGTATCCTCTAACTTATAATTTTTCTTTCACATTTTAACAATTAGATTTTTGAATTTAATCTCAAAAAACAAAATTAATTCTAGAAGATACATTGCTATTTCTTTATCAAATTTAATAAAACTTACTATTTCACTTGATTTTGTTGAAGGATAAAAATTACCAGTCTTTTTATCAATGAAAGGAAATGAATAACCAACTATTATTTTCTTTAGAGAGAAAATTTCAACATACTTGACAAATTCATCAAAATTATCAATTTCTATATTTAGATTACTAAAAATTATTTTATATTTTTCTTTGTTTATCATTGTTAATCTTTTATTATTATTTTACCAAACTATTAAAACGATTAAAAGCACAATTAAAAAATATTAATAAGAATTACTTAGTAATGTCTGAAATTATTTTCTTAATATCAATGTTCAAATTTCCATCTATTCTAGATTTTGTACCAAATCCTATTTTGTTTGTCTTAATACAATAGCTAAAAATATTCGTAGTTATTTTGTTTTCATAGATAATCTTAACTAAATCAGTATATAAATTATTCTCATAATAGCATTTCTCAATAACATAAATCTCTTTATATTTTTTCAAATATTGAATTACTTTTTTTGTATCATAATGTGTTATATATATTGAGTTTATAAGATCAATATTCTTATTCTTTATTTCTTTTTTAATTTCATTAATACTATTGCCATATGAAATTATTAGCTTTCTGTTACCATTTGAAACCACTTCTAATCAAGAACCAAAAATAAACGGTTGTGTTTTTATCTCAAGACATTCATCATTTGTGTATCTAATAAAAAATGGGCTATTTTCATTTGATAATGAATGTTCTAATAATTGTTCTAATTCAAATTTGTTAGATGGGTTACAAATAATAGAATTAGGGATTGATTTAATAAATGAAATATCATAAATTCCATGATGTGAATCACCATCACCATATGATATTCCGCCTCTATCAATCAAAAAACACACTGGTAACTTTAATCTAGAAATATCATGAATTTGATCATAACTTCTTTGTAGAAAAGTAGAATATAATACAACATATACTCTATCACCAGAATAAGATATACCAATAGATTTAGCAACCGCATGTTCCTCAGCAATTCCAACATCTTCATATTGTTTTGGATAATTCTTACTAAAATTTCAAAACCCAGTAGGTAAGGTCATTCCACAATTTAATACTTTTATGTTTTTAGTTTCAGATTCAATCACTTTTTCCAATCAATCAGCTGAACATCTACCATATGTAAGTAATGTATCATCTGGCATAATTGATGAATGATAATAGCCAATGTCATCATTAACGGCTTGTTCTAACCCGAAACCTTTTTTAGTTTTTACATGTAAAACAACTGCTTTAGTTTGAGAAAAATATTTTGCACTATTAATCGCTTTTATCATTTGTTTTATATTGTGACCATCAATTGGTCCAATATAAATAAAATCCAAATTTTGAAATAAGTTCTTGCTTAAAAAAACATTTTCTGAAAAAGAATACATTTTATATAAAAACGTGTATATTTTTTTAGAAAATCCTTTTTTGTTAAAAAGTCTATTTACAATTTTATATCCTTGCAAAAAAAAGGAAGATATTTTAAATTGGCTAAGCATCTTATGAAATGCACCAACATTTTTAGAAATAGACATACCATTATCATTTAATACAATAATCATCTTCGTTTGATTAAATGAAATATTATTTAATGCCTCAAAGCTTATTCCATTTGAAATCGACGCATCACCAATGATTGGTATTAAAAAATTTGAATAATTGTCATTAGACTCTATTAAACCTTGGCAAAATGACAAAGATGTGCCCGAATGCCCAAATCCTACCACATCATATTCAGACTCAATATTATCTGGAAATCCTGATAATCCATTATCATCTCTTATTGTCTCAAATCTATCTCATCTACCAGTTAATATTTTGTGTGCATAAGTTTGATGACCAGTGTCATAAATAAGTTTATCAATTGGTAAGTTAAACGAAAATAATAAAGTTATTGTTAATTCAATTATTCCTAAATTACTTGCTAAATGGATGTTCTTCTCTTTAGATAAATTAATTATTTTCAGTCGGACTTCATTAGCTAAACTAATGAGTTCATTATTTGACATTTGTTTCAATTTATCCAAATTGTAATCTTTCATTATTTATCCTTGTTATTCAATTTATATAATATATTAGGAAAATAATTTTATGAATTTAGAATATTATTTTTTTCAATTTCTTTCAATTTCATATTTTATAAAATCTAGTAAACCCTTAATTTTTGAATAATCTATTCTTGTTGGTCCAACCATTGATATTTGAGTAGAATTTTCATCATTTATAACAATGTTAGTAGATGCAAATAAAATGTTTTCTTCACCTATTTCATCACCAAATACAATAGATGTAGTTTGCCCAGATTGTTGTTGCTTAAATGCTATCAATTCTCAAACAGATGAATTTTCTAACACTCTTAAAACTTTTTGTAATTTAGCATGATTTTGAAATTCTGGTAAAGAAACTAAATAACTACTACCATGGACATCGTGAGTTGGTTTATTCTCCATATTGAAAATTCTTTCGATAACCTCTTGCATGATAAATTCATATTCATCAACTTTTTGTTTAATAATGTTTTGAATTACTTCTATTCTTTTTTTGATATCAACTAATGGACAATCAATAAGTCTATCATTGAAAATTCTTATACATATAGATAGATCTTTAAGATTCTTTTTATCATTCATATCAATGATATTTTTTATCAATTCACCACTTGATGTAATTAAAATTATTAACGCGGTTTTTTCATTTATAACAACCAAATCAACACGTTTTAAAGTCAAGTTTGTCGCTTGTTCGAGTCTAATAGTTGGTAAATTCATAACCTCACTTAATATTTTGACACTTTGGCTAATTATAGAATTTATTGATGAGTGACGATCAGCAAAAACTTTTTTTAGTTTTAGCTTAATTTCTACATCTAACTTACCTTTAGAAAAGTTTTTTTCATAATATTTATAACCTTTATTAGATGGGATTCTTCCAGATGATGTATGATTTTTATCAAGAAAACCGCATTTCTCTAATAAAGCCATATCATTTCTGATAGTGGCAGCAGAAATATCTTTAATATATTTTTCAATTATTCGCTTGCTTCCAACCGGTGTAGCTGTAGCAATATAATCTTCGATAATACATTTTAATAATTTTTCTTGTCTTTCTTTCAAAATCATAAAATCTACCTAAAATTATTTTTCATGTTTAGTTTTGTCTCTTCTAATTTGATCATTAGCTTTTAATACAGCCAAATTTATTGATGTAAATATATCATCAGACTCTGCTTCAGCTCTAATAAGTTTTTTTGATTTTAAAACCAAGTTAAGTCTTGTTTTAAATTTATGTATTTTTCTATAATGAACAAATTCAACTTTTATTTGTTCTTCATCGAATAAAAAATCAATTATTTTAACTAATTTTTCCTCTAAGTGGTGAACTACTGCGTCTGATTTATCTATATCTTTTCATCTTATATTAGTGTGCATAAAATACCTTTATTAAATTATTTCTTATCCAAAAAAGCCTTATATTCTCAATTATAGCAAATTGATTTCTTAATTTCTTCAGATGTTTTTTTATCTACTAGAACTTCAACAATGAACAAAGCAAAGGGCAATGCTCAAGCTGCACTTTTACCAGTTATAAAGTTTTGACTCATAACTATACCTTCATCAATATAATTGTTTGGGAAAAGTTTAGAATGACTTGGGTGACAAGTAATTTTTTTGTTTGATAACAAATTTAACTCACCCAATATTGTTGGTGCTGCACATAATGAAAAAATTCATTTATTTTTATCATTTGCAAATTTTATTAAAGTTTTAATTAATTTTTCACAATTTTTTACATCTTTAAATTTTTGTATACCATTCTTACCGCCTGGTAAATAAATAGCATTGAATTGATCTAAATTTATTCTTTCTAAAGTGTCATTACAGTATATTTTTAAACTATTTTGTAGCACAATTGTGTTCTTTTTTTCAATTGAAACCATTTCCACAATTAAACCTGCTCTTCTTCAAATATCAACAGGGATAATTACTTCCATATCTTCCAATTCATTTGCAACTATTACAGCTATTCTAATATTTTTGATTGTATTAGTCATTAAAAACCTCACTATATGTATTATAGCAAGCAAAACAACTAAAAAAGAAATTGAATTATATTTTTACTATGTACCATCTTTTAAATGTTCTTTATATACATAGCCTTCTCTTTTCAAGTTTATCAAATTATGAAGTTTTAATTTTTTTCTAATTCTAAATATGTGTTGAGAAACAATATTTGTTGAGTCAAATATTCCCACATATCCCCAGACTTTTTCTAAAATTTCCTCCTTATCAATTATTTTATTTTTGTTCATTACAAAATATTTGAACAAGTCAAATTCTTTTCTTGTGACAGATATTTGATTTTCGTCCTTTCAAATTTTCTTATCAACTGTATCTAAACAGTAATCATTAGCATATAAAAAAATCGAATTATAAGTATCAATATAAAATAGCTTATCTAAGATATTTTTTATTATTACTTTCAATAAGCTCACACAATACATGTTACTTTCAATGAAATAATCAATTCCAATATTCAATAGTTTTATCTTCTGTCTTTGATTGATTTTTTTAGATATGAAAATAAAATTAGCAAGCGGGGACAAATGCTTTATTTTTTTTATAATTACAGTTAAGTGTTGTGAATAATCTATATTCTCAAATATGATAATTCTTGAGCGCATAAAAGCAAAATTTTGTATATCACTTAATTTTATTCAAAAAATTTTATAAACATAATTTTGGTTCAATTCATTTAATTTCATATTTGATAGATTTCTATATATTTTTGTAAAACCATTATTAGAGTCATGAATAAATTTAATAGTAATTGTCATAAAAAAATTGTTATGTATTTAATAATTTATCAATATCTGCCAAACTTATTGAACCTTCTCTTACCACTTTATGTTTATCAATGTTAAAAATTGTTGATGGAACATTATTGTCTAAATTGCGATTCCTTTTAACATAAATAATCTGATCATTAAATTTCTCAAATAATAAAATACCTTCTTCAATAGAAGTTATAGGATCCATTTTATTGAAATTTGCACTAGAGCAATATAATGGCCCTGTCTTAGAAAGTAATTTTAAAATAAAATCATCATTAGGTATTCTATAAGAAATTTTAGATTTAATTATTGTTAATGGTGAAGGTCATACCTTATTTAAAAAAACTTGTTCACTTGGAGAAATTTTTTTTATATATTTTGTATTAGGTATAAATAGAATTATTTTTTTATAAAAAGGTCTTTTTTTAATTTTATAAATCTTATTTTTATTTATTGAAAGAATGCCAAATATTGTATCAGTTAAAAAAATTGCAGACTTAAAGTTCTTTAATTCAAAAGCAATTGAATCTAATTCATCTTCATTATAAATAACCATATTATATCCAACTCCTTCACTTAAAAATTAATAAAAAGAAATCTATATTTCCCATAAATATCTCTAGCAAATTCAAAATTAATTATATTATTCTTTTTTAATAATCTACTCAAATATTGCTTTTGATTTGACCCGAATTCAATCAAAAACAATGTCTTTTTTTTAAATAAACGAAAGTAATTATCAAAGAATTCATCATAATAAAATGTTCCGTTGTTTTTGGCAAATAATGCTTTTGTAGGTTCATATGAAAGTGACTTATGAAGTTTAGATTCTGTAGATATATATGGTGGATTAAAAAAAACAAAATCAACATCATTACAATAATTTTTTAATTCTAAAAAAACATCACCATGGACAAAGTTGATATCAAGATTATATTTTAATTTGTTTCTGTTAGAAACCATAACGGCTTTCTTCGATTGTTCTATGCCAATAACTTTGGATTCTTTGAATCACATTTTCAAAACACAAGAAATAATTCCACTACCAGAACATAAATCTAAAATATTATTAATCTTTCTTTCTTTATATTTGTTTATGAAATTTCATATTATACATTCAGTTTCTTTTCTTGGTATAAAAACACCTTGCTCAATATAAAAAATCTCATTACAAAAATTAACCTTATTGAAAATATATTCAATTGGCATTTTGCTAATTCTGTATTTATTGTATTTATTGAAAAATGTTTCAAATTTAAAATCTATATCATCATTTCTATAAGTTATAAAGTCTAATCTTGTTTTAACTTTTTTAGAAGTAAAAAATAATAAATCAAAGAATAATTCTTTGTCATAATCATCTTTGATTTTCATTTTGAAAATAATTTCATTAAATTTCATAATTTATAAATCTAAAGTAAGCATTTTGTGAGATTCATCATCAGCTATTAATGAATTGATTATTTCATCAAAATTACCCATCATTATTTGTTCTAGTTTATTTAAACTTAAATTAATTCTATGATCTGTAACTCTATTTTGTGGATAATTATAAGTTCTAATTTTCTCAGCTCTTTCACCGGTACCAACTTGACTTTTTCTCATACTACTTATACTCATAGCTTTTTCTTTTTCAGCTTTCTCTCAAAGTTTAGCTTTTAATAATTTCATAGCAGTTTCTCTATTTTCTATTTGAGATTTACCTTCTTGACATGCAACAAATAATCCCGTTGGAAGATGGGTTATTCTTACAGCTGATTCAGTTCTATTAACGTGTTGCCCACCAGCACCAGATGCTCTATAAGTGTCAATTCTTAAATCAGTTGTATTTATATTCACTTGAACATCTTCAACCTCAGGTAGAACAGCTACAGTGATAGTTGATGTATGAACTCTTCCTTTAGATTCTGTTTTGGGTACTCTTTGCACACGATGAACACCAGACTCAAATTTCATTTTCGAATAAACACTATCACCAGAAATCATAAAAGAAATAAAGTTATGTCCACAAGGAGATTCACTAATCTCTAAGGTTTTTATTTTTCATTTTTGCATATCTGAATATCTTTTATAAGCATCAAATAAATCACCAACAAAAATAGATGATTCATCACCACCAGCTGCTGGTCTCATTTCAACAATAACGTTTTTGTCATCATTATCATCTTTTGGAATCAACATTCTTTTTAATTGGTTTTCAGAGTCATCAATTCTTGGCTTAAGTTCATTAATTTCTAAATGAGCTAATTCTAATAATTTTGAATCTTTTTCGTTTTCAATCATGCTTTCAGCAAATTCAATATTCTTTATATCTTTTTCATATATAAGGAACAATTCAATTATTGGTTTTAAATCTTTTAGAGTTTTGTTAATTTCTTTTATTTTATTAAAATCTTTTATATTCAATAAACTTGCATTTAATTCATTAAATTTTTTGTGAATTTTTTCTAGTGCAAAAAATAATTTTTGATTATATATCATTAAGAAACCTTGAAAATTGTTAAATCATTAAAGATTATTCAAAGATTTAACAATTTTTTTATTTTGTTTCTTTTCAACTGAAACTTTTTTTGTTTTACTAGCTTCAGTTTTAGATAAAGTTTCAGCAACCTTAGAGATTTTCTTATTAAATTGTTCAGCTCTACCTTTTGCTTGGTGGCCTGCAAATGTTCCAACATAAAAAGGGTGGCAATTAGAACAAACATCAATATTTTGTTTTTTATTTTCCAATGTTGATTTAATTAAAAAACTACTATTACAAGATGCACAAACGAATTGAACATCATTTAAAGTTGGGTGTACATTTTTTTTCATGATTGAATCCATAAGACAATATATATTAAAAATTATAATAGATATTGGCATTAATTTAAAAAATTATATTTATAAAAATAAAAAAATACTCCCAATCAAAAAAATTAAGAGTATTTTTTTATTTTTATATGGTGCACTTAAAGGGACTTGAACCCCCACGCCATAAGGCATTAGATCCTAAGTCTAACGCGTCTGCCATTCCGCCATAAGTGCTTATTGGTGCTTTGTGAGGGACTCGAACCCACGACCCAATGATTAAGAGTCATTTGCTCTACCAGCTGAGCTAACAAAGCCGAATAAATATTCTAATCTAATAATGGTGCCGACTATAGGAATTGAACCCACAACCTACTGATTACAAGTCAGTTGCTCTGCCTATTGAGCTAAGTCGGCTCATGGTGGAGTGTGAGGGGATCGAACCCCCGACCCTATGCTTGTAAGGCATACGCTCTCCCGGCTGAGCTAACACTCCGTTAGTATATATAGATGCTATATTTTCTATATATTTTATTAAATTGGTGACCTGTACGGGATTCAAACCCGTGTGTGCACGCGTGAAAGGCGTGTGTGTTGAGTCGCTTCACCAACAGGCCAAATGGCGGCTACAGTAGGGATCGAACCTACGACCAACCGGTTAACAGCCGGTTGCTCTACCGCTGAGCTATGTAGCCATTTATATAGCACTAATGATTATAGCATAATAGAATATTATTTTATTCATATAGTTAATAAAATAATAAAAAACAATTTTAATTTTTAGTTTTCTTATTATTCTTATCAATACTTACCTTAGATTTACTATTCTCTATTTTTGTTTTTAAATTGATTATGGTGTGTTTATTTTTATCTTTATTAATTGGTAAATTTGTTGTTAATTCTTCCAATTCTTGTTCCTCCTTATTTTCTTTAATATTTAATTCTTTTAATTTACTATCAATTTCATCTTTATATTCTTTCAAGATGTTTTTACTATTCTCTAGATTTTTAATTTCTCTTTTTCTTCTAAGTTCATCTAAGTATTTACTAAAGCTATTTACAATAATAGAAGTAAGAAAAGAATAAAAACCAATTCCTAATATTGCTAAAATCATTGTTAATACTCTACCGACACTAGTTATCGGATAAACATCACCATACCCAATTGTTGTAATGGTAATAAAACACATTCAAAATGAATCAAATCAATATTGAATTTTAGAATTGGCAACTTCAATTTCCACATTGTAAAGAATTAATGAAAACAAAAATACAAACATCAACATAATAAAAATAACTATTAATAGTTGCTTAATACTTTTTTTAACTACTGAAAATAACGTTTGAATACTAGCAACTTTATTAAATAAATAAAGCAATCTAAATGCAGTTAATGCTTTCATAATTAAAATCATTGGAATAACATAATTGTATATTTCGTTATTAGCCTTTGATGTTGGAATAGCAAAAAAAATTAGAGGTATAACTCATGTCAATAAATCAATTAATGCTAAAAAGGAAAACTCATAAGACATAAATTTTTTAAATTTTTTCTCACTTCTTTTTATCACAATATCAACAAATGAGAGCCTAAAAAATCAATCTATTGCAAACAATGCAATTAGAAAATAATAATAAATTCTAAAATCATGCCTAAGAGGGTCAGTGTTATGAGAGATAAGTGGAACAATACAAACAAGCGAAAATATTGCAAGCAAAGTAATATATATAAAACTAATTACGGTTTCCTTTTTAGAGTGAGAAAAAGTATGTGATATCAAAACATTGAATATTATGCGACGTCATTTAACTATTTTATCTAGAAGCGTATGCTTTTTATGCGGAAATAAAGAATTGTTTCTTGCATCCCTACTTTGAATTCTTTCATCAATTATTTTTTTCTGTAACTCTTTTTGATCAAGATTATTCTTTTCTTTAAATAGCATTTTTTATTCCTATATTATATATATTATTAACAAAATGACAAAAAATGATACTTTTAGGAAATTAAATGAAATTGACAAAAATTATACCAAGAGGTTTTTGTAAGGGTGTAGTTGATGCTTATGTAACAACTAAAGACATAGCTTCTAAAAGTAAAGGCAAAGATATATACATGATTGGATGGTTAGTTCACAATAATCATATTATCGATGAACTAGAAAGTTTAGGAGTGAAAATAATTGATGACTCTAAAAAAGATAGAGAGCAAATAATCAAAAATATTGCAAATCCAGAGAAATCAATTGTAATTTTTAGTGCCCATGGAACTGATCAAAAAGCAATTGATTTAGCAAAAGAACGAAAAATAGAATACTTTGACTTAACTTGTGAATATGTCTATAAGACTCATAAAATAATCAAAGAGAATTTGAAAAAGAATAAGACTATATTATTTATTGGCAAAAAGGGTCATCCTGAGACAATTGCTATTTTAGCACTTAGCAATAAAATAACATTGATTGAAACTCTTGATGATGCTGAAAAAATTGATTTGCCAATTGATGAAAATTTATTTTTAACAAATCAAACAACTATATCAATTTATGACTTTTTCAGCATTGTTACTTATCTTAGAAAAAAATTTACAAACATAACTTTTAAAAATGATATTTGTAATGCCACAAAAGAAAGACAAGAAGCAATAAAAAATATGGATAAAAGCATTGATTTATTAATCATAGTAGGAGATAAAAAATCTAGTAATTCAAACAAATTAGTCGAAATTGGTAAAAGCCAAAATGTTGAATCATATCTCGTTTCTGATTCTTCTGATATTCAATGAGAATGATTTCAAAACAAAAAACATGTTGGAGTAAGCTCGGGATGTTCAACACCAACCTATGCTACTAATGGTGTTATAATAACAATAAATAATAAGATGTTAGAAAATGAATATTAAACAAAGTGGCTATAATTTTATTGCAATATATGAATATATAAAATCAATTTATAAATCTAAATATCTTTTTAAAAAACTGTTTATATTTTTTGGTATTGGCATTCTTGTTTTGACGGCCTCATTTGTTTCAAGACAATTAGCACTAGAAAGCCACACAAATAATACACAATTAATTCCTGGCTTTATTACAATAAATATAATTGGTAATACAGGAATATCATTCAGTTTTTTAAAAGATGCTCATATATCATTAATACTTTTTATTCAATTCATTCCTGTCATTATTGCCTTCTGTGTAATATTGTTATCTAGAAATATAGTGATAGATATATCGTTTTCATTCATGTTCTTTGGTGGGTTATCAAATATTATCGATAGATGTATTGTTGATGATTATAAGTACATTAATATACTTGAGAACACTAATGCAGTTGTAGATTATTTACAATTTTCTTTTATTAAAAACTCAGCCATATTTAATGTTCCTGACATATTTATAGTATTGTCGTCAATTATTGTTATAACTTATTTAGTTGTTTCATCACTTATCTTGTTTACCACTGGAAAACATAAATCAAATAAAGATAATGATCATTTAAATGATGAAACAAAAAAAGAACAAATAGAGTAGTTTATGGAAAACACAAAAATAAGATTAGATTTAAAGGTTGCTGAAAGCAAAAACATTTCTAGAAGTAAGGCAAAAGAATTAATAATAAATTCATTTGTTGAAGTTAATGGAAATAAAATTACAAAGCCTAGTGAATATGTTGATGACAGCGATGTAATAGGTATTTTATCTATGAATGAAAAGATTTTCATTCCACTTCAAGCAATGAAAAAGAAAATAGATATTGTATATGAAGATGAATATTTATTAATAGTTAATAAACCATCAGGATTATTAACTCACCCCACAAATAATGATGAAAATAACACTTTAGCAAATTTCTTGAAATATTACTTTGAACAAAATAATATTTCAAGTGATTTTGATATGGAAGATAAAAGATGTGGAATATGTCATAGATTAGACAAAAATACTGCCGGGTTAGTTATTGTCGCAAAATCTAAAAAATATTTTGACGAGATATCTAAAATGATTGCCAACAAAGAAGTAGAAAGACTTTATCTTGCCTTAGTTTGAAAAAATTTAAAAACAAGTGTTATTAAAACAGATTTGCCAATCAAAAGATTAAATGGCAGCAATGAAAGAATTGTTTCCTCAAATAACGATGCAAAAGATAGTGTTACATTTTTCACTGAACTCGAGAGATATAATGGCTTTAGTCTAATAGAATGTAAATTAGAAACCGGTAGAACACACCAAATAAGAGTTCATTTAAAATATATTGGTAACCCAATTATAAATGATCCAATTTATGGAAAAGACAAAAACACAACAGAATATTGCCAATATTTATTTGCGAATCAAATATCTTTTATTCATCCTTTTACAAAGAAAAATGTTTTTGTAAATTTAAAAACCCCAAAAGAGTTTTTAAATTATATTAAGGATAATGGGTAATGAAACTAATTATTGATGGTGTTTTGCAAAATTTAGATATTGCTATACTAGATAAAGACAATAAAGTGATTTATTCTGATAGAACAAAACAGAATAAAAATCTTTCTGAAATATTAGTAAATAAGGTTGAAGAATCTTTTGTAAAATCAAATACAAAAATAAATGATATCAAAGATATTTATATAGTGAATGGACCTGGTTCATTTACATCCTTAAAACTTATATCAATATTTGCCAATACATGAAAGCAAGAAAAAAATATAAACCTTTTTACAATCAATACATGTTTGTGGAATTCACGCCATGATAATTCGATATTGTGATTTGATGCAAAATCAGATAAAATTTTTTATTCAAAAATAAATAGTGAGAATGAAAATCTTGTAGAGATATGTGATAAAAAATGATTTGAAAACAATATAAAGATTCTTGATAATGTTTATGAACTTGATGAAGAACAAGATATAAAAACCAAAATTACTTCACAAATAAATAATTTTAAAAGCGTTAATATAATAGTTCCAAACTATATAAAAGAGGCATTATAGTAATGAAACAAATACTATCAGTTAATGACCTTAAACAAATAGAAGAAATTGAATCAATGACATTTGGAAAAAATTCATACAATTTAAGTGAATTAGAATATTTCAATAAAAACAATTTATATAATTTTTATCTAATAAAAGAAAACGAAAACATTGCAAGCTATGCCATAACTCAAGAAACTATAGATTTTATTGAAATAATAAAAATTACAACAGTAGCAAATTTTAGAAATAAGAAATATGGCACAATCCTTTTAAATAGAATAAAAGAAGAATCTGAAAAAGACATTTACATCGAAGTAAGCGATCGAGATAATACAAGTGAATTTTATTTAAAAAATAAATTCACTAAAATAGGTTTTAGAAGAAAATATTATATTGATTCTAGCAATTGCACTGTGATGGTTTTTAAGAAGAAAAATATCTAATAGAATCATTTAAATTTTTTTCTAATATTTTTCCATTATCAATATGTAAAATCATATAAGTTTTTTTTGAATTTGTGTTTCTCGGATAAACCAATGAACCCGGATTCAATATAAATAAATCATTATTTTTCTCAAACATCTCAATATGAGTGTGTCCAAATATTAAAACATCTGCATTCTTAGAAATTAAAAATTCATTCAATCTTTCCATTTTGGTATTATGAAAACTAAAAAATGTAATTATTCTATGACCGTGAGTTAATACAAAATTAATATTATCAATACTAAATTCAAGTATCTCAGAACCTTCAACGTCATTATTTCCGGCAACAAAATGTGAGAAATGCTCTTTCATAAAATCTATATCTACACAAAAATCACCAGCATGGATTGTATAATCTGGCTTCTCTTTTTTTATTACTGATTTGATCGAATCAATCGAACCATGAGTATCTGAAACAATTAAAATTTTTTTCATACATGTAATCATATAATTATTATTTAATATTTAAAATAATTATTGTAAAATAATTAGGAATGCTAAAAACAATTATTGGGAGAAAGTATTAATGCTTAAAGATTTATTCAAAGACCGTAAACTTGTAATTTTTGATACAAAAACAACAGAAGAAGGTATGAACTCTGATATTTTATACTTTGCTGCTAGAGTCTATATGAATAATGAAATGGTTTCTAAACACAATTTTTTTATTAATGTAGATAAAAAATTAAATGGAAAAATAATTAGAAAATATAGAATAACAAATAAAAAAATTGAAAGTGAAGGAATAGATAAAATGTCTGCTTTGGAAAATATTGCTTTTATTTTTCAAGATGCAATATTATTTACATTTGATGGTGATGATTTTATTTTCCCTTTGCTTGAAAAATTATATAATGATCAAGGTTATAATTTAGATCCTTCAACTATTGATGCTCTTAAATTAGCAAAACAAATAATTGGTTTTGATGACGATATAACATTAGAAGAATTGACTACTAAATTGGGAATCAAATATGATGAAAAAAGTTTACTTGGTGCACCTTATACTGTAATGATCTTAGAAAAAATTTGATTTAGATTAAAATCATTCATTATCTAATTATTAAGTTTATTTTTTACTCTAATTGCAATATTTCTTGGTATTATTTGAGACAACTCTTCTATACTTGTCTCTTTAATTTTATCTATTGTTTCAAATCTAGCAATTAATTTTTCTATTCTTTTTTTTCCTAGCCCCTCTATTTCTTGAAGGGAATTTGAAAATAAACTTTTTGTCTTTCTACTTCTATGAAAATTTATTGCAAATCTATGAACCTCATCTTGCATTTCTAATAAATAAAAATAAAGTGGCGATCTCTTATCTAAAGTAATCTCCGCATCATTTGATGTGACAATTTTTTCTGTTTTGTGGTAACTATTTTTAGCTAAGCCGATAACTGGAATGATAGAATCTAAATTCAATAATTTTAAAGAATCTATTGCTGCATTAACTTGAATCTTCCCGCCATCAACAATAATCAAATTAGGTAAGCTACCTTTTTCTCCAGTCACTAATTTTTTATATCGTCTAAATATAACTTCTCTCATATAGTCATAATCTGACTTATAATCATTTTTTATAATAAATTTCCTATATAGATTTTTATTTTTAGAACCATTTATATACACAACCATTGCAGAAACTCTATCTGTTGCAAAAATGGATGAATTATCAAATATCTCTATTTGATATAAATTATTGATATTTAATATTTTCTCTAATTCTATTATTCCGTTTATGCTATTTGCATTATTTGATAAAGTTAATAGATATTTCTTTTTCATTAGTTCAAACGAGTTAGTAACAGCAATTTCTAAAGATCTTTTTTTAACTCCACCTTGCGGATTAATGAAATCTATATTTAATGCCTCTGTAAGAATATTTAAAGAGTTTGGTTCTAAAGCAACATAAACTTTATTAGGTTTTATCAAATCAGTATCGCTATAATATGTGAATATTTGTGTAAGTAACTCGTCCTCTAAAGTCGAAAAAAAAGTATGTACTAATTCATATTTATTTAATAAAACTCCATCAGAGTATTTAAAAAACATCAAAAACAATATATTCTCTTTACAAGAAAAACCAATTACATCCTCATTATTTTTGGATGAAAAAATTATTTCTTGTTTGGTTGAAAAACTTAATAAATTTTTTCTCAACTCAAAATATTTATTAGCTTCCTCGTATTCTAAATTATCAGATAACTTCTTTTCTAAAAGATATAGAGTTTCATCCATGTCTTTTATTTTTCCATTGAAAAAATTATTAATAGATTTTAAATATGGTTTATAGTCTTCTGCAGTTATGTCTTTATTTATACATGGTCCTAAACATTGTTTCAAATCATAATATAAACATTTTTTATTTGGTATACTAGGGCACTTACGCAAAGGAAAGATTTTGTTTAAAAAATTAAATAACTCATATTTATTCGAATTATTTAATGGGAATGGTCCATAAACAATGCCATTCATCTTATTATTTTTTGTATGAGTATATAAAATTCTTGGATGTAATTCATTTGTAATAACAATATAAGGGAATGCTACATTCTCCTTTAATAAAACATTATATTTAGGTTTGTATTTTTTTATTAAATTACTTTCAAGAATAAGAGCTTCTGTTTCACTTCCAACTACTATATAATCTATATCAACAGCTTCAGCTATTAATCTCTTTACCTTTGTATTCACACCTGATACAAAATAATTCTTAATTCTATTAGATAAATTTTTAGCTTTTCCAATATATATGACAACATCATTTCTATCTTTTCACAAATAACAACCGGGGCTTTTTGGTATGATAGAAATTTTTTGTTGAAAATGCGGACTAATATTCATCATGTTTCAATTTTATTATGTTTTTAGTTCTTTCAAAAGAAACATAAAATACATAATTATCAAATGTTTTTATTTTATAATTCTTATCGAAATATGAAAATTCAAAATATTCATCGGTAATCTTATAGCTATTAATATTTTCATAATATAGTGAAATTATATAAAACGTTGTTGTAAACACAATTCTTTTTGTAGATAAATAAATTTGTCCACTAAAAAAAGAATCTAATATCCGTTTGTCATTTCCATCATAAAGACTAGCTTTTTCAAAATGAAAATAATTTTTTTCATCCTTGTTTGTTCTAACATCGAATTCTAAGGGAAAATCAACAATCAAATCCTTTAAGTTTCTTTTCTTGTTAAAGATTACTGATTTGAAATGGTGTATATATTCTTTTTCTCTAGTATTTAATAAATTTTGAAGATGTAGTTTCTTTATATTTCTTTCAAGATTATCTATATAATTCTCTGTGTATATTTCATTATTGTTAATTCATTCTCTTATTAAAAAAAAAGAATATATAACAAAATTATCATAATCATTTGGTGTGAAATAACTATGTAAATTAATATATATTCTTTTAAAAATATTTGAATTTAATTTCTTTTTTATATTATTAAAATATATTAAATAACTTTTAATATCTTTTGGATTTCTTTCAAAAAAATTATTGTATAAATTTGCTGTCATAATTCTAAAATTAAAATGATTTAATCATAATAAAATTATTAAAAATAGACTCAATATGATCTATTGTTCTTTCTGTATATTTTATCATTATCGAGAATTGATAAAAGTCATCACTATTTTTGTCAGCACTTAGTTTAAGTTTTGAGAAATTCTTTTTTACAAATGATTTATAAAAATCCTTAAATTTATTTATCTCTTCCATATATAAATCTTCTAAGTTTATTACAATGTTCTTTTCAAACATATCCATTAGACTACAAAATGTCTCGTTAGATTTTGATATTATTGTCATCATTTCTTTTTTATATGAATCAGAAATTTCTAATTTATATGAATAATAAAAAATATTATATGCATACTCAGAAATTCTTTCCAAATCTTTTATTGAATAAAGAATCGCAATTATATATCTTAAGTGAGTTGATCTTGGTTGGTCTTTGGAAATAATTCAAATACAATCATCACGAATATGATTTTTTAACTCTGTAACTTTATTTTTATATATAGAAAATTTTTCAAGGGTTGTTTCATTTATAGAATTATTATTCAAGTATTCTAATAGTCTTGTGTGCATTTTAAAGCATAACTTAAATAGAGAAACAAAATTATCAGATAATTCTTTCTCAGACTTTATCAAACTATGTATATTTATAGCCATATATTATCCTATTTTTCCATTTATATAATCTTTTGTTTTCTTCTCTCTTGGATTCATAAAAACATCTCTTGTTTTATTGGCTTCAATGATTTTTCCTTCGAAAAAGAAAACAGTTTCATCACTTATTCTTTGGGCTTGAGCCATTGAATGTGTCACTATAACTATAGTATATTTTTTCTTTAATAGTAATATAAGTTCTTCTATTTTCGTTGTTGCAATTGGGTCTAAAGCAGAAGTTGGTTCATCCATCAATAAAACTTCAGGTTCAAGCGCTATTGCTCTAGCAATACATAATCTCTGTTGTTGTCCTCCAGATAAACTAGTTGCTAATTCATCTAAGTCTTTACCAACTTCATCTCATAATGCAGAATCTTTTAAAGCCTTTTCAACAATTTTATCTAATATGTGTTTTGATTTTATTCCGTTGGATTTTGGACCATAAGCAACATTATCATAAATCGACATTGGAAATGGTGTTGGTTTTTGAAAAACCATTCCAATTTTAGTTCTTAATTCTAATGGTGATATTGAAGATTTAAGATTTATATTTTTACCACAGAAGAAAATACTACCGGTTCATTTTGTGCCATCAATCAAGTCATTCATTCTATTTAAACAAGAAATAAACGTTGATTTTCCACACCCAGATGGACCAATAAAAGATGTAATCATATTCTTCTTAATTTGTAAGTTAATATCAAATAATGCTTGTTTATCACCATACTTATATCAAAAATTAAAATCATCTATTTCAAAAACGTTTTCATTATTAAAATCAACCTTATTCAAAACACCTTCAACATTGCTTTCCTTTTTAAAAATTGATCTTAATCATTTTGTAATCTTTG
>JAVXTD010000003.1:60352-69332 GCA_036642835.1 Malacoplasma sp.
CCTTTTTTAATATCTAATGGAACATTCGATAAAGCATGATTAATAGCTCTAATAAAACTTGGCAATATGACAATTGATATTGTTAAAGCACCTGCGATTAAAGAATTTCCTTTAACTCCATTTGCAGTTCATCCTAACACTTGAATAAATAGTGTCAACCCAAATAACCCAAACAATATTGAAGGAGTTGATCCTAATGCATCTAAAAAGAAATTAATAACTCTTTTAAATCTTGGCGATTTTAAGAACTCATTTAAATAAATAGAAATTATTAATGATAATGGTAAAGAAATTCCAATAGCTACAAATATTATTAAAATCGTATTAAAAAAAGATTGTCCTGTAGTATCTCTTGTGTATGAAAATACCGATTGGAATTGACTAGTTAGTGATATTCCACCATTTATAAAAATATCCATTAATAATCAACTCAGAAAAGAAAAACATATTAATATGGATAGATATTCTCAAAATATTTTATTTCAACTGTACAAATTTTGAAACCTATGTTTTTCAAGTCTAACTTTAGAATAATTAATAGCTGAAGGGATGTCATTAACTTTTAATTTGCTTCATTTTGTAAATGTGATGTATTCTCAAAAGAAAAATATCTTACCAAATAAATATTTGAAATTATTAAAAAATCTATTTATATATATACTAAATTTATTTGTCTTTGATGATGCTGTTTTTTTCTTGGTTACTTGAATAATTAAGACATTGATAATCCCAACAAAAATAAATAGAAATAAACCAAAAGCAAATAGTAGTGACTTTTGTGCTTCACTTGTACTATCAGCAAACATATTATAAGAAATAATTGTAGACAATGTTTTTAAATCAGAAAATAAAACTGATCCTAATCCGTTATTTAATTCAGAATAGTTTTGGTTTTGCAATATCATAGATAAGGCCATAGCCTCTCCTATTGCTCTACCAATTGCTAGAATTACACCAACTATTATTCCATTACTTGCAGCCTTTTTATAAACCTTATATATTGCTCTAGTTTTAGAAGAACCTATTGCAATAGGATTTGTAAGCAAATTCTTATCAACCGCTTCTAAAGAATTTAATGACATAGCAATAATTGTTGGAATTATCATGAACGCTAACATTATTGAAGCATTTATAATTGAATAAGATGAATCAACATTAAAAACAAGTTTAGTAAATTCCCCCAATGCTTTAGAAGCAAATAAACCAAAAATAACTGATGGAATTCCCGCAAGTGTTTCGAATATCAATCTAAACATTTTTTTATATTTATGTTTAACTCTAAACTTTATAAAGATAGCTGTTTTTATACCAATTGGCGCAGCAATAAGAGTTGCAATAAATGTAGTTAACAATGTTATTGAGAAAGGTAATCAAAATGAATTTTGTTCTCCATTAAAATCAAATTTATCTGTAAACAATATATTCTCAATTCCGTAGTGTGAAAAAGCAAGAGTAGATTTTCAAATAATAAAACCAAGCATTGATAATAATAAAACAATTATTAATGATGTAAACATCAAGCTAATAACCTTTAGAGTTTTCTCGCTTAAATTCTTTTTAGCAAATATATTTCCTTTAAATTTAGTTAGCATTATTTAGGTGCTCCATATCAAAGTTTATCTCCATCTATTCTTTCTTTTTCTAATTCAATGTCACTTGATGATAAAAATTTATTCTTTGCATCAATATTTCCTAAATTAATATCGCCAGCAGGTAAAGGCTCACTTAGCATTGTTTTTTTGTAATTTTGATTAAGAGGAATAAAACCATATTCACTAATAATACTTTCAGATTGTTCGTCGCTAAAAATTCATCACATAAATTCTTTAACAGCAGGTGATGCAGTGGTTAAAGAAAAGATGCTATTCAGAGGAGAAAATCATGCATATGTGTCGATCCCTAATTTATCATTTTCTGTATTTTTTATAGGGTTTGAAGGTATACTTCCGAGTTTCTCATTTTGATATAGAGCAACTTTAAAACCTGACCTTTCTATCTCTGCTATATTCTTCTTAACAAAACCTAATGATAGATATATTATTGATCCAACTTTACCATCACTTTTTATTCTTGTTCAACTTTCTATATTTGATTCATTTGTAGTTGTTGTATGAGAACCATATTGGCCACTCTTTAATATAGTGTTAATATTTGATGGAATAGTTTTGCTAGCAGTAAATGAAGATTCAGTTAAAAATGATGATGCTGTACCAGATGCACTCGCACCTCCTGTTCTAGCATATGGGATAAAATTAATATTTGATGGAGTATTAAGATTCATATCCCTTAATGGAACTGCGGTTAGTCCGGCAAATATTTCATATAACTTTACTATGTTTGAATTACTAATGATTAAATCATCTTTAAAGTCCGATGGTGGTTTATACACAATCGCAATTGCATCTCATGCAATTGTAACTGTTTTCATTTGTTTGGTATCTCAAACACCTCTATCTCATCCATTTTTTGCAATAGTCGCTTCTTCTACCTTTGAGTAAGGATTAGTAGATGCATTGCCTATATCCTTTTCAGATAATGCAGCATATTTAATACCAGCGCTTGATCCACCAGCAACTACAGAAACATCAGCATCATTATATTTGTTGCCTAATGCAGATGATAACGGTTCTACAGCTGATGATCCACCAATTGAGATTGACGGAAAATTAGTTCATGTATTTGAAAATCCAATCACTAAGCCAATTGGAGCTAAGCAGAAAAAGAATAGTGATATTCTTTTTAAAATTATTTTGTTCATTAAAAATCCAAAATCTACTACCTTAATAATAAAATAAATAAACAAAATAAATAATAAAAAATTTTAATTAATTAAAGAAATTATTTAATTAATTAAAAATATATTAATTAATCTCAGATATTAAATATCCCTCTTTGTGGATCGTCTTTATATATTTGTTGTTTAATTTCCTTTTTAAATTTGAAATTGTTACATCTATAGATTTTGAAGTGGAATCAACAAAGCCTCAAACATTTTTTTGGATATCAGCTCTAGTAACTATTTTCCCCTCTGCTTTCATTAATGTTCTCAATACTCTATACTCTTTTAAAGATAAGTGTAAAGGCACAGTATTTATATAAACAATGTTTGATTCTCTATCAACAACAATGTCTCCATACTTAACAAAGTTACTAAAATACTTTGCATTTAATATTTCATATTTTTGTGACAAAGAGATTATTTTTGCTTTCAATATTTTTGGTTCAATTGGGGCTTCTATAAAATCATTCGCACCTTTTTTATATGCTAGCAATATTTTGTCTAACAAATTGAAATGAGCATAAGAAATAATATCAATAAACAAAGATTGTCTTCTAATTTTAGAAATCAATTCCAAACTTTCATTTATATCTATATCCATTGAAATAATGACAATATCATAATTTCTACTCGATATTTTGTCTTCTGCTTCTTTATATGATTGCACTGCCTCAATAAAAAAGTTAACATCTTGTGTTTCTATTTTGAATAAATCAAGCGTTTTTGATTCATCATAAATAAGTAATATATTACTTTTCATTATTTTTTTCTATCCTATCAAAGATATTATTACCATCTTTTATTAGTGAATTATTTGGTGTTTTAAAAGAATATATTTTTTCAATAACAAAATCCTTTTTTATTATATTTAATTGTCTACAAATCTCTTTAGTGTTATCAACCAAAATGGGAGATAATAAAAAAACGATAATTTTTAATGAATTATAGCAAATTGATAAGAAATTATTAAGCTCTTTCTTTTTGCCATCTTTAAACATAACTCAGGGCTTAGAGGTTTCAATGTAATTGTTTAGGACATTCTCAAAATCTACAATACTACTTACTAAACCAGTAACATTTAAGTTTTTCAAATGTGATGCAATATTCTTTTTTAATAAATCTCTAGCTAATTTTACTTCGTTATCAAATTCATTTAAATAACCAATAAATTTTGGAATCTTATTATTACTATATTTTTTAATTAAACCTTTTATTCTACTAATTAAATTTCCATAATTATTGGCCAAGTCAGTGTTGTAACATATCTCCAATTTTTCAATTGAAAAAGTAGAATCCTCTTTTAAGGAAATGTCTTTAATTAAAGAATATCTTAAAGTATCAGAACCATATTTTGAAATTAATGAAAATGGATCAATTACATTTCCAAGCGACTTAGACATTTTTCCTTCTTTTGTAACAATTCATCCGTGAGAAAGAATTTTTGTAGGTTGGTTTAAATTCATTATTTTAAGCAATATAGGTCAATAGATGCAATGAAACCTTGTTATTTCTTTTGATAATATATGAACTCTTTCAGAATTTTTATTTTGTCAAAATTTTTTGAAAATAATATCATTTTCCCCCAAATATCCCATTGAAGTCAAATAACTAAATAATGCGTCTATTCATACATAAACAACATGCTTTTTATTTTCCTTAACTTTCACTCCTCAAGAAAAAGTTGATCTTGAAATTGATAAATCTTCTAACTTACTATTTTCTAAAAAATTATTCATTAGCTCTGTTCTTCTGTTTGTGGGAAATATAAAATCATTATGCTTATTTAAATATGAAATTATTCAATTACTAAATTCTGACATTTTTAAAAAATATGATTCCTCACTACGCAATATCAATTTATGGCCGTGCACACATGTGTTTATGTCATCGTTATTTTTTATAGCACTTTTAACTGTGTAATTCTCTTCACAAGAGACACAATACAATCCTTCTCAATTTGCTAAATATGTATAATTATTATCTATGCAATAGCTAAAAATTTTTTGAATTGCAGCAATATGGTTCTTGTCTGTTGTACGTATAAATCGAGAATAATCAATATTTAGTTCTTTTCATAATTCTAAAAAAACCTTTACATTTTTATTAACATAATCTATTGGTTTCATATTTTCATTAAAAGAATTAGTCTCTATTTTTTGTCCGTGTTCATCAGTTCCAGTGACAAAAAAAACTTCATAATTAAACATTTTTTTATATCTAGATAGTACATCAGCTAAAATGGTTGAAAAAGCATGCCCAATATGGGGTCTTCCTGATGGATAATAAATTGGTGTTGATATATAAAAATACTTAGTCATATTACATTCTATATTTTATGTTAATTTTCCAATATAAGTTGATAATAAATCATTAATAATTACCATCTCAATAAATTAAAATACTTTTATTTTCTTTAGTAAATCTTTAGGTTTAGATCTTGCAAGAGATCTTTTTCTATCTTTTATAAAGTTATTTGTATAATGGTTTTGAAGTGCTTGTTGAGAGTTTTCAATTGATTCTGACTTGAAAAATTTCTTTTGTATAAAATAAATTGAAATATAAAATATTGAGCCAACTAATGAAACTATCATTATCAAGAATGGCGTTGGTTGTTGAGGGTTTATATTTCATAGTTGTAATATAAAAATACTTTCTTTCAATGTTGATTCAGAGGCAGATAAAAACTCACCCATATGTGAAAATAAATAATAGATTCGATAAATGGTATCAACTATGATTAGAATTGTACTAATAAGCGCGAATGTAGAAACTATAATATTAAATGCTTTTCTCTTACCTAAACTTTTGAATGCAATAAACATTCATGAAACCGAATTGTATCCAAAATAAATTGAAGATAAAAGTATCAAAATTGATAAAATTAGTTGAATTGGAAATACTATACTATCAAGCATTAAAAAGTTTATATCTCTATTTAAGTAATAATTAATATCAATAATAAACAAAATAAAAGATATAAAAAATGTAATAAGAAATAGAATTGCAGATACCATCAATCCATTCAATCAACTAGTAGATACTTTTAAAACATTATTTTTCATATAATACTTTATTTAACATTATTTTTATAGTTTTGTAAATGCTTGAAAAGAGTATTTGGTTTTAAGTCATATTTATATGCGACTATTTTACATGCCATTTTATCGCTATTTCCTTGGTTGATTAAATACAAGATTTCTTCATTAACTAAATCGTTACTTATTGGAGAATTTGATTGGTCAGTATTATTGTTATTAATAATAATGATGAATTCACCTTTTAGTTCAAATGAAAGATTAACAACATCAATTCCTTTTGCATAATAAAATTTCTCATTTCTTTTAGATAGTTCTTTTGCTATACATATTTCATTGTTAGGGAATATTTTTGAAATGACCATTAATGTATCTAATATTTTATGAATACTTTCAAAAATAACTATAGTAGTATTCATATTCTTAGTGGCTAGCAATTCTTTTTGCTTTAAATTTTTTTTCTTAGAAAGAAAGCCAATAAAATAAAAAGAATTGCTCGGAAACCCAGAACCTACTAGGGCATGAATAATTGAACACGGACCATTAATAATAGAAATTTCAACAGATTTCTTTATGCAATTTGATATTAAATAAAAACCAGGATCACTAATTGTAGGATATCCAGCATCTGAAAGTAATGCACATTCATCAAATAAGTTTCAATTCAAATTATCAATTATATTGTTCTCATTAAAAGAATTGATAGCAATAAATTTTTTATCTTTAATAGATATATTCAATAAGTTAAATAATTTTTTAGAAACTCTTGTATCTTCACAAAAAAATAAGCTAATTGTTTTTAACTTTTCAATCGCTAATAATGATACCTCATTGATATTACCAATTGGTGTTGCTATTATAAATAATTTTTTCATGTCAATAAAATTCAATAGAATTATAATACTATGAATGAAATGAAAAATAATTTTTTTGACATAATTATAATTGGTGGTGGAAGCGCTGGTATATTTGCTGCAACAACTGGTTCATACTTTGGTTATAAATGTTGCTTACTAGAAAGAAATAGTTTTTTAGGCGGACAAGTTATCCAATTATATCCCAATAAGAATGTTTATGATTTCCCAACCAAAATCAAAGTTAAAGGTAAAAGCATTATTGATGAATTAGTTTCCCAAGTAAAAGAGACTGATACTGAAATTATACTTAATGCTAATATATTAGAAATCAATGAGCAAGATAATATCTTTAGCATAAAAATAAAAGATAAAAGTGAATGTTTTTATGCGAAGGTTTTGATTATTGCAACCGGTGTTGGAGCATTAATGCCAAATGTATTAGAAATCAATGGCGAAGAATTTGCTAATGATAAAGTGATATATTCAATTGATGAAAATATTGAAAAATTCAAAGATAAGAAAATAGTAGTTTTGGGCGGGGGAGATTCAGCGATTGATTGAGCAAATCATTTAGTGAATGAAAATATTTCTAATAATGTTTCTATAATTCACAGAAGACATGAGTTCCGTGGTAATTATGCTAACGTTGATAAAATGAAAAAAAATAATATCGCACAATTTTTAGGTTGTGAAATATTATCTATTGATGAAAATTTTATTAAAATAATTAATGAAAATGGTCAAGAAAATAAAATTGGTTATGATTTTATATTAGTTCAATATGGACAAAAAAATGTTCCATTTTCTATTGATTATTTTAACAAAATTGAAAGAAATGAACAAAATAAAATAATTGTAGATCAAAACCAAACAACTAACATTAAAAATGTATATGCAGTTGGGGATGCAACATTTTATAAAAATAAAGCAAATACAATAGTAACTGCGGTTGCTGAATCTACAAAAGTTATTTGATATATACACAAAGAGAATAAAAAAAATATATAAATATATTTATAAAAAAATTATTATCAAACAGCCCAATATTACACCTATAAAAACAAATGAAACAATAATACAAATCATTACTAATGAGTTGAATCATCTATTTTTGGGGAACGATCTAATTTTAGAGAAAGCTTTTTTTTCATCTAAAAAAATATCATCACTACTTGATTTCTTTTTAAAATATTTCATATATTAATTTTCAATATTAATTATTTTTTTATTTTTATAAAATCCACATGCATTGCAAACTCTATGAGGTAATATAGATTTACCACATTTCTTGCATTCTGTTAAAGTTGTTGGAGTTAAAGCATGATGGCTTCTTCTCATACCTTTTCTTGATGGGGTCACTCTTCTTTGTTGAACAGCCATTATTGATCTCCTAAATTATTCTTAATAATTTTATATATTATGTTATATAACATAAAACTAAAAAATACCCAATTATTTGGGTATTTTTTAGAGTAGCATTTTCCTATTCTAGCTTACGCTACATTCGGCTTCTTAGTGCTTAACTTCTGTGTTCGGAATGGTAACAGGTGTTTCCACTACAATATAGACACTACCTTTATTTTGATAGTTCTCTGAGAACTGAATATTATATTAGTACAATCTTAAAACATAAGTCTTATGAAATTCAAATAAGTTTTCGAATTATTAGTATTAGTAAGCTAAACATGTCGCCATGCGTACACTCCTAACCTATCAACGTCATAGTCTATAACGATTCTTACCTTACGGGAGAAGATTTATCTTGAAGTTAGCTTCACACTTAGATGCTTTCAGCGTTTATCTATTCGATACGTAGCTACCCAGCTATGCCATTGGCATGACAACTGGTACACTAGAGGTATCTCCACTCCGGTCCTCTCGTACTAAGAGCAGCTCTTCTCAATCTTCTTGCGGGCACGACAGATAAAAACCAACCTGTCTCACGACGGTTTGAACCCAACTCACGTATCTCTTTAATCGGCGAACAGCCGAACCCTTGGAACCTGCTTCAGCTCCAGGATGAGATGAGTCGACATCGAGGTGCCAAACACTGCCGTCGATATGAACTCTTGGGCAGTATTAGCCTGTTATCCCCGGAGTAGCTTTTATCCGTTGAGCGATGGCCATTCCATTCTGAACCACCGGATCACTATGACCTAGTTTCCTACCTGTTCGACTTGTAAGTCTCACAGTCAAGCACCCTTATACCATTACACTCTACACATGATTTCCAACCATGTTGAAGGTACCATTGCGCGCCTCCGTTACTTTTTAGGAGGCGACCGCCCCAGTCAAACTGCCCACCTAAC
>JAVXTD010000003.1:69465-72110 GCA_036642835.1 Malacoplasma sp.
CCGACAAGGAATTTCGCTACCTTAGGACCGTTATAGTTACGGCCGCCGTTCACCAGGGCTTCGGTAAGAAGCTTCAACAATAAAGTTTGACCTCCATCCTTAACCTTCCGGCACTGGGCAGGTGTCACCTCATATACATCATCTTGCGATTTAGCATAAAGCTGTGTTTTTGTTAAACAGTCCCCCCTCGCTCTTCACTGCGGCTCAAATACATGAGCATCCCTTCTTGCGAACGTACGGGATTAATTTGCAGAGTTCCTTAACAATAGTTTACTCGCTAGCCTTAGGATACTCTCCTTGACCACGTGTGTTCGTTCTCGGTACGGACAACATTATGATTAACACTAGAAGCTTTTCTTGAAAGTATGATATTTGCAACTTCACTACTCCCCGAAGGTTTCGCTCGTACTCGTGTCTTGTTCTTAAAGTGAGCGGATTTGCCAACTCACAAAACTTAACACTTAAACCAGAATCCAATAACTGGCTTGCATTAACCTCCTTTGTCACTCCATCATTCATAATGTTGGTACAGGAATATTAACCTGTTTTCCATCGGCTACGCTTTTCAGCCTCACCTTAGGACCGACTAACCCAGGAAGGACGAACCTACTCCTGGAAACCTTAGTCAATACGGCTTGGAAGATTTCCACTTCCATACGTTACTTATGCCGGCATTCTTACTTCTATACAGTCCAATAGTTCTCACGATCTACCTTCACCCCATATAGAACACTCGCCTACCACTACTTTTGGTAGTCCATAGCTTCGGTATTATACTTAGCCCCGTTGAATCTTCGGCGCAAAGACACTCGACAAGTGAGCTGTTACGCACTCTTTAAACGATGGCTGCTTCTAAGCCAACATCCTTGCTGTTTAAGTATCTTAACATCCTTTTCCACTTAGTATAATTTAGGGACCTTAGCTAATGATCTGGGCTGTTTCCCTCGCGACTATGAAGCTTATCCCCCACAGTCTGACTGCTGGAATAAAATGCATAACATTCGGAGTTTGATTATATTCAGTACATCGAGATGATGCCATCATATATTCAGTGCTCTACCTTCATACATTCATTATCCAACGCTAATCCTAAAATTATTTCGGCGAGAACCAGCTATCACGGAATTCGATTGGAATTTCACCTCTAGCCACAAGTCATCCCCTGTCGTTTCAACGAAAGTGGGTTCGGTCCTCCATCTAGTGTTACCTAGACTTCAACCTGCTCATGGCTAGCTCATTCCGTTTCGGGTCTATCGCTACATACTAAATCGCTCTATTAAAACTCGGTTTCCCTACGGCTCCGTCTCTACAACTTAACCTTGCATGCAACAATAACTCGCCGGCTCATTCTTCAAAACGCACGCTATCACACATTAATGTGCTCTAACACGTTGTAGGCTTATGGTTTCAGATTCTATTTCACTCCCATCTCTGGGTTCTTTTCACCTTTCCCTCACGGTACTATTCGCTATCGGTGACTAGTTAGTATTTAGGCTTACCCAATGGTCTGGGTAGATTCCAACAGGATTTCACGTGTCCCGCTGTACTCAGGATTCTACTAGGTATAAAAATAATTTCGCATACAGGATTATCACCTTCTATGATATGGCTTCCCAACCATTTCTGCTATTATTTCTAAGTCCACATTGTAGTCCTACAACCCCAGAAATAAATTTCTGGTTTGGCCTGTTCCGCTTTCGCTCGCCGCTACTTACGGAATCACTTTCGTTTTCTTTTCCTCTAGTTACTGAGATGTTTCACTTCACTAGGTATCGCTTTTATAATCTATTTTATTTGATTATAAATAATTAATATTACTATTAATTGAATTTCTTCATTCGGAGATCTACGGATGAGCGCCTCTTATCGGCTACCCGTAGCTTATCGCAGATTTGCACGTCCTTCATCGCCTTCTAGTCCCAAGGCATCCACCATAAGCCCTTAGTAACTTATTTTTGTTTGTATCCTATGTTTTGTTTTTATGAAATCATAAATTATTAAATTTACGATTAGACTAAAAAGATTGTTATAATATTCAGTTTTCAAAGAACTATCTTGAGAGAAAATTCTCTCAAAACTAAATAGAATCCGACCTTGATAATTTATTAAATAAATTTAGGTTTAAATTACCAAGGATTTAAAATATACACAAAATAACTTGTATTAAATTTATAAAATTTAACTCCGTTAGAAAGGAGGTGATCCACCCCCACATTCCCGTAGGGGTACCTTGTTACGACTTAACTCCAATCACCAATCCTACCCTAGACGCAAGACTCACGAAGTTATCTTAACGGTTTTAGGTATTACCAGCTCTCATAGTTTGACGGGCGGTGTGTACAAGACCCGAGAACGTATTCACCGCAACATGTCTGATTTGCGATTACTAGTGATTCCAACTTCATGAGGGCGAATTGCAGCCCTCAATCCGAACTGAGATCAGCTTTATCTGATTAGCTCCCCATTACTGGTTTGCAACAGTTTGTACTGACCATTGTAGCACGTTTGTGGCCCTGGATATAAGGGGCATGATGATTTGACGTCATCCCCACCTTCCTCTAGCTTGCGCTAGCAGTCTCATTAGATAAATTAACTAATGATAAGGGTTGCGCTCGTTGCGGGACTTAACCCAACATCTCACGACA
>JAVXTD010000004.1:0-69262 GCA_036642835.1 Malacoplasma sp.
ACTAAATTAAACAATGTTATTAAACTAAACGATCTTAAGGTTTAATCATCAATAAGAACGCTTCACACATCATCAACAAAAGTTGATGATGTTTTTTTATTTAGTTAAAAACACCTTAACTAATATTTTCGATATATAATTTTTTTATTTTTCTCACATAATGATTTAATGCAGATTTTGAAATTTCTATTTGAAACACTTCAAAAAATAATTTGGAAATTTCAATTAATGATAAATCATTGTGCGTCAATCTAAGTTCACAAAACATTTTTTCTTTTTCAGTTAGTTCATTAAATATTTGATGATTTTTTTTAATCTCGTTAATTCATATAATTTGATTATTAGAAGCCGACATTGACTTATTAAAATTTGAAATATCTAAGTTATTAAGTCTGTGCATTTGATTGCTATAGTCACGATAAATTCTTTTTTCCTCATATTTAAACATTGCATTAATTGCCCCTACAAATTTTAAGAAATCTGAGATATGTTCTGATTTCTTAACGTAAATAAAATACATATTATTTCTTGTTAGAGTTTTAGCTGTTGGTATTATTTTTTTTATGATTTTATAAGCATCGTTAATTAAAGTCTTATTTGAAAATTTGATCTCTAAATGATAATTGCTATTATCTGGATTATTCACACTTCCGCCACTTAAAAAGCAACCAATAAGGAACGCTTTTTTCATTGTGTCATTTTTTAATAATCCAGCACTACTTTTTAATAAAAATAAATCATGTTGAATAGTGTCAAAATCACCAATGAATTTTATCTTGTAGATTCTAGTTTTTTTATTTTTATTTTGTTCGTTATAATTGAACTCTTTTTCGAAAGTGTATAACTGACCAATTATAGAACACAGAAATCTAGCTATTAAAGAAAATTGAGTTTTGATTTCTCACGAAAAATTACCTTTTGATATATTTATAGAAATATTATTTTTTAGATACGAAGATAATATAGATTTTATTTCATCTATATTATAGTTTTGTCTGCATATTTCTTCTTTTACAAATTGAGTAAATGTATTCATAATATAGATTTTATTTCATTATTTTATTATTGAAATTAAATATAGATAATGAATATTAATAATATAATCAAAGTTTTGTTTTTATGCATTGATAAATTATTTTGAAAATAAAAAACACCATTGTGCATTTCGCATAATGGTGTTTAGATTAAAAGTGTTAATTAATTAACTATATAATGTTTTCTTTTTTTAATAATTCTAAAATAGTATGTAAAGCTATCTCTTCATCCGCACCATTTACAACAATATCAATTATTGAATTTTGTTTAGCACCTAAAGCCATCAAATTGATTATTGATTTAGCATTAGCAACTTTCTCATTCATTTTAAAAGAAATCTCTGAACTAAATTTACTTGCAGCGCTTACAATAGCACTTGCTGGTCTAGCATGTATTCCGATAGGATCAATTATTTTAATATTTTCTGTTCTCATAAAAACTCCATTTACAAGGATTATTATAGCAAAGGATGAACAATATTTATTAAATTCATTTTTATTTTTTCTTTTTTGGGAAAGATTAATTTCATATTCTCAATTTTAATGAAATCACTATTTTTAATATAGTTTGAACATATTAGATTAAGTTGTTTATTAATTTTGTTTGAAAAGACTAATATAGCAGTTTCAAAATTAATAAGTAGTGATCTAAAGTCTAGATTATTTGTACCCAATATTGAATAATCATCATCGATTAATATAATTTTAGAATGCATAAAACCTTTATATTCATATACTTCAATATTGGCTTCAAGTAATTTTTGATAATTGCTTCTATTAATTGTTAATATGTAGTTTTTATCATCAGGTAAGTTTGGAAGTATAATTTTTATTTTTACCCCTTTAATAGAGGCATATAAAAGTTCAAGAACAATTGATTCATGTAATAAAAAATATGGAGTTACTAAAATTATGCTTTTTTTAGCGCCCGCAATTTTAGAAGATAAAATTTGCAAAAATGGATTAATTGATATATTTGGTCCAGAATTTATTACTTGAGATACATTATCATCATCAGCTTTAAAAATCTTAAACTCTTTATAAAAGTTTACATCTTTATTTTTTTTCAAATTATAACTTGAAAAATTTATTCAATCATTACAAAAACGTAAGTTTAGTGAATTAACGATTTCACCTTCGATTATAAAATTTAAATCCATTCAGTTATTACAATTCTTTTTCAAATTAAGGTATTCATCGCCTATGTTTGAACCACCAGTCAAACATCTTTTATTATCAACAATAATTCCTTTTCTATGAGACCTAAAGTTTGTATTGCTTGTATATAAGTAAAATGTTTTAGGATTAAATACTTCAATTTCAATTCCGGCATTTTGCAACTTTTTTATACTAGACTTTTTTATTCTTTTATATGAACCAGCCCAATCATACATAAACCTAATTTTTACACCTTGATTAGATTTTTCAATAAGCACTTTTGAAAGTTCTTCAAATCAAGTGCAGTCAGAAATTATGTAGTAATAAATATGAACAAATTGATTAGCTGATTTTATTAAATCAATTGATTGTTTCATAAGTTCATCTTGTGAGACAAATTGGAATTTATTTTTTTGATAAATTGGTGACTTATCAAAATTATAACCAAAGACGAAATCATCAATTACATTCTCTTTCATATATTTACTTGTAAATTTATAGTCTTCAAAGTCATAAAAGTCTTTTTCATTAATCTTTGAATCTTTAAAATTTCTAATATTTAATGGAATAAGACCAAACATTAAGAAAAAAGCCATACCAAATAGTGGGACAAAATAAATCATAAAGATTCAACACAATTTAACATTAATCAATCTTTTTGAATTGAAAATAAAAAATGCAACAATTGACTGCAATATATATAGTAAAGTGAACCCACTTAATAATATTAGACTTTTGGGATTTGATGTTGAATAATCAATGATAGTTAATATTGTTCAACAACAAAGAAAAACCAATATAACAAAAACTAAAATTGACACAAATGAAATTAAATTCGCTTTTTTTCTATTCATATTTATAAATTATAATATTTATTAGTTGATAAAAGTAAATTAAAAAAAGCAAGAATCATCTATGATAAATTCTTGCTTTTGATTAATAAATGGCGGAGACGATGAGATTCGAACTCATGCGCCGAAAAACGACCTAACACCTTAGCAGGGTGCCCCCTTAACCACTTGGGTACGTCTCCTCAACATAAGATTATACTCTTTAAAATATATATTTCTTATCATATTAAATATTACTTAATAGTGAATTTAGAAAATAATTTTGTGCCCTATAATATTATTTTTTTTAAATATTTTCAATTTTATTACACAATATGTTAAATAAGTGTAGATTCATTTATTTTAATAGTGTATTATTTTAATGTGTGGAGTGTAAGAATTATGAATATTTTTAATCTAAAATCAACTTATTATTTTGGAAAAGATGCTTTAGGCGGTGTTGCTACTGAATTAAAAAAGCGTGGTTTTAAAAACCCTATGATTTTATATGGAGGCGGTTCAATAAAAACTAATGGTATCCATTTTTCTCTAGTTGATTTACTTGTTGAAAATGGATATGACAATTTTGTTGAATATTCTGGTATTGAACCTAACCCTAGAGATACAACTATTATGAATGCATCATTATTTGCAAGAAATGAAAAAGTCGATGTTATTTTAGCTGTTGGTGGAGGTTCTGTTGTTGATGCATCAAAAGTTATTGGAATTTTAGCTAGAAACCCCCAATATACAAATGCATGAGATTATGTTACTGATAATTCGAAAGTTATCAACGATAGTATTCCAGTTATTGCAATCATTACTTTAGCTGGAACTGGAAGTGAAAACAATTCTGGTTCTGTTATTACTAATGAAATTACTAAAGAGAAAAAAAGTGTTATGACACCAAGTGCTAATCCGATTGTAACAATTGAGAATCCAGAATTTACTTTTTCAGTTAGTAGATATCAAACAGCTTGTGGAATCTTTGATTGTTTTTCACATTTATTAGAACAATATTTTGGTACAAAAACTTTTCATTGAACTAAAGAATATATTTATGCTAATTTAAAAGTTTTATTAAAATATGCAAAAGTTGTTTTAAAAGAACCAAATAACTATGAAGCAAGATCAAATATTTTGTGAACAACTTCAATGGGTTTAAATGGGCTTGCTAGTTTTAGAACTGAAGGAGATTGAGCTGTACATATAATTGAACATGCTTTCTCTGGCTTATGAGACATTGCACATGGTGCTGGATTAGCTCTTATTACTCCTTACTATTTATTTGTAAGATCTAAAAAAGAAGAATGATTTGCAGAAAAGATTATTGAATTAGGTAAAGAAATATTTAGTGTTGACACAGTTCAATCAACAATTAATGCAATTGCTAGTTTTATTATTAGTATTGGTTTACCTGTGAAATGAACACAGTTTTCAGAAATTCAACAATTTAATGATGATGACTTCAAGTTTTTAACAAATCATGCAATTAAATTTGGTTCTGATACTATGAAAGATGTTTATATTTCAACCATTTCATTAATTAAGAACAAATATTAATTATTTTATTTATAGTCAATTTTATATAGATTTGCATTACTGCAAATCTATATTTTTTTTATTTTATAAATAAATGTAATTCTTTGTAGATTATTTGTATTCATGTGTTACTATTTATCTTATATTGAAATTTACCAGTAACTAGTCATATTCTAATTTTGCTTAATAATTTTCAATCAGGTAAAAAAATGAATTTTAAAGAGTTAAAAATTATAGATCCAATCGTTAATGCATTGGATAAATTAGGAATTGTAGATGCTACACCAATACAAATTGATGCGATTCCAAAAATATTAGAAAAAAAAGATATTTTAGCAAGAGCAGCAACAGGTACTGGTAAGACGGCAGCCTTTGTTATTCCAATTTTACAAATGATGGAAGCTGATAAAGTTTTTCAACAAAACAACCGTAATGCAAAAATACTTGTTATAAGTCCGAATAGAGAATTGTCGATTCAAATTTCTGATGCATTCAAAAAAATTGGAACACTTCTAAATGTAAGAGTGGCAACTATTATTGGTGGTGTTTACCAAAAGAAACAAATTGAAATTTTGAGAAACAATACTGATGTTCTTGTTGTTACCCCAGGTAGATGTAGAGATTTGATTGAACAAAGAAAATTAAATTTGAGTGAAATCAAATACTTTATTCTTGATGAAGTTGATTTAATATTAGACATGGGTTTTATTGATGATGTTAAATTTATAAGAAATTCAATCTCACAAGATGTACAAACAGTATTCTTATCTGCTACAATTCCTCCAAAAATTAAATCACTAGCTGAAAGAATGTTGAAAAATTATGAATATGTTCAATCTAAAATTGATTTAGCTACACAAGGTACAGTGACTGAAGAGTTATATTTTATGAAGGGAATTGATAAGAAATATTTCCTACTTGATTTAATTGAAAAAAATAGTGATAAGTCTTTCATTATTTTTTCTAATATGAAAAGAAAAGTTGATGATATTGAAAAATTCTTAAAGACTAATAATTTCTTTGCAAGAAGTATTCATGGTGATAAGAGTCAATATTTTAGAGAAGAAGCTATAAGATCTTTCAAAAGTAAAAAAACACTTATATTAATTGCGACAGATATTGCTGCTAGAGGAATACATATTGATAACATTAATTATGTAATTAATTTTGATATCCCTAAAAATAGTGATGTATATGTACATAGAAAAGGTAGAACTGGTAGAGCTGGAGATGATGGTCATTCAATATTGCTATGTGCAACTGATGAAATTGGTCCGCTAAAATCTATTATTAGAAATGTTTCTCCTTCATTGTTACCTACAACAACGCACAAATGAAATGTTGATGTAGATTTACAAAGTGCTTTTGCAAAAAACACTGATGAAAATGTTTTTAAAGGCAGAGGAAATAGAAGAGGTTCTTCATCTGGTTATGGTGGTGGAAGAGGTTCATCATCTGGATTTGGCGGCGGAAGAGGTTCTTCATCTGGATTTGGTGGCGGAAATAGATTCGGTGATAAACGTGGATCTTATTCAAACAGATCAAATGATTCAAATAGATCAAGCGATTCAAATAGATCAAGCGAACCTAGATCTGGTGATTCAAATAGATCATTTGGTGGCGATTCTAGCAATTATAGAGGAAATAGAGGTTCTAGTTCTTCGTATACCCCAAAGTCAAGTTATGGCCCTAAGCCAAGTTATTCTGGTAGTAGACCAGAAAGATCTGATGGTAATTCATCAGGACAAGGCGACCAACCTAATAGACGTTCATCTTTTAAATATGGTGATCAAAACAAACGTAAATCACCAAGTTCAGCTAAATTTAAAAGTAATAAAGACTTTTATAAATAAAAAATATTTAAATCATTTTTTATAGTCTATAATTGTAAAGATTAAATTTATTCTTATTTCCACAAATTTTGTATAGGGAGCGTTATGATTTTTTTGAAAAAATTTGAAGCTAAGGGATTTAAATCTTATGCTGAAAATGTTAAATTAAATTTTGATGATTCTCTAATTGGTATAGTTGGTCCTAACGGTGCTGGAAAATCCAATGTTATTGATGCTATCAAATGAGTTTTAGGTGAAAAATCAAATAAGGCTTTAAGAGGCAATAAAAGTGATGATGTAATATTTCATGGTTCACAATCTAAAGATAAGAGTGAATTTGCAGAAGTTACTTTAACATTTGATAATGCTAAAAAAATATTATATTCTAAAGAACCAACTGTTGCTGTTACTAGAAGACTGTATAGAGGAAGTGGAAATTCAGAATACTTCATTAATGGAGAATTAACAAGATTAAAAGATGTAATGGACATATTTACAGATACTGGTTTATCTAAAGGTTCATTGGGGATTATTTCGCAAAACACTGTTAATTGATTTGCTGATGCAAAACCAGAAGACAGAAGAACTATTTTTGAAGAAGCTGCTGGTATTGGTAGATATACAAGAAAAAAAGATGAATCATTACGTCAATTAGAAAGAACTCAATCAAACTTAAATCGTTTGATTGATATTTTAAAAGAATTACAAAGAGATTTAAAAAAACTTGAAACACAAGCTGCAAAAGTTAAAGAATATAGTGAGAAAAAAGAAGAATTAACGCTATTAGAAATCTCGATCCTTGCAAAAGATGTAACGGTTGCTAGAGATGAATTAGTTAAAATTCAAAATATATTAAATAATTCTAAAGAAGAAAAGGATAGTTTAATTCCTCAAATTCTACAAAGTGATGGCGAATTGAGTAAATGTAAAGGTGTTTTAGAACAATCTGATAATAGAATTCAAAAATTCAATTGAGAGTTAAATGAAATCATTGCTAAAATTAACAAACTTGAAATCGAAAAATCAATATTTGATATTGATATAAAAAGTGATAGTGAATCAAAAGATTTTGCCACTAAAGTTGAAGCGTTATTTTTAACAATTAAAACTTTAGAATCTGAGCATGAATCAAAAAAGACTTTTTATGATTCTAATAAAAAAGAATTAATAGCTTATGAAGAACAATTAATTAATTTAGAAAATCATAGAGATTTGATCAATCATGACAAAATTGAGTTGATAAAGAAAAATGTTGAGAATTTTACAACACTACATCATATTAATGATTTGATTGTTAACAAGCCAAATCAAGAATATGGATCTAAATCAATAATCGAAAATAAAGGTGCACTAACTGGAATTTTGGGTACAATATTAGATTTTATAAAAACTGATTCTCAATATGAAAAACCTTTACTTTTAGCATTGGGTAGAAATGTTAATAATATCGTTGTAAATACTAGTCGTGATGCAAAAAGAGGTATTGATTTTCTAGTTGAAAATAAAGCTGGTACTTGTACATTTATGCCAGTGTATGAAATGAAACCAAAACCAATTAAACAAGAACATTTAGAAATATTGTTTAATTTAGAAGGTTTTATTGATATTGCTTCTAATTTAATTAAAGCTGATAAAAAAATTAGGCCAATAATTGATACATTATTGGGTAAAGTGATTATTTGTCGTGATTTTGATAGTGCAATTGAAATATCTAAATATACATTCCAATTATATAAAATAATCACTTTAGATGGCCAAGTTATAAATCCGCAAGGTTCAATAACTGGTGGTTATTCTAAATTACATGATAATCTTTTTTTGAATTTGGAAACAAAGAAAAAATCTATTGAAAAAGAAATCAATGACAATAAAACAAAATTAGCTAAATTAGAAATTCAATCTAATGATACTGATTTAGATATTACTAATATAAGAAATAGAATCAATGAGAGAAAAATAAATGATGCTAGATATACTGAAATTATTTCTCAACTTGAAAAAGATATAGTTTCTTTAAAAAGTGAATACCAAAAATATTCTAAAACTAGTTATGATTCTCCAGATAAATCAAAAAATATAAATCCAAAAGATAACTATAGTCTAATTGTTGGAAAGTTAAATTCTTTGAAATTAGTAAAAGAAAAAATTGAAACTGATTTAAATCAAAATGAGCAAACTAAAAAACAAATAAAAAATAGAATAATTCAACTTGAAGATTCAATTGCCAATATGAGAGGTAGTTTAGATTCTCATAAAGATTTAATATTGAATTATGAAATTCAATTAGTTAATCATAATAATACTATTAATAATATAAAAGATAAGTTAAATGAAACCTATAAAATAACAATTGAACATGCAATTGAAAAGTATAATACCCCATTACAAGTGTCAGATTCTGTTGCAAGACAAAAAATAGATAGACTAAATAAAGAGTTGAATTATATGGGCAACATTAATATGGATGCTATTAAAGAACTTGAAGATAAAAAGGGCAGATATGAAAAGATGCAAAAAGAGCATAATGAAATATCAGAGGCAAGAGATAAAATTTTTGAAGTAATTAAAGAGCTTGATACAAAAGCTCATATCGATTTTCAAACTACAATTGATAAAATAAACCATGAATTACCAGAAACATTTAAATATTTATTTGGTGGTGGTACATGTAAAGTTTCTTTCACTGACCCAGCTGACATATTATTATCTGGTATTGATATAATAGTTTCGCCGCCTGGAAAACACGTTAACTCTTTATTTGCTTTATCTGGTGGTGAGAAAACTTTGGTTGCACTATCAATATTATTTGCGATTTTAAAAGTTAGTTCATTACCACTTGTAATATTAGATGAAGCTGAATCTGCATTAGACCCTTCAAACGTAGAAAGATTTGGAGACATTATTTCAAGATACTCAAATGATACACAATTTATCGTGATTACTCACAGACCTGGTACTATGGAAAGATGTGAAAAATTATATGGGGCGACAATGAAAGATCAAGGTATAACTACTATGTATAGTGTTAAAGTAAAAGATGCTCAACATGATTTTGGTTATGAAGATACTAGCGACAAATAGGTTAATAATATGGGTTTTTTAAAGAAATTAATAGATAAAATCAGAAATAAAAAATCAATTGCTGAAAAAATAGAAGAAAAGAATATTGAGCACCAAAGTAAAATTTATGTTCAAGAAGTTGAAAAGCAAAAGAAATTTGACACTGGTTTAAAAAAATCATCATCAAATTTATCGAAAGCAATAGCTGAAATTTCTAAAAAATATAAGAAAATTGACGAAAGTTTATATGAAAGTATTGAAGAACTTTTAATTTCTTATGATGTTGGAATTACTGCAACTAATAAGATTTTAGATGCAATACGTGATGAAATTAACTTTCAAAACATAGAGAACCCAGAACTTATTAAAACTGTGATCATTGATAAAATATTCACATATTATATTCAAGACACTTCTATTAGTTCTTTATTTAACATTCAAAACGATAGAACCAACGTTATTTTAGTAACTGGTGTTAATGGTGTTGGTAAAACAACTTCAATTGCTAAAATTGCTTATAAATTCAAAAAAATGGATAAGAAAATTATGCTTATTGCAGGTGATACATTTAGAGCTGGTGCTGTTGAACAATTATCAGTGTGAGCTAGTAGAATTGGTGTTGATATAGTATTACCAGAAAAAGACGGTCAAGATCCAGCATCTGTTATTTATTCTGGAATAAAAAAAGGTTATAGTGAAAAATATGACCTTATAATATGTGATACTTCTGGAAGATTACAAAATAAAGTTCATTTAATGAATGAATTAAAAAAAATTCATAATGTTATCCAAAAGTTTGATGTCTCAGCTCCGCATGAAGTTTTGTTGGTATTAGATGCTACAACTGGCCAATCTGGAATCATGCAAGCAAAAGCTTTTAAAGAAATTACTAATGTAACGGGGATCATTTTAACTAAAATGGATGGCACTTCAAAAGGTGGAATTATTTTATCAATAAAAGATAATTTCAATATTCCAGTTAAATATATTGGTTTAGGTGAAAAACTAGATGATTTATCACCATTTGATTTAGAAAAATTTATTTTGGGAATCACAAAAGATTTGAATTTGAGTTAATATGAAAAACATTCCAGAAATTAGTTTGCTAATAGATTTTTATGGCAATTTATTAACAGACAAAAAAATCTTATATCTTGATGACTATTACTTTAAAGACTTATCGCTTATCGAAATTGCACAAAAATATTCTGTTTCTAAAAATGCTATTTTTGATTCTATTAATAATTCAGTCATTGAATTGAATAAATATGAAGAAAAATTGAATTTTATTAAAAAATATAAAATGAGAATCAATATTTATAATAAATTAAACAATGATATACTAAAAAATGAGTTATTAGCCACAGAAGTATATAATAATTTTAAAAAATAAAAAATTGTTAAAATTTGTTAATTTTTTGATATAAATAATACAAATTTATGTAATTGTGAAATCAACTTATAATACTTAAAAGGAAATTATGAATAAATTAAATGACAACGGAATCTCCGTTGATCCGTTAAAAAAACATGTTGTATTAAATATTGACAGAATACTTAATACAAACAAGGAAATGGTTTTAGAGTATGAAAAATTCTTAGCTAATTTCGTTAATGAAGCAATTAAAGATAATTGCAATATTTATTTTCTTATTCAAGTTAAGAAACCAAATTTAGATTCTGAGTTAAAAACTGAAGACAACAATTTGCCTTTTTCATTTAAGAGACTTGATGAACAAAGTAGTGAAGTTGATATGACACTTATAAAAAGAATTCAAGAAATACTAGCGTCTATTGAATTGCCAGAAAATAATAATGAATGCTTTTATTTTTTGAAAGATGAAGTAGAGACATTTGAGTCTTTTGTCAAAAGAGATTCTTTTGTTGAAATGTTTAATTATAGAAATACAATGTTTATTTTTGATAACCCCAAAAGTGCTGAGCATTTATTTTTTAATAATTTTTTTACTGTATTCTTATCATCACTAAGTATCAATATTGATAATTGAGATTATAGATCAGCTAAGAAGATTTGTCAGTGTTTAATTGATGATAATATTTCCAATTGAGGTTATGATAGAGTTAATTATGAATTTATATCATTTCTTGAATTGACAACCAATTAGAAAATATATTTTTTTATTTAATTTTTAATTAAATGGTATATTTATTTATAATGAATTGCTTTAATTTTAAGGAACCAAAATGTTTAAATCTAAGTGTAAAAAAATAAGTAGTATTGATTATGATAAATCATTTTTAGTTACTAAGTTATTTGCAGATCAAAATATGTTACAAGCTCATCAAGAAAGATTGATAAAGATTTTAAACAATCCTTCTGAAGAAATGTTAAGAAAACATATGGATGCAATTGTATTAAAAGAAAATGCTTTTAATGCAATTATGGAGTATTTGGTTGATTGTTTTGAATTTAAGTTTGATAAAGATGAAATTGAACTTTTTAAGGTGAGATTCTCACAACAAATGAGCCAAAAAATTGAAGATGTTATTTTAACTGATATTGCTACTAAATTAATTTCTAAAGGATTAGTTTTTAATGCATTAGCTGAAGAAAACAAGATTGGTCTTGATGATGATGAAACTAAACTTTATTTAGATAGTTACTATAAAGCTACAAATAATTCTATAAACGACTTTTTAAATAACCCACAAAAATTTCAAGAAATTAAATCAGTTATATTAGAAGAAAAAATTACTCAGTGATTATTATCTAAGTTTAAAGTTGAATTTAATTTAGATCCTGAATTAGCTAAGGCTAATGAGAGTGCTAAACCAAGTAGTATTTCAAATAAAAAAGATGCTAAAAAAACTAAACCCATAGCTAGCAAGCCACAAAGTAAAGACGCAAGTAAAAGTGCTAAGCCAACCACTAAGAAGCCACAAAGCAAAGTTGCAACTAAAAGTGCTAAGTCAACTACTAAGAAGCCACAAAGCAAAAGTAGTGCTAAACCAACAACAAAGAAAAAATAATTTATTTTAGTAGTTCTTTAAAATAAATTATTTTTTTAATGTTATTTATTAATCATGGAAATAAATTCATCAACTGCCATTGTAGATGATTCTACTTCTCCATAGTTTCTAATAGTTATCACTTTGTTAGCAACTTCGTTATCACCAATAATTATTTGATATGGAACTTTTGATGTTTGTGAATCTCTAATTTTTTTTGATAGTCTTTCATTATCATCTTTTAGATGAGAACGGATTTTATTTTTTAATAGTATTTTATTAATTTCTTTTGCATATTCTAAATGCAAGTCGTTATTTATAGGAATGATATCAACTTGTTTTGGAGCAAGTCATATAGGTAATACTCCTTTAGTTTGGCTAAGTAATGTAGAAATAAATCTTTCATATGTACCGATTACACCAAAATGAATTAAAACAGGCGTTTCTTTTTCATTGTTAGTATTTATAAAATTACATTCAAATCTTTGTGGAAGTAAAAAATCTAATTGAATTGTAGAAATTGTAATAATTTTTCCTAAATTAGTTTTTACTTGAAAATCAATCTTTGGACCATAAAAAGCAGCCTCACCTTTTAATTCAATTATTTTGTAATTTAATTTCTTAGATATTTTTCTCAATTGGTCTTCAGCATTTTTTCACATTTTAGGATCATTGTGAAATTTATTAGTTTCTTTTTCATCGTGCAAAGACAAATGAATTTCATCAATATGAATATTCATTTTTTCATATACTTCTTTTAGCATTTCATTCAATTTTAAAATTATATTTTCAACATCATTTTTTTCTGCAAAAATATGAGCATCAAATAATTCCATAGCTCTCACTCTTTCAAGACCTATCAAACCACCAGATGATTCATATCTATGTAATTTTGCATTTTCACAAATAAGATATGGCATTTCTTTATAAGAATGATTTTTTTGATTAAAAATAACAATATGATGAGGACATGTCATTGGTCTTAACATATATGTTTCATCATCTACTTTAATTGGTGGAAAGTTATTTTCTTTATAATGCTCTCAATGACCTGACTTAATATATAATTCTTTGTTTCCCAATATTGGTGTATCAACTATAGAAAAATTATTTTGAACAAAAAGATCAATTAAGAAATTCTTTATTAGATTTTTTAGTATCTCCCCATTATTTAGTCATATTGGTAAGCCTTGACCAATAAGAGGTTCGAAAGTAAATATTTCCATACTTTGACCAATTCTTCTGTGATCTTTTTCTTTTAATTCTTGAACATGATGTTCTCATTTTACATAATCGTCATTGTTGTCAAAAGCAACGCCACAAATTCTATTAATGTTTATTTCTTTACCATTTATAGTATGAGAAACCCCGCCAATACTTGTTAGTTTAAAAAACTTAACTTTGTTAACGTTTCCACATATTTCATTGTGAGAAATGCTTTCAAAATTTTTGTCAATTTCAATGAAAATATAATCTTTATTTTTAGCAATGAAATCTTTATCAAAATCGGTTGTTGTTTTCAGTTTATCAATTTTTTTTATTTCTTGACCTGAAGCAACAACTTTTTTCATTTCTTTTTCAATTTTAATAAAATCATTACTAGAAATAGAATCATCACTATAAAAATCTAAATAGAAATAATCATCATTTAAAGAGGAGTTTACATATTGAATATTTGCATACATTTTATTTAAGCTTTTCAACAGTATTAAAATGCACCCATTTGCAATTTTTATATCCATATTTATTTGAACCCCAAATACATTAATTTAATAATAATATAAATTTGGTTTAAAATTATATTAACAATTTGGAGATTAATATGAAACCAGAAAAAATTGCTTTTATTGTTGATTCTTCTTTCTCTACTAGTGAAGAATATTTGAAAAAAAATCACATGTATAAGGTGTTTTTTGGTATTACTGACTCTGATGGAAATGATTATCTTGATGATGGTAAAATGATTACAACTAAATTTATTATTGATAAATTAAGTGAAGGTCAATTTTTTAAAACAAATGCAGTTGTACCAGGTTCTGTTATGGTATTACTTGAAAGCTTATATGAAGTTTATGACAAAGTAATTTGCTTTGCTGTTTCGTCTGGCTTATCAAGTTATTACAACAATATTTTATTTTTATTGAATGAACCAGAATATAAAGACAGACTTTTTATTGTTGATACTAAAGAAGTTGCATATAGTGCATATGATCTAATTGATACTTCTAGAAAAATGCTTGATAATGGTGAATCAATTGAAAAAGTAATTGAGTATGCTAAAAATTATCATTTGAAAAGTTATTCAATGTTTACATGTGAAACATGAGCTGCATTATCAAAGAGTGGAAGAGTACCTAAATTATTGTCAACTATTTTTGATAAGGTAGGTACTAGACCACTTATATTATTTTATGAAAAAAATAGATTGGGCGGAATTAGCAGATCTTTTGAAGGTCTTGTTTCGAAAATGATTAGCGAATATAAAAGAATATTTAATTACACAGGACCAAAAGAAATTGAACATGTTGTTTTTTACAATAATTTTTTAGATGACAAAAAAGCACAATACATTAGAAATAAAATTGCTCAAGAATTTAGTGTACCAATTAATAAGATTATTGAAACTATGTCACCAAACATTGTAATTGTATATACTGCTAAAGGTTCTTTTGGAATAACTATTAAATCGAAAAACGCAAGAAAGTAATTTTTTTATATTATGGAATCAACGTTAATAGAAACAAGAATAAAAAGGTATAAATTATATCGGGTAAAAATAAAAAAAGAATCTAATTTATTAGAAAAAAAAAGAATTGAAAATGATGAAATAAAAGCAATTGAGAAAAAACTTTCAAAAATTGATTCAAGCTTGTTAATAAAGAAAAATTTATTTTCTCCATTCGAAGTTGATAACATTAGCAATCAAGGGGAATATGAATATATTAATGAATTATTAATATTAATCACTCAATTAGATGATGAAAAATATTCTAAACTTATTCATGACTCAATGCTAGTTGAATATAATCTTGAAAATGAACCAACATTTGATGAAAAAGGTAAAATTACAAATGTTTGATTACATGATGATTTATATTATAAAGAGTTATTAGAAATAAAACACTGAGTATCTTTAATGGTAAATAATTTTCCAAATATTGAAAATGAAATAAAAAGAAAATTATTTGTTTTTAAAGATGTTTTATATAAAACTAAAAGTAAAGAAGTTGTTGAAAATTTATTAAGACCAAATGTTAATTTATTAAAAGTAAAAAGAAATAAAAACTCATTGTTAATATTTGCTTTTTTACAATATTGTTTATTTGTTATTGCGTTATTGATTTTAGTTTTTATGATTATTTTTTTTGTTGGACCCTAATTTATGAGCTATAAGATTGCTATAGACGGTCCATCAGCATCTGGTAAATCTACAATTTCAAAAATCATTGCTAAAAATAATAATCTATTATTTGTTTCAACTGGTTTTATTTTTAGATCATTTGCTTATTTGTTAAAAGAGAATAATTTGTGTGATATTTCAATAAGCGAACAACTTCTATTTTTGAAAAAGCAAAAAATTGAATTAATAAAAGATAAAGTATTTATAAACGGAATTGATTGTACAAAGAAATTACATGGGGATGATATAAGTTATTTATCTTCTAAGATTTCTTCTATTTTAGAAATTAGAGAGTTGTTCAAAGAAATACAAAGACAAATATCAGATAAATGTGATGTAATAATGGATGGTAGAGATATTGGTACAGTTATTTTACCAGATGCTAATTTAAAGATATTTTTAGTTGCTTCAAGTTATAAAAGAGCAAAAAGAAGATATGATGAGTTAGTTAGGCTTAATATAAAGAAAAGTTTTTTCTTTATATGATTCAAAATAATAAAGAGAGATTGAAATGACAAGCATAGAAAATTATCTCCTTTAAAAAAGGCTGATGATGCATTTGTCATTAATTCTTCAAATAAAAGCATTGATGAAGTTGTGAAAGAAATTCAAAAAAAAATAGAAAGATAATTATGTTAACAGTAGCAATAGTTGGAAAACCAAATGTCGGTAAATCAACACTTTTTAATAGAATTTTAAAAATCAATAAATCAATTGTTGATGATGCACCAGGTGTTACTAGAGATCGTATATATGGCGATGCAAATTGATTAACAAGAGATTTTAAGATAATTGACACTGGTGGATTATTATTGCATGAATTTGATTTCAAAAAACAAATTGAAATGCAAGTTAACTTTGCAATAACTGAAGCTGATGTGATTATTTTTTTGTTATCTGCAAAAGATGGTATCGACAATGATGATATTTATGTATCAAAAGTAATAAAGAAATATAAGGGCAAGAAAATTATTTTAGCTGTTAATAAAATTGATGGCAAAGAGACCGAGTATTCTTCTAATGATTTTTATAACGTTGGTTTTGGTGAAGCTATTTTTATTTCTTCAGAACATGGTATTGGTATTGGTGATTTGTTAGATAAGATTATAACTACATCAGACAATAAACACGACAAAGTTGAAACATATAAATTCTGTATAATAGGGAGACCAAATGTTGGTAAATCTTCATTGGTAAATTGTATCTTAAATAAAGAAAGAGTTATTGTTTCAAATATATCAGGTACCACACGTGATTCAATTGATACTACATTTAAAAAGAATAAAGAGTTATTCACAATAATTGATACTGCTGGTATTAAAAAATTGGGAAAAATAAAAGAGAACGTTGATAAATATTCATATATAAGAGTTGAGCAATCAATTAAGAGAAGTGACTTAATTGTAATTATGTTAGATGGTTCTGAAGAGTTTACAGAACAAGATGAAGTAATTGCTGGGCTTGCATATAAAGCTAATATTCCAGCAATTATTGCTGTTAATAAATGAGACATAGTACAAAAAGACGATCATACCATGAGTGCGATGACAAAGAAAATAAGAATCTTGTTTAAATTTTTACCATGAGCACCAATTGTATATTTAAGTGCTACTGAGAATTCAAGAATAAATTCATTGTTTGAAGAAATAAAAATCATTCAAGAAATGGCGAAAAAGAAAATTACATCTTCTGCATTAACTGAACTTGTTAAAAAAGCACAAATGATGAATAACTCACCATCATTCAATCAAGGTAGACTAAAAATAAATTACGTTACACAAGTGAATGGGCAAATACCGACCTTTGTATTATTTTGTAATAATCCAGAATTTTTACATTTTAGTTATTCTAGATATCTTGAAAATGAAATCAAAGAAAATTTTAATTTTACAAAAGTTCCAATTACTTTATATTTTAAGCCAAAAAATTCTATCATTAAGTAAGGAGTAATTATATTATGAACATAACTATATTAGGAACTGGTGCATGAGCAACTGCACTTGGTTGTTGTTTATCACTTAACAAACACAACGTTATGATGTGAGGTATTGATAAAAATGAAATCAATGATATCAATGCTGGATATAACAAAAAGTATTATGGTGACCAAAAATTGTTTGCTAATTTAAAAGCAATTGATGATCTTGCTAAATCTGTTGAAAAAGCAGAGTATATATTACTTGCAGTACCGTCTGCTTTTATATTAGATGTAATTGATAAAGTAAAAGTTCACATTAATAAAAGTAAACCAATTACATTTATTAATGTTGCAAAAGGATTAGATTCAAATAGCAATGATGTTTGAAGCAAATCTATTAAGAAAAGTTTGAAAAGTTATAATGTTAAAATCGCTTCTTTAATTGGTCCATCTTTTGCAATTGATGTATATAATAAAAAACCAACAATTGTTAATGTTGCTGCAAAAAAAATGGAGACTTCAAGAATAGTTTCTTCTTTGTTTAATTCATATTTTTTTAAATGTGTTCCTATAAATGACGAAAATGGTGCACAAGTATTAGCGGCATTAAAAAATCTTTTAGCAATTGCTATTGGAATAGCTGAAGAAAATCATAATTCAATAAATACTATTACTGCATTATTAACAGCTGGTATAAATGAAATGCAAAAGATTGCTAATATAATGGGAGCAAAATATAAAACCATCCTACAATACTGCGGAATTGGAGATATATTTTTAACTTGTACTTGTGATAAGTCTAGAAATTTTAGTTTTGGAAAACAAATTTTTAGAGATGGAATCTATAAAACTCTTGAAAAGAATAAATCTACAGTTGAAGGATATAAGGTATATCCAATTGTAAAACAAATCATTATCAAGCATAAATTAGAAAGTCCTATTTTCTCTTTAATTTGTAAAGTGTTAGATGGAAACTTAGATCCAAGTAAGTTTGTTGATAGTTGTTTAGAATTGATAATGATTCAAGTTGAAAAAGAAACAACTCAAAAGTAAAAGGCAATTATTAGATATGTCTAATGAATTAATAAATTTTGATAAGCAATTTTCTAATAAAAAAATATTGGGAATCGATGAAGTTGGGCGAGGTTGTTGTGCTGGTCCACTCGTTGTAGCTGGTGTAATATTAAAACCCGATTATTTTGATTCTCGAATAAAAGATAGCAAGAAAATAAAGTCAATAATTCAAAGAAAAGAAATTGCTTTAGATATTATAAAAAATAGTTTATTTTATAAAGTTGTTTCTTTCTCACCAATTCAAGTTGATAAATATAATCCGAAGAGAGCATCAATTTTAGGAATGACTAAAATTGCTAAATCTCTAATGGGACACTATGATTTATTAATTACAGATTATGAAAAAGTTGATTTAGATGTAGAACAATTAAATTTAAAAAAAGGAGATCAAACATCTTATTCAGTTGCTGCTGCTTCTATTGTTGCTAAATATTTTAGAGATAATGAAATATTGAAAATGGATAATAAATATCCAAAATATCATTTTGCATCACACCATGGATATGTGACCAAAAAACATTTAGAGTCATTAGAAAAATATGGCCCACTTTTAAAAGTGCATAGATATACATACAAATGTATAAAAGCTAAATAGACTTTATTGCTTCATCTATTATTTTAAAAGATTCATTTCGGTTTTCATAAATTGGTAAGTGTGCACTATTATCAATGATAAACACTTTATAATTGTCTTTATTTAATCCATTGAAAAATTCACATGTTTTTTCTGCAATTACAATACCATCAAATTTGCCAAGTAATATAATAGTGTTTACATTATTTATTTTCAAGCATTCTGTTGCTAAAGTCATTCACTCTATAATTTTGTCTTTTTCTAACATTGGTTTTAGATCTATATTACTTTTAGCAAAATCTAATTCCTTCATTAAAAACCTCTCTTTTTGTTTTTCATTTGGAAAGATGCTATCTAATTTATAAAATAATTTATTATATATTATTTCGGTTTCTTTTAAATCTTGCGGAATAAGCAATTCAATTACATCTCAATTATTGATTATAGTTATATTGGCTGGTGCTTCTAATATCATTAGTTGAATTTGCTTTTGGAAATATTGAGATATGACAGCAGAAATGGCTCCGCCCATTGAATGACCAATTAGGATGAATGATGTTAAATTTAATTCATTTATAAAAGATTTAATGACTTCTACAAAATAATGAAAATCAATTTCTTTTTTAGAGTCAAATTTTGAATTCCCATGACCTGGCAAATTTATTGAAAAGAAATTATATTCTTTATAGTATTCCATCATAAATTTTTTGTTTGCATAGTTTCCAGTAAAACCGTGTATATAAATAATGTTACCCTTCGGATTATCAACTATTCTTATTAATTTTTCACATTTAGAAATATCTATTATGTTAATCATATTTTGTATTTTATCCTCAATATCTATTTTATAAATTATTTTATTTCATTAATTAAATAGATTTATAAAATAAATATACTCAACATCATTAAAAAATTTTAAATGAAATAAATTTTAAAAAAATAAAGTTTTTTATACTATAATGAAATTGGTAAAAATTATGAAGTGCATATACACAATTAAATTTAATAATAATATGTCAAATCAGTTATCGTTCTCAAACTGCGATAATGGTTTTCCTTATATGGCTTATTTTATTTAATAGTGTTTTAATATCTATTAAATTTCAAAAAGTTTTTAGATAGTTATAAATAATCAATTTGTGAATTTGCTATCTATAAACTAGATAGCAAATTTTTCATTTTTTTTCAATTTTACAGGAGGAAGACATTTATGAAAATAAGAACAAAAAAAACATTAGCATTATCAGCTCTATCAAGTTTGATGATTGGTTCAACACTTGTCATTACTTCTTGTAGTACTTATCTTGATAAAAATACTACAACTTTAAAATATGCAAATGCAAATGATCCATATTCTGCAACAGTTGCAGCAAATAACCCAACTTTCTCTGATGCGGCTAATAGTACATTTTTTCAAAGCATTTACACATCATTAGTCTCTTGAAAAACTACTGGTGAATATACTTTTGATGACAAAACTGGTGATATTCTTACTGATCCTAAATCTACTTTGGTTTTAGAAGCGGCAACTAAATTAGAAATTAAGAAAGCAGATGGTACTGTTTCGTATTCTTTAGATAGAGCAACAAATCAAGATGGAGTAATCGATGAAACAAATGCTAAAGCAGCATTGCTTCAAGCTAATGAAGTTGTTTTCACATTAAATAAAGATATGAAATGGGTTGATACAAACGGAGTTGTGAAACAAGGTTTAACACCAAAAGATTTTTTATATGGATTGATAAGTTATTTTAACTCTTCGCAATACGGTTTGAACTCAAATGCGTATTTTATGACATATGCTGGAATTGATTATGATGCAACAACAATATTAGCATCAAATGCAAGTACAACACCAGGAGAAACATTTACTTTTAAAATTGGAGCTAGCAAATCACCTTATTTTCTAGATTTATTAACTAAACAATATTTCTTTCCTGTCCCTTATAGTCATCCAGAAGTATTGCCGACTGTTGATTTGATGTTGGCAAATAGCCCTGTCAAAACACTTGGAAAAATAGAAGACAAAAATCTATTAATTGATAAAATTAACACTGATTGAAATGGTGTATTCGGCGCTGGAAAACAACAACAAACTAATCCCGATGCGTGATATGCAGGTGCATACTATTTAAATAAGGTTTCACTACAAGATATAGTTTTTCAAAGAAACAATCAATTTTTTGATGCTAATAGTTTGGTTTTTGGAACAAAGGATACAAAAATCGAAAAAGTAGTTTTAAGTTATGGAAATACATATGGTAATCATGAAAAGATATTTAGAAGTTACACAACAAATGATTTAAACTATGTAACAGTTCAAAGTGAACAACTTGTTGAGGCATATCGTAGATATAGAAACACTACAAGTTTTCACCCTATTGCATTAGCGAAACAAAAGAAGACTTATTTAGTAACATACAATACCCAAATATATGATGCAAACGGTAATAGAAAAAGTAACATTGATGCAGTTTATGAAAAATTTGTTAGCAAATGAAGTTCAGATGGTTTAGCAATTAGAAAAGCAATAAATGGAGTTATAAACTATCCTAAATTAGCTGAGATTGTTTGAAACCCTGGTAAGTATGATATTAATATGTCAGCAATTCCTTATGGTAATTTAAATTATTTGGATAATACAGATCCTAACAATCCAAAGGAAATAAGTCAATATCAAGCTATAGCTGATGGAAAAATTAATGGTGCTTTAGGAATACCATTTACTGAAATGGTTAAATCACCAAATTTTATTATTGATACTACCGCTACAAAAGATTTGCTTGCTAAAATGAATCTCGCATTAAATAATATTGGTGCAACCAAGTCTTCTCCTTTGAGATTAGATTACAGAACTTTAAGTAGAACATTTACAATCGGACAAATTAAATATAATGAGGAATTAAAGCACGCTATTGAATCAATGTCTGGTAACAGAATTATCTTTAATTTAATACCAAGAACAACTACATCTACTAATGATATTTTTTATAATAAAAATGGACCAATGGGTAGTTTTCTTTGAAGTTCAGATTATGCAGGGGCTGGTACATTTATAGGATATTATTTTGCATTAGAATACGATGAAACAACTGGAAAACCCAAAACTATTATTGAACCAGCTGGTGATATAAACGATGGATTGATTGGACCTTATTTCACACCATCATTATGAAAACCACTATTTGATGATATGTTTAAAAATACTGATACTACTAGTTGACTACATTCACTAAAAACCCATTTACAAACTGCTAATGTTTTTAAAGATGCTACTTTAACTAAAGATTCATTTAAAAATGTAAATGCTGGTATATTAGATAAACAAATTGGAATTTGATCTGATTTATTATTAGCAAATGCTTCAGCGATTTCGCAATGAATTGATCTTCAATATCCATTCATACCATTTGTACAAGAAGGATTAGATTATAGAGGCTTAGAGTTATACCCAGATAAATTTCAAGTTGTTCATTCGCTTAACTCAGATGACACATATAGAGATTTTATATATGACCCTAAAAAGGCTTAGAAAGGAATAATAATGATTAAATATATTTTTAAAAGACTTGGATTTTCCATATTGGCATTATTCATTTTAGTTACTTTGATTTTTTTTCTAATGCAACTAATACCAGGTTATCCAATTGAAAAAGGTTTAAATGAAACTGCTGAAGATTTCAACAAGAGATTAGAAGCATTAGGATTAACAAAACCTATTATTATTCAATACTTTGAATATTGAAAAGGTATTTTTACTAATTTTGAATTTGGTAAGTTCTTTTCACAAAGTACAAGTGTTAGTAGTGAGTTTTTAACACGTGTTAGTTTCACAATGCCAATTGCAGCAACTGCATTTGTTATTGGTATAAGCTTAGGTATGCTTTTGGGTTCAATAGCAGCTGTTTATCGTGGAAAATGACAAGATACTATTGTCAACATATTTGCTATCTTATTTTTATCAGTTCCATCATTTGTGATTGCAACATTTATAATTAAAATTGCTTCATCTTTAGGTTTCTCTACAACTGTGGGAATACCAGGTAGTGAAGGTTATGATATTTGACATACAATAGGTATATCAATGTTACCGATATTATCTTTGGTTTTTACTCTTACTCCAAGTATTACTTACTATACAAGAAACGAATTGGTTGATGTACTAAATCAAGACTATATAAAAACTGCTTTAGCTAAAGGAATGACTTATAGAGCTGTTGTGTTTAAACATGGAATTAAAAATGCTTTAATACCAATAATTTCTATATCAATACCATCATTCTTAATTGTGATTGGTGGAACACTAGTTGTTGAGAGATTCTTTGGAATCCCAGGGGCTGCTGATAAATTAATAGAATCAATTGAAAAAAAAGAATTTTATTATGTGATGTTTAATGCTCTATTTATCTCTTCAATTTATTTTCTACTTCAAATTCTAGCAGATTTTATTTATACAATAATTGATCCAAGAATTAAATTAGCTGAAAGTAATGAAATGTCGATTTATAAGAAATTTAAATATTTCTTATTTAGAGAGAAAAATGTTTATGATTGAAAATCAATTGTGAAAAAAGATTCATATTTTATTATTGATATTGATTCTGAATTACACAAACATATTATAGAAAACAATTTGATTAGTGGAAATAAGATAAGCTTCAATTCAAGTGAAATCGATAATTTTGATTTAAACGCTACAAAAGATACTGCTGTATTAGATAATAAATTATATAAAATTTATTTCTCTAGAGAGAGCATTTAGGAGGGAATATTATGACTGAAAAAGAAGCATTAGAGATGAAATTAAATATTGATGATTTTACTTTTGTCGATATTTATAAACTTAACCGAAGTGACCAATTGATGGGTAAAAACTCTAAATATATATTAGATGTATGTAAAAGATTTTTTAAAAACCCTTGAGTTGTTATTTTTTTCTTACTTTTAATAATAGTTATTTTATTAACTATTATGGTTCCAGCATTATCACCATATAGTGCATTTACAAGTGTTTCGACAAATTCATGAGCTAACAATTTAAGGCCAAGGATTCCAGGATTGGGAATTCACGGTCATTATGAAACTGTTTTAACTGACGGACAATATAACTTAATGTCAAAAGTTCCTGGATTTATTGTTGGTAATGCCCAACAAATATATGGTGAATGATATGTAATGGTTAACCCATATGCATTACCAGAATTACAAAATATTTATCCAATATTTGGTACAGATGCTTCGGGAGTTGATGTTTGAACTAGAACTTGATATGCTACACAACAATCATTATTGATTGCTCTTATTGTTGCATTATCATCAATTGTAATTGGTGCAATTTATGGGTCAATCTCTGGTTCATTTGCTGGTAGAATGCCAGATACTATAATGATGAGAATTGTTGAAATTTTATCTGGTGTCCCAACTATTTTATGATTGCTAATTCTTGCAACAATATTTTCGTTTGGTAACTCTGGTGGTGTTGATAATACATCTTTAACAATCTCTTTAATACTAATTACATGAATGGGTCCAGCAATATTAACTAGAACATTTATTATGAAAAACAAAGACGCTGAATATGTACAAGCAACTAGAACAATTGGTGGAAACCAAGCTAGAATAATTTTTAAACATATGTTACCAAATATATCGGGAAGATTAATTGTTAGATTTGTTCACCTTATACCAGCTGTTATTTTCTTTGAAGCTACTTTAGTGTTCTTGAATATAAAATCACCATTTGATATAGGTTTGGGAACATTGATTAACCAAGGTTATCAAGCCTCTGAACAAATTTATTTATTGATTGCACCAACATTAGTATTAGTGGCCATAACATTATCTGCTCAAATTGTAGCTAATGGTATAAATGATGCAATTGATCCAAGGATAAGTTAATATGACTTTTAATTATAAAAATTCCACTTCAATTAAAGATGACACTATTGTAAATGTTGAAAATTTGAATATTTCTTTTAAATTAAAAAAAGGTATTGTTCATGCTGTTAGAGGCGTTGATTTATCAATAAAAAAAGGTCAAATAGTTGGTATTGTTGGAGAATCTGGTAGTGGTAAATCTGTAACTGTTAAAGCACTAATGGGCTTTAATGGTAAATGCGAAACCAAAGCAAAGTATTTAGATTTTAATGACATTGATATATTATCTATTAATAAAAGAAATTGAAAATTTTTAAGAGGTAGTAGAATATCATATATTCCACAAGATCCCTTATTATCTTTGAACCCAACTAAAAAAATTGGTGCCCAAATTACAGAAACAATTTTAATTACTAAAAAAAGAAAATTTCAAAAACAAGCATTTGAAATTAATAAAAACGAACAACTAAGTGATGAACAAAAAAAAGAGCAAATAAAAGCTGCTAAAGAAATATACAAAGATAGTATTTCTAAAGAAAATCTTAAAAAGAAAATATATGAAGTCTTAGCTTTTATTGGTATTAAAAATATTGACTCAAGAATAAATGCATACCCTCATGAATTTTCAGGTGGTATGAGACAAAGAATTGTTATTGCTATGAGTATAGTGTCAGAACCTGATTTAATCATTGCTGATGAACCTACAACTGCACTTGATGTTACTATCCAAGCTAAAGTTTTAGATCTTATTAAAAAATTAAGAAATGAATTTAATATTACTATAATTTTTATTTCACATAACATTGCTTTAATTGCAAACTTTTGTGATTACATTTACGTAATGTATGCTGGTAAAATAGTAGAACAAGGTCTTATAAAAGAAATATTCACTAAACCTAGACATCCATATACTTGAGGATTAATTTGTTCAATTCCAGATACTGAAAGCACTCAAGAATTAGAATCAATTCCAGGAACACCTCCCAACTTGATGATTCCTCCAGTTGGTGATGCATTTGCTCCAAGAAACAAATATGCTTTGGCAATCGACTTTGAAAAGCAACCTCCACTTTTCAGTGTTTCGCCAACACATAAAGCAGCAACTTGATTATTACACCCTGATTCACCACATAAAGACATTCCTAAAGAAGTGTTGAACAAAATTAAATTAGCTAAAAAATCATTTGATATTAAGGAAAAAAATCTTAAGGAGAATAAAAATGGAAAATAAAAAAATAAACCCCGATGTTCTTCTTAAAGTAGAAAACTTAAACATGCTTTTTAAAGTAAGAGGTTCTTATTTTAAAGCGCTTAACGATATATCATTTGAGATTCATCAAGGGGATTTCTTTGGTGTAATAGGTGAGTCTGGCTCTGGAAAATCAACTTTAGGGAAAGCAATTATTAAACTATATCAACCATCAGGTGGAGCTATAGTTTTTGATAACCATTTAATTTCACAAAAAAAGATGAATCGTCAAAGAAAAAAATGAATGAGAAAAAACATTCAAATGATATTTCAAGACCCAATGTCATCTATGAACCCAATTAAAAATGTTATGAACATTGTTTCAGAACCATTAATTGTTAATAGAATTATACAATCTGAGGCTATGAACTTTATTTATAAAATTAATAAAGTTAAGTCATTCTTTCATTATCGTTTTAATGAAGAAAATTTTAAGATATACAATGATTTTCAAAAAAAATATTTTGTTTCTAAAATTAAATTATTAAATAAAGCAAAAGCAAGAATTGATAAAATAAATATTGATAAAATTTTAAACTTTTCAGATGCAGTTACTTTAGTGTCTGATATTGTTGATGATTTAACATCTCAATTAAAACTACACACAGAAAGTTTTTATGACTTGAATAATAATCAGAATGCTTTAATTGATTCAACAATCAAAAAATATGATGATCATGACTTAGAAGATGTTGATTTATGATTAGATGAAATTAATAAAAAAATTGAAAGCAAAAAATTAGAATACAAATTCTATACAAATTATGCAAAAGATAAAAAGAAACATGAAGAATTATCTCAATATCTTTCTGACCAAAAAAATGATTTCAAAAACCAATATATTTCTGAAAATGGTGCCTTTAGAGAAGGTGCTATAAATAAGTTTCTATCAAATTATAGAACATCATCACAAAAAGTTCATAGTAGTTCAAATAAAATATCTTATTTACATAATGACGCTGTTTGTCAATCTCATAAAGAGAAATATATCCTTGCTAAAAAGATTTTTTCACAAGCTAAATATTTACCGTCTGCAACTATTAAAGAGTTAGTTTTAGATATTGAATCATTTGTTGATAAAAAATATAAGAAAATTATTAAATATGTTGAAGATTTGGAAATCAAGTTTTTCAATTCAAATGTTGAAGCTAAATCAGCATTTTTACAAGATTATAAGAATATAAAGTTGCAATTAAAAGAGATTGTTAATGATGATTTAGAAATGAAAGAAAAATATTTTCATAAATATTTTGTAGCATCAAATAATATTCACAATGAATTTCAGTTGAATGTAAATAAAATCGTAAGTGATATTAATAAAATTGATGAATCAATTAAAAGAAACACAGAAGTTGCTAAGCAAAATTATGACACTATTCAAAGTTTGAAAAAAGATTTAAAAAAATTACATCTTGAAAAGGGAACTATCGTTACAAAAAGACAAAATAAAATTTTTGATTTTTTACTTTACTTAGAAAGCATTAAGACTGAAAAAGAACAAATTATTTTAGAAAATAATAACCTGATAAAAGAGAGTAAGGCCTTATATAAAACGGTTACAAAATCAATTTTGAATTTACTTAAAGCTATTCATTTTAAAGAATGAAAAACTAATATTAAATTAATTGAAAAAATGAAAATGACTCTTAATAATTTTTTGATTACAAAATCATTGTATGCAAAAAAAATAATATTTAAATCTATAAGATTTGAATACAAAACATGTATTAAACAATTTAAAATTAATACTAGAATTTATAATGCTCCATTTTTCTTGAGTTATTTCTACTATTTTGCTATTAGAAATTCTCTATTAACAAATAGAGTATATGAAGCTTTATCAAGTGTTGGTTTGAAGCATGAACATGCACATAGATATCCACATGAATTCTCTGGTGGTCAAAGACAAAGAATAGTTATTGCAAGAGCGCTTATTACAAAACCTAAATTAATAATAGCTGATGAACCTATCTCTGCTCTTGATGTGTCTATTCAATCTCAAGTTATTAACATTATGAAAAAATTGTCACATGAACAAGGGGTTACATTCTTATTTGTTGCTCATGATTTATCAATGGTAAATTATGCATGTAATAAAATGATAATAATGCACAATGGAAAGATAGTTGAAAAAGGTGATGTAAATCAAATTTTCAATAACCCTATTCATCCTTATACAATTTCTCTAATGAAAGCAATTCCAGAACTTTCAAGAATTCACGTTGATTTATCTGCATTTAATGATAATTTAAATTATGAAAAAGATTATAATATTACAAATGTTCCAAAATTCTATAAAGTAGATGAAGAAGAGCATGAAGTTTTCTCGACGAAGGGTCAGTTTTCAGGATGAGTAAAAAAGACACAGGGTTAAAGCTTGGTATTTCAAGATATACATTATCCACTTCAATAAAAACAGACTCTAAAAATAAAGATATAAATTATGGGAAATACCCTAATGGTCTTTTTCCTTTTATTTTCTTGTTAGTAGTGTGAGCTGTTATTAGTGTAATTGCTATCTTTGTTTCTCAACGTAATTGAAAAGATGCTTTATCAATATCTTCGTCTATTACATTTATACTAAATATAGTATGGTGAATATTAAGACAAAATTTTAATTCAAGAACAAGATATTCTTTAAGAGTATATGGAGAAAAATTAAGAATAAATCGACTAAAAATTACTGAACCTTTTAATAATCCTGAGTATGCAATTAATAAAATTGATGATCATGAATCATATAAAGAATACCTAAATGAAAGAGTTAAAAGGACTTCATTATTCTTTTGGATATCACTTGCTGTGCATTTTGTTTTATTTATTATTTTCTTAATAATTGTATTAGTTAATTATTTATAAAATAATTATGTTAATATTTGAATGATTTATATACAATAAATAGGTAGAATTTATGTTCAGTAAAAAAAAATTAAATGCTTATATAACAACAATATTTGATGAAAAATCAAGAAAAATTGCTAGAGACATCATTGAACATGTAGAGACTGGTATTTCAAGCAAAGAACTTGAAAGTACTTTAGAATCAATGAATATAAGAGACATTGAATTGGGAAACTCAAGAAAGCAACATTATGTTTTTGAAAAAATCTTAAAATTAGTTGCTAAAAATTTTTGTGTATATATTTATTCAATGCCAGGTGCTGGTAAAACATATATGGCTCAAGAAATTGCTAAGACATTAAAATTAGAATTTTATTTTAGTGGAGCAATATTAGAACCATATAAATTAGTTGGTTTTAAAAATGCAAAAGGTGATTATATTGAAACAGATTTTTATAGATGTTTCAAAAACGGTGGTTTATTTTTATTTGATGAAATGGATGCTTCAAATCCAGAAGCTTTAATTTCAATTAATGCAGCTTTAGCGAATGGATTTTTAGATTTCCCTTGCGGAAGAGTAATTGCCCATGAAAAATTTAGGTTAATTGGAGCTGGTAATACAAATGGTATTGATATTGGTTCAAGTTATACCGCTAGACAACAACTAGATATTGCTACACTTGATAGATTTATCTTTGTTGAAATGAAATATGATGAAAAACTAGAAGAGAAATTTGCTAGAGCTTATATGAATGGTAAATCTTATTTTGATAAATTTATAATTGTTAGAAGAATTATACATAATGAAAAAATTCCATTAATTTGTTCAACAAGATCTTTACTTTTAGGTTTAAGATTAGTTGCGAGTGGCCACACATGACAAGAGGCATTTGAAATGACAGTATTAAAAACCGCTCTACCAAAAATAAAAGATCGTATTTTAAATATTATTCAGTCAGGAGCAGCGTTGAAAGATGGCACAATTAAACCAAAACACATTAGCCCAAACCCAAACACAAATAAAGAAAAAAAAGTCTAGTCAAAAACCCTCTATAAAATCAAGAGTTATTCAAATATGAGTTAACAAAAATTTTTGTGTATTTGTTGATGAATGATATTTAGAAGAATTGATTGATATTATAAAAGAATATCCTTTTGATCAATATAAACAACTTATGAAAGCGAATGTTGAATTAAATAATTCAATTAGTTTTCCTCAACACAATTTAGCATCTCATCGTATTAATCCTAAAATTTCAAAATTTAATGAGTATACCTCAATGGATGAATATATTAATGAAACATGATTGAATGAATCAAAGGTTAGTCTTTTAAAAGTTAATAGTTTAAAAAGAATGAAAGTGCAATTATCAACTGTTGGTAGTGTTGTACATATACCAAGCTTTTTAAATAATATTTCACCATGTAATATGTTGTCTTTCTATAAAGAAAAAACGCATAAATTTAAATCAGCTACAATACTTATAAATGTTAGTGGTCATATGAATTGACAAGATTATAAAAAAATTATTCGTCAATTTTTTAAAATGTATGATTTTCACAATTTGTCAATTGGTAATATTTCATATACACAAGAAGGTGAAATTGAATATTATCGAATCAGTGTTGTTAAAGTTAGAAATGGTGTGAATGTGAATGCACAAGGTCTAATGTTTGAGAGTGTTGATTTTCTTAGAAGAATTATGTTTTTAATTTATGAAATTGATCCAACTAATTTAGTTTGAAATTCATATGGAAAAACAATTATGAGTAAGGATTTGGAAAGAATTAAAAAAGAACAACCATATTTTTCTTTGATTTTAGATAAATACTTTAATTCTCAAATTATTTTTGTAGAATAATCATATTATGAATGACAATTTAAATCTAGCTATTAAAAGCTTTAATAAAAAAAATGTTCAAATATTTCAAGTTGAAAATACTGAAACATTTAAATTGATTGACATAATTATTTTTGCAATATTTTTTATAATAATACCAATATTATGAGTTGCAATTAGAGCAATTTCTTTTCCAACATATAGTCTTAATATGATGGATTTCATAAATAATAATGTTGCTTTAACATATGAAAATCAAGTTATCTATACAGTTTCATTGATAGGTTTTCAAATCTTTTTACCAATAGTTGGTATATTTGTTTTATCGTTTAGACTTAAATATAAAATATTTTCATCTGGATTATATATTCTATTTTTAATATACCCAATTAAATTGCTTCTGTCATTAATATTAGCTTCTTTTACAAATTCGATAGATGGATTAAATACATTCTTAATTGATTTTGTATATTCGCTTTTGATTGTAATATTTGCATTTATAAAAAATAAGAATATTAGAAATATGTTTAAATTGTCATATAACAACTATTGAAAATTTGTTTTTTTCATAGCATTTTTTACCTTGCTATATTTTGCATTGCTATATTTTATGTTTTTTATAACAAGTTTGTTTACAACGGGAAATGATGCGGGAAACCAAACTATTATTCAAAATAGTCTATCAACTCCTTTTTCAATAGTAGCTGTTTTTTTTAGTGTTGTTATTGTTGCGCCAATAATTGAAGAAATAATTTATAGAATGGTTCTAGCTGATATTTTTAAAAATAGATGATACTCCTATTTAACTACTACATTTTTCTTTGCGTTTTTGCATATTCAAAGCATTGGTGATTGAGAAAATATTTTGCCATATTTGAGTTTGGGATTAATTAATGGTTTTGTTTATTGAAAATTCAAAAATATTTCTATACCTATTCTTGTTCATTTTCTTGGTAATGTAGTTGGTTTTATCTTATTGTTTGCTACAAAATAAAAAAATACTTTATTAAGTATTATAATTCTTAATAACTTTATTCAAACTAAGAGAAATTTATTATGAATATAATAGGACTAATAATAATCCCAATATTCTTCTTGCTTAATTCATATTTAATTGGGAAATTATTTCAGAAAACTGGTAGAAGTATTACCAATTTTTTTTCATTCTCAATGGGATTTATTTTTTTAATACTTCTATTATCTATTGTCACAATTCCGTTTTATATTCTCGCCGATATAGCTTCAATATATCCATATACATTATTGGGGTTACAAGTAATATTGTTTTTAATTTATATTTTTAATATTAAGCAATTGATATTTTCTTTCTTATTTAATTGACATAAATTTCTCTTATTTATTGTTACCATATCTATCTCGCTTATTTTTTGATCTGTTCTACTTTATTTAAAAAACATAAATGTTGAAGTTGCAATAACTAACGATTCTATTTTTGACTATTTTCACTTTAGTATTTTTAAAATATTCAATTTTAGTAAATTGGACATAAATAGATATCTAGTAATCTCTTTGCCCATAACTTTAGCATTCCCGCTTTCTACAGCACTTTGTCATTCATACCAGTTTATGGGTAAAGTAAAATTTGTTAATATTATTTTCTATGTTTTGATAGTGTCGTTTTTTTCAATTTTGACATTTTTGAAAATTGAATTTATTTCATCATTTCTTTCATTTTTTATAATATGTTTACCAATAGTCTATTATTATTTTTTTAATAATACTTTAAAGAAATACACCAACAGTTATTATTTCTATATCAATATTTTTCTATTTTATTTAATTTTTTTAAATCGAAACTTTTTGTTTATATCTTGTCTATTTGCTTTATTTTATTCTATTAGCACTTATTGTAAGAGGCAGTATTTGGAATCTGGGAAAATATGGCAAGTCTTTATATATTTAATTGGTGTTTTTGCAATCTTCTTTTTAAAAATAGACATCATTATATCAATGATTATATTGTTTGTTTTTGCAGCATCGCTTACCTTTTATTTATTGTATAAAAGAAATAAAAAATATTATTTGCATCAATTTATTGTTGAAAAATATTTATCAAACAAATTACAATGATTTATTTTTGCTTGTGTAATAATTTTAACTGGTTCAATAGTAGTTTCACTTTTGCAAAATAATTATGTTTTTAATACTTCGTTATTTTTAATTGATAGTCCAACTATAACTTATACAAATATTTCAACTTGAATAGTATATGGTTTCTTAACATTCTTTTCTTTTACGTATTTCTTTTATTCTTTATTAAATAGAGAGAAATATGATAATGAATGAGCTTTTATTTCTTATATATATGCATTGCTATTCAATCCACTTTCAATGTCAGTATTATCGCAAATAACTTATATTTCTAATGGAACTCTAATAATTTCTAATGAATGGTTTTGATTGATATTGTTTTCTATCACACTATTCTTTTTTTATAACAAGATAATTAAATTTCCATATAATTATTTATTTAGCAAAAAAGATATTCAAAATTATAATTATAAAAATGTGAGTATATGCAAACAAATATCTTACATGCTTATATTTTTCGTTGTATTTTTTACAACTAGTGCGAGCATGTTTATTATTGGCGATTTGCAGGTTTAGTGATGAATGATTTTAAAAACAAAATAGAGAGCTTAAAAAAAAGAATTAAAGTATGAGATAACGAATATTATAATCTTGAGAGTCCAAGTGTTTCTGATGCAGAATACGATTTAGTTCTAAATGAATTAATAGAGTTAGAAAAACAATTCCCACAATTTAAAACTGATGATTCGCCAACCAATAGAGTTGGTGGGTATGTTTCTGATAAGTTCAGCAAAGTAAAACATTCTGTTGCTATGCTTTCTTTGGGAAACGCTTTTGATAAAGATGATTTGATAAAATTTGATTTAGATATTAAATCCGCAATTAATGAAGAAAAAATAGAATATTTTGTTGAACCTAAAATTGATGGTTTAAGTATATCTTTGAAATATAAGAATGGATCGCTTGTTCAAGGTGTAACAAGGGGTGATGGTAGCATTGGCGAAGATGTAACACCTAATATAAAGACTATAAAGAATATTCCGCTAGTTATTCCATATAAAGGAGAAATTGAAGTAAGGGGAGAAATTTTCCTTTCAAAAGAAAATTTCAAATTAATAAACGAAGATAAAGAACTAAAAAAGAAGTTTGCTAATGCTCGTAATGCTGCATCAGGTGCACTAAGAAATCTAGATACAAAAGTAACAGCCAAAAGAAAATTAACTGCTTTTTTTTATTATGTTCATGAAAATAAGAAAATAAATTGCTCTAAACAATCTCAGGTTTTAGAATGATTGGTAAATAATCATTTTTTTATTTCAAAAGAATCTAAAAAATGCAACAACATAAACGAGGTCATAAAGTATGTTGATGAAATGACTTTGAATAGAGACGAAATGAAATATGATATTGACGGAGTGGTTATCAAAGTTAATGATATTGGTTTTTATGATGAAATTGGTTATACTTCAAAGTTTCCAAAATGAGCAATTGCATATAAGTTTCCAGCCGATGTAAAAGAAACGAAACTATTGTCAATAGAAGTTACTGTTGGTAGAACTGGACGGATAAACTTTATAGCAACTGTTGAACCTATACTTTTAAATGGTTCTCAAGTTGAAAAAGCAACATTGCACAATGCTGAATATATAAATGAAAAAGATATAAGAATAAACGATTATGTTTTAATTTATAAAGCTGGTGATATTATTCCTAAAATAATTGAACCAATTTTGAGTAAAAGAAGTAATGATTCTATAATTTTTTCAGCACCTACACATTGTCCGTTTTGCAATTTCAGATTAGAAAAAAATGATAACGAAGTTGATCAATATTGTAATAATGATTTTTGTGAAGAAAAAATCATTCAACAAATTATTCACTTTACAGCTAGAGATAGTATGAATATCGATGGTTTATCAGAAGCTATAATAAGAAAGTTATATACAAAGAATTTTATTAGAGACATTTCAGATATCTACAATATCGCAAATCATTATGATGCTATAAAGAGTGAAGATATGTTATTAAAAGACAAGGCGTTAACAAATCTTGTTAATGCAATAAATACTTCAAAAAATAATTCTCTTGAGAAACTTTTATTCGCTCTTGGTATAAGACATGTTGGATTTAATCTAGCAAAACAAATTGCTAAAAGATTTAAGACAATTGATAAAATTTCTAATGCTACTGTTGAAGAATTATTGGCTGTTGCAGATGTTGGTGAAAAAGTCTGTGAATCTATTTTCGATTGATTCAATAAAATAGAAAATATTAATATAATTGAAAACCTTAAATCTTATAATGTAAACATGACATATGTTAATGAGTATGAAGGAATTAATATATTAGAAGAAAACAAAATTTTTTATAACAAGAATTTTGTTATAACTGGTTCATTCAAAGATTCACGGGCTATTATCAAAAATATTATTGAAAGTGTTTATGAATCTAAGGTATCATCGGTTGTCACTAAAAATACAAATTTTTTAATAGTTGGTTCAAATCCAACTAGTTCAAAAGTTGAAAAAGCCAAAGATTTAAACATATCAATAATTAGTAATGAGTTTTGAGAAATTCATTAAATTAGGTGATATATTTATTCTATAAATTAAGGTAACAAAATGGCTATACAAAAAAATTTAATTAATAATTTTTTACTTACTAGTACTAAAGATTTCTCTATCAAACTTTTAGATAGAGAAAACAATGTTATATCATTATTTGATTTAGTTAATAATGATGATTTCAAATCATTTTTAACTAATCCAAATAAAAATTCTATTTATTTCCATTTTCCAAGTGATAGAACAATTAGTGATGATAGTAGCAATTCAAAGATTTCTACGAAATTTAGTTTTGCAAAGAAAATCAAAAGAATAATAAAAATATCTGATGAGAAATATAAAGAAGATGGCGTTTGATTTTTACACCTATGTTGTTATTTTTTGAAGGGTAAAATATCTGACGATAAATATATCAAAGCACCGCTTATATTGTTTCCAATTAAGATTCAACATCAAGATTCTGGATTTCTTATCGAAAAAAGAAGTGGACCAATTTTTAATGAGAAGTTAAATTTCTTTTTAGACATTAAAACTGGTTCTAACATTGTTGATTCTTTTGAAGAGATAATGAGCGGAAAAGACGAAGTGGATTTTGCTAGATTAGTTACAAATTATTCAAATAATTTTACTCACTATAATTTGAAGATAGATCCAAATCATAATTTTACTAATTTTGTTTTCAATGATGTTGATAAGGCAAATGATTTTAAAATATTAGAAATTGACTATTCTATATGTATTACTTTGTTAGACCCAACAGGTGGGAAGATTAAAAAAGATATTTTAGAAATTACTAAAATGGAAATAAACCCATTTCATAGAGACTCATTTATCAAAAATAATGAAGAAATAAAGAATACAGCAATAAATTCTGATACTTTAATAGAATTGGATGGTTCTTTAAATATTGACCAAAAATATTCAGTGGTATCATCATTAACTGAAAACACCATAATTTATGGTCCGCCAGGTACTGGAAAATCTGAAGTTATAGCAAACATAATTGCCAATATAGTTTGAAAGGGCAAAACTTCATTAGTTGTATCTGAGAAAAAAACTGCACTTGATGTTATTGAAGATAGAATAAAAAATTTAAAGCATATTTCTTTATCGTCTTTTGACAATAATTATTATCAAGATTTTTTCTTAAAAATTAATAATTTTTCAAATTTAGTTTTAAATTTGAAAAACAATTTAACTCTAAAAGATTGATCTGAATCATATTTAAAATTAATAGATAATTTTGACAATTTAAAAATTTTAGATGATGAAAAGTTTTTAAATCTGGATAAAGAGTATATTTATGACAAACTTTTTTTAGGTAATAATGTGTATAGTGATAAAAATGCTATCATATTCAACTACTTATATGATATTGCTACCGCTCCAAACTATGACATTGACAAAGCTTATAATCTTTTTTTAATTATTAAGGAATTTGTTGATTCAAATAAAGATACAATTGAGTATTTGAAAGAAAAGAATGGCTCAATAGACAATAAAGAAATTATTGAGAAATTTTTAAATAAGTTTTCAAGCTCTAAAGATAAAGAATATTTATTGTCAAATTATTTAGATAAAAATAAAATAAAAAATAAAATATTATTTTCTAAAGTTTTAAAAAGAATAAATTATGATACAGGAAAGATAATAATTTTTTTAGAGAAATTAAAAGATCTAAATTTAGAAAATATCAACTTTCCTTTATTATATTTGTTTTCAAAAGAAACTTTTTCTTTTGCTGAAATTGAAAAAGGGATATTACAAAGATATTTTTTAATTTTATTAGAAACTAAAACAAATAATTTACTACAAGCTGATTTTAAGAATTATTTAAAAACCAAAGAACAAATCTCGTCTAATGTATCCGAAACATTATTAAATATTTATGTAGCTAGATTTAAAAATTTATATGAAAAAATGACAATTGTTGAAAAAGCTAAAATTGATGAAGTTTTCGCTATTGCTAAATTGGAAAAAAAAGTTAATATCATTTCATTTTCAAAGAAGTATTATCAACAACTAAGAATTATATTCCCCATTTGAATACTAAACAATTTACAATCTTCTATTATCACTCCAAATGTACAAAGTATATTTGATTATGGAATATTTGATGAAGCAAGTCAAATATTTTTAGAAAGAGCATTTCCAACAATTTTCAGATCAAATATTGCAATAATATCTGGTGATGACAAACAATTAAAACCATCTTCTTTTTTCATATCTAGAACAGAATTTGAGGATGATGACTTTGATAATGCTGAATCATTATTAGATAAAGCAAAATCTTGTATGTGATCGTCTTTTCATTTAAAAAAACATTATCGTTCTAATTCATCTGAACTAATAGAATTTTCTAATAAGCATTTTTATGATGATCAACTTGAGTTTGCTACAAAAAATAATAATTTTAAAAATGCGATTGAGGTTATTGATGTTAAAGGTATATGAGATGACAATATGAATGCTCATGAAGCAAATATTATCATTGAACAAATTATGTTGAATGTCAATTTATACAACACAATTATGGTTATTGCTTTTAATGAAAAGCAAACTGAATATATTGAAAATCTATTTTTAGAAAGACATTATGCTACTAATAAGATTTTAGATAAATATAATAATGGAAGTATTATATTTAAAAATTTAGAGAATGCACAAGGTAATGAAGCTGATTTAGTTATTTTATCGTTATCTTATGGTTTTAATCCTGAAGGTAAATTAAACCATTTCTTTGGACCATTATCTTTTAATGGTGGAGGAAATAGATTAAATGTTGCTATAACTCGTGCTAAATCTAAAATGATTGTTGTGAAAAGCATTAAAGCTATTGATATGAAAATAAATAGCTTAAATGATAACTCACAAATATTTTATAAATACATATCATTTTTGGATGCTTTTAGTTCAAAGCCGCCAGTATTACATTCTGAACAATTTGCAAGTCATTGCGGATTTAGAAATAAGATATATGGAATTGTAACTAAGATATTAAATCCTAACTTAAAAGTTTTAACTAATATTAATTTAGGTTCAATAAAAATTGATTTTGCTATTTGTGATATCAATAACTCAAGAATTTATTCTGTAATTAATATTAATAGAGTTTTTGACAAAGATAGTTTCACTAACACTATAGAAAATTTATATAAACAAGAGTTCTTGACTAGTAGAGGTTATGTTTCTATAAATATTGATAGTGTAGAATGATACAATAAACCTAAACTATCTGAATTTAACTTATTTAAAATGTTAGAAGAAATTAACTTGAATGTAAATTCTAATGAGGATGTTAAAAATGTCAATGAATAAAAAACCATCAATAGCAAATGTAGTAACTAATATAATTTCTAAATTTATTGAAAATGATTATAAATTATCAACGATTCATAAAATTTTAAAAGAAGTTGATGAGCAAGATGAAAAGATGAGATTCATAGAGAAGTATGATTCTAGTAAAGATAAAATATTAGATATTTCTTCTGAGATACATGCTTTCATTTTATCAAAAGAAAAAAAGATAAACTTATTTGAAATTGATAAGATTAATTTATTTATATTTATAATCAATGAAACAAACATTAGTAAGACTAATGAGTTTAAATGTATTGAATTTTGTCAGAATAAAGTTTCTGATTGATCTAATTGTGATTACTTTATAATATATTTAAACCAAAAAGCTAACCTTGTAAAAAGAGTGAATTTTAATGGAATTACCACCTTTATTAATCTTATTTAGTTAGCCATTGTATAGCTATCATTATGTATGTATAATGTTTGTATGAAACCTACTAATAAACAAATTAAAAAAATAACTCATTTTGTTAGCACAACAGCTGACAAGAATAATATTGCTATTTTTAACTTAATAAATAAATTCTTTTGAAAATCTAAATTAGCTTTAATTTCAATGTTTGGTTTGCCATTATTATTCATTGTTATTTACTATGCAGTTGCATCAAGTCGTGGTTCTTCATTTAAGGTGACTGACGGTTTTAATTTATATATAGGTTTTTCTGTAATGCCAATTGCATTAGTGTCTTTGCCACAACTCTTAGTTGAACTTAAGAACTCAATTATATTAAGAAGAATAGCCATTTCTAATATCTCTCCATTTCGATACAATTTCTTAATGAGTGTATACTTTTTTGCGATGTGTGTAATTTCAACTATTTTTATTTTCATCGCTGTATCAGCATTTGAGAATGTCAATATGAAAACATTTCTTGATTCATTCGATATACCATCTTACATTTATGCTTTAATTAATTTTTATGTAGTTAGTATTTCGTTTGGGATAATTTTAAGCTCTATTTCTAAATCAAGCTCATGAGTTCAATTGGTAGGATTGGCTATTATATTATTTTCATTAATGTTATCTGGCCAATTTATTCCAATTCATGTAATTTCTAATATTATGCCAATTAAAATAATTTCCTTGTTTTCACCACTTGACTATGCTTTAGGTTTAATGAATAACGTTATAATGGCTGGACAAATAAAGAGTTTTATTACAGCGGCTGATTATATTGTTGCTCATCCCGGATGAGTGCCTGGTTCGATGACACCAAATTTAGAAGAAATTTATTCTAAATTATTACATATTAGAGACCTTTTACCAGCTGGAGGATATAATATATTTGATCTTACACAACCATTTGTATTACCTAATTTTTCTTTAATAAAAGGGTTGGGACCAGAAAGTTCATTGGTTGGTAGAACGCTATATTATCCAATTTATGAAATTTGACAAAAGAGTCTTAATATTGTTTTTCCATATGTATTTTTAATTGGAAGTACATACTTATCTGTCAATAGATTTAGTTGATCAAGTAGGTAATTTATGAAAATGAAAAAAATGATTTCAAGATATGGCGAATTATGAGACAAAATAAATTTTAGTAATTTAGTTGAAAAAGATAATCCTTACTCACGTTTGGAAACAATCATTGAATATACATCTACAAATAAAGAAATTTTTGAGATAAACAACCTTACACAAAGTTATAAAAAATTTAAAAATGTCAAAACAATTTATGAAGATATCAATTTGAAGTTTTATGCTGGTGAGAATGTAGCAATATTAGGTCCTAATGGTGCTGGTAAAACAACGCTTGTTGAAACGATATGTGGTACAAAAAAACCAACAAGCGGAACTATTGATTTTAAGTTTAATTATGTAAATAATCCACATGAGAGAATGGGCATGCAGTTTCAAGACTTGAAATTTCCGTCAAGTTTAACTGTAAAAGACATTATTGAATTTATATTAGATTTAAGTGATTTGAGCGACATTGAACCAAATGAATTAAATAATTTGTTAAATATATTTTCTTTAAGAGATTTATTAAAAATAAAAGCCTCAAAACTTTCTGGCGGACAACAACAACGTTTGAATGTTTTTCTTTCTATTATCCATAAACCACAAATTTTAGTATTAGATGAATTCACCACTGGCCTTGATATTGCCATTAAGAATTCAATGCAATATTTTATTAAAAACTATGTTAAAGAGAATAAGATATCATTAATTTTGATAAGTCATGATATTGATGCAATTGATTATTTATATGACAGAGTTATCATATTGGCTGATAGACACATAAAAATTGACATGTCTAGAAAACAAGTTGATAAGAGATTTGGAACAATTAAAGAATTGTTAAAACAATATATTGCTTATTAGTTATTAAAAATTGTTATATTTTAATATAATATTATTTAATGACATAGAGGTTTTTTAATGAAAAAAGTTGCGATTTTAACTTCTGGTGGTGATGCTACTGCTATGAATAAAACAATATCATCTTTAGTACATTTTGCTAACAAAGAAAATATTGAAAGCTATTTAGTATATGGTGGGTATGAAGGTTTATATAATAACAAGATACTAAAAGCAGATTTTAATGAAGTTAGAACTTGATCTAATTTGCCTGGTACTAAAATATTGTCATCAAGATTTCCCGAATTTAAAGATAAAAAAATTAGAGAACAATGTATATCTAATTTAAAGAAATTAGATATTGAAGCATTAATTGTAATTGGTGGAGACGGAAGTTATATTGGTGCTTTAAGATTGTGTGAAGATGGTTTTAATGTTTTGGGTTTACCTGGAACTATTGATAATGATGTTGCTTCATCAACTTATACAATTGGATTTGATTCATCACTTAATCAAATTGTTGATAGAGTAAATGAAATTAAATCTTGTATGGATTCTCACTCTGATATTGCGATAGTTGAGATTATGGGTAGACATTGTGTTGATTTAACGGTTTTTGCAGCAATTGCAACAGCGGCCGATATTGTAATAACATATGAAAATTTCATTTCTCCACAAAAGCTTTTAGAGAAAATTAATGATATTAGAATTAAAAGACCACTTGGTTCAATTATGGTTTTGGTTACTGAATTATTATTGGGAACTGATAAAAGACCATCATTGAAAGATTATAAAAATTATATTGAAACAAATTCTAAGCACAAAACTAAGATTAACGTATTAGGTTATATGCAAAGAGGTGGCAAATTAACTGCGATGGATAGCATTAGAGCTACTATGTTTGCTAAAAGAGCAATAGAACTAGTTGTTAAAAATAAATTTGGTAGAATAATTGGTCTTGATGAATTTGATGTAGTTGATTTTCCTATTGTTAAAGCTATTAAAATGACTAATCCAAAAAGAATATCTCTATTGAAAAAATTTATTTAGTCTTTTTATTTTTTTGCGTTAAATCTAAATTATTACTTTTGTCTTTATAAAATCATAAATCTGATTCTTTTCCATTTAGCAAAGCATTTAGAAAATTTTTATAACTAATTTTTCATTTTTTATTTTTGTAAAAATTTTCTAATAAAAATTCTTTTACATAATCTCTTTGAGTGAAGTTCTCCATTGGACAACCACATGGTACAACAGGTAAATTTAATTTTTTAGATTCTCTTATTATGTCTTGCTCTCTTGCTAATATAAATGGTCTAATAAACCATATATCAGTTCTATCCATAAACATTTTAGGTTTGAATGTCGATAATCTTCCCTCGTTTATAAAATTCATAAAAAAAGTTTCAATTGCATCATCTGCATGATGGCCCATTGCCACTTTATTACAATTATGCTTTTTAGCAACATCAATTAGAATAGCTTTTTTCATTTTTGAACACAATGAACATTGAAGCTTATTATTCTTCATATTCATTTTTAAGATTTCACCCATTTTAGTATCTTCGACTTCAAATTGAATACCCTGTCCACTTCAATACTTTTTGATTTCATCATAATCAATTGCACACAAATTCATTTTTAAATGAATCCCGACAATATTTATTGTTCACCCTTGTTCTTTTTCAAGGATTCTTTTATAAATTCCTAATGTGTGCAATAAAAGCATAGAATCTTTTCCACCACTTACACCAACACAAATTTTGTCGTTATTTTCTATAAGACCAAATATTTTATTTGCCCTTATTAGGCTACCGAGAGAAGATTTCATATAGATAGATTATATAAAATATTTTTCTAAAAAATATATTATATAATATTAAGAAATATGGGGAATTCAAGATGTTAGACAATTTTAAAACAAAAAGTATAAATATTCCAAGTGAAAAAGCAAATACTACTAATCCAAATAAGGAAAATTCACACCATTGAATCAAAGACAAAAAGCATAGTAAGGCAGTTGAAACTACAAATACTGATGAAATACTTTCTTTTAAAAAGAATGTATTTAATCCATATAACAAATGAAAAGAAGTTCAAAAAAAACTACAAATTAATAAGATTAAAGACTTACAAGCTAAAAAAGATTCTTTAGCTATTTTTAGAGATGACTATGTTAATGTTATAAAAAACATTGAGAGAGTTTCAGATAATATTAAATTTAATTTATCTAATTTGGTTAAAGCGGTAAAGTATTTAAATTCTTCTAATTCTTTCTTTAATAATAGACTTCCTGTTGAAGCTATAGATGAAATCTTATTATTAATATTTATATATGAATGAATTTGTTTAGAAAAACCTAAAGACCAATCAATATTGGGAACAAAAGAAGAAGTAATTAAGAAATTTAAATTACAAACTTATAGTTCTAATAGTGAATATAAAAAGATATTTGAAAATATTGATTTTGATTTTGATGAAGGTATGGTTTTATTCAAAGATCGTCTAAAAAATTCTACTTTTAAAACTTATGAAAAAATTTTAGCAATTATAAAAGATGATGAAAATTTTTTTAATAAATTAAATGATGAAATTGCTGTTAATGAATTAAATGATAAAGAAGAATATTTCTCAAAATTATGAAAAGATACTTTTGAAATTTTAGAAGACAAATATGCTTTTGTTTATAGTGTTAAAAATAGTGATGAAAAAATCATTTGTATAAACATAGAGACTGCTTCTGAAGTTGTTGCTACTGTGAAGTTTAAAATGTTTGAAACTCATATTCTAAATCAAGGGTTTTTAGTTGCTAATGGAATTTCTAAAGAATTAATATCTTTAACTCAAATTGGAAAGAAATTAGAATTAGATTTCTTCATAGTAATGTCTCATAGTTATCAAATTGCTAATCGTGTTGTTAAAAACATATTTTTACAAGATTTAAAATTAAAAATAGAAGACTCTAAAAGAGTTATTAATATTAAGCCAAATATTTTAAAAAATAACATTGATTCAGAATAATTTTTAAAGTTATTTAATTATGAAACAAATTTTATCAAATAGATCTAGTATTAGAAAATATAAAAATATTGATTTAGATAAATCGATACTTAATGAAATCAAAGACATTATCAATTCTTCGCCATCGGCAATGAATCACCAAAAATTTTCTGTTATTTTCATTCAAGATCAAAAGACAAAAGATTTTATTTCAGAAAAAAATGGAAATCAAAATCATATAAAAGAAGCTCCTTTATTTTTATTATTTTTAGTTGATTGTAATAGTATTCTTTATGCATTAAATGATACTAATTTTTCTTATGATTCATCTTTTCTAGAAGATGATTTTGTTGTAGGTACAATTGATGCAACAATAGCTTCTACAATGGTGCAAGATTTTTGTTTAAGTCAAAAATTGGGAGTTTGTTATATTGGCGGTGTTAGATTTTTTGGTAAAGAACTTTGCAAGTTATTAAATATCGAAGGCATGGCAACACCAATTTTGGGTATGACAATAGGGTATCCAAATGAAACTCCAAAAGTTAAACCAAAAATGGACAAAGTTTTTTATGAATTATATTCAAAGTCAGATTTAGAAAATAGATTTATTAAATACAATGTTGATATGAATTCTTTTTATCAAGATGTTTATAAAAATTTAAATAAAGATGAGTCTTTATTTATAAAAATTCACAATTATTATTTAAATTTTAAGAATAATTCATATATTGATAAAGCGCATTATAAAGATACATTTTTAATAAGAAAAATTAAGTAATACTTATTTCTTAAATAAAGACTAAACAATATATTTTTATATATTATAATAATTTTAAAGTCATTCATGTCTTTCATTAACACGGCATTTGGAGGTTGTATGAAATTAACTATTGCTTATTATTTATACCAAGATTGTGATAATTTAGAGAAATCATTAGAATCATTATTTAGTCAACAACACAAACTATTAGAAATTATTTTTATTTCAGATTTTATGACTCAAGAAGTTGAAGATATTTTGTCTAAATTTGATTTGACTACCGCTAATATTAAAATAGTGAAATTCCAAGAAACTCTTGGAGTTTCATATGCTTGTAACTTTGCAATGAAATTAGCAAAAGGTGAGTACATTTATTTTGCTGAACAAAAAGTTATTTTCAAACCTAAATTTTTTATTAATTTTTTAAAATGAATTTCATCAGAAAAAAAATATGATTTTATAACCTTTGACAAAAAAACTTCTATCATTTTGAAAGACAATAAGAATATTACAGAATGAAAGAAAAGTAATTTAGATACCAAAACAAATTTGAGCTTTATTGTTAATTCAAAACTAAGCGTTAAGTATAGAATTTTTAATCTTAAATTTTTGAAGGATATGAATATTAAATTTGTTTGTTATAAAAATTTTCACTCATTATTTATTTTTGATGTAATTGAGAATTCTGAAAATTGATTAATATCAAATGATTTTTTAATTGATTGATATGAACCGAAATCAAAGAGTTTTGATTATAGTTTATATGACATTTTAAACTCTAGTGATGTTTTACATTCTAAACTTGATAAGTTGAATATTACTGTTGAGAAAAAAGAAGCTTACGAAATGTGAATAGTAATTTTAGTGCTTTATGAATTTTTGAAGAAGATGTTTTCATTATATAAAAATGAGAAGAAAATTCTTTTAAAATGTTTGAATAATGCTGATACTTTAATTAATTCATTATGCCCAAATTATAAGCAAAATAAATGTCTAAACCTTTTGATTAATATAAAATTATTGAATTATATAAAAAATTTTAAACCCACTGTTGAATATGTTAAAAATTTTTTATTTTAGGTTTTAAACATGGAAAATGATATTAAACATAAGATAATTTCTAGATTTAATTTGGCCAAAGCTAGTCAAAGATTTTTTGCTAGACTATTTGATTTTATCTTTTTGGGTCTCATTATTGTTGGGTTATTCTTTGCGATTTTTAATACTTCTAAAATTCAAGGCTGACAAATGTTTGTTTTTTCTATTGTTGTATTTATTTGCTTAGGAATTTATTTTATTATTATTCCCTTTGTGACAAATGGATATACATTATTTAAGAAAGTCTTTAAAATAAAAACACACAATATTTTGCTCAATAACATTAGTAGATGAAAACCAAAATTATTAAAAGGAAAAGATTTTATCTTTTTGTTTTTTTTATTTAAGAAAGAATTATTGATTTGATTCATTTGATCAATTGTTTTTATTGTATTTGGAATTATATGTTTAACTATGAAAGATAAAGCACATGATTTTATAATTGATTTTATAAGTGCTAAATCATCTAACGTTTGATCTGCAAAAATATATAGTGGTGTGTTTGTAACGATTTTTTCTATTTTATTTGTCTTAGATGCCTTTTTGTTGATAAACCTTTTTATGACAAGCGGCAAAAGATGTTTTAATGACAATATTAGTAATACAATTGTTATTAAAATGGTTGATGTTAATTCAAGCGATTCTAATAGTAACCTTAATAAGGTAGTGCAAAAAACTGCAAACATCAAATACAAATTACCAGGCGAAATTTCTTCGACTCTTATTGATGAAATTTAATTACTAAGATTGGATGTAAATGAAAAATATAATAGAAAAATTCAATGATAAGCAAAAAGAGGCAATAACTTCGCCAATTGGGACATCACTTGTTGTAGCAGGGGCCGGAAGTGGTAAGACTTCTGTTCTAGCTTGCAGGATCGCTTATTTAATAAGTGAATGTGGTTTAAGCCAAAATAGAATTTTGGCTTTTACTTTTACAAATAAAGCTAGTAATGAAATGAAAAGTAGAGTTCAAGATATTCTTGGAGATATAACTCCATATTGAATCAATACTTTTCATGGTTTTTGTTTAAGAGTTTTAAGAGAAGATATTATCGAATTAGGAAGAGATAGAAATTTTACCATTATCGATGAAGAGGATCAAATTCATTTAATGAGAAATATCTTTACTCAACATGGTATTGATAAAACTTTAATTAGCCATAAATTATGTTTGTCTCATATAAATGGTTTTAAATCAAAACCATTTTTTGATGGTGAGTCAATTGAAGAATATTTATCTGAATTAGATTCATTTGATATGAATGCCCGCAAACAAACAATTATCACTAAAGTTTTTAGCGAATATAAAGATATGCTAGATAAACAAAACTTATTGGACTTTAATGACTTAATTAGACTTACTCACAAAATGTTTTCTGAGTGTCCAGAAGTACTTGAGAAATGACAAAATAGATTTGATTATTTATTAGTTGATGAATTTCAAGATACTAATTTTGAACAGTTTGAGATTATTAAAATGCTTTGTAAAGACAAAACAAATATATTTGTAGTAGGTGACCCAGATCAAATGATATATAGCTGAAGAGGTGCATATTCAGAAATATTTTCAGATTTTAATAAACATTTTTTAAATCAACAACTTTATATTTTGGATAAAAATTATAGGTCGACAAAGAAAATATTAAATATATCGAATCAATTAATAAGTAACAATAATGATAGAATCAAAAAAGATTTATATACAGATAATAATGATGGTAATAACATTTTATATTATCATGCAAGTCATCAAGACCAAGAGTCAAGATGAGTGATTGAGAAAATTAAATTTCTCAATCACCAAAAATATAATTATAGTGATATTGCAATTTTGTATAGAAATAATTTTTTATCGAGAAATATTGAACAAGAATTAATTCGTAATAATATTCCTTATTTTATTTTTGGTGGTTTTAAATTCTATCAAAGAAAAGAAATAAAAGATATTTTGGCTTATTTGAAATTAATTTGTAATAATGATGACATTTCTTTCTCGAGAATTTATAACACTCCAAAGAGAAAGATATCTGAAAAAACTATTTCTTTAATTAGGGAGTATGGCTATAAAAAGAGCATTAGTTTATATGAGTCATTAGATTTTGTTGATGAATTAGATATTACCTCAGCTACAAAAACAGCATGTAAAGAATTTAAATGTATAATAGCTGAATTAAAATCTAAAAAATTTAACTCACTATTAAATCTTTTAGAAGAAGTCTTAGATAAGACAGGTTACTTAAAATGATTAGAAAGCGAAGAGGAAGTTTTAAGAATTGAAAACATTAACGAACTTAAAAACGCTATTGCTCAATTTGAAATCCAAAATCCAAATTGTACTTTAAGTGAATATTTGCAAGAAATATCTTTATATACTTCATTTGAAAATGACGGAATTAAAGATAAGAATTTTGTTTCATTAATGACTATTCATTTAGCGAAAGGCTTGGAGTTTAAAAATGTTTTCATCATAGAATTTAATGATGGTATATTTCCTTCTAATAGATCGATTGAATCGAATGGAATAGATGAGGAAAGAAGATTAGCATATGTTGCAATGACTAGAGCGAAAGAAAATTTATTCATCGCTTCATCTGATGGTCTTATGTTTCAAGCTGATAGTTCAGCCAAAAAGTTTCCTTCTCGTTTCTTGAAAGAAATAAAGGATTTCGAATCATTTGAAGTTGTTAATTCGACTTTCAAACCATTATATGAATTAAATAATAAGAAAGATTGGTATAATTCAAATAATCTTTATAAAGACATGTCAAATATATATCATGACAAAAATCAAGATCTTTCTCTTGGCGATGCAATTGTTCATGAAAAGTTTGGTGATGGTATTATTATAGGTGTTGATAAAGAAATTATAGAAGTAGCATTTAAACACCCACATGGTGTAAAAAATCTGATGAAAAATCACAAAAGCATTATTAGAAAGTTAAGTTAATATATGAACATTTTATTTATTGGTGATGTTTTTGGAGAGTGTGGAATAGTTGCTTTAGAAAATGAAATACCATTACTTTTAGAAAGCAATAAAATAGATTTTATTATTGTTAATGCTGAAAATACATCAAGTGGCAGAGGATTAACATATTCTGACTATAGAAGGATTATGAACACCGGTGTTAATTTCATCACTATGGGAAATCATACATGACACAAAAAAGAAATAAAAGAAATCTTGAATTCTGAATCAAATATAATAAGACCCCATAATATAAGTCCAACTGAATCTATATTTGAATGAGGTGTTGGTACTAAAGAATTTAAAGTAAAAAATAAGACATTAAGAGTTACTAACTTAATTGGTAGTTCGATTATATTTAATTACAAACAAACAAATCCATTTATTGAACTTGATGAAATAATTGCTATTGATAATTCAGATATTCACATTGTTGATTTTCACGCTGAAACAACAAGTGAAAAAAATGCTTTTTTAATCAATTTTAATGGACAAGTTTCAGCGATACTTGGAACTCACACTCATGTTCAAACGGGTGATAATAAAATTGTTAACGATACTGCATATATAACTGATGTAGGTATGACGGGACCAAGTAATGGTATCATAGGAGCTAAACCAGATTCTATAGTTGCAAAATTCCGTGGAGAATCTGAGTTTTTTAGGCTAGAAGAACAAATTGGACCATATCAATTTAGTGCAGTGATCATTGAGTTTGATGATGTTACAAACAAACCTAAAGATATAATGCGGATTCTAAAATATCAAATTAAGTAGTTTGACATCTTGAAATATATAAAAAAAAGTAGTTTAATTAATATGTGTATTCACAAATACCAAACAAAAGTTTTATTACTAAATTTGAACAACGGTATATATGTTTAATATTTAATCCAATATTAATCCGACCAATTAATACAGGATTATGCCCGTTCTAGAATGAAGATGAAAACTTTTTATAAATTTTTATGAATACACACTAAAAGAGTAAATTATATACAACCAATAGCAAGTATTCTAATTATCGAGTAATGTATTTGAGATTTATCGTTGTATATTAAAACTTAACAAAACAAGGTTTATCGGGAACCTTGTTTTTTATTTACCCACATATCTAAATTAATACTCTATTATTAATTTAGATATTTTTATTAAATATTTTAAAGTAAAATGTTGTTATATATGAATATAGGTTATGAATATGGATTTTAAAAATACTTGCATAATTGTTGATTCATCATCTGGAATCAAAAATAATGAAATAAAAAATGTTTTTATGGAACCACTAGAAATTATAGAAACTACAAGTGACAATAAAGAAATTTTTTACAAAGATAATATAGACATTGATTCAAAAATGATTATAGAAAAAATAAAACATAATATTGATTTAAAAACTTCTCAAACACCAATAGGGATAAAAACTGAATTAATAGAAAGATTATTGAAGACCTATACAACAATTTTTGTAATTCCAATATCTTCTGGAATATCGGGTGCTTTTCAATCTTGACAAATGGTGAGAAATGAAATTGGCAATAAAAATGTTCACATATTAGATGTTGAAGATATTTGTGTAGGTACTCAAAATATTGTTAGTGATATTTTGGATATGATTTCTAAAAATAAAACAGTTAATGATGTTTTAGAATATGTTGAAAATAGAAAGAAAAGAAGATTTGGTGTTCTTATTGTTAATGATATTTCACAATTGAAAAAAGGTGGAAGAATAAGTGGTTTTAAAGCAATGATTGTAAAAGCGCTAAAAATGAACTTATTAATAAATTTTGATGGTAAATTAACTTATTTTGATAAAGAGATTTCAGAAACTAAAGCTATTGATAAAGCATATGAAAAAATTAATGATGAAATTGATTTTAAAACAAAAGGAATAAAAAGAATTTTTATGTATACAACATATTTAGATGAGTCTATTAATAAAACATTAGCTGATAAAATATCTCAAAAAATAGGTATGCCTATTAAATATTATGTTTTCCCACCATCAATTGCGATTCATACAGGTTTTGGTACATTCGCCTTATTTGTAGAGTCTAATTAAGATGAAAGAAAAGATTTTATTTCTTGAACCATATTTTGAAGATAAAATTTGGGGCAATGATTTCTTTTTGAAAAATAATTTCAATGTTAAATCATCAACAGTTGGTGAAGCATTTATAGTTAGTGCGTTAAAAAATAAATCAAGCTACATAATTAATAAAGATATAAGTTTATATGATTTCTTTAATGATCCAAAAAATAGTTATTTTTTCAATGGTTATAATAAACCTTATCCCTTATTGGTAAAAATTATAAGTGCAAGTGATGATTTAAGTGTTCAAGTTCACCCTGATAATAAATATGCTCTTGATAAGCATAAGATGCTTGGCAAAAATGAATGTTGATATATTTTGGATTCAACTCCTAATAACTCAATAATCTATGGACACAAAGCTTTAAGTAAAGAAGAAATAAAAAAATTTATAGAACAAAACAATTGAGATTTTTTAAAGAGTCTTCCAATTAGTAAAAATGATTTTATTTATGTACCAGCTGGTAAAATTCATGCTATAAAAAAAGGTACTTTAATATTTGAACTACAACAGTCTTCAGATATTACATATCGTTTGTATGATTATAATAGATTAGAAAATAACAAAAAAAGAGATCTTCATATTGAAGATTCACTAAATGTTATAACAGTACCAGATGATGAAATTGATCTTATAAAAGAAGGGAAAGAAAATTCTTATTTAATAAATAATGATTTTTTCTCTTTGTTAAAAGTAAAAATTTTTATTAGTAAAACTTTATTTATTCCATTAGCTTTATGATTGCAAATAACTGTAATAAAGGGTTTTGGAAAAGTAAATGGTTCAACTATAAAAAAATATGATTCTTTTATAGTGGCTCATGGAACTAAATTAAACTTTGTTGGATTTATAGAAATACTAGTTAGTTATATTAAGTAAAATATAATATCTATCTTTTATTTATTTAAATTTATGTGATAATTAATTGTAGGGAGATTTCACATGTTTAGATTTTTTAAATGAATAATATTTGTGATATTAACATTAGCTACTATTCTTTGAGTTGTTTTGACTCTAGATATACTAAAAGTTATCACTATTGATTGACATCCATTCAATGTCATAAGAGAATGAGTATTAAGTTTTGTTCAAGGTGCTCCAGACCGTGCTGGTTTAATCGCATTGCTAGCTGGTGGATCAGTATTCTTAGCTTATAATGCTGTAAGCTTAGTTATTAGAAAAATACCTATACTTGGAAGAGTGTGAGGATGAATTACTGGTATTATAAATGGGCTTTCAGCTGCTGCAATAATTATCGGTGTATTAATAATGGTATATCTATAATATTTATATTGTAGATAACAAATAATAAAGAATAGGGAAATGTTTTTAATTGCATTTTGCCTATTTTTTATTATAATGACAATATAGATTGGATTTTATATATGGCATTTAATAGAAGGACTTTTACTATTTCTATTCTAGGAATTTTAGGTGGATGTTTAGTTGGTGGATTAATTGCTGGATTGGTTTATGTTTTTGTTATTGATAAAAATAAAAAAGAAGTCATTTTAGAAAATGTTGCAGATAAAGAATCTTATATTCGTGAAAGAACATTTTCATTAAAATTTAATACATCTCTTTATACAGACCCATCGACTGGAAATAGAGTAAAAACCTCTTTATATGGAACATCTTGAATATTTAATAAAGCTTTAAATAAAGAAGTTTATTATTTGGCTACTAATATCCATGTTATTTCAAATGCAGTATCTTTACAACACGACCAAACAAATAGATATCAAATAGCTGATTATATTGAATCTGTTGAATTAGGCTATCCTAATAATCCAAAAGTTGTTTCACAAACAGATGATTTATCTTCAGAAATGTTTAATACTAGAGCAAAATTTCCCAAAATTGCTTATACATCTTCTTTTGTTGAAACTACTCCAACATATCCAATTCCAATACAAATTTCTGCTAATACAAATTTTTATAGTTATGCGATGACAGATTTAGCAATTTTAGAATTTGATTTTTCTTCAACCACTGATAACTTTAAAAATTTTTTAAAATACTATAATTTAAATCCAACAAAGTTTTTCTCGCCACAATTGGGCAGTAATAATTATTCACAACAAAACTATTTCATTGGTGGTTACCCATATCTAAAACCAGATCCAAACCAGTCACCACCATTCGGTACTTGAGGTTTTGATAATTCTATAAATGAAAAAGTTGGAATTATTAGTGGAACAATTATATCAAGCGTTTCAGACTTTCCTTTCCTTTACCCATCTGGTGTTGCATTTCCCAATGATATTACTACCAACCAAGCAGCAGATCAGTTAAGATATTTTCAGAATATTTCAAATCAAATTACTATTACAAATATAGATTTAACTGGTGGTTCAAGTGGTTCTATGGTTATAAACGATAATAACGAAGTGATGGGTATATATTGAGGAGCTTATATTTCAGGAGACGGAAAACTTATCCGTGGTGCTTTTGATATATTAAATACAGCTTCATATTCTACATTATTTCCCAATAATGTAATAGGTTCTAGGTATAATGCATACAATAGAGTTGAAGAAGCTAATTCTATTATTAATACATTGCCCCCTTTTTAATTTCAAATAGTGTTATATAATAAATCTATAAATATGTTATTGACATATTGTTAAGTATCTTTAATGAACAAAAATAACAAATTTTCAAAAAATACTAAACTATCTTTTTTTTCTTTCTTTTCATTTTCAGCTTCAATCATTTTCACAATGCTTCTTTTTTCATCGTTTGCAACATCTGGATTTAATGCAATTTTTTTCTTAATAATTGGAGCTGTTTTTTGATTTGTGCCAATTAGTTTTGCATCTGCAAATATGGGTTCAATTAAAAAGTGAGAAAATGGCGGAATCTTTACTTGGGTTAAAAATTCATTAGGAGAAAGAATTGGTTTTGTTGCCACATTTTTTCAATGATTCCAGTCAACAATAGTTTATACAATTCTATTTTATTTTTTAACTAGCGGAATAAATTATTTATTTGATACTAATGTTTTCTCTAATAATATATATAAATTTATATTGATAGTTTGTATTTTTTTAGGTATGAGTTTATTCCAATTATTTGGAATAAAAATAACAACACTATTATCTAAGATAAGTTTATTTTCTGGTGTTGTTATCCCATCTATTTTATTAATAGTTTTATCATTTAGTTTTGTGTATGGAACTAATTTGCATACTATTCCTCCAGAATTAAATGAGAATGTAATACCGAAAAACAACATTGGTAATATTGTTATTTTTTCATCATTTATTTTGGGTTATACAGGAATTGAAGAATCAGCTAGCAATATTGGTAATTTAAAAAATGCTAAAAAGAATTATCCCATTATCATTGTTTTAGTTGTGACTTTAATAATTATATTTAATGTATTGTCTAGTTTATCAATTTCTCTAATTTTGCCCCCATCAGAAATTTCTTTAAGTTCATCTATATTTGATACATTTCATGTAATTTTTTCTAAATGATTTGGAACACAATATATTTGAATATCTAAAGTTATTGCCTTCTTGATAATGTTTGGAGTAATTGGTCAAATTAGTTCTATAATCTCTGGCCCTTCTAAAGCTATATCTAATTCATTAAGTTATTTAAATGCCCCTTCATTTCTATTGAAAACAAATAAAAATTCTGTCCATTATGTAATTTTATTTTTACAATCAATTTTTATGATTGGATGATTATCAATCATAACATTTTTATCTACGGGAGATAATTTGGCATTTACAATTTGTGTCTCAATAACATCAGTTATTTACCTATGTGCATATTTATTAATGTTAATTGGTTATTTGAAAGTGACATGGCAAAAAGAGCAACTAGAGTCTACGTTTTTTATAACAAATAAATATATAAAAACAATTGTGGCAGTTTCTGGAATTCTAACAACTATATTTGCAATGGTTTTGGTATTTTTTCAACCTAGTGGATTTTTAATTAATGATTATATAATTTATGTCTCGATTATTAGTTGTTCAATTGTTGTCATATTAATAGCGCCATTTATTTTGTATTCTTTAATCTCTAAATATAAATTGCATATAAGTAAATAATTTTTTACATATTTTAGTTTTATGAGAATATTAAACTATTCTATAAAAAAGAGGACACTTTGAAAAACAACGGACTTAAAATATATATTGTTTCTAATTATGAAAATCAAAAATTAGTTTCTGATATTGTTTTACATATGTCAAAGCACACTAAATATGACATCAAAAGTTTTGTTTTCAAATATAACATTTATTTAGAAATAATAAATGTTTACAAAGAACACATTTATAGAAAAGATAATGCTAAGTTAATTGTTATTGATGATTATGGGATTTTACCTTTTATGATTCTAGGGAAAATGAAAGGTTCTGTAGTTGCGGTTTTAGAGGACGAATATAGCGCCAAACTAACTAAGCAACATAATAATTCAAATATAATAATATTGCCCTCTATGGCTTTAGGAATAGGCCTAATGCTTTCAATAATAGATGCTTTTTTGCTTTCTGATTTTGAAAAAGGAAGACATTTAGAACGTATAGAGATGTTGGACATTTTATTAGATAAGGAGAAAATTTAATTATGATAATAGCGTTTGGTTGTGATCATTCTTTTTTTTCTGATAAAGATGAAATTATAGATTTTCTAAAATCTAAGAATTGTAAAGTAATTGATTGTGGAACTTATTCTTGTGAATCAACACATTATGCAATATATGGACATAAAGTAGCAAGCCTTGTTGCTTTGAAAAAAGTAGATTTTGGTATTGTGATTTGTGGGACAAATATTGGAATCTCAAATTCAGCACAAAAGACTAAAGGTGCAAGAGTTGTAGCTACTAGACATCCTATGATTGCTATAAAAGCTAGAGAATTATATAATGCAAATATTTTAGCAATTGGCGGTAGAGTTATTAGTAAAAATATAATACTAGAATTAATAGAATCTTTTTTATCAACAAAATATCTTCATGGTCAAAAAGATGAAATAAAACTAGTTGATAGTTTAATAAAACATGATAATTTTGACTCACATATTTTTGATCAACATATTAAAGCGTTATCAAAAAAATAATATTAAGATTGGATTGAAGAAATATTTTGATTATATTTTCTTATACTTATTTTTTTGCTAATAGCTATAAATGCTCAAACTAAGAAAGAAAACACTAGTAGTAAAAGTGGTATGAATACAAAGTGTCAATATTCACCAGCACGAGCTACCTTTTCACCATTAATGGTAACTTGGTCGCCGAATGGTGCATTGTTTGGATTTGTATTAGTCATTAATCCATATATGCTTATATTGGCTATAAAAGGTAATGTATAAGTATAGAAACAATATGTTAACGGAAAATAAAAAACAGTTTTATAGTAATTAGTAATTTTTAAGTTTCTATAATCAATTCAGAAATAATTATAGAATGCCACAAATAATACATAAGCTACTGGAGTTATTAAGTGAAATCATCCAGTTGAAATGATACCATTAATTTTATCTGTTTTTACATGTGGAACCCCATTAATGATTACTGCACCTGGTAATAAAACAGTTCAGAAAACTATAAGCACAAACAATATATAAATTGCTATATAATTCATAAATTTACCATTATCAAATATTTTTCAACGGTGATTTAATAAGAATAAAAAACAAACTAAAAAACATGAAAAGTTTGATCATTCAGTAAAGAAAGAGAATTTTCTAAATCATCATAAAGTTCTAGGGTCATTTATTGGATCTTCTTGAACATCAAGTGTTAAGAAAATAAATATAAGACTAACCACTGTTACTAAAAAGACTATAGTAAAAATAAAAGTCATTCAAAACAAATGATCATTTTTTCTAATGTCTTTATTTTTTATAGTTGTTAGCATATGTTTATAAGATATTTTCTTATTAGTATCAATTGGTGAAAAAATGTGTTTTATATAATTTATTAATTGTTTTTCAGATATAGACTTTATAAAGAAATAAATAGTATTAGCTATACCAATTATAGGAATCATACCTAAACCAATAGTAATTTTTTCTATTTTAGAATTTTTTTTATCTAAACAAGTTTTCATTATAAAGCCAATATAAGTTGTTAAAAATGAATAACCAAAGAATATAGCAACGGCTCTCATTTCTTGTTGATGCAAACTAACATTGGGGATTTTAGTTGTGAAAGGTGTAGTTGTAGATGCAATAATAATTAATGTTAAAAAAATAGAGAATATTACTAATTCAAAAAGAGAAATTAGGGCAAATCTACTATTTTGGAAACAATCATTTCTTCTTTTTTCAATTTCTTTATTCATTATTTCTCATTTTCTTTACTTTAATTATTGTATCAAAAAGTTAATTCATATTTCTAAAAAAATAAATTTTATTTGCATTTCTTTTTTGCTTTTAAAAAATAAAAAATAAAACTTATTAAAAAATGGCAAAAAAGATTTATTATTTACTATATATAGTATTTAAGCGAATAGATAATTATGGGAATATTTGATATTTTTAAAAAGAAAGCAAAGGTTGTTGAAAGTGACACAACTCTTGCTAATAATAGCGATGTTGATTCGAGTAGTAAAAGTCAAATTGATACTAATAACTTAAACAATGAAAGTAGTAATAATCAAGGTAATTTCAATTCACCAAATGATGATATTAATTATTTTAAAGATAATTCAACTCAAACTGGTAATGACATATTATTTACTAATGATGATTATATAAATGATTTAAACATTGATACAAGTTATTATGAATCATTGTTAAATGAAGAAACACCAAGCGAAGAGAATGTTTCAGAAACTGAATCTGAAGAAAATCAACAAAAAGAAGAAAGTGTTTTTAATCTTGAAAAAGGTTTAGAACCAAACAAAGAAATAACTACTAATTCAAATGATGCAGAAGTTAAAGATGTTACATCAAGTGATGTTCAAACTAATGATGGTAATAATGAAAATTTAAGTGATGAAGAAATCGCGAAAAAAAATAGCGACTTGTTTTCATATCTTGACGACCCATTCTTAGTTGATAACTTTTTAAATAGAGATTCTTTTTCTTTCCAAAAATTTTTAGAAGATAAGAAAAAAGAAAGCATTAACACTGACAAAGTAATAGATTTAGAAGATGAAGAACAAAGATTACAATTTATCAAAGAAATAGAATCAAATATTATTGATGATAATTTTCAAAAAGCTAGTTTAATTGATTCTAGCAATAATGCTGAAATTAATAATGCAACTGAAGAAAATGAAGAATTAGAAGATAGTGAATGCGAAGACGTTGCATGTCTTGAAGGTGATGAACTATATAAAGAAAAACCACCATCTTCAAAAGATGAAGTTATAGTAGAAGAAGAGATAATGTTAGACGATATTATAATTCCTGAAACTAAAACTATTCCTAAAGCTCCAACTAATAATTTTCGTGATTTTTTTGCAGAAGATTCATCTCAAGTTGCTAACCAAGAAGAGCATGAAGAATATTTTGATATCACAAGTAATGATGATCCTTTATTTTTAAAAGACACAATAAAACATAATTTTTCATTAAACACAATGCATGACTATACCAAAGAAGAACCAATGCCTAAGAAAGTCCTTAGAGAAGATATTGACACAATTGAAGATTTTTATGACTTTCCACAAAATCAAACTGTTAAAAGAGATATCAATGTAGAAACTGATGATGAAAATAATTTTGATATTGATAATGAAGTTTCAAACAACATCAAGGAAAGAAAATTAATTGATGAAATCAAACAAAGATTTGAAAGTCAAATAGTTATGGATGCTAAGCAAAAACATGATGAAGAAAATGCTGTAAATAAACGTCCTAATTTTAATGATGAATTAATAGATTTATTAAAAAAAGGTTATTCTAGTTAACTTTTGTAATGAATGATAATTTTAAGTTTAAGATTGTTTCAAAAAATAAACCATCTGGTGACCAACCCAATGCTATTAAAGAAATAGTTAGTGGATTCTTAAAAGAAAAAATATCATCTCAAGTTCTACTAGGTGCAACAGGTACTGGTAAAACTTTTACTATGGCAAACATTATCCAAAGTCTTAATACTAAGACTTTGGTATTAGCTCATAATAAAACATTAGCTGCCCAACTTTATGCTGAATTAAAAGAGATGTTTCCAGATAATAGAGTCGAATATTTTGTATCGACATTCGACTTTTACCAACCTGAAGCATTTGTTGCAAAGACAAACACATATATTGAAAAAAATTCACAAAGCAATAAAGATATAGAGATGATGACTTTATCTGCACTGAACTCATTAACTGAAAGAAATGATGTGATAGTTGTTGCTTCAGTTGCAAGTATCTATGCGTCATCACCTCCCGAAGATTTTATAGAAAGTAAAAAATTAATAAAATTAAATCAAAAAATAACAATTAAAGAGTTGCAATATATATTGGTTAATTTGAATTATAAAAGAAATGATTATGATATTACAGCTGGTACTTTTGGTATAAAAGGTGATGTTGTAGAGATTGGACCAGGATTTACTGACTTATACAATTATAGACTATCTTTTTTTGGTGATGAAATTGAAGATATCGCTGAGATTGATCCACTATCAAAAAAAGTTAATAAGAAAATATCAAAATTCTTTTTAGTTGCTGCAGACACATATCTTGCAAATCGAAATAAGCTAGATGAATCAATTAGAAGAATAACTTTAGAGTTAGATAAAACTGTAAAGACTTTTAAAAAAGAAAATAAATTAATTGAAGCGCAAAGAATTGATGAAAGAACTAGACATGATATAGATTCACTAGCGGAGTTTGGTTATTGTAATGGAATCGAAAATTACTCAAGACATTTAGAATTAAGAGGAGAAGGTGATACTCCTTATACTATATTTGATTATTTTGATGGAGATTGATTATTAATAGTTGATGAATCGCATATGATGCTCCCTCAAATTAGAGGAATGTACAACACAGATAAAAGTCGTAAAACAACACTTGTAGAGTATGGTTTTAGATTGCCATCAGCTCTTGATAATAGACCGCTTAATTTTGATGAATTCCTTTCTAAACTTAATAAAGTACTTTATGTTTCAGCAACCCCAAATGAATGAGAAATTGAACACTCTCAAAAAAAAGTTGAACAAATTATTAGACCAACAGGACTAGTTGATCCAACAATTGAAATTAGACCAACAAAAGACCAAATAATTGATATTGAAAATGAAATAAGAAAACAAATCAAAAAGAATGAGAGAACTTTTATAACTGTAATGACAATAAGATTAGCTGAAGAATTAAGTAGTTATTTACAAAGTAGAAAAATAAAAGTTGCTTATTTGCATAATGAATTAAAAACTCTTGATCGTTTTAAGGTGTTAAACAAACTAAGAAAAGGAATTTATGATGTTGTTGTTGGTATTAATTTATTAAGAGAGGGTTTAGATTTACCAGAAGTATCTTTAGTATTAATTTTAGATGCTGATAAACCAGGTTTTTTTAGAAGTGATAAATCATTAATACAAATTATTGGTAGAGCTTCTAGAAATATTAATGGACATGTAGTTATGTATGGTGATCAAATAACTGATGCTATGAAAATGGCAATTAGTGAAACAACTAGAAGACGTAATATTCAATTAGAATATAATCAAAAAAATAATATAACGCCAAAAACAATTATTAAAAATATACCTTTAGATTTAGATAGTTCTGATGTTAATTTGAATTATAGTTCATTAATGGAAAAATCTAAGAAGTCAAAATTAATGCGTGCTCAAACAGTTGCTAAATTAAGATCTGAAATGTTAGAGGCCGCTAAAAACCAAGAGTATGAAAGAGCAATTTATCTTAGAGATATAATAATGGAATTAGAATCTGGTAAATAAGTTTAGTGATATGAATGTCAAAAAAAATATATAATAAAAGTGTATTATAAGTGGTATTTTGGAGAATATATGAAAATAATTGTAATTGGTATAAATCATGCTGGAACATCAGCTATTAGAACTTTGCTAGAACAAAATAAAGAGCATGAAGTTACTGCATTAGATAGAAATGATAATATTTCATTTCTTGGATGTGGTATTGCATTAACTGTAAGTGGAGTAGTTAAAGACACAAATGATTTGTTTTATTCAAACCCCGCTGCACTTAAAAAAATAGGTGCTAATGTTTTGATGAATCAAGATGTTAAAAAAATTGACAGAAAAAATAAAATAGTTTATTCAGTTGATTTAAAGACAAATAAGAAAAGTGAATTTAAATATGACAAATTAATTTATGCTGCTGGTTCATGACCAATTAGTTCAAGAGCTGAAAACCGTAATTTAAAAAATGTAGAAATATGTAAATTGTATCAACATGCTTTGCAATTAATTGAAAAAGCTAATGACCCAAGTATTAAATCTGTAACTATTGTTGGTGCTGGTTATATTGGAATTGAATTAGCTGAAGCTTATAAATTAAAAGGTAAAGATGTTCATGTAATTGATTTTCAAAAAAGAATATTAGCAAATTATGTTGATAAAGAAATTTCTGATTCAGTTGAAGAAACTTTAAAAGAAAAAGGTATTAAATTACATTTAGGACAAGGTGTTGTTGCTTATGAAGGAAAAACACATGTTACTGCTATCAAAACTACTAAAGAAACAATTAAAACTGATTTAGTTATTGAATCAATCGGTTTCACTCCAAATCATGAGTTATTAGTAGGTGTTAAAAAAACTGCTAAGAAAGCAATTATAGTTGATAGTGGATGTAAAACATCAGATCCAAATATTTATGCAATTGGTGATGTTGCTGCATTTTATGATGCTGCAACTAAAAAACATAGAAATATAGCACTTGCTACAAATGCTGTAAAATCTGGAATAGTTTCTGCTTGCCAAATAAACGGTGTTAAACAAGTAAAATTAGAATCAGTTGTTGGTACTAATGCATTATGTGTATTTGATAAAAAAATTGCAAGTACAGGTCTTAGCGAAGAAACTGCTGTTAACATTTGAAATATGAAAGTAAAAAGTTGTTATTATGAAGATAATGATAGACCTGAATTTATGAACTCATTCAATAAAGTAGCAATTAAAATTGTTTATGAAGAAAAATCATTAAGACTAGTTGGTGCTCAAATATTATCTACTGGTACATCTAACCATTCAGAATGAATTATGGCTTTAGGCTTAGCTATCCAACAAGGTATGAATTTATTTCAAATAGCTTTATCTGATGTTTATTTCTTACCACACTTAAATAAACCATTTAACTTTGTTCTTTCATCTATTTTAAAAACACTTGGATTTAAATATTTTGATAAGAAATAACATTAAATTATAATTTGTAAAAAAATAATCACTATTTTAATGGTGATTATTTTTTATCTACATGTTAAGTTAGATATAATTTAAACAACTAATCAAATTAATTTTAAGATTATAGAAATGAGGAATTATGAATAACGATATTTTATATATTGTAGCTTTAGTAATTATTATTGCTCTTTTTATAGTTTTAGCAATTTCTTTAATTGTTTTCTTTATTAATAAAAAAAAGAAAAACAACATTCCAACTAAAATTAATAATGCAATTTCTAATAAAAATAACATTGATAATTTTAATGGTGAAAATGACTATTTTAAACAAGAGATAGATAAATCAATTAAAGAAAATGAACTATTAAAAAAAGAATTACAAATTGAAATTAAAAACTATAAATTATTAAATGAAAAATTACAAAATAAATTAATAGAAGAAACAAATAAATTAGAAACCATTTCTTCTCTAACGGCTGAAGAAGCTGAAAAACTTCTTTTTGAAAATATAGAAAATAGATTAGTTAAAGAAAAAAATAATTTGATAAAAGAGTTTAATAATTCTAATAAAAAAATATTGGATGAAAAAGCAACGTCTTTATTGATTGATGTAATCGAGAGAAGTGTAGAGGATACTATTGTTCAAAAAACATCTTTTACTCTTAAGTTAAGTGATGACAATATTAAAGGAAGAATAATAGGTAAAGATGGTAGAAATAAAAAAGCCTTTGAATACATGACTGGTGTTGATTTAATTATTGAAAAAGACCCTGAAATAACTTTGTCATGTCTAAATCCAATTAGAAGAGAAATTGGAAGAATGTTATTAGAAAAGTTATTACTAACAAAAAACATTGAACCAAGTAGAATAGAAAAACTATATGATGAAATTCAATTGAATTTTGAAAGCTCATTATATGATGCTGCTGAATCTGTTATTGAAAATGAATTGAATATTTTTGATATCAATAAAAATTTATATCCTATATTTGGAAGATTAAAGTATAGAACATCATATGGTCAAAATAATCTTCATCATATAAAAGAATGTGCATTTTTAGCTTCTGCAATCGCTATAGAGTTAGGACTAGATCCAAATAAGGCTAAAAAAGCTGCATTGTTTCATGACATTGGAAAAGCAATTGATTTTGAATTAGATAATGACCATGTTGAAAGTGGTTTAAAGCTTGCTATTGAGTATAATTTAGAACCATACATAATTAATGCAATTGAGTCACATCATGACAAAATAGCTACTAATAACATTTATTCTACTATTGTTAAAATTGTTGATAAAATATCAGCATCTCGTCCAGGGGCAAGATTTGTTTCACATGAAGAATATGTTAAGAGATTGAATGCAATTGAAGAAATTTGTAATTCTTTTCCAGGTGTTAAAAATTCATATGCAATTAAAGCGGGTAAGCAAGTTAGAATTATTGTAAATCCATCTCTTATTTCAGATGATGAATCAGCTTCTTTGATATTTGATATAAAATCTAAATTAGAAAATAATGATATTGTTAATAAACAACCAATCGATATTATTTTAATTAGAGAAAACAGATTTGAAGTTAAATCGGATGGATCAGCAAAAAGACTAACTCAAGAATAGTTGTTATTGACCTATTCTTATTTCTAAATAATTTAATTTTGTAGTAATAACTTTTATGCCCATCAATTTTTTTATTTCATTTAGGAAATATAACAATTCAATTGGAATTTCTTTTTCATCAGATATATTTGCTACATCTTTATTTCAACCATCAAATTTTATATAAAAAGGTATTACATTTTCATGTTCATGAGAAGCAAATATTTTTGTTGAATAATTTTTTATTCCATATTCATTACATACTTGTATCTCTTCGAAATTATTATATAAATCTAAATTTTCAATTACTATTTCATCAATATTCAAAGTGTTAATATGATTTTTTAATTTAACAATATCAATTCAACCACATTTGCCTATTTGGTTATTGTTTAATATTTCCAATTGAAAGTCTGTTAATAAACATTGTGATTCTCTATTAAAATCAATTGCAGAAACAATACCTATATTTTTTGAACTGATAGATTTATAATTACTTGTTAAATCCTTATCAATTGCAAAGCAAATATTATTTTCATCATTTCTTTCAAAAAAGTTTGTCACAGATTCAATTAAATATTTTTTGAAAAAAATAACTGAATTAGTTATCTCTATTATTTCAGTTTCAATTTCAACTAATGGTAATGAGAATCTTTCAAAAACTAAATTCTTTAAAAATGTAGATTGATCAAGTTTTCTTACAGTTTCATCTCTATTATATAAATCTTTTATTTTTAGAGCACATTGTAATTGTTTGTCAGATAGAAAGATATCTTTTTTTGTTAATTTTTTATTGAATTCTAATTCTTGGATAGTTTCAGCATAATCATTAAAGCTTTTTGTTTTTATATATATTTCTTTTGAAATAAATAAACTATTAATATATGATTCGCATTCTTTAGAAAGCAATTCTTGCAAAGCATGTAGATAAGATGAATTAATTATAGAAAAATCACCGAAAATTATTTTTCTACCCTTTTTTAACAATCTAATTATTTCGAAAGGTTTAATCAAGTCAACATCTTCAATAATGAAATAGTTTTTATAATTATCAGAATTGTTTAATATAAATTCATTTTTGATATTTTTGTTTAATTTGTAAATAAAGGAATTATTCATTTTATACCAACTAATATAAATTATAATAAATAATTGACTATGTATCAATGTGTAATATAATAAAAAAGGTTTAATATGGTCTTTTTTCACTATATAAATAGTTATATTTAACTTTTTGGACGGTATTTGGATGAATAAGCAAATTAGAAAATATTTTAAAGAGCAAGAATTAACAAGCATTGGTAATGAAATTTATAAATTTAAATCACTAAATGTTTCAAAGACTGTAGATAATTCTAATTTAATTTTAGTTACATCAATCAATCCAACACCAACTGGTGAAGGAAAAACAACTACATTAATTGGCATAAATGATTGTTTGAATTATTTCAATGAAAAATCTTTAGCATGTTTAAGACAACCTTCAATGGGTCCTTTTTTTGGTATAAAAGGAGGAGCTACTGGAAGTGGTAAATGTGCATTAGAAAATAGCACATTAATTAACTGTGGATTCACTGGAGATTTTTTTGCAATTGAGTCTGCTACAAATTTAATTCAAGCTTGTATTGAAAATGAAATTTATCAAAAGAGCAAACTTAACATCAATGCAAAAACTATTATTTGAAATCGTTGCATTGATGTAAATGATAGATCTTTAAGAGATATTGAATATTTAATTGATTCTAAAACAAAAATTAAATCTAAATTTAATATTACTGCTGCTTCATACTTAATGGCTTGCTTTTGTTTGGCAAATTCAGAAGATGATTTGATTGATAAAATAAATAGTACATTAATTGCTTTTGATTTTACAAACAAACCAATTTATATTAAAGATTTAGAAATATCAAATGCTATTAGATTAATTTTAACTAATGCATTTAGACCGAATTTAGTTTTATCAAAATATAAAAATCCAGTCATTATACATGGTGGTCCGTTTGCTAATATTGCACATGGTTGTAATAGTATTGTTGCAACTCAATTAGCAATGAAAAAAGCTAAATACGTTTTAACAGAAGCTGGATTTGGTGCAGATTTGGGAATGGAAAAATTCTTAAATATTAAGTGTCGTAAAATGAATGTTGTGCCGAAATTAATTGTTTTAGCTATTACATTAAAATCATTAAAGCATCATGGTGGAGTGCCTTTAAATCAATTAGGTGAAATTAATTTCGCTAAAGTAGAAAAAGGTTTTAGTAATGTTGAAAAGCACATTGATTCAATAAAGAGTTTTAATTTAAATTTTTGTATTGTCATTAATAAATTTTCTAATGATTCAAATAAAGAATTAGTTTATCTAAAAAATATGATTTTAGATAAAGGGTATGATTGTGAGATATCTACAATGTGACAATCTGGACCATCAAAAAACAAATCAATTCATGATTTGATTATTAGAAATATTAAGAACAATGATGAGATTAATTTTTCTTATGATTTAGAATCATCGCCAATTGAAAAAATGAGACAGATTGCTCAGAAAATTTATGGTGCAAATGATATTATCGTTTCTAAAAAAGCCATTAATAAATTAGATAAATTTAGTGAATACATTAAAGATTATTATATATGTTTTGCTAAGAACTTTTTTTCAGTAACATCAAACCCTAAGAAATTAGGATGACCTAAAAATTTTAAGATTTCAATAACTGATATTGAAATCAATCATAGTTCTAAATTTATTATACCAATTGCTGGAACCATATTTTTGATGCCAGGCTTACCTAAAACTCCCAATGCTAAGACTATTTAGAATGTGAAATGATCATTATGAAAAATAGAGGAAAAGCATCATCTACATTAGAACCAATAGATAATGGAAATAATACATTTGATTCATTTGACTCTAAGTTTAAATCGACAATTAAATTATTTGAACATACCTCATTAATTAAATCGTTATCAAAAGTTATTTTTTTATCAATACTTGTATCTTTTGCTACTGGTATTTATGTTTTTGTTGATCAAATAATGATGACTAGATTGATACCACTTAATCATTCATTTAATATGAATGAGATTTTTGGTACTAATGTAATAAATGAAATAAAAGGATATATAGAGACTTATAAGTTGCCCATATCAGTTGAAATGTCATCTATTATTCGGACTGCTAATTCATTATCAGCCCCCTTTATTCAAATAGGAATGGCAATTGCTTTATTGTTGGGATTAGGTACTTCTATATCATTTTCAAAAGCATTGGGTAAAAGAGATAAAGATCAGATTAATAATATTTGATCTAATGGTTTTTATACAACAATAATTGCTGGTATTATTTCATCTGCTATTGTTATTTTAATTTCCACTTACATGATTCCTTTTCAAGCTAATAATGGAAGTAATGCATTAAATTTGCATGATTTGCCAAGTAAACCAACTGATTTTGAATTACAAACAATCCAAGAATTCTTAAATAAAAGCAGGGATTTATCAATTAAATATGCAACTAATTACACATATATGTCAATCGGTTTTAATGCATTTAATTGTATGAGTATCTTATTTGTTTCTCTTTTAAATAGTGAAGGTAAAAACTTATGACCAACAATTCTTATAATAGCTGCAAATGTTTTTAATATAATCTTTGATTATTTATTAATATCATTTACAAGTCTTGGAATATTGGGTGCGGCAATTGCTACTAATTTGAGTTGAGTTATTTCGGTTGTATCAATGGTTATTTATATTTATGTATTAAACCGAAAAAATGATACTTTCTTATTTTTCAACCAACTTTTAAAAGTTAAAGTTAATTGAAAAATAGTTTGAATTATTTTTGCAATTGGTGCAGCTTCATTTTTTAGAAATATATCGACATCAATTTTTTCATTTACTCAACAATCATTGTTTACATCAATTACGCCGATAATAACAAAATATGATTCAAATTATTATTTAAGTATATTAGGTGCAGTACAACCGATATTTAATTTGTTTTTCTCTGCAATAATTGGTGTAATTAGAGGAGCTAGAACTGTATTGAGTTATAACTATGCAAAAAATAATCTTAAGAAAGTCAAACAAGCATATTGAATATCGCTATTAATGTCATTTAGCTATGCCATAGTGTTTTTTGTTTTTGCTGGCTTTATATTACAAGAGCAATTATTGTGATTGTTTGATATTGTTCCATCAAATACAGCCTTATATAATAATTCAGTTGAAATGCTTAGAATTATTCTTGGTCAACTTCCTTTATTTACCATTGGAATTTCAGGAATGCTTTTCTTTCAATCATCTGGTAAAGCATTTAACTCTTTAATGGTTTCATTAACGAACGGCTTTTTTATTGGAATACCATTTATTTTCATTTTCAAAGAAGCTGCTTTAGCACACCATAATATTGATTATTTTAAATATGCCCCAATCGCAATAATGTCAGTAAGTGGTTTATTAATATTTAGTTATAGTACTTGATATTTATTTTATAAAGAAGGTAGACAAAAATCTAAGGTTAATCTTCCTAAAGTTTAATCAAAAATGATAAATCATTTGTAAATATATTATTTTACATTTTTGCTTTTCTTATATTATAATATTTATGATTAAAGACTCTAACTTGAAACGGAATTCAAGATAGAGTCTTTTCTCATTTAACTTTAGTTTTTGATAATTGTTGTTATTGTTATTCATAAATTATTATTTTTGAATTTATTATGATGTGTAATATATTAGTGTTGGCTTAGATATTAGACTTTAAGATTATTTAGTTTGATAACATTATTTAATTTTGCATCTAAATTGTTTATATCTTTTTTAACTTCTTTTATTTCTACGGTAATCAAATCAAATTTGTTATCAAATCTTTCATTTGTTTCCTTAATTGTATCTTTTATTTGTTTGTTAATATCATCAAATCTTTGATTAGATTCTTTGGTCATTGAATCAAATCTTTGATTTATTA
>JAVXTD010000005.1:0-54267 GCA_036642835.1 Malacoplasma sp.
ATAGAAATTCTTCAGCTCAACCAATTTCTTATCCATATTATAATTTACAAGATTCTTCAGTTAACGGAATTAAAAATAATGCATCAAAGTTTGTTTTATATAACGTTAGCGGTTATGCTGGGCAAATCATGTTGATAAAGCCAATTGAAAGGATACACCCGGGTAAGGAAAAACCTTTCGATCCAACTGAAAGTGATATCACTACAAATCAATATGGTTTAGCAGCTGCAATTGTAAGTAATGTTTCTTCTCCGGCAAATGGTGACTCAAGAGGTTTATTAAACACTAAAGACGCATTTCAATTTTCAGCTGACTTTGATATTTCACAATCAATTTTAGATGCCAAATTACCAAGTGAAATAACACAGAGTGATTTAACTCTTTTGAATGAAGCTTTTTTTACTATAAATACAACAACTAACACTACTGGCGAATTACTATACCCAAGTTTTGTTAAAGGTGATATTGATGATGAAAATGGAACTTTTAATATTGAAACAAACTTAGACCAAGTGCCATGATTTGCAAGTGTATTACCTACAAATTTTGTTCCACTAAAAGTTAAAAAGGTTTTTAGCACAAAAGATAAAATAGCATCTAGAGTTACATGAAAAGATGTTAATACTGATTATAATTTTAAAAATACACTTCCAACAAAAGTTGATGCAACTGATTTGAAAAGATTTGATCCATTCTATATAGATTTATTGTCACAAAGAATTGTAGACAATAATACACAAGCCCAACTTTATCCTAAAAAAGATTATTCAGTTGTAACTGCAAATGATGATACTGGTGTAATTAATGTTAAATGTATATATACATATATGCCATTAGGTGTTGCAACAATAAATTCAAATGCTAAAACATTTACTGTAACTAATAATTTTACTATTTTTAAAAAAACCGATACAAAAGCATTTAACTGATTACTTGCTAGTGGTTCTAATAATATACAATCTATATCAAGTTTAAAAATGTTATCACAGTCAAATTTATTACCTTCTTCAATTGATGGTACTGATACTTCTCAATTTTTACCATTCATAAATGTTAATACATCATCTGGCTACCCTTTATCTAAAATGAATTTTACTTTAGTTGCAAATGATGCAACTGGTCAACTTGCAATAACGGCTGTTTTGCCAGCGAGCTATAATGGTTCTACAGAAACATTTAAACAAACATATACTGGTTTTAACAAGACTAGTGATTATTCATTTAGTTATAAAAAACCATCATATTTAACGCAAATTTCAGGACCAGCTATTGGAAATAATGCATCACCAAAACATCAATATAATAAAATGTTACCAACTGATGTTAGTGAGGAAATGATATATCTAGATTTTGTGGATTATAGTGGTTATAACGATTTAGATTTAGATATTGATTTTAATGCTAATAACAATCTTGGTGAATTAGAAATAATATTTACTTTAGATAGTAGCTATCCTTCAAAATTAGGAAATGATGTTAATACATTTAAATTAGAAAATGGTAAATATATTTCAAAAATTAAACTTGGTGGCTTTTTAACACAAGAAAATTATTACAAACAATTTTCATTGAAATTTAAAGACAACAATGATAAATCACTTAGCAATGTTAAAAACATTGAAGTTAATGTTATTTTGAATTCTATAAATTCAACTAACGGATTTACTTTAGATGGTGTGACTTATAAATCGTTAGCACAATTTGTAGAACTATTCATTTCTTTCAAGGGTGCAAATATCCCAACAATCAAAGCTTCAAATATATCTGCATATGCAAACAATAGTAATGGAACATTAACTTTTGAATTATCATTCTTACCATCTGAAACTGGATTTACTTCTAACTTAATATTTAGTCAAATTTTTACTGGCTTTATTAAAGGTGTTGAAAAACCAACAAGTGATTCATTCATTTTCAAAAACCAAGATAATTTAGAAGAAACTTTACTTGCTAAATTACCAAGTCAAATAAAAAATGAATTAACAACAAATAAATTATTAGTAAAAGATTATTTTGTAAACTTTTTATTGGGACAATTTACTAGCTTAATAACAAATACTAGTGCTTTCAATTTAGTTATTGATGCAAATGATGTATATGGAACATTATCAATTGTGATTATTTTTGAGCCAAGTCTTATTACTAATAAAGAAACTTTAACAACTTATTCTATTGAATATAATGGTTTTCAAAAAGTTAGTTAAATAAATTTTAATATAATTTTGTAATCAACTAAATATCATTTTTTAATATTCTTGCATTTGTGCTTAATTGACAAAGAATAATTATAAGACTAAAATTAATCTATATTATAGTTGGAGTTTTTGTGAGAAAAAAAATTTCTAGAGCAAATAAACTATTAGCTATTTTTTTAACAATTGGAACATTTTCAGTATGTGCTTCAGCTATTGCAATTCCAAGCGCACTAAGTAAATTTAATAGTTCTAATGTTAATAACTTATCTTTTAATAATGATAATTTTTCTGTATCTAATACAAATCTTGATGCTAATCAATTTGTTAAACAAGTTAAACCCTTAGTACCGATTGAATTCAATACTTACATGCAATCTATTTCAACAAAACAAGGTCCAATAGGTTTTTTTAACAATGAAATAAGAGCGCTTGATTGATTTGGAGCATTGAGATGAACTCTTGACACTTCCAAGCTAACAACAGCAACTTATACACCATTTATACATAGAGCATTTGTTAACTGAGCATATAATTTTGCTGATGATGTTATATGATTATTAATGAATGTTGCACCTCAATCAAAACAAAAGATTGTTTCAATAGATGCTAAAAATGGAACGGTGCAAAAGCAAATAGAAGTACCTAGAATTGTCCCAAACGATGCTGGATTATTTTATTTTGTACAAGTTTTAAGTAGTGGAAACATTATTGTTTATGGAGAGGGTGGAGAATTTAAAGCATCCAAGAAAATTTTCATTTGTAACCCTGCAACTGATACAACTATGAGAGCAATCACTTCTTCTATGTCTAGTACTTTTATAGATAGTGCGCCTTCTACTGATGTTACCGATAATAAACCTTATACCCAAGTTAGATTGTTTAATATAATTCCGGTAATTGAAAATAGAAATATTATGGTTTTTCAACGTTATCATGGACTAGTAAAAGCAAACCTATCTTTAGCTTTAGTTGATGATAATTTTAATCCTATTTATCCAACATTGGACGCTAATAACCCATGATCTAAAATGCGTTATATTGGTGGCGACACTGATCTTAAGTATTGACAACCATTTCCAGACAAGAGTTTTTATAAGCTTTTAGATGGTAGAGTTCTTACAATCATTTATAACCAATTAATAATTTTTGATAATTTAAAGATTGAAAATGGTAAAGACTTTCTTACTTTATATACGTTAGAAGAACCTGTTCAATCGTTTTCTTTTGATACAAATGAAAATCTATTTTTAACATATAGAGGTCAAAGTAATATTTATAAGTTAGTATTACCTGTAAGAAACTCTTCAGCACAACTAATTTCTTACCCTTACTATAATTTACAAGACTCTTCAGTTAATGGAATTAAAAATAATGCGTCAAAGTTTGTTTTATATAACGTTAGTGGTTATGCTGGACAAATCATGTTGATAAAGTCAATTGAAAGATTAGACCCTAATAAAACCAAACCTTTTAATCCGACCCCTGAAGAGATCGCTCAAAATCAATATGGTTTAGCAGCTGCAATTGTAAATAATGTTTCTTCTCCAGCAAATGGTGACTCAAGAGGTTTATTAAACACAGCTGATGCATTTCAATTTTCAGCTGATTTTGATATTTTACAACCAGTTCTAGATGCAAAATTACCAAGTGAAATAACACAAAGTGATTTAACTCTTTTGAATGAATCTTTTTTTACTATAAATACAACAACCAATACTGCTGGCGAATTACTATACCCAAGTTTTGTTAAAGGTGATATCAATGATGAAGCTGGAACTTTTACAATTGAAACAAATCTAGATCAAGTACCATGATTTGCAAGTGTATTACCTACGAATTTTGTTCCACTAAAAGTTAAAAAAACTTTTAGTACAAAAGATAAAATAGCAGCTAGAGTTGCATGAAAAGATGTTAATACTGATTATAATTTTAAAAATACACTTCCAACAAAAGTTGATGCAACTGATTTGAAAAGATTTGATCCATTCTATATAGATTTATTGTCACAAAGAATTGTAGACAATACTACACAAGTTCAACTTTATCCTAAAAAAGACTATTCAGTTTCAAATGCAAATGATAGTACTGGTGTAATTAAAATTCAATGTTTATATACATATATGCCATTGGGTGTTGCAACAATAAAATCAAATGAAAAAACATTTACTACATCTCAAGATTTCAATATTTTTAAAAGTAATGATCTAAAGAATTTTAATTGATTAGTATCAACTGGCACTAACAGCAATAATATAAAAACAATATCAAGTTTAAAAATGTTATCACAGTCGAATTTATTACCATCATCAGTTGATGGGACTGACACTTCTCAATTTTTACCATTTATAAATGTTAATACATCATCTGGTTATCCTTTATCAAAAATGAGTTTTAAATTACGTGCAAATGATGCAACTGGAGAACTTGCAATAACTGCTACTCTACCAGCAAGTTATAATGGTACTGAAGAAACATTTACACAAACATATATTGGTTTTAACAAGACTAATGATTATTCATTTAGTTATAAGAAACCATCATATTTAACACATATATCAGGTTCAACAGCTACAGGTAATGCATCACCAAAACATGAATATAATAAAATGTTACCAACAGATGTAACTGAGGAAATGGTATATTTAGATTTTGTAACTTATAGTGGTTATAACGATTTAGATTTAGATATAGATTTTAATGCAAATAATAATCTTGGTGAATTAGAAATAATATTTACTTTAGATAGTAGCTATCCTTCAAAATTAGGAAATGATGTTAATACATTTAAATTAGAAAATGGTAAATATATTTCAAAAATTAAACTTGGTGGCTTTTTAACACAAGAAAATTATTACAAACAATTTTCATTGAAATTTAAAGACAACAATGATAAATCACTTAGCAATGTTAAAAACATTGAAGTTAATGTTATTTTGAATTCTATAAATTCAACTAACGGATTTACTTTAGATGGTGTGACTTATAAATCGTTAGCACAATTTGTAGAACTATTCATTTCTTTCAAGGGTGCAAATATCCCAACAATCAAAGCTTCAAATATATCTGCATATGCAAACAATAGTAATGGAACATTAACTTTTGAATTATCATTCTTACCATCTGAAACTGGATTTACTTCTAACTTAATATTTAGTCAAATTTTTACTGGCTTTATTAAAGGTGTTGAAAAACCAACAAGTGATTCATTCATTTTCAAAAACCAAGATAATTTAGAAGAAACTTTACTTGCTAAATTACCAAGTCAAATAAAAAATGAATTAACAACAAATAAATTATTAGTAAAAGATTATTTTGTAAACTTTTTATTGGGACAATTTACTAGCTTAATAACAAATACTAGTGCTTTCAATTTAGTTATTGATGCAAATGATGTATATGGAACATTATCAATTGTGATTATTTTTGAGCCAAGTCTTATTACTAATAAAGAAACTTTAACAACTTATTCTATTGAATATAATGGTTTTCAAAAAGTTAGTTAAATAAATGTCTTTTTAACTTATAATACTAAATTAGTGTACATAATTTGGAGAATAAATGAATTATTTTAAAAAGACAAAAATAATTGCAACCCTTGGTCCATCGATAACAGGTAAAATATTTTCTTTAGCTGCATTGAAAGACCCTAAAAATATTTCATTAGTTAAAGAAGCAAAGAAAAGATTATCTGATATATTTGATGCTGGAACAAATGTAGTTAGAATGAATTTTTCTCACGGTGATCATGAAGAACAAATGGTTAGAGTTATTTTAACTAGAGAAGTTGCTGCAGAGAAAAAAATAAACGTCTCATTACTTTTAGATACTAAAGGTCCTGAAATTAGAGTTTATAAAATTAAGAATGATGAACTTGATATTAAAAATAATGCTCTTATTACAATCTCAACTAAGAAAAAAGTTGAAGGAAGTGGTAGTACATTTTCTGTATATGATTCTACAAATACATATAATATGGCAATCGATGTAAAAGTTGGAGACATTATTTATGTTGATGATGGAAAATTGAAATTGATTGCAGAATCAGTTGATGTTCAAAAAGGTGAAATAAAAGCCATTGCAAAAAACAACCACAAAGTTAGAGGAAACAAGAGAATCAATTTACCTAATGCTAATTATTCAATTCCGTTTTTATCTGATAAGGATAAAAATGATGTTTTATTTGCAATCGAAAATGATTTCAATTACATTGCTGCATCATTTGTTAATAGTGCAAAAAATGTTAAAGAAATAAAAGAAATATTAGCATCAAAAAATTGTACTAAAATTCAAATTATTTCAAAAATTGAAACTATGAATTCAATACAAGCAATTCTTGAAATAATTGATGAATCTGATGGAATAATGATAGCTAGAGGTGATTTGGGATTAGAAATACCATATTATGAAGTTCCATATTATGAAAAGTATATTATCAAAGCATGTAGACATAAAGCTAAACCAGTAATTGTTGCAACACAAATGTTAGATTCACTTGAAACTAAAATGCAAGCTACAAGAGCTGAAGTAACTGATGTTTTTTATGCTGTTGAAAAAGGTGCGGACTCTACAATGCTTTCTGGTGAAACTGCAAGCGGTATGTATCCAGTTAATGCTGTTGAAGTTATGTCAATCATTGATAAGTATTCTGAAAAACTTTTTGATTATGATAGAGCAATTAACATTTACTTTAAGCATACTGATTTTTATAGAACACGTAATGGAAAAATCGCTAGAAAAGTTGCAAAAATAGTTGCCCCATTTAGAGATATTGATAATACTGACTTTCAATATTCAGCAATTATGTATTTTGGAGATGATGTTGATTTGATTAAAGCTCTTTCAAACATCAGAGTTGCAGCGCCAATTTTTGTTATTACAAATAATGTTGCTTTAAAAAATTATTTTGGCATATATTATGCAGTTAATGTTGAAATAGTTGATAATTTTGATGAGATTTTAGTTGATTTTGCTGACTGTTGCAAAAAGATACTAATTGAAAAAAATATTCAATTACACAACATTATTGTAATAATTAATAAAAAAGTATTAAAATTAAATGTTTAATTGTATTATTATTTATTTATTTCAATAAAAATATATTAATAACATATAATATTACACATTAATTAAGTTCACGGAGACATAATGAATAAAAGCCAAAATTTTATTGACAAAATTATTACACCTAAGGTGGTTAGAAGAGATTATTCAAAAATTATTTCAAATTTTAAAGAACCTAATTTGTTGAATTTACAAAAACAATCTTTTAAAAGATTTATTGATAAAGATCTTGAAGTTATAATTAAAAACTTTTTTCCAATTAAATCAATTGGTGGAAGATATAGCTTAGAATATGTTGAAACAAAAATAGACAAACCTAAAAGAACTGAAAAGCAAGCTAGAAATGAAGGAAAGACATATGATAGACCATTATATGTTGATTTGACTATTATTGATAATGAATCTGGTGAAGTTAAAAAGACATCTAAGAATAAATCTGGTAATTCAGATGGAATATTTTTTGCTAACATTCCAATCATGACAGAAAAAGGTACTTTCATTGTTAATGGTATAGAGAAATTTGTTATATCTCAAATCGTTAGATCACCTGGTCCATATATCTTAACTAAATCACAAATTAAATTAAGTAATTCTAGAAAAAGAATCCAAGAAGGATATGTTTGTGAAATTTTACCTTATAAGGGCACACTATTTTTTGTCTTCATTTCTGAAAATAAAAAATATGTACAAATCATGTTCCGTGATTCTATTGGTGAATCAACTTGTTTAGTTCCGATTACTACTTTTTTAAAAGCTTTAGGCTTAAATGAAAAAGAGATTTTGGATATGTTTGACAATAATTGTTATATTGTTGAGTCTTTAAAATTTGAAAATTATAATAGAAAAAATGTTTTAGATGAATACATTTCTGATATGAATAAATCAAGCAATTTAATTAACTCTAATTTAGCATTATCTAGATCAATTGGTATCGATAATAAATTAAGAAACTTAGTTAAAGAATATAAAGACTTACAAAAAGATGATAATCAAAGTGATAACAATCCTGAATTACAAAATCAATTAAATGATATTTTAGATAAGATTATTAGTGAAAAAGCTGCAAAAGACTTAGTTAATGATTTATCAATTTCTACTAAAGGAATTGATTCAAAAATGAGAATAAATTCAAAAGACAATACTTCTTACCAATGAATTATTTATAATCATTTTTTTAATCAAAAAAATTATGATTTGTCAAAAGCTGGTAGATACAAAATGTCTAGAAAGATGCGTTTATCTGAAAGATTATACCAACGTATAATAGCTGAAGATATTATTGATTCAATTACTAAAAAAGTTATTTTGAAAAAAGATACATTAATACAAAAAGCAGAATTGGATTTATTGAAAAAACATTTTGCTAATAGTTCAGTTAAATCAACTGTTGACTCACATAGTTTAAGTATCTATGAAAAAATTGACATAAAAAATAGAGTATCTCAAAATGAAGTTGAGTATGTTGAAAAGATTAGCGTATATACAAGTAACGAAGAACAAAATGATACTATTCCAATAATTGGTTCATGCTCTTCAGAAAAATGTCAATCTTTAACATTATCTGATTTCCTATCAATTACATCTTATGTAATAAACTTGAGTAATGATATTGGTTATTATGATGACATTGATCACTTAGGTAATAAGAGACTTAAATTAATTCATGAACTTTTAAAAACTAGAGCACAAGCTGGTCTTGCTAGAATTGAAAAATTTGTTAATGATAAATTAGCAATAGCTGATGGAGCTAATAAAACTCCAGATATTGAAATACAACAAAAAGTAATTACTGTTAAATCAATAATTAATACAAAACCATTCAAATTAAGTTTTAAAGAATTTTTCAATTCTCACCAACTAACTCAATTTTTAGATCAACAAAACCCTTTGGCTGAATTAACAAATAAAAGAAGAATATCTGCTATGGGACCAGGTGGTATTTCTAGAGAAGACCCTAACTTGGATATAAGAGACGTTCATTACTCGCATTATGGAAAAATTTGTCCAATTGAAACTCCAGAAGGTATGAATATTGGTTTGATCATGTCATTAGCATCTTATGCTGATTGTGATGAAAATGGTTTTTTATGTGCTCCTTATAAAAAAGTAAAAAATGGTGTTATTCTTGACGAAATTAGTTGATTAACTGCTCTTCAAGAAGATGAATATGTAATAGCTTGTTCTAACTTGAATTTAAAAGATAATAAATTTGTGGATGACAAAGTTTTATGTAGATATAGAGGTTCATTAGAATTCTTTGAATCAACTAAAATTGATTTTACAGATATATCTCCAAAACAAGTTGTTTCAATTGCTGCTTCTTCTATACCTTTCTTAGAAAATGATGATGCAAATAGAGCGTTGATGGGAGCTAACATGCAACGTCAAGCTACACCTTTAATTTCTCCAATTGCACCAATTGTTGGTACAGGAAATGAATATAAGATTGCACACGATTCTGGAATGGCTCTTTTATATACAGATGATGAAGTTGGTACTGTTAAATATGTTGCTGGTGATTCTATTATTATTGAAACAAAAAGTGGAGACAAAGAATATGAATTGATTAAATTTAATAAATCTAATCAAAACACATGTAACAACCAAGTTTCTATAGTTTCTGTTGGTGATAAGATTCATAAAGATGATATATTAGCTGATGGGCCATCAATGAGTAATGGTGAATTAGCTTTAGGTCAAAATGTATTAGTTGGTTTTACAACTTGAAGTGGATATAACTATGAAGATGCTATCATTTTATCTAAAAGATTATTTAATGAAGATTTATTAACATCTATTCATATAGTTGAATACTCAATCGAATGTTTAAGAACTAAAAATGGTGATGAAGAAATTACAAGAGATGTTCCAAACGTTAGTGATTCTCATAAAGTGTACTTAGATGACGAAGGTATAATTATGATTGGTGCTGATGTAAAAGAAGGTGACATATTAGTTGGTAAAATTTCTCCAAAAGGTCATGTTGAATTATCAGCTGAAGAAAAACTATTAGAAGCAATCTTTGGAAGCAAATCTAAGAATTTTAAAGATTCTTCACTTAAAATTCCACATGGTGGTGAAGGAACTGTAGCTTTAATTAAAAGGTTTAAAGTTCAAGATGATTACGAATTAGATGCTGATGTTATTGAACAAATAAAAGTTTATGTAGCACAAAAAAGAAAAATTCAAATCGGTGATAAAATGGCTGGTCGTCATGGTAATAAAGGTATCATATCTAAGATTGTACCAATTGAAGATATGCCTCACTTAGAAGATGGTACGCCTCTTGATATTATGTTAAACCCACTAGGGGTTCCAAGTAGAATGAACATTGGTCAAATTCTTGAGATTCACTTAGGTTTAGCTATGAGAAACATAACTATTCACAAATTATTAGAATTAACATTAGAAAATGCTAAGCCAGCTAAATTTGAAGAATATTTCGGTATCAACGAAACTATTTCTAAGATTTTAGTTAAGAATATAAAAGAAATTTTGGATTATAAAAAAATTACTAAATTAGAAGATGCTATAAAGAAATTTAGTGAATTAGATTATTCGATTGTTTTATCAAAGGCTGGTTTAAATAGAGACCAAATAATTTATAAAGTTTCAACTCCTGTTTTCGAGGGTGTAACTAAAAAAGATTTAGAAACAATAATGGATGAAGCTGGAATTTCTCCAATCACTAGCAAAGAAGGTGAAGGAAAACAAGGTAAATTTAAACTAATTGATGGTCGTACTGGAGAATATTTCGATGGTAGTATATCAATTGGAATTATGTATATGTTAAAACTTGATCACATGGTTGATGACAAGATTCACTCAAGAGCTGTTGGTCCATATTCTAAGATTACTCAACAACCACTTGGTGGTAAATCACAAAATGGTGGTCAAAGATTTGGGGAAATGGAAGTTTGAGCACTTGAAGCATATGGTGCAGCTTATAACTTAAGAGAACTTTTAACAATTAAATCTGATGATGTAAAAGGTAGAAACAATACTTATAATGCAATCATTAAAGGTAAACCAATTCCAGAACCTGGTATTCCAGAATCATTTAAATTGTTAACTAAACAATTACAAGGTCTAGGTTTACAAGTTAGTATTACAAAAGATACAAAAGATAAAAAAGATATTAATGAATATATTTCTAATATGACAGAAGAATATATTAAATTATCAGCTGATGCACAAGAAGAAAATAACAAAAAAATAAATATTGAAAAAAATGAAAATATTTAGGGAAAGGAAATTTTATGGCAATTAAAAGTTCAAGAATTACAAGCATTCAAATAGGAATCGCTTCTCCCGAAAAGATCAAAGAATGATCTTATGGTGAAGTTACAAAATCAGAAACAATAAATTATAAGTCTCTAAAACCAGAAAAAGGCGGATTGTTTGATGAAGCAATTTTTGGTCCAATGAAAGATTTTGAATGTTTTTGTGGAAAATATAAAAAAATCAAATATCGTGGAAGAGTTTGTGAAAAATGTGGTGTGGAAATTACTGAATCTATCGTTAGAAGAGAAAGAGTTGGTCATATTGAACTAGCTGCTCCTATTGCTCATATTTGAATGACAAAAGAATTACCTTGCCCCTCAAAAATTTCATTAATATTAGACATTTCATATAAAGAAGTTGAACAAGTTGTTTATTTTGTAAACTACATCATTTTAGATGAAGGTGATTCTAAATATGCTAAGAATTTCAAATTCAAAGAAGTTGTGGATTTATCAAGTCCTAAAGCATCAAAAGAATCTAGAAGTAAATTAAGAAAAACTTTAAGACAAATTTATGAATCAATAGATCCTAAAAAATCTCCTGAAGAACACATTAAATTCAAAATGGCAAAAGCTTATTATGATACACTTGCTGAATCTAATATGCCTTTCTCTATTGAAGAAGTTTTTAATTTCATTCAAAGATATACAAAGATGAGATTTGGTATTGGTGCTGAAGCTATTTTAGAATTATTGAAAAATATTGATTTAGAACGTGAATACAATGCAATTCAAAAGAAACTAAAAAATACTGAAATTACAAATGATATTAAAACTAAAAAAATGGTTAGAAGATTAGAAGCTATTAAGTGATTAAAAGATTCTGATAATAAAGCTGAATGAATGGTTATTAGAAACTTAGTTGTAACGCCTCCTGATACTAGACCAATAATCCAATTAGAAGGTGGTAAGTTTACTACAAGTGATATCAATAGTTTTTATAGAAAAATTATCATTAGAAATGAAAGACTAAAAAGAGTTATTCAAAATAATGCTCCATCAATCATTTTAAATAATGAAAAAAGATTATTACAAGAATCAGTTGATGCTTTATTTGATAATTCATCTAGAAAAAAACCATTACTTGGAAAAGATAAAAGACCATTAAAGTCATTATCTGAACATTTAAAAGGTAAGCAAGGTTTATTTAGACAAAATTTATTGGGTAAAAGAGTTGATTATTCTGGTCGTTCAGTTATCGTTGTTGGTCCAGAATTGAAAATGTACCAAGTTGGTATTCCATCAATTATGTTATTAAAATTATTTAAACCTTTCATAATTCATGAATTGATTAGAAAATTTGATGATGAAGGCCATACAAAAGATCCGATTGTTACTAGCATAAAGAATGCTGAAAAGTTAATTCTAGAACAAAATGATAATATTTGACCAATAGTTGAAAAAGTTATTAAAAAAAGACCTGTACTTTTAAATAGAGCCCCAACTTTACATAGATTGGGTATTCAAGCTTTTGAACCGATTTTAGTGGATGGTAAAGCGATTAGATTACATCCATTAGTAACCACTGCTTTTAATGCCGATTTCGATGGTGACCAAATGGCTGTCCATGTTCCTTTATCTTTAGAAGCAATTGCTGAAGCTAGATCAATTATATTGGCTTCTTGACATATCTTAGGTCCAAAAGATGGAAAACCTATAGTTACACCAACTCAAGATATGGTATTAGGTAATTATTACTTAACTATTGAAAGAAGAAAAATGCTAGGTGAAGGAATTTTATTTTCTTCAGTTAATCAAGCAAGATCTGTATTAGCTTTACAAAAAGCACATTTACATGCTCTTGTTGGTATTCCTACAAGTGAATTTCCAATGAAGAAATTCCCTCATGAAGGTATTTTAATTACTACAATCGGAAAAATAATTTTAAATGACATATTACCAGAATCAATGAATTTTGTTAATGACCCATATAACATTGAAGGAATATCAGCATCTGACATTGTACCTTTTGGTACTAACTTTAGAGAATATATAAAAGATAAACCACTTTATAAAGCGTTTACTAAAAAAACTCTTTCTGACATTGTTAACATTTTATATAAAAATTATTCATTAGAAACAATTCCAAAAATTTTAGACAAAATAAAAGATGTAGGATTTGAATATTCAACTAAATCTGCAACTACAATTTCAGCTTTTGATGTTCCAGATTATGTTAATAAAAATGAATATTTCAAAGTCGCTGATGTGAAGATTGATGAATTGAAGAAACAATTTCAAAAAGGTTTATTGACTGATGATGAAAGATATAAAAGAGTTGTTCAAGAATGAACTGATGTAACTGATAAAGTTTCTAAAGATATTGAAAATTTGATTCAAAAAGATGAATATCAAAGAAATTCAATCGTTATAATGGCAAACTCAGGGGCTAGAGGTAATATTTCTAACTTTACACAATTGTCTGGTATGCGGGGCTTAATGAGTAAGTCTTATAACTATGACCAAAAGAAAAAATCAAAAGTTATTAAAGATACAATTGAAGTTCCAATTAAGCATTCATTTATTGAAGGTTTAACTATTAGTGAATACTTTAACTCTTCATATGGTGCACGTAAAGGGATGACCGATACGGCTATGAAAACTTCAAAATCAGGTTATATGACAAGAAAATTAGTTGATGCAACTCAAGATGTTATTGTTAATGCTGAAGACTGTAGTACTACTAGAGGAATAATTATTGAGGAAATCGAAGAAACAAAGAACAATTCTATTATTGAAACTCTAACTGAAAGATTGACTAATAGATTCCCAATATTTGATGTATTACATCCAAAAACTAATAAAGTATTTGTACACGCTGGTGAAATAATTACTAAAGAAGTGGCTTCAGCAATCGAAGCTTCTGGTGTAAAAAGCGTTGAAGTTAGATCTGTTATTCACTGTAAAATGGAAAATGGAATTTGTCAAAAATGTTTTGGTACTGACTTAACTACAAATAGATTAGTTGATAAATATACAGCGATTGGTGTAATTGCCGCTCAATCAATTGGAGAACCTGGTACACAATTAACCATGAGAACGTTCCATACTGGTGGGGTTTCTGGTGGTTCAAATATTGCTCAAGGTTTTGAAAGATTGAAACAATTATTTGATATTATTCCTCCAAAAGAATGAGAAAAAGCTGCTATTTCTAAGATTTTTGGTGTAGTAAAAAGTATCAAATATTATGAAAATGAAATCAATATAACAATTAAAAATTCATTAGAAGAAATTGAATATAAAGTACCGTTTGGATCAACTTTAAGGGTTAAAGAAAATGAACATGTTATTCCTGGAAGTAAAATAACAGAAGGTTCAATTGATATAAAAGAATTACTTCATGTTGCTGGAATTGACATTGTTAGAAGTTATATAATAAAAGAAGTTCAAAAAGTTTATCGTATTCAAGGTATTGAAATTGCAGATAAATATATAGAAGTAATTATTAGACAATTAACTAATAAAGTTCAAATCCAAGATGCTGGAGATTCTAAATTCTTTGTTGGTGAAATTATTGACATTAACCACTTTAGAGCTGAAAATGAAAAGTATTTATTATCTGAAAAGAAAAAGCCAGCAACTGCTGTGAATTTAATTTTCGGTTTAGATGAAGCACCTTCAAAAACTGGTTCATTCCTTGCAGCAGCATCATTCCAAGACACTAAGAAAATCTTGACTGACGCTTGTGTAAGAGGAGATATTGATCACTTAAACGGTTTAAAAGAAAACGTTATATTTGGTAATTTAATCCCATGTGGAACTGGTAAAAAAGAAGAATCACTTATACTTCAAGATGGTGATGCAATGTTCTTGAAGGAATATTAAAAAATTATTTTGATAAAATACTATTTATTTATATTAAAATAGTATTTGTGTAAAATTTTAGGAGGCAATATGCAAAAAACAACTTTTTTAAAAAAAGAACAAGTAATGAATAAGAATTGATACATAGTAGATGCTACTAATGCAATTTTGGGCAAACTATCAGTAGAAGTTGCTAATTTATTACGTGGTAAAAATAAAGTTGATTTTACTCCTAATGTTGATTGCGGGGACAATGTTATCATTATTAATTCAGCTCAAATAAAATTATCTAGTAATAAAGCTGAAAAAGAAAAATGACATACTCATTCTGGATTTATCGGTGGATTAAGAACTAGAAGCGGAAAAGAAATGATTGAAAAATATTCTGATGAATTAATATTTATGTCAATCAAGAATATGATGCCTAGAAATAAATTATCTAATCATTCTTTAAGAAAATTACATATTTATAAAAATGCTAATTACCCACAAACAGCTCAACAACCAATTCCGTATGAATTAAAGGATTTTAAGAAATAATATGATTAACAAAGTTGAATATAAAGGTTTAGGAAGAAGAAAATCTTCTGTAGCTAAAGTAAAATTAATTCCAGGCACTGGTTCTATATTGGTGAATGGCAAAACTCTTGATAAATATTTTCCAAATAAAATGGTTATTCAAGATCTAGAACAACCTTTAGTTTTAACTGAAACAATGGCAAGTTATGATGTGTTTGTAAAAGTTTTTGGTGGTGGCTTCACTGGTCAAGCAGGAGCTATTAGACTAGGAATAACAAGAGCACTTATCCAAGCAAATCCTGATTTTAGAAAAATCTTAAAAACTCAAAAACTTCTTACTAGAGATTCTAGAGTTAAAGAAAGAAAAAAATACGGACTATATGGCGCTAGAAGAAGCCCACAATTTACAAAACGTTAAAACAATTTTATTGTGTTATATTGTATTCATATTTCATATTCAATAAGTTTTAAATGAGATCAAATATATTAAATAAAGAAGAATCTAAAAAAATAAATGTTAATTGACACATTAAAAAAATTGCCATAACATCAATTTTTTTAGCACTTGCTATACTAACATCACTGGGAACCAATTTTGTAAAAATTGGTTTTCTTGCTGATTTTTTGTCCTTAGATATTTCATTGATATTTATTATTCCATTAATATTTATTTGTTCATATTATTGAGCTGCTTTTGGAGCGATAGTTTTATCACTATTTACTTTTTTATGACCTGGTAATATTTGAATTGGAGTTGTTTTCAATTTGATAGTAAATATTACATTCGTAACTTTAGTGTGATTATTTCATAAATTTATTAATATTAAGTTAATAAGTAATAAATCACTTTCTTTGACTATTAATTTAGTTTTATCAACGCTAATATCCTCTTTATTTTTTACGTGATTAAACGGAATGTTATTTCAACCATTGTGATGATGATTTTATGGATTGAGTAATAATTCAGTTTCTTTTGTAGAAGTTGCTAAACTTTATAATTTGGGAATAATATCAAATTCATTATTATTATGAATTCCAAATTATTGGGGAGGAATCTTTGCTTTGTATATTTCTTTTAATTTACTTAAATTTACCATCATTTCAATAATAACTTTTTCACTTGTTATGATTTTGTTCAAAAGCAATATTATAGAGAGATTTAATAACATAAAAAAAATTACTTATTAAATAATTTTTCACAATATGTTAATATATATCTATAGTTCCTAGATTTTTGATCTAGGGGTTTTTATTTTATCGGAGCTTTAGTGCTTAAAAATTTATTTGTAAAAAGAAAACCCGATGAAAACAAAATAGATGCTAAGCATAATCTTTGTCGAATAAAAACTGATTTACTTTGGGTTTATAAAGATACAAAAACACCAAACCTTAATTTTTTAATTTCTTTATATTGACTTGATATCAATTTAAAAAATGCATTATTTCCATGAACTTTAAAAATAGAGAGAGAATTAAAGTCGCTATTCATTTATTTTTATAAGGATTTTTTTAAATCAGATTCTTTTAGTTTTTTGCTTGATGAAAACAATTATTTAACCAACCCACTATACAAAGATAAAATCACTTTCACTTTATATAAAATAAATCAATTAATCCATAGAAAAACAAATATTGATAATCTTATATTTTCAATGACGTTTGGTGAATTTGTTACACTAATAATTGTCTTTAGCGATCAGATTAAAAAGAATTATTGCGAGTATTTAAAAATCAAAAAAACAGTTCTCCTTAATTTGATAAAATATTGTTCAATTGTGAGAAATTTAGTTGCACACAATAAAACTATATTGAATATCATTGATGAAAGAAACAATAATAGGTTTAGCTTAAAAAAAGATATTTTTAATTTTAAAATTAACAAAGAAGAAATTGATATTTTATCAACAAATATTGCAGGAATCATTTGTGGTTTTGATTATTTAATAACTCACATTGATTTTAAAAAGGTTCCAAAATTTCTTGATGATATTAGAAAACCCTTTAAAACTTTTAAGAAGTTTTTATCTTCAAATAATGAATATAAATTTGTGATGAAAAGATTTTTCTTAAGTTATGAGAAACAAATTATTTTATATAAATACAGAAATTTTATCAATAGTAAATAATGTTTTTTATATAATATATAATATAATTTATCAAGGAGTTTTAATATGATAAACAAAGAAATTTACAAATTATTAAATGATCAATGAAATAAGGAAATAGCATCTGCATATATATATTATGAAAAAGCTGCATTAGTTAGAGATATTGGAATGTTTAATTATTATGATTTTTTAAAGAAATCTGGCGATGATGAACTTGCACATGCTCAAAAGTTTTATGACTATATGATTTCTGTAGATTCATTACCAAAGGTTAATGATTATATAAGACCAACTGTTTCAACAACTTCATCAGTAATGGAAACTACAAAACTTCTATATGACCACGAAGTAAATGTTTCTAACTCTATAAACATTATTTCTAAATTTGCTTTAGAAATAAATGATTTTGGAACTTTTGAATTTATTCAATGATTTGTTAAAGAACAAGTTGAAGAAGAAGCTAAATTCTTAAACATTATTAAGTTAGCTAAACTTACACAAAGCGATTCTGAATTAGATGACAAAATTGGTTCATTTGATTTAACAAAAATTTAGTATTTTTAAATAAAAAATATAAAAAAACATTACATTTTTTGTAATGTTTTTTATTTTTTGTAAGATATTTTAAAAAAATACACCTATATTTAATTGGGTGACAAAACACAACATTTTATTGAATTTTATTTTTGATGTTTAATTTCAGAAAATAAATTGATAACAATATGTGTTATTTATTATTGTTTTATAAACTATAATAATCATAAATATTTTGGAGAAACTATGAAAATAACGGATATTAAAAAAGGGAAAGAAAATATAATTTTTTCTATTAAATCATCAAAAGAAGAATTTGTTGATAAAGAAAATAAAGCTATTACATCGCTTTCAAGTAAATTAAAGATTGATGGATTTAGAAAAGGTAAAATTCCTTTTAATGAAGCAAAGAAAAGATTAGATCTTGATTTGCTAGCAAAGAAACTTGTAGACTTTTTTTTAAAGGATGCAGTTAATTTTGTAATTAATTCCCCAGAATTTAAAAAGCATGATGAAGAAATAATTGATGCCCCACCCAATGCTGATATTAAGAGTATATCTTTTGATGAAAAAGAAATTAGTATTGAATTCACATTCGATATGTTTCCAAGTATTACAGTTGATGGTTATAAAAATATTAAACTTACAACTAAGAAAAAAGAGATTACACAAGCAAATGTTAATGATGCAATAAATGTTGAATTATCAAAGAATGCTTTATCTGTTCCAAAAGATGGAAAAATTGAAAAAAATGATATTGTTATTTTTGATTTTAAAGGTTTCTTAAATGACAAACCTTTCCAAGGTGGAGAATCTAAAGATTATGAATTAAAAATTGGTTCAAACTCATTTATTCCAGGATTTGAAGAAAAAATGATTGGTCTTAAAAAAGGCGAAGAAAAAAGTATTAATGTAAAATTTCCAAAAGATTATCACCAAAAAGATTTGGCAAATAAAGATGTTAGATTTGATTTAAAAATACACTCAATTTCAACTTTAGAAAATGAAGCATTAGATAACGACTTTGTAAAATCTTTAAACATTAAAAGTGTTTCGACAGTTGATGATTATAAAAAATATATGAAAAATGATTTATCAACTAAAGCTGACAAAGAATATAATGAAGAGAAACAAAAAGAATATATTGATAAATTATTAAAAATAGCTAAACTAAATTTTGTACCAGAATCATTAATAAAAGTTAATACTGATAAATCAATTATTAATTTAAAGAATCAATTAAAAAGCTATGGGATTAAAGATTTTGATATGTATTTCAAAATGATTGGTATGAACGAAGAACAATTTTATGAAAAACAAAAAGAGACATCTAAAAACCAATTAATAATAACTATGGCTTTAGATAAAATAGCTGAATTGGAAAAATGCAAAGTAACTAAAAGTGAATTAGATGCTAGATTAAGTGAAATGGCTGTTATTGAAAATTTAACTCTTGAACAAGTTAAAGAAAAACTTCAAGAAAATATTTATGTTGTAGAACAACAAATATTACAAGAAAAAACAATAAAAAAATTAATTGAAAATTAAATTATCACTTACTATTATAAAGTGCTAATTTAGTGTATAATAGAATTTATAAATTCAAAATTAAGGAATTATATTAATAAAAGGATTGAGGTGTTATTATGAAAATTGAAAAAAGTAATTTATTAATTTCTAGGGGAATCGTTATTTTTCCCTCTACAAAAGCAATTGTTGAAATAGGTAGAAAAATATCTATAAATGCAATTGATGATTCTTTATCTAAGCAAGCTCATATTGTAGTTGTTTCGCAAAAGAATCCAGCAATTGATTTACCTAAAAAAAGTGATTTATATAAAGTTGGTACTTTGTGTGAATTTAAAATTGAAAAAAAAGATATTAATGACGAATCATATACTATTATTTTTACAGGTCTAAAAAGGGTAAAACTTACTAAGGTAAATGAAAGTAAATCTTTCTTTACATGTGAATATGAACCAATAGAAGATAGAAAAGACATTATTGTAGATAACTATGACAAGATAAATGATTTATTAGTTAACTACGAAGATCTATTTGACAAAAATGCATTCTTATCAAAAGCTGACATTAAGAAAATGTTTATTAATTCTAAAAGTAAATCTTTGGTATTGGAATGATTGCCAGAACTTTTAAAATTAGCATTAGAAGAAAAACAAAAATTACTTGAAGAAACTGATCCTAATAGAAGAATGGAATTATTATTATCTATTACTATTCAAGAATCAGAAGCTAAAAAAATTGATCAAGAAATATCTAAGAAGATTAACACTAACTTGTCTAAGCAACAAAAAGAATTTTATTTACGTGAAAGAGTTAGAGCTATTAAAGAAGAACTTGGGGATTTAACTTCAAGAGAAGATGATTCAGATTTTATTAGAGATAAGGTTAAATCTAATCCATATCCAGAACACATTAAAAAAAGAATTTTATCTGAACTAAATAAAATGGAAGCATCAAGTAACTCTAATGAATATTCAATTTCGAAATCTTATATTGATTGATTAATGCAAATGCCATGATGAGAAAAAACTATAGATAATCAATCTATTGTTTCTCTTGAAAAAACTTTAGATGAAAACCACTATGGTCTTGAAAAAATAAAAGAAAGAATAGTAGAATATTTGGCTGTTAAAATGAAATCACCAAACTCTAAAGGTTCAATCATTTGTTTAGTTGGTCCTCCAGGAGTTGGTAAAACATCGTTAGCAATGTCTATAGCTGATGCTCTTAATAAGAAATTTGTGAAAATATCATTAGGTGGAATGAGAGATGAAAGCGAACTAAAAGGACATAGAAAAACTTATATTGGAGCTATGCCTGGAAGAATCATCAAAGCTATGGTTAGAGCGGCTGTTATTAATCCTGTTTTTTTATTGGATGAAATTGATAAGTTAGCAAGCGACCACAGAGGTGATCCATCTTCTGCATTATTAGATGTATTAGATGCTGAACAAAATGCTAAATTTAGTGATAACTATATTGAAGAAGATTATGATCTATCAAATGTTCTATTTATAGCTACTGCAAACTATGAGGAAAATATTCCAGCTCCTTTGCATGATAGATTAGAAATTATTAGATTAAGCTCATATACTGAAAATGAAAAACATGCTATTGTTAAAAATTATTTAATTAAGAAAATTCTTAATGAAACTAATTTAAAAAAAGGTGAAATTAAATTTACTGATGATGCATTAGATTACATTATCAAAAGATATACAAGAGAAGCTGGTGTTAGAGAAGTTGAAAGATGTGTAAAACAAATAGTTAGAAAATTCATTGTTAGACAAGAAAAAGAAAACATTAAATCAGAAATTATTGATGTAGAAAAAGTAAAATTCTATTTGAAAAAAGAATTGTATGATTACACTTTTAAAGATAGAGAATCAATCCCTGGTGTTGTTAATGGAATGGCTTATACAACTGTTGGTGGAGATTTATTACCAATTGAAGTTTCTTATTCTAAAGGAAAAGGAAAAATTGCTATTACTGGTAACCTTAAAGAAACTATGAAAGAATCTGCAAATGTAGCGCTTGGTTATGTAAAATCACATGCTGAGAAATACGGAATAGACACTGACATCTTTTCTAAAATAGACTTACATATTCATGTTCCAAGTGGAGGAATACCAAAAGATGGCCCATCTGCTGGAATTGCTTTAACAACAGCAATTTTATCATCATTAAAAAATGTTAAGATTCCAAGTAACGTTGCCATGACTGGTGAGATTACATTAAGAGGTAGAGTTCTTATTATTGGTGGAGTTAAAGAAAAAACCATTTCTGCTTTTAGAGGTGGTGTTAATAAAATATTTATGCCTAAAGAAGACGAAAGATATCTTGATGATATTCCTAAAGAAATTCTTTCTAAAATAAACATTACTTTAGTAGACAACTATGATGATGTATATAATGGGTTATTTAAATAAATTATTTAACTAATTTTGATTATAAAAAAGATTCTTTTTAATAAGAATCTTTTTTTAATACAATTAATATAGTTTAAGGAAAATTCTATGAAGTATTTAAAGCCAAGAGGTACTACCGATATATATGGTGATGATATTGATTACTTTAATTATGTTTGTGACACTTTAAAAATAATTGCACAACTATATTCTTTTAAAGAAATGCAAACACCAATTTTTGAATCCAAAGAACTTTTCCAAAAAAACATTGGAACAGCAACTGATATTGTTGTAAAAGAGTTTTATGACTTTAAAGACAAAGGTAATAGAGACTTAGTATTAAGACCAGAAGGTACTTTATCAATTGCTAGAAGTGTCATTGAAAATAAATTACTATATAGTAATAAATTACCATTGAAATACTTTTATATTGGTTCAATGTTTAGATATGAAAGACCACAAAGTGGTAGACAAAGAGAATTTCACCAATTTGGTGTTGAATATATTTCTATTAAAAATGTGTATCAACAAATAGAAATGATTATGTTATCAATAAATATTTTAAATACTTTTAAACTTAAAAAGACTACATTAAAAATTAACTATATTGGTAAATTAGAAACAAGAGAAAAATGAATTAATTCATTAAAAAAATATTTTTCAAAATATAAAAAAGAATTATCTTCAGATTCAGTTCAAAGAATTAACACTAATCCATTAAGAATATTGGATGACAAAGTAGACTCTAAAAAAGAGTGTGTGATAAATGCGCCAAAAATTGATTCTTTTTTAACGCCTGAAGAAATTGTTGAAAGAGATGAAATTTTAAATATTTTAAATAAATCTAAAGTTGAATATGTTTTAGACTCGAATATGGTTAGGGGATTAGATTATTATTCAGGTTTGGTTTTTGAGTTCATAAGTAATTTAGAAATCCTAAATAATCAATCTACTATAATAGGTGGCGGAAAATACGAAAATATGTTTTCTGATATGGGCGAAGACAATCATGCATGTATTGGGTTTGCATTAGGTATTGAAAGATTGATAATTGCTTTAAAAGATGAAAACCCCCTACCTCCACGTAATGGTGTTGATGTTTATTTTGCAAATATTACAAATGATAATTTTGTGCCACTTATAATTATTTCAATGTTAAGATCTTCTGGGATTTCAGTTGATAATGATTTTAATATTAGTAAATTAGATAAGCATTTTAAATTTGCAGAAAAGATAAGTCCTAAAATTATTTTAATATTTGGCAATAAAGAAAAAGAAGACGAAAAAATTATAATTAAGTTTCAAAAAACAGGAAAAGAAAAAACTGTTAAGCTTGATAATTTAGCGAAAGAAATTCAAAAGTTTTTAAAGGTAAATGATAAATAATATGTTTATAAATAAAAAATGCGGACAAATATCTATTAACGAACTAGATAAAGATGTCTCAATAAATGGTTGAGTTAGAAATAACAGAAAGTTTGGCTCTTTAATATTTTTAGATATTGGAGATATAACTGGTATTGTACAAGTTGTTATTAGTAATGATAACAATAGTTTTTCTTTGTGTGAAAAACTAACAAAAGAATCTGTTGTGAATATTAAAGGAAAAGTTTTAAAAAGAAGTAATCCGAATAATTCTATACCAACTGGACTTTATGAAATTTCGCTAAGAGAAATTTTAGTGTATTCATTAGCTGAACCGTTACCAATTTCTATAAAAGATGATATTGAAACTTCAGAAGAGAAAAGAATAAAGTATAGATATTTAGACCTTAGAAAACCATCAACCCAAAAGAAAATCTTATTGAGAACAAATGTAATAAATTCTTTTAGGGAATTTTTAATTACTAATAATTTTAACGAAATTGAAACACCTATATTATCTAAGCAAACACCAGAAGGCGCAAGAGATTATTTGGTACCAACGAGAAAACAAAAATTCTATGCATTGCCACAATCTCCGCAAATTTATAAGCAATTGCTAATGATTGCTGGATTTGATAAATATTTTCAAATTGCTAAATGTTTTAGAGATGAAGACTTAAGACTAGATAGACAACCAGAATTCACTCAATTAGATATTGAAACATCTTTTTTATCACAAGATGATATTATGAATATTGTTGAAAATATGTATAAATTTGTATTTAAAAAAAGTTTAAATATAGATATAAAAATACCGTTTTTAAGACTTTCTTATGATGATGCTATTTCTAAGTATGGTACAGATAAACCTGATTTGAGATATGGTTGTGAAATTTGTGATGTTAGTAATTTTTTTATTAAAACAAATTTTTTGATTTTTGCTAAAGCTATAAATGAAAATAAAAAAATTAAAGCAATTTTTATTAATGATCATATTCTTTCAAAAAAAGATATAAAGTTTCTAGAAAAATTTGCTATTGATAATGGGGCAAAAGGTTTGGCTCATATATTCTATTCATCATCTTTGTTTGATGGTTCTTTATCTTTAAAAGATGAAAAAGAGATACTGTTAAATTTATTTAATAACTATAATTTTTCTAATGGTACTGTTTTATTTGTTGCTGATAATGATGAAGTGGTATCAAAGTCTTTAGGTGCTGTAAGATCTCAACTACCTAAAATTAGCAATATACACTTTAAAGAAGTTTATTCTTTTTTATGAGTTGTTAATTGGCCTTTATTTGAGATTAACTCAGTTAATAAATTAACATCTGCACATCATCCATTTACGATGCCTACAATTGAAACACTACATAATTTAGCTTCAAATCCAATTTCAATAAAAGCACAAGCTTATGATTTGGTATTGAATGGTTTTGAATTAGGCGGTGGTTCAATTAGAATTCATAGTTCTGATATTCAAAATAAAGTTTTCGAAATTCTAGGACTTTCTCGTTCTGATATTGAAACTAAATTTGGTTTCTTACTAAACGCATTTAAATATGGTGTTCCCCCACATGGTGGAATAGCTTTTGGTATCGATAGATTAATGATGATATTAACTGATTCAACAAGTATAAGAGACGTTATAGCATTTCCTAAAATGGCAGATGGCACAGATTTAATGTTAGAGTCACCAATAGATGTTTCAAAAGAAACCCTAGATGAACTTGGTTTGAATCTAAAAAAATAATTATCTTATACAAAATATATTATTATTAAACCTATGAAACTCAGTAGAGAACTTTTAAATAAATGAGTGAAAATCATAGACATGAATGGTAATGATTTTGATATTATCAAAAAACTCAATAATATAGGAATGAAAAAAGGTGCGTCCTTTTATATTTTATATATTAGTCATAATAATAAAATGGTACACATTGTTTTAAATCAAATAGAATACGCATTTAGACTAAATGATTTAGCTTTTATCGAATTGGAGGATATAAATGGAGAACAGCTACAAGTTATTAAATAATAACAGACAAAAAGTTAATATAGCTCTTATAGGTTCGCCTAATATCGGAAAATCTACATATTTTAATAGAATCACTTGAAAAATATCAAACGTTGGTAATATTGATAAAATAACAACATCAATATGTGTGGGAAAATTAAAAAATAATAAAGACATTGTCATAAATGACTTACCCGGTATTTATAAACTAGATAACGCATCAGAAGATGAAAAGATAACGTTAGATTATTTAATTAGAGATAATGCAATTGATGAAATTGTGAATGTAGTTAGTGTTGATACGCTATATAGAGATATGGATCTAGTGATAGATTTATTGGAAACGGGAATAGTAAGACAAATTGTTGTTAACATGATTGATGAAGATATATCATTTAAAAATATTGATGACTTTAAGATATTTCATAAATTGAAAACCCCAATTTCTTTTGTATCAGCAAAGAAGAATTTAAATATAAATTCATCAATTACAAAATTAAATAATCAAGATACAATAAAACCATTTTCAATTAAATATAATTTAAAAATAGAAAAATATATTGAATCTGTTTTGCCGTTTATTCACACTGGAAAATTATCTAAAAGGTTTATTGTTATTCAATATTTATGTGGAAATCAATATATCATTAATCACTTAAAAGAATGTAAAATTTTTGATCAATTAGAGAATCAAAAAAAAATTCAAAAAATTAATTCAAATGATATTGAAGATATTTTAAAAATAAAATCAGATATCAGAAAAGAAATTCTTGGAGTTTTATTTGACAAGAAAACCAATAAGGTTTTTACTCAAAATAAATTTGATAAAATTTTATTCAATAAATATTTTTCAGTTTTTTTCTTTTGTATTATTTTAGCGGCTATTTTCTATTTAACTTTTGGCGAATATGCAGGTGGTTGAATTCAATTAATGTTTGCTGAGAAAGCATTGGGTGGTTTACAAGATTTAATAAAAAATCAAATGTTATCTGTTGGTGCAACGCTTTGAGCAACCTCCTTAGTTGTTGATGGTATATTTGGCGGTATTTTCACACTTATAGGATTTGTTCCTTGAATTTTCTTTCTTACATTATTTATCACAATTTTAGAACAAATCGGATACCTAGCTAGAGTTTCAGTATCTTTCGATAAAACATTTGAGAGGTTTGGACTTAGCGGAAGAAGTATAATCAATTTAATAACTGGTGTTGGTTGTAATGTTCCATCTATTCTTATGGCAAAAAACCTTCATAGTCATAAAGAAAAAATGGTTTCTATTTTTATATCCCCATTAATTTCTTGTAGCGCTAGAATAGTGGTTTTTGGTTGATTGGGTAATGTTATAGTTTCGCAAGCTTACAATTGATTATTTGTTTTAGCGCTAGTTATAATAAGTGGTTTTGTTAGTTTAGTTTTTGGAATGTGTTTTTCTAAATTAGCCTTTAGAAAACAAACAACTTTCTTTATGACTGAAATACCTAAATGAAGGACTCCAGATATTAACACTCTTTTTAAAAAAATATTTTTAGAAATTTATGAGTTCTTAAAAAGAGTTTTACTTGTCATTTTTATTGTTACAATAGTAGTTTGATTTTTGACCTACACTGGTCCAATTGTTGGTAATTTGAATTTGACTGATACTGAAAATGGTCTTGTTATTGATCCAACTAATCAACAGCATTCGTGAATATATTACATATCTGAATATTTTAGATATTTATTTATTCCAGCGGGTATCGGTAATGATTGAAGAATTGTTGCTTCGCTATTAAGTGCGTTCCCTGCAAAAGAAATTGCAGCTTCTAATATAGAATTATTATTTAACGGAGCTAACGGTTTTAGAGATTTTATTGATTCTAATCAAAACTCTGCTGGAATATTAACTTCATTTATTATATTTTTGAGTTTTTATACTCCATGTATGTCAACTGTTATTACAATGAAAAAAGAAGCTGGGAAACGAATTGTGTATCTCCATTTAGTTTCTGCATTTTTATTTACATATTTACTATCAATGATTGGTTATATGTTTGTTAATTTTTTCACAATCACTATTACATCTTCTACAATGTTTTCAACTGAAATAATTTCTTTATTTTCTATGCAACTATTTTTTATATTTTCAATTGTCTTAGCATTATTAATACGTTATTTTTATGTGAAGGCAAAAAATAAGCAATTAGTACTTATGAACAATTATATAAAAATATCATCTTATGTTTTTATAACAATAATTGTTATACTAATGTTTGTTACAAATATTTTGATGAGTTTATAAGTTATATGGGAAGATTAAGAAAAAATACAAGTAAAGAGAATGTCTTATTTGGAGATAATTATTATTACATATCAGAGCCAAAGAAACATTTAAACTTGTGAAGTAAAGATGTATTTCAAAATGATAACCCCATACATATTGAAATAGGTTGTGGGAAAGGTAATTTTATTTTCAATAAAGCCTTAGCAAACCCAAAAATAAATTTTATTGCAATTGATAAATTTGCTACTGTAATTTTTAGTTTACTAAAAAAAATAAAAACATCTGAGTTAAAAAATTTAAAATTGGTTTGCATTTGCGCTACACAAATTGAAGAGATTTTTGCTCATGGCGAAATTAGTAAATTGTATTTAAATTTTAGTGATCCATGACCTAAGAAAAAACACGCTAAAAGACGTTTAACTCATAATAGTTTTTTGATAAAATACTTTGATTTATTGATGTCTAAAGGTCAAATAGAATTTAAAACTGATAGTGAACTTTTATATAATTACACTTTAGAAACCATTATTGAAAACAACTATAAAGTTTTATTCAAAACAATAGATCTATATAATTCTGATTTTGATTGTACGAATGAAATTAAAACTGAGTATGAAATAAAATGAATGAATATGGGTATAAAGATAAAGAAAATCATTTTTGAAAAATAAAGCATTCTTATATTCTTAAACAAATAAAACTGTTATTTTTTTCTATATGATTAGTTGATAATGTTCTATAAAAAATATATATAGGTTAATTAAAGTATTTTTGTCATAAAATATAATAGTGTGTATTAATACACCGATATTATGGCGGCTATGGTGAAGTTGGTTAACACACCTGACTGTGACTCAGGCATTCGCGGGTTCAAGTCCCGTTGGTCGCCCCATTTTAATAAACAAAATAGAATGCTATTGCATTCTATTTTTTTTATTTATTGTATCTAATTGTTTTATAATATTTTTGGTATTTCATGAACTTTAAACTAAAAAAGAAAATTATGGTACATGCTTATAAAAGAAATAATTGACTGTATCGGGTTTGAGAATTTCCTCAGATTGTTGCATCAACAAACGATTATATTTGTGTCTACTTAAAAAAATGTAAAGTCATAACATCAGAAAAAGTTGACTCGGAAAATTTTTTTCATTCATCAAATAAGAAGAATGCTTTTTGATTTTTCTTTCCAAGTGAATGATTTAATATAATAGCTACTATTGAAGAGGATTTCAAGGTTATAAGTTATTATGTAAACATTGCTTCTCCATTCATTTTTGAAGAAGAAGCTATTAAGTATTATGATTTTGATTTAGATGTAATAATGAAAAGCAATGATTGTTCTAAATTTAAAGTACTAGATAAAAACGAATATAAAGTTAATAAAGTAATTTGTAACTACGAGAAAACACTTCAAGACAAAATTGAAGAAACTATTAAATTATTTGAGAATAAAGAATTTAGAGAAGAAATAATTTCTAAAATTAATTTAGATTTGTTAAACACTTTTATTAAAAATCATTCTTTGGATATATCAAATAAAATTATAAAAAGGAATTAAGATGTCAGATATAGAAAATTATTACATTAATATAATTGAAAAAATTGAAAAGCTTGTTAATGATTCTGAAATAGACAAAGCAATATTTATGCTTGAAGATGAATTAAGTGCACCATATATACCTATAAATTTTCAAGATATATTAGAGACAAAATTACTTGAATTAAATGCTAATAAAAAATATTTTTCTAATATTTTAAGATATGAGAATTTTGATAGAGATAAATTGTTGAGATCAATAATTGAACAAAATAGAATTAACATATATGCTATGGAAACTTTTTTTAATAGATATGATAAAAATATTTCAAAAGCAGAATTTCAATTTTTTCAGAATATTCTTATATCAAATGAGATTAGAAATAATGATAAAATTTTGGTTGTTGAAAGTCTTGTTTTTTCTGAAATAAAAGGCATGATGAATTTCTATAATATTAATTTAGATAAGTCATTTGAAATAGATTTGAATAATATAAAATCAGTAATGTCTTTACCACTCTATAATGAAATTTTAAATATTATAAGTGATCTTGCTTTAAAAGAACCTTCTGTATTTGAAATGAGTAAGAATATTTTATTATCAATATTTTATTATTATTATCCAATTATTCCTGATTTTGATTCGAAAGATTTAGCTAAAGGAATATTTGATTACATATTATTTTCATTGCAAGGAACGAATCTTAATGATAATGAAATAACTAAAGTTATATCAAGAATCGTCAAAGATATATTTTAGCACTTTAATATATTGTGTGATAATATTATGATTATATTTAATTAATTTTAAGGTCAAGGAGAGGTATGGCAAAAAGAGATTATTATGAAATATTAGGTATTTCTAGAACCGCTGATGAAACTGAAATAAAAAAATCCTTCCGTAAAAAAGCTATGGAGTTTCACCCTGATAGAAACAAGAGTCCAGAAGCTGATGCAAAATTTAAAGAAGTAAATGAAGCATACGAGGTTTTATCTGACTCTCAAAAAAAAGCTACATATGATAAATATGGTCATGACGGATTAGATAATCAAGGGTTTCATTCGCAAGGTTTTGATCCTTTCGATATATTCAATCAATTTTTTTCAGGTAATGATTCAAGTGGTGATTTTGGCAGCTTTGGCGGCGGCTTTGGTGATATATTTGGAAATATTTTTGGAAGCCAAGGTAGAAGAGCTTCTGGCTTCCAACAAGAAAGTCAAAATATTAATTTAATGATTTCATTAAAAATAACATTTATAGAATCTATTTTGGGAATTAGCAAACAAGTTGAATATAAAGTTGAAAATGATTGTACTTCATGTAAGGGAACTGGTGCTTCTAATGAACCCGATTCTATTAATACATGTACAACATGTAATGGACAAGGCTTTACAATTTCTAAGAAAAGAACGCTTCTTGGAATGATGCAAACTCAATCTGTATGTCCTACATGTAAGGGATATGGAAAGATTATTTCAAAGAAATGTTCAACTTGTAAAGGCCATAAACAAATTGAGGAAAAACTTAAGATTACAATTGATGTTCCGCCTGGTATTTCAAATGATGAAACATTAGTTTTGAATGGATTAGGGAATAAAATAAATGGCCAACAAGGTAATTTATATATCAACGTTAAAGTTGAACCTAGTGCTATATTTGAAAGAAGAAAAAACGACTTATATGTAAGAGCTAAAATTGATCCAATAGTTGCTATAGTAGGTGGCGAAATTGAAGTTCCAACACCATATGGCATTAAAAAGATTTCAATTCCCGCTGGTATTGCTAATGATGATATTATTACTATTTCAGAACATGGTATAAAAAATTCTAAAAAATTTAGTAATTCTAATGGTGATTTATTTGCAATTATTGATTATGCAAAGCCGAATAAATATTCAGCTGCTGAGTTAAAAGAGATATCTAAATTTATTCAAGAAAATGATGAAGTTAAAAAATACATAAATCAAGCTAAAAAGGAAGTAAATTAGTATGAACAATAAAGATAAATACAAAAACGAAGATTTAAATACAAACGATTCTAGAAAAGACGTTAATGAATCTAAAGGTGATAAAAAAGAAGCTCACATACTTCACAAGAAGAATGTTGCATTAGAAAATGAGATTAAGAAATTAAATAATTTAATTGATGAAAAAATTTCAACTATTAATGATTTAAATAAAACAATTAATGACTTTAATGCAAATTATAAAAATGAGATAATTAAGAAATCTGAAGAAGCACAACTTTCTTTAAATTCTAAGGTAAAAGAATATCAAGAAAAATTTGATAAAGATGTTTCATATATAAAAAAATATTGCTTGAAAGATAATTTACCAGAACTTATTGATATAATTTCTAACTTTGAAAGTGCATTAAAATCTAGTACTGATAATGAAGTTTTGCAAAATTATTTAAAAGGCTTTGAAATGTTTTTGGCTATGTTCAAAAACTATTTAATAAATAATAATGTAATTGAAATTTCGATAAAGCCCGGTGATATATTTAATGAAAAAACTATGGAACCAATTGATGTTGAAAAAAGTGATAGTTTTAAAACTAATCAAGTTATCAAAGTCCTTAAACCTGGCTATATGTTATATGATTTAGTTATTAAACCTGCAATTGTTATTATTGCTAAATAATTTTGTTATATAATAAATATTAGAGGTAGTAATGTTTTTTAAATTTAAAATAAATGATGAAAACAACAAATCTGATGATGAGCCGTCCTCCCCTATTATAAGTATTGCTAGTGTCGAAACTTTTAATATTTTAAAAAATAAAAATAATTGAATTTTATTGAGGGAAAACGAGGAAAGACCTATTTACTTTTCTTCGTCAAAGAATGACGTTATTAATAAAGCAAAAGATTTTTCATTTCAAAAAAAATACAAAATAAATATTTTCAATGTCCGTAATGAATTGATCAATACAAAAATTTTAATAAAAAACTAATATTTTATTAGTTTTTTATTTTTTCATTTAGATTCTTGTATAATAAATTTAATTTAAAACCTTTTTTGTAGTTGGATATTTTGGAGTTATATGAGTAAAATTGATTTTTTTTCATTAGGCGGACTAGATGAAAAAGATAAAGCATGTTATGTATTGGAAATTGATAATAGCATATATGTTTTCAATATGGGAATATGCATTCCAACTGATAATAAAGGTGGAATAAGAAAAATCATTCCTGACTTATCATGATTAATTGATAATAAAAATAGAATAAAATGTATTTTTAGTGGATATCCTAGTAAAAATAATATTGGTTCTTTGGAATACTTCTATAATGATTTCAAAAATATCCCTATATATTCGAGTGAATTGGGTGTTCAAATAATAAATTCATATTTCAATAAAAAAAATATGAATAGAATTGATGAAAATTTTAACTTAAATCTGTTTCCTATGAAACCTTTAGAAAGAGTAAAAATTGGTAATATATTTGTAACTGCTTTTAGAGTTTCATCATCGATAGCAGAATCGCTAGGGTTTATTTTACACACTGATGATGGTGATATTGTTTATATAGATGAATTTATTTTTTACAATGACAAAACTACATTATTTGTTAATGACTATGATAAGTTATTTACACTTATTCAAAAGGATGTTTTGTTACTAATAGTTGGTGTTGGTAATTCATCTAAGTTTACTGGTTTTACTTCCCCCAATCACATTACTAGAAACTTTTATTTAAACGCTATTTCAAAATTAAATGACTCAAGGTTAATAGTGGCTATTTATGATCATGATATTCATAGTTTTGACACGCTTGCTACTATTGCAACAGAAAAGCAAATTCCCATAATAATTTATAATCCTATTTTTTTCAATGTTTTTTCAGCAATGGTTAATCAAAAATTATTAGTAGCAAATTCTTTGCCATTACTTCCAATTCAGAAAATTAATGAACTGAAAAAAGGAATTGTTGTATTATCAGCATCATTTGATAAATTATTTGTTAAATTAAATTCGATTACTAAAGACGAAGATGAAATTCTAAAATTAAAAGAGAGCGATCATTTTATCTTAGGTACTAGATCAATATCTGGTTTTGAAAAAAAAGAAGCTGATGTAATGGATAAATTTTCAATAATAGATATTGATTCAGTTAAATTACCAAAGAATTTCATTGATATGAGAGCTTCATCTGAAGATCATAAATTTTTGATAAAGATTTTAAAGCCAAAATATATTATTCCAACTTTGGGTTTATATTATGAAATGGTTAAATATGAACAAGTAGTTGCTGAAATGGGATTTGATACTAATAATATTTTCTCTTTATATAATGGCGAAGTTTTAGAATTAGTTAATGGAAAAAGGATTAAAGAGCATTTACCCCACATTGATACAGGTGATAAATTCGTTGGTAGTCAAGGATTATTAATGGAAGGTAATAATATTTTAATGGAAAGAAAAATGATGGCTGAAAACGGCATTATATTCTTTTCTATTTTATCTAAAAATAATAATAGCGAATCTAAAGATGCTTGTGACTGACAAGATATTGGTGTATTTTCAAATGATTTACAAAATATAGAAAAAAGATTACAAATGAAAAATGAAACTCTTTCTTTTTATGCAAAATCTATTGTTGATCCAAATCTAGTAAGTGATCAAAAAACTCTAAAGCAACTTATTAAGAAATTTATTGCAAAACAAGTTGAGAAATTTTGTTATAAAACTCCCATTGTTATTGTTAGTATAATATAAAAGTGTGTTATATAATCTTGGTAATATAAAGGAATCAATTATGATTATTAATGCTGTTCCAGTTGACCAAATAACATTCCCAATATGATTGATTGTTTTAATTGCTATCCTAGTGTGTTTAAGTATATTGGCTGTTATTTATAAAATATTTTCATATAGAAGAATAAGTGTTGTTGCGAAAAAGATTGATTATTTAGTTGAAGATTTGATTTATAAATCTGAGTTTTTATCACCTACTATTGAAGCAATTTCTAAAATATCAAGTTATATAGATTTGTTTGAAGGAATAGTGAAAAAGAATTCTGAATCATTGATGAATTATGTTGTTAATAATAAAGAATCGGTTTTTAAGTTTTCTAAACAATTAAAAGAAGTGATAAGAGAAAAGAAATAGAGGTTTTTAATGAGTGTTGTTAACAAAATAATATTTATTGGTAGCATTGTCTTTTTATATAAAACCTTATCTTCTGAAGACAAGATAAAAATTAAAGAGATAGTAAAAACAAAAGTCATGAAATATAAGGGCAAAATTATAGAAGTGATTGATTTGTTAGATTTGTATTCAAAAGATCCAAAAGGTATAAGAGAAGAATCAATTGATTACCATGAGAAATTAACATTATTAATGAAATCTATTGATGAAATAGATGATGATCAATTATTAGATGATATCGATGATATTTTTAATTTTAAATCTGATAAGAAAAATACCAAAAAAATAGTTGCCAAGAAAAAATAATAACATAATTAAGGATTGAAATTTAATATGAAAAAGGAAATTAATTCTAGAGACTGAATAATAATAAAAGGTGCTAGAGAAAATAATTTAAAAAATATAAATATCAATATACCTAAAAATAAGTTTGTTATTATAACTGGTTTATCTGGGTCTGGAAAATCATCGCTTGCTTTTGATACTATTTATGCTGAAGGACAAAGACGTTATTTAGAATCACTTTCATCATATGCTAGACAATTTCTAGGTGGAAATGAAAAGCCTGATGTTGATTCAATTGAAGGTTTATCACCAGCTATTTCTATCGATCAAAAAACAACCTCACATAATCCTAGATCAACAGTTGGTACTACAACTGAAATATATGATTATTTAAGATTGATTTTTGCAAGAATTGGAAAACCTTATTGCAAAAATGGTCATGGATTAATTAAGACACTTTCTATAAATAAAATTGTTGATAACATTCTTAAAAGTGAAGTTGAATCTAAAATTCAAATTCTTTCCCCTATAATTATTGGCGAAAAAGGAACTTTCAAAAACAAATTTGAACAACTTAAAAAACAAGGTTTTTTAAGAGTTAGAATTAATAAACAAAATTTTTCTTTAGATGATGTAATTGATTTAGATAAGAACAAAAAACACAGTATAGATATTATTTTAGATAGAGTAATTTTAAATAATGATTTTCAGACTAGATCTAGATTATATGAATCTGTAGAAAAAGCAATTAAAGAATCAAATGGTAATGTTATTGCATTAATAAATGATACTGAACATTTTTTTAGTCAAAATCATTCTTGTAATAAATGTGGATTTTCAATACCAGATTTAGAACCAAGATTATTTTCTTTTAATTCACCAATTGGGGCATGTAAATATTGTAATGGTTTAGGATTTACATATGAATCAGATATTGAAAAGATTTTGCCAAATTTTAAGCTTTCTATTAATCAAGGTGCCATATCATATTTCAAAAATATAGCTGATGATACATCTAGAGATTTGCAAAAGATGAAAGCATTATGAAAACATTATAATATTGATTTAGATTCTCCATTAGAAAAACTTTCAAAAGAAATGATTGATATTATATTGTATGGGACTGATGAAAAAATTCATGTTGTGTTAAGTACACAAAATAATGGCAAATATGAAACACATGACATTATTGAAGGGATTGCAACACTAATAAAGAGAAGGTATCACGAGACTTCTTCAGAAATGGCTAGAGAATTTTATTCTAAGTTTATGTCTAATATTAATTGTGAAGTGTGTAATGGAAAAAGATTATCAATTGAAGCTCTTAGTGTCAAAATTAATGAGAAAAATATTATTGAATTAACTGAAATGAATATTAGTGGTTTAATATCATTTTTCTTAGATGTTAAATTGTCAGACTCTGAAAAAGTGATTGCAAAAATGGCGTTTGAGGAGATAATTAATCGTTTGAATTTTTTAGAAAATGTTGGGTTAGAGTATTTAACATTATCTCGTAGTGCCACAACATTATCAGGTGGAGAATCACAAAGGATTAGATTGGCTACTCAAATTGGTTCATCGCTTACAGGAGTGCTCTACGTGCTAGATGAGCCATCGATTGGATTACATCAGAAAGATAATGAAAAATTGATTACAACCCTTAAAAACATAAGAGATTTAGGTAATACATTAATAGTTGTAGAGCATGATGAAGAAACAATGTTAGCTTGTGACCATATTATTGATATTGGACCAGGTGCTGGTGTATATGGTGGAGAATTAGTTGCTCAAGGAACAATAGAAGATGTTTGCAAAAATGAGAATTCTATTACCGGTAAATATTTGAGTAAGAAAATGTTTATTGAAGTACCAAAAACTAGAAGATCTGGAAATGGTAAGGTAATCGAGATTTTTGGTGCTAAAGGAAATAATTTAAAGAATATAGATGTTAAATTTCCATTAGGAAAATTCATTGCTGTTACTGGAGTTTCGGGCAGTGGAAAGTCTACTTTAGTTAATGAAACTTTAGTTAAAGCATTAGAGCAAAAACTATTAAACCCATTTATTAAACCTAAAGAATTTAAAACAATTAGAGGTTGTGAATTTATTGATAAAATTGTAAAGATATCTCAAGATCCAATTGGGAGAACACCGCGTTCAAACCCCGCTACATATGTTAGTGTATTTGATGATATTAGAGACTTATATGCTAGAACTGTTGAATCAAGAGCTAGAGGTTATGAAAAAGGTAGATTTTCTTTCAATATAAAAGGTGGAAGATGTGAAAAGTGTCAAGGTGATGGATTGATTAAGATTGAGATGCATTTCTTACCTGATGTTTATGTTAAGTGTGAAGAATGTAATGGTAAGAAGTATAATTCTGAAACCTTACAAATTTTATATAAAAATAAATCAATCTATGACACTTTGGAAATGACAGTTGATGAGGCTGTAGTATTTTTTTATGAAAATCCTGAGATAAAAAGAAAATTAGATTTAATGAGTGATGTTGGGTTAGGTTATATAAAATTAGGAACTCAAGCAACATTATTGTCAGGTGGTGAAGCACAACGTATTAAATTAGCTAAGAACCTTCAAAAAAGAGCTACTGGTAAAACTATTTTTGTACTAGATGAACCAACAACTGGTCTACATGTTCATGACATTTCTAAACTTATTGAAGTATTAAATAGAATAGTTGACCACGGTGATACTATAGTTGCGGTGGAACATAATTTGGATTTAATAAAAGTTTCAGACTACATAATTGATTTGGGACCAGATGGTGGAATAAATGGTGGAAAAGTTGTTGCGACTGGAACTCCTGAGCAATTAATATCTAAGCAAGATGTTTCTTATACAGCAAAATTTTTGAGTAAAGTTTTAAATAAATAATTATTTTTTTTATTTAAAGTATAATTTTTATATCTTTTATATTAAGAGTAAATCATCATTATGGAACATTTCGTTTTTTATAGAAAATATAGACCTAAATCTTTTAAGGAAGTACAAGGTCAAGAATTTATAATAAAGACTTTACAAAACTCGATTATTAATGATAATTTATCACACACATATATATTTTCAGGACCTAGAGGAACTGGAAAAACATCAATTGCTAAGATATTTTCAAAAGCATTAAATTGTTTATCTTCTAAAAATGGTGACTGTTGTAATGAATGTAAAAATTGTATATTAATTGATAAAAATGAAGAAGTTGATATTATTGAAATCGATGCAGCTTCTAATAATGGTGTTGGTGAAATTAGAAACATAATTGATAATATTTTTTACTTACCAATGGTATTAAAAAATAAAGTTTATATAATCGATGAAGCTCATATGCTTACATCATTTGCTTGAAATGCATTTCTTAAAACATTAGAAGATACACCTAAAAATTTAATATTTATTTTTGCTACTACTGAACAACACAAAATACCTGCAACAATTATTTCTAGATGCCAAAGATATAACTTTGCAAAGATTTCTATAAGTAATTTAGTAAATTATATTAATAGTATATGTGGGCTAGAAAGAATTATTATTGATGAAGAATCAGTTAAAAAGATTGCTTATCTATCTGATGGGTCATTAAGAGATGCGCTAAGTATTTTAGATCAACTTTCTACATTTACTTCTAAGAATATTAAAATAAATGATGTTAATAAGGTATTTGGATTAATTGATATATCTTCAAAGATTGAATTGATTCAAAACATTGTTTTATTAAACATTGATAAAATAATAAAAACTATTGAACATTTTGATGAATCAGGAATTGATTTATATCAATTATGTATTGAAATAGTGGAAATACTTTTAGATAAAATAATCTATGAAAAGACAAAAAATTATAAGTTATTAAAAGTTATACAGACTGCGCATATTAATTTTATTGAAGTTCAACCAAAAATTTTATTTCAATTCATTAGCATTTGAGAAGAAGCGATGATGCAAATCAAGAATCATTCTAATGCTAAATTCTTTTTTGAATTAGCTTGTCTTAATTCTTCAAGATTATTTAGTTTTGATGAAAACAAAACTAACGCAAATTCATCTTTTAACCCAATAAAAATCCCTGTAAAAATTAGTGAAAATAAAATCGATGAAATAAGTAATTTAAAGAATCTAAATACTAAACAGGATAATATTCCTAATAATAAAAATATTTTTGAAAAAGAGGAAATATCAGACATAGGGAAGAAAAATATGAAAAAAATAGAGCTTAAAAATATTTTGAAAAGTTCAAATGTTAATCCAGTAGATATTGCTAAACCTGAATTACAAAAAGATGTGATGATTGATGAAACACCCAAAGAATTGAATTCAAACAGTTTAACAAAAGAGGACATTACTAACATTGTTAAAAACTCTATTAAAATAAAGAATGTTGATTTGTTATCAATTGAACCCTCTAATCTAAAAGATATGTCAGAACAAAAATTTAATAATATTAAAAATTATGATTCTAAACCAAATGAAATTTTAGATAACATAAATAATGTTAATGATAATTCTATTAAAAATAAAACCATTAATATAGATAATAAAATTAACAATAATGAAACTATTGTTAATTTAGAAAAACAAGAAGAGTTAGTTGTTAATAATAAAGTTGAAGAAAAACAAGAAGAATTAGTTACTAATAATAAAGTTGAACAAACAGCTGATTCACCCAATAAGAAAAATAAAAATTCTATTGATATGATTGAAGAGGATACTTTGTTCTCGGTTAGTGATGATAATGTCAATAATCCAGCCCAAATCGTTGTAAAACCAAAAGTAATAATAGAATCTACAGATAGTCACAACCCAAGTGATTCTGACGGAAAAGATTACTCTACTATTTTTAATCAAATTGCTTTTAATAAAAATGATGTTGAAAAAGAAAGATTGAATAAAATCTTAATGAGCATAAAAGATAATGTACCAATATGTCCTGAGGAAGGATATTTTGTTGATTCTTTAAAAATAATTATTGCTTCTCAAAATGGTTTTGTTGTTTTATTTGACGATGATATAAGTGCTAAAAATTTAAACTTTGAAAGCAGTGAACCTAAATTTATTAATTATGTGAAATCAAAATTTGGACGGGTTTTCAAAGTATTGGCCGTTAATAAAAACATGGTAATAAATTACACGCAAATTTACAAAGAGAATGTTGCGAAAAAGAATAGATTATCAGATGTTAATATTGATAGTTTATTTGAATTGCCAGAAATAAAAGAAGTTTTAAACAAAGATATAGCTATTGAATTATTGGGTAATTTAATAAAAGAAGATTAGAATTTATTTATTGGAGAAAATATGAATATTCAAAAAATGATGCAAGAAGCAAAAAAAATGCAAAATGATCTAGAGAAAAAAATAAAAGAATTCAATGATAATGATTTTGAATTCAATTATAAAAATACTATTTTGATAAAAATTAAAGGATCTCTTGAAATCGTATCTATAGATATAAACAAAACATTGATTGATCCAGATGATAAAAAAATGCTTGAAGAAATGATTGTTGAATCAATTAATTCAGCAATTAGCGATGTAACTGAAAAGAAGAATAAAGTTACAAAAATAGCTATGCCAAATCTTCCTTTTTAAAAGTTGTTATAATGAAAATAAAAGAGTTTGAATATTTAGTTGATGTACTAAAAAGTTTGCCATCTATTTCAACAAAAATTGCTGAAAGAATTGCATACTTTTTAATTAATTCTGATGATGAATTTTACAATAAATTCATTGAAAGAATAGTAGATTCAAGAATGAAAATAAAATTGTGCAAGTATTGTAAAAACTTTACTTCTGATAATTTTATATGTGATATTTGCTCTAATGTTGAAAGACGAAATCATAATTTGTGTATTGTTAGTAGTGTTGAAGATTTGTACAAAATTGAAAACCTTAATATATTCTTTGGAACATATTATGTTTTACATGGTGAAATTAACTACAAAAAAAATGAGACAATTAATTATATTAATTTTGATAATATTTTTTCATTGATTGAAGAATTTGGAATTAAAGAAATTCTTATGGCAACAAATATGACAATGAATGGTGATATTACAGCAACATATATAAAAAAAATGATCTGCGAAAAGATCAATGGAATTAGCATATATAGATTAGCGATTGGGTTACCGATGAATTCATCGATTGAATATGTGGATTGAGAGTCATTAACATTTTCTATAAAAAACAAAATTAAAATGTAGTACAAAAAATAAAAATGACACCATACACATTAAATTAATGCTTAGTGCCGCTTCATTTCTGACCTAACACAATTCGCTTTCAATGTTACGATGTCTTTATAATTATAATATAGTTTTATTAGCCTAAAACACTTTTATTTCTAATTGTTATATATCTCTTTTTTAATTCTTTTTTATTTTTATCTTTTAGATAATTAATTACATTTTGTCTTTTTTGGAATTCTTCAATTTCATTAAGATTTATTTCTTGTGTTTTTTCTAGAAAAATAGATTTTCTTTCTACTTTCGTAGCTTCTTGTTCTGCTTTAATTTCTTCACAAATTCTTGCTTGTTTTCTAGATTCTTTAAATGATTCTATGTCGGTGTTAGACACATTGTCTAGTTCTTTGATTGTCTTTTCAAATCTAGCTTCTTCTTGAAAATATTCATTTCTATTTCCATTTGCAATTTCACTAGTTATAACTTTTGTTTTATTTTTTTTCATATTAGTAATCAACCCGAATGATATTAATATTATAAAAAATATAAAGATAAAAAGCAACTACCTAAATATTTATTAGTTTATATATTTCTTCAATATCTTTGTTATGTACTGGATTAGTTTTTAAAATTAAACCTTCATTGGCAAAATATTTTGGGATGATATGAAAATGAAAATGAAAAATTTCTTGGCCTGCTATTGAATTTTCATTAGAAAGATAATTCATTCCTCAAGGTTTTAACTTTGAGTTATATAATTTATTTGCAACAATTTTCAATGCAATAGAAACTTCTTGTAAATATCTTTCATCAGTTAATTGTAAACTTGCAAAGTGTTTTTTAGGAATCACAATACAATGTCCATTTGAGATTGGGTTAATATCTAAAAAAGCAATAACATATTCGTTTTCATATACTATCTTAGCTGGGATTTTTTTATCTATAATTTTACAAAATAAGCAATTTTCCATATTATTGAGCAACTCAGTTTTTAACTCATTGACTATTAAGTTGTTTATTTACTCTAGTATCATAAGCAACAACTTTTCTAGTTTCTGATAATGAAAGTAATGTTGCGTTTTGAATTTGGCTATCCATAGAAAAGCTAATTACTAAATTATAAAAAGCATCTTCACCAATTCTAGTTATTAGTTTAGCCATTGTACTTGTATCGTTTGTATTTAGTTGTTTAACATTAACACCATATTGTAATCTGTTATTTGTTTCATCTGTTATTAACGGAAAAGCAACATCTCTTGCACTATATATTTTTGTAGAAGCAGTACCAGATAATGAAGTTTTTATTTGGTTAATTAATTCAGCTTTCTTTTCTTCTAAGTTCTTTTCTTTATTAAGGATTGCATTTAAATCAATTGCACCAGTTTTACTAAATATCTCAGTTGCTAAATTTTCAACACTTTGAATTAAAGAAAAATTAGTTATTGTATCTATTAGTTTTGTTTGATCTATATAACTGTATAATATTCCATCACCATTAGGATTATTGTTGCTTTTGGGTTTTTCAAATAAATCTTTTGCAACTGAAGATGGTAGCTCATTTTTTTCTTTTGTTTGAATTCCAAGGAATCCAGTTTTGTTATCTACGATATTGTAATATTGTGAATTACCATTCGTGAATAAAGATGAAGTGTCATTGTTGATATCAACCGCAGGTGTTGATGAAGTTATAGCTGTGTTTGTGTAAATTGTTTTGAATGAGTTATTTAAATTGACACTTACCTTTGCACCTAATGCTGCTGAATTAGCGCTTATTTGCCCGCTTGGAGTTAAATAAGTATTTTGTGAACTTAATCAAGCAACATATGCATCTTGACCTAAATAAATTTTATTTTTAAGATAGTTAATAAATTCTTTAGCGTTATCACTTAATAAGTATTTAACAGTTGAAGCAAAAGATAAATAAGAAATATAATTATCACTTGATGTAAGAGTATTTTTTTTATTACCATCAAATCAAAGTTTTTTCATATGAGTTGAAATTTGTGCAGCAGTTGTAGTGCTTATATCAGATGAACTAAATCCAGATCATTTATTTGAACTTCCATTAAAAATAGAAGAAAAATATAAATTGGTTGCATAACTATTCACTTTATCTAAAATAGTTGATGTAGGGAATAATGTTGATGTGAATTCTAAGTTGGTATTAATATCAGTTCCCAAATATTCTTTGATGATATTAGCTTTAACTTTATTACCTAACGAATTACCATCACTTCCATAAGCTAGTAAAGCATTGTTTCACATAGATTGATTACTATAGATATATTGACTATATTTAAAGCCTGCAAAATTTGATTCAAGAGGAGTTACTTTAATTGTAGTTAATAAACTATTTAAACTTGTCAAAAATAAAGAATTAGAGCCACTAGTGCTATATGGGTCAGTTACTGTGTAAAGATTTTCACTAACACCATAAACAAGCTCACCAGCGCCACCGGTTGATGTACCACTATAGATTCATGGAGCAGCAAAACCATTATTTTTAGTTGAAACTCCATAGTTTTTAGCATATGCATTTTTAGTATCAAATAATTTATTTTGATATTCTCTTTGTTTAGGAAACATTTTTTCTTCAAATAAAAGCGTATTTAATTTTGTAATAAAATCTTTTTCAGCTGCTTGTAGATTTAAAGATTTTTCACTAAATAAAACATTTTCAGATAATAGCGCATATTTGATTATTAAATAATTACTTCAATCACTAAAAAAAGTATTAAGTTCAGATTTTATATCAAGTGTGAATTGGTCACTGTTAAGATTTGCTCAAAGTGATCTATATAAAGCTACATTAGCAGCATTATATTTTGCTTTATTTTTATTTACTGGACTAGCAGTATCTTTTATAAAGGTTGAACCATCAATGCTTATTGCATGAACTCCCGCTTCATTACGTAAGAACATAAATTCACTTAAAGATGTTTCATTGGGTATAAAAGCATCAAGGGTATGTGTATCGGCAATTTTTGTTTTTAATGGACCAAGGTCATTAATGATTTGTGCAACAAGCTCTTTTTTCAAAGTAATTGCTTTATCATTTAAATTTGTTTTAGTACTATTTATGAAATTTAAACTTATAGTGTCATAGTCATTGTTATTAGTTTGCAATGCAGTATTTAAATTAACTTTCTTTTTTAAACTAGCATCTTGTGTAGTGTTTTCGATTGTAGATTTAAATAAATGTGAAGCAGCAGCTGCGAACTCAATATATAAGTCATTATAGATTTTGCTATTTTTAGCTAAGATAAATGTTGAAGAATCTTCAGTGTGTGTCTTTGGTATATTTTTTAAACCAGTTGTAGTATCTGTTATGTAATTTGAAGTAGTAGCTGCATTTGTTACAAAGTTTTTGAATTTACTAATAGTACCAATTTGGTCATTGTTTTTATTTTGATCAGCAAAATAAGGAAATTGATAACTAGCTCCACCACCTGTTTGGTTTCCATTTTCATCAGTTGTTGGAGCAGATGCTGCTGAAAATAAATCATTAATTCCTTTTTCAGGTTGTGAATATTTTCATAATGACATATTAATAATAAAAGGCGCATCCATTTGTGCTCAATTATCAAAAATGAATTGTTGGAATTTTGAGTATTGAGTATCAACATATTCGTTTTTACCAGACGAGATTGCATCTTTATTAAAAGCAAATCCATTTTGTACAGTAGCAATTGTTGAATTAGTAGCAGCATCAAAATTAGCGCTAGAGTCTTTAAGTGCTTTTAACATATCAGTTTCTGATAAGTTATTTTGAGCGGTACCGTTAACATTTATAGTTAAGTAATTTTGTTCAAAAATCTTTTTGATTACTTCATCTTTTGCTCAAGTAAATAATTTTGATTCTTTTCAAGAAGATTCAGTACCACCAGCTAAATCTAATACATTTTGTTGAAATAATAAATCTGCATTTGCATTGTGATCATTTTTATATGTTTTATATAAATCTGAATATTCTTTATCGATTTCTTTCTTTTTATCTTCAATTAAGTGTTTATAGGTAATTTGTCCTTCTTGTGCAGCAACATTTTCTAATCAATTCAGAGACATTTTTCCAGAGTAATAATTTAAGATAGCTTGCTTTCCAACTTCGCTTTGAGAACTCTCTTTAACAATGTCTTCTAGAGTAGCATTAGAAGCGAACATTGTACCAGTGTCTTTGCTTATAGAATTCGATATTAAACTTGAATTAACTTCGCTACAAGAACTTAGTGCAAAAGATATAGAAAATGTAGATAATATAGTAATTGATAGAGCTAATATTTTGTTTTTATTAATTTTTGTTTTCATAATTTATAAATAAGATTATAATACTTATTTATTTATTTATTACAACCATTTAAATCTTTGTATTCAAGACAAAAAATATGATAACCACTTAAGATGGTTAATTACTTTTTCATTATCTTTTCATATGTATAATCTAGATCATCAATTCAAAGAATATTTTTTTTAATATCAAGAATTTCATCATTGTATTTAGGTATTATATTTAAATAAAAATGATTATATTTTTGACCTGATATTGTTTTCTCGTTGAAAAGAAAACAACAGTCATTTACCCCAGTCAAATTATTGATAATTTTATTGGTTGTATATTTTGTTAAGCTAAAAACCGATTTAATTGCAATATCATCTGCATTTGATAAATCGCTATAGTGTTTTTTAGATGCAACAATTGAATGACCATCACTTAAAGGGTTTACATCTAAAAAAGATAAAGCAAAATCATTTTCTGATATTTTCAAACTTTTAATTTTGCCATTAATAATGTCGCATATTTCACAATGAATATTTTCAGATTTTTTCTTAAAAAACATATACTAATTTTATTAAAAAACGATTTAGTTTTTTGCTTAAAATTCTCCTATTTATGATAATATAACATTTATATTAAATTAGTTTATATTAGAATATGATGCAGCATATGTGGGTCTGGTCATATTCTTTTTTATATAAGTCTATATGAGGTATTTATGAATAAGATAAAAATCAAAAATTTATCAGTAAGCATTAACGAGAAAATTATTTTAAATGATATAAATTTTGAAATAAATAAAGGTGAAGTAATTGGATTAATTGGCCCAAATGGTAATGGAAAATCAACACTTATTAAATCAATTATGAAGCACTATAGTACTAAGATTGAATCTGGAAAGATTTATGTTGATAACGAATGTATCAATGACTTAGAACCAAATGAAGTAGCTAAAAAAGGAATTTTTTTAGCTCCTCAAACTTCTGAGGAAATTGATGGGATATTAATGATTGATTTTTTAAAGTCAGCATTGAATTCTTTAAAAGATAAAAAGATATCCTTAATTGAATTATATAAAACAATAAATCCTGCATTAAAAGATTTAGAAATTGATCCAAGTTTTTTACATCGATTTGTGAATTTTGGTTTTTCTGGTGGTGAAAAGAAAAAAAGTGAAATTTTACAAATGAAATTATTTGATCCACAAGTTGCCTTTTTAGATGAGATTGATTCAGGGTTAGATGTTGATTCATTAAAGATTATTGTTAGAGAGTTAAAAAAATGATTAACACCAGATAAAATTTTAGTTATTGTTTCACATAATGAGAAATTGTTTCAAGAAATAAAACCAGATAAAGTTTGTTTGATTTTAAATGGAAAAATTGCTGAAGTTGGTGATTATTCTTTAATAGAGAAAGTTAATAGGGAAGGTTATAAATGAATAAAGGCAAAATAAATGTTGATTCAAATAGTGATATCTTTATTTTAAATAATAAAGAATCTGATTTAAATATTCAACTAAGTGATAATGAAAATAAAAATTTATATTTTATAGATATATTAGAATCTAACGTTGACTTTAATTTGGAAGTAATTTTAACAAACAAAAATATAGTTAATTTTGTATATTGTTCATTAAACTCTGAAAGTTATAAAAAAAATGTGAAGGTTACTATTAATCATAATGGGAACGATTCTTTTAGCTCGTGTGAAGTTTTTTCAATTAATAAAAATTCTTCTTATACAAATATTGATTTAAATGCAAGAATTGAACCCAAATCATTAAACAATAATTGTATACAAATCATAAGAGGAATATTATTGTCTAATGATTCGAGAATAAAAGGAAAGCCCAATTTATTTATTGATTCTAATAATATTAAGGCTAAACATTCTTTAGCAATTGGTGCACTAAATAAAAACCACCTTTTCTATTTGATGTCAAAAGGAATCACTAGAGATGATTCAAAAAAACTTATAATTATTGGTTTTTTTAATAAACTATTATCTAAAATTACTGATGAAAAATATAGAGAGGACCTTTACCATAAAATATATAATAGGATTGGTGAAATTTAATGAATAATATAAGAAATAAAATTGATTGATTTATTAACAATAAAGACTACATTTATTTTGATAGTGCTGCTACATCTTTAAAACCTAGAGAAGTTATTGAAAAGGTAAAAGAATATGTAGATAAAGATTGTACTAATTCACATAATACTGATTCTGCTTTTTCATACAAGGTTATACAAGTAATTAATGAAACAAGACAATTATTGTCAGATTATATTGGATGCGATGCATCAAATATTGTTTTTACACCAGGTGCAACCTATTCATTAAATACAGTTGCAAGTGCTGTTATGCATTTTTTGAATGATGGGGATGAAATACTTTTAACAAATGCTGAACATAGTTCTAACATATTGCCTTGATATGATTTGAGATCTAAAAAGAATATTAAAATTGAATTTGCAAATTATGATGATTTTCTTAAAGATAAAGATGATGACTATGATATATATAAAAAAATCAATGATAGAACCAAAATTGTCTCATTTGCCAATTCATCAAACTTATTTGGTAAAGTGATTGATGCTATAAAGATTGCTAAGAGAATAAAAGAAATTAATCCAAATGTTTTAATATGTATTGATGCTACACAGTTTTTAGCTCACAATAAAATTTGTTTACAAGGTTCTGGAATTGATTTTCTTGTTGGTTCAGCTCATAAAATGTTTGGACCAACGGGAATCGGTTTTTTATATATGACACCAAATTTAATGGAAAGATTAATCCCAAACATTTTGGGTGGTGGTATGAATAATCAAATTAGAAGAGATTATTATTCATATGCAAAAGGATATCACAAGTTTGAAGCTGGCACCCCAAATCTTATGGGTATATATGGATGAAACGCAGCATTAAAAATATATAATGAAATTGATATTCCAAACGAGAAAAAGCGTATATATGAATTAAAAAAATATTTGGATGAAAATCTTTCAAGAATGCCTGGCTTTAAAATATTTAATGCTGGTATGAATTCTTTTATAACTCTTTTTGCTTATGAAAATGTTTTTAGCCAAGATTTAGCTGCTTATTTTGGGAAAAATAAAATAATTTTAAGATCAGGTTTATCTTGTGCAAAATTATCTGATGAATTAATTAATCAAGAACATGCAGTTAGATTATCAATGCATTTTTATACAACTAAAGAGGATGTTGATATGTTTTTAAAGCATGCAAGCAATTATAGAAAGGGCGATGAACTAAATGACATTATCTAATGAACAAGCAATGAAAAGAGCAATAATTATTGATAGATATGAAAATCCTGTTAATAAGGTTGATGAAAAATTTGATCATTCTAAATATAAAAAATTTAACAATAAATCAGATTCTTGCATTGACAATATAACAGTTTATTTACTTATTGAAAATGCAAAAATTATTGATGCTAAATTTAGTGGTATTGGATGTGCAATAAGTACATCATCAAGTGATATATTTTGTGACTTGATAAAAGAAAAACCACTTGATGAGGTTGAATTAATTTTAGATGAATATCTTAAAATGATTGGCTCTGATGAGTTCGATAAAGAATTAATTGGTGATTTAATTGTCTTTGAAAATATAAGCAAACAAATTAATAGAGTTAAATGCTCATTAGTTGGACATGGCGCTATAAAAGAAATATTGAAATTGGAGTAGATTATGAAAGTTAAAAAAAGTGAAATTAAAAACAAATATGAGTTTGGTTTTAATGATGGAGATAATTCATTAGAAAAGTTCCCTAAAGGATTAAATGAAGATGTTGTTAGACTTATTTCTAAAATAAAAAATGAACCTGACTGAATGTTAGAATTTAGACTAAAATCTTTTGAAGCATTTACAAATATAGCTAATCCAAAATGAGGACCAGACCTTAATTTCATTAATTTTGATGAATATGTATATTACACTACATCTTCTAAGAATAAAGAAGATAGTTGAGATAGAGTTCCAGATGAAATTAAAAGAACTTTTGAAAAAATAGGTATTCCAGAAGCTGAAGCTAAATTTTTAAATGGTGTTTCTGCACAATATGATTCTGAAACTGTATATAAAAATTTAGAGAAAGAATTAAGCTTGCAAGGAGTTATTTTTACTAATGTTGAAGAAGCGGTTATAAAGTATCCTGATTTGGTTAAAAAATATTTAGGTAAATTAGTACCCTTTCATGATAATAAATTTGCAGCTTTAAATTCAAGTGTATGATCTGGTGGTTCATTTATTTATGTGCCAAAAGGTGTAAAAGTTGAAAAACCATTACAGGCATATTTTAGAATAAATGGTTTAGCTGCTGGTCAGTTTGAAAGAACACTTATTATATTAGATGATGATTCAAGCTTGCATTATGTTGAAGGGTGTACTGCTCCAGTTTATAGTGAAAATAATTTGCATGCAGCAGTTGTTGAAGTATATGTTGGTAAAAACGCACAATGTAGATATACAACAATTCAAAATTGATCTAAAAATGTTTTAAATCTTGTTACTAAAAGAGCTGATGTATTAGAGCGTGGTAATATGTCATGAATTGATTGTAATATTGGTTCTGGATTGAATATGAAATATCCATGTAGTATTTTGTCTGAACCATATTCAACAAGTGATTGCATTTCAATAGCAATTGCAAGTAAAAACGTATTACAAGATGCTGGTGCAAAGATGATTCATTTAGCTCCAAATACTAAATCAAAAATTGTTTCAAAATCTGTATCTTTTGATGGTGGAGACACTAGATATAGAGGTTTTGTGAAAATTGATAAGAAAGCACTTAATAGTTATGCTTCTATTGAATGTGATACTTTGATTTTAGATTCTAAATCTAGAAGTGATACTATTCCAATTGAAATGATTGAAAATAAAGATTCTTTTTTAGAACATGAAGCTAAAGTTTCATGTATTAGTGAAGACCAATTATTTTATTTAATGTCCAAATCAATTTCAAAAGAAGAGGCTGAATATTTAATAGTTATGGGCTTTATTGAACCATTTTCTAAAGAACTCCCAATGGAGTATGCAATTGAATTAAATAAATTAATTAAACTTGATATGGAAGGGTCAGTTGGTTAATTAATAAAACAATAATTTTATTATTTTATTAAATAATTCATTCTGTGACTTTTTTATTGCTTCTTAAAATGTTATACTTTAAAGGTATATATTAATATTTTTATTAATTTTTTATGTGTTTAAAAGGTAAGTATGAATTTTTTTAAAATTAAAAAGAATGATATAAGAGAACAAGACGATAATTCTGTAATCAAAGACAACTATATTGAAGTAAATGATAATTTCAAAATGAGTGATTTAAAACCATATCAAAGACTTATTATCTTAAAAGATGGTACTTTGGATAAGAGATTTTTGGTTGATTTTGCATTAACTAGAGATGAAATTGATAGACTTAATAATATTCATTTAGATTCAAGAAGTGAAGAATTAAAAACAGAAAAGCCATTTAGAATGATTTCTTCATATGATATTGAATTAGGTCAAGGTAAAATATCTGAAGAAAAAATTAGCTCATCTACTGATGAACTTTCTATATTAGATAATTTAGCTAAGGAAAATCCTTTTAGAAAAACCATTCTAAAAAATAGTGGAAGTGGTAATTCTAATAACCTTAATATATTAAAAATGGTTGAAGAAGAAGAGAGAAATACTAAATCTTTTAAATCTAGAAAAAATAATGATGAATTAACAATTAATGAAAATGATAATGAATCAGATGATGAAATAGAACAAAGAGATAATATAGAAAACTTTAATTCAGCAAGAATTGATGATGACGATGATGTTGCACTAAAAGATTTTTCTGTTAATGATGATGAAGATGCAATTAATTCTAAATTGAAAGAAAAATATAAAGATAAATTAATATTTGATGATGATGGCACAATAGAAATATATGACAATGACGTTAGAACTGTAATTTTGCCATTTAAGTTAAGAGAAGTAAATGAAGAGTGAAAAAAGAATGATCCAACTTTTTTTAGAACATCTCTTAATAAAAGTTCAAATAAGTGATTTGCAAATCATGTTGATGATGAATTTTTAAAAAGTTTAGAAGAAAGTTATAATGGTAGTTTAGCATCACCATTTCTTGAAACATATGAACCAGTAAATGGTATTGATATGAATCCAGAAAATGTTATGGACCAAAACTCAATCTCTTCAGATGATAGTGCTATATTTGTTTTAAATAAGAACAATATTTATGACACTAGTGTTATTGAAGAAGAAAATCAACAAGAACTAAATCAAGAAGTTGAATCTAGTGATATTGACTTGGATTTAGATGAATTAAATCAAGAAGTTAAGTCTAGTGAAGAAGTTGAATCTAGTGAAATCGATTCAAATGTAAATGACTTAAATCAAGAAGTTGAATCTAGTGAAATCGATTCAAATGTAAATGACTTAAATCAAGAAGTTGAATTTGATAATAATAATTTGACTAGCGAAGATGACCTTAATGATACAAGTGATAACTTAGATGAAAATCAATCAATATTAATTGATAATAATTTAAATTCTTCAGATCAAACACATTCTCTTAATTTTGAAAATGTTGAAAACAAAAAAGAAGGAAGCATTTTTAATGATCAAATCGAAGTTAGTTTTGTTAATGAAATGCTTACTGTTAACAATGAACATAATTGAAATCCCGATGATGAAGCATCAATGAATGCTTTAAAAGAATATGAAGACACTTTATTTTTCAAAAAAGATATTGTTTTGGAAAAAAACAATATAAATAATAGTGATGAAAACAATGGGTTAGTTCACGATAAAAAAATGAAAAAAATGCATAACGAACTTCAAAAAGAAAATTCAAATACTAAATATGAAAAGATTAAATTATCAAAACTTAATAATATGGTTATTTTCAGAAAGAAAATAGATAAAAAACTTATTAAAGAAAGAAACAAAAAACCTTTATTTAATCAAATGCAAATTAATTAATAAAATTAATTAATTTAGATTGTATATAATTTATTTATTATGAAACATGAAAAGATTTTACTGGGTCCGCATGTTAGTTTTAAATCAAAAGAATATTTATTAGGTAGTGTACAAGAAGCATTATTATATAATGCTAATTGTTTTATGATTTTCACAGGCCCACCTCAAAACACAATTAGAGGACCAATTAATAAAGAACAAGTAGAATTAGCTCATAAATTAATGAAAGAGCACAACATTGATTTAAATAACATTGTAGTGCATGCTCCATACATTATGAATTTATGTAATCCTTTATTAGAAAAAAGAGAATTTGCAATTGATATCTTAGTACAAGAAATTAATAGAACCTTTGAATTAGGTTTTAAATTACTTGTACTACATCCTGGTAATTTTATTAACCTTCCAATTGATGAAGCAATAGCTTTTATTGCTAAAGGAATAAATATTGCAATCAAGAAAACATCTAACACAAATGTTTTAATATTAGTTGAAACAATGTCTGGAAAAGGTACTGAAATTGGTTCAAAATTAGATGAGTTAAAAAACATAATTGATTTAATTGAAGATAAAACTAGAATCGGTGTTTGTATAGATACATGTCATATGCATGAAGCTGGATATGACATTTTAGATTGTAAAAAAACATTAAAATTATTTGATGAAATAATTGGATTAGATTATTTGAAAGTGATTCATTTAAATGATTCTAAAAATGTAAGTGGTGCAAGAAAAGATAGACATGAAAATATAGGTTATGGACATATAGGTTTTAATTCTTTATGTGAATGAGCACATACCCCTATTTTAAAGAGTGTCCCCAAGATATTAGAAACACCATTTTTTAATAATGTCCCAATATATAAAGAAGAAATTGAAATGATAAATAATAAAGAATGATTGGATGTAAAAAATGAATAACAAAACACCTAAAGACATTTTAAATCCATCATTTAGATTAACTAAAATTAGATCTGAAATAATCAAATGTGTTTCAGACAAACACCACTCACATACTTTTGATGATATTGTAGAACATCTTAAAGGATGTGATAAGCTTTTAAGAATTAATTTTGCAAGTATTTATAATACATTAAATTTATTAGTTAGTGAAGGAATCATATTAGCAAGAATTGATAATGTGACACAAAAAACTAATTATGAGATTATGAACTCTAAATCAATGCATTATCATATTTATGATATTAGAACTAAAAAAGAGATGACACATACACTTCCAAACTCTATTCGTGATGATTTGATAAATATATTAAAAATCGAAAAAGATGACATTCTTAATATTGATTTGAATATAATTATCAAATCAAAAGACAAACAATAATATTGACTTTTTGAGCTTTTATCTTATTTTGCAAAAAAAAAAAAAAAGGGTTATAAATAATATATGGAATATATTATATTCTTTTTATTTTATGAAATAAATATGGAGCAAATTGTGAATAATAACAATGTAAATAAAACGAGTGGATCTTTTAATTTTAATGATGTAGTTAAAAAAATAAAAACAGAGCCAGAAGGTACACCTTGATTCAAAAAGAAAGTGAGTATAATTTCAATGAGTTCAGTACTTGGAGTTGGTGCACTTGCAACTGTAATTGCAGTGCCAATTGCTTTAACATCTTCAAGTTCTACAAATGATCCCACTGAAGCAATAACTGCATTTAATAAAAAATCAAAAGATGACAAACTTAAAGCA
>JAVXTD010000006.1:0-42137 GCA_036642835.1 Malacoplasma sp.
GCCTGGTGTTCTTCCATACACAAAGAATCAATTGCCAATCTATGAAATAACTAAGTGAGATTTGAATGATAATATAATAGAAAAAAAACAAAAACTAGATTCTAATGGTAAACCAATGTATTTTGGCAATATAGCTTTGCCATCACTTCAAATGTATAATTTTATTCTTGAGAACCCAGATTCAATGAGAAATGCAGTTATGGTTAAATGATTGTTAGATGTTGATATTAATTTTCGGGACCTTATTAAGATTAACTCTTGAGACAAAGTCGAAGAATTATTGCCACCAGAGATAGTTTCGAAAATTTCCACTCAAGATAGAGCATTTAAAAATGAATTGCTTGCAACACCACGAATTGGAAAATTATTTAAAACTTTTTTGAAAGTGGACCCACTTACAAATGAACAAGTAATTGATGGTGATAAAATAGTTGATAAGATAAAGCCAACATTAAACCAAAATTTTCTTGATTTTGTTGGTTTAGTTTATGGTGATGAAAAATTAAGTGCACTTGATGCAAAAGTTTCTTGGGGAACAATGCCAATTGATTCAAAGACCACTGAAACTTATACTTATGTTGATGCTGATATAAGTGTAAAAAAAGAAAACGGTAAAAGCAAAGTTTATGGAATAAATCCTTATTCTAAATATATGAACTTAAAAGATAATAACGAACAATTCATTGGTCATTTGTTAGATAAACCAGAAAATAACATAATCATCAACAACGGTGCTGCATTAAAATATAAGTTAAAAATCGGGGATGAAATAAACTTGAAAGTAAATAACTCATATTTTAGATACACAGAGAAAATGATGGGTTTAGAAAGTTTTATTCCAAACGAATTTACTTTCAAAGTGGTAGGAATTAATTCCACATCGTTTGGAGAGGAATTTTTTATTAATCAAAAAATTGCAAATAAAATAACTTATTTAGATAAGGGTACATTTATTTCGAAAATTGATTTAAAAGATCCCAATGTTCTTGCAAAGTATAAAACTGTTTCTGTTCCATATCAAACTGACCCAAAAAAACTAAATTATTATGTACCTTACAATGGGTATTTATGTAATACTGATGACCCAATTTATTTATCGAAAACTTTATCTTTTTACTCATTGATTAATTTATATGGACAAATTGGAAAATTATCATTAGATAATGATCAAACTTCATATTTAATATCTGCTGTTAGTCCAGATTATATTGTTGAAGCCTTTATGACGAAGAGTGATTGAATTATGGAGCAATATAACCTAAATCAATCTAACCCAGACATTGCCAATCCAATTACACGTGATATTTATAAAGATAATTTTTTAAAGACTTATAACAACCATCAATTACTTATGAACTATATGAGTGATTATTTTAGTCAAGATGTAATGTTGTTATCATTGAATAATATTATAAATTATAGTGCTTCGCAAGTGATTTATACAACACTAATTGGTACTTTAGATACTGCACAAATTTTGGTTATGTCACTTTTAATTCCAATAATTATTTTAATTATTTTCATAATGTCTTCAATAATGTTGAATGAAATAAGAACAATGCTTAGTGTATTAAAAACACTTGGATATTCTGATAAACAAAATATAACAAACATTTTATTTACATTTATACCTATCTTTATTATTTCTACTTTATTCTCATTGGCAGTATTGGCTATTTTTCTAATTGGTTTCCAAAGTATTATTTATTACTTTTTATCCATATATATATCAGCTTCTATTCACTTTTTACAATTCTTTTATGCAGTATTAGCTATATTTGCCATTTTGCTTGCAAATATATTATTCACTATATATACTTATAAAAATTCAAACTTAAACACAGCAATTACTTTTTAATATAAATTATATACATAATTAAAAAACCATCATTTTTATGATGGTTTTTTAATTATCAATCCTGATTCGTTATTGTAGTCAATAACACAAGCAGAACCAACTGTTATTTTATTTTCTAAAATGTTTGTTGTTAAAAACATTTCAATATTTTTTTGGATAAACCTACTTATTGGTCTTGCACCATATTCTAGATCAAAACCATTTTTAGCTACATAGTCAACAACAGATTTTGTAAAAGTAACATTGAAGTGATTTTCTTTAATTCTTAAAGATAAGAGGAATAATAATTTTTCACTAATCTGTTTAGCAATAGGCAAATCAATTGGGTTAAATTTTATAATCTCATCAATTCTATTAATAAATTCTGCTTTGAATGCTTTTTTGATTTGATTATTAATCTCATCATTTTTTCCTTCCAATATTTCTTTTTGTGCAATATTTGAAGTCATGATAATAATTGTATTTTTAAAATTTATTTTTCTACCTTGTGAGTCTCTAAGTTCACCATCATCAAGTATTTGTAAAAGGATATTAAGAATATCTGGATGTGTCTTTTCTATTTCATCCAATAATATTATTGAATAAGGCTTTCTTCTAACTTGTTCGCTCAATTCTCCAGCTTGTTCATAACCTATATAACCTGGAGGCGCCCCAATTAATTTTGATAATGAATGCTTTTCCATATATTCACTCATATTCAATCTAATCATTGATTTTTCATTATCAAATAAATTTTCAGCCAATGCTTTTGCAAGTTCAGTTTTACCAACACCAGTTGGACCTAAGAACAAGAAAGAACCAATTGGTTTAAGTGGATTGTTAATTCCAATACGGTTTCTTAATATCACATTAGATACTAATTCAATAGCATTATCTTGACCTTTAATTCTTTTTGAAAGATTGGATTTTAGTGAAAGTAATTTTTCTTGTTCTTTTTGATGTATTTTTGATAATGGTATTTTAGTTATTCTAGATACAACTTCTGCAACATCAATTTCATTTACATAATCTTTTACCAAGATATTTTCATTAATAGAAATCTCTTTTTCAATCTTCTCAAGATCATTTTTTAATTTTGGTAATTGTGAATATAAGATCTTTGATGCTTCTTCATAATTGCCCATGCTTTGGAATTTCTCAATGTCAAAATTACTTTGCTCAATATCTTTTTTGATTTTATTCAATTCAGATTGTTGCTTTTTTTGTCTATTTCATTCATTGCTATAAGTTGATTGGTTTTCTTTTAATGTTATTAATTCTTTATCAATATTGGATATTCTATCTTTGTTGATGTTTAGATTCTCTTTTTTCAATGCTACTCTTTCAGCTTCTAAAAGAAAGATATTTCTATTAGTTTCTTCAAGTTCGATTGGTAAAGTAAATGCTTCAGTCTTAATTTTTGCAGCCGCTTCATCAATCAGATCGATTGCCTTATCTGGAAAGAATTTATCAGCTATATATCTATTTGATAGTTTAACAGCAGCAACTAGAGCATTGTCGTTAATTCTAACCTTATGAAATATTTCCCATTTCTCTTTTAACCCTCTCATAATCGCTAATGTTTCTTCAGCACTTGGTTCTTCAACAATTATTTTTTGCATTCTTCTTTCAAGTGCTCCATCTTTTTCAATGTACTGTCTATATTCATTTAATGTTGTAGCACCTATAATTTTTATTTCGCCTCTTGCCATTAGTGGTTTTAAAATATTTGCTGCATCCATTCCAGAATTTGGTCCATTTTTTCCCAATCCTGAGATTTGATGAATTTCATCAATAAATAAAATAATGGGATAGTTTGCAGATTTAGATTCCTCAATTAATTTGTTTAGTCTTTTCTCAAACTCACCTTGATATGATGCACCAGCTAATAATGAAGAAAGAGAAATCTCATAGACATGGGCATCTTTAAGATCGATTGGTACATCATTTGATATTATTTTTTGTACTAAACCTTCAACTATTGCAGTCTTACCAACTCCAGGTTCACCAATTAGTACAGGATTATTTTTATCTTTTCTAGAAATGATTTCAATGATTCTTCTTATTTCGTTTTCCCTACCAATGATTGGTGTTAATTTGTTATGAGATACTTCATAATTTAAATCTCTTGCATACTTTTCTAAGTTTTTTCTATTGTCTGTTGGTTCAAAATTAAATTCCATAGTTTGCCACCTATATATTTATATTAAAAATAATATATCATAAATTTAAATAATTAGCAAATAGATTAGTAGAGTGCTAATAAAAATATATATTTTATTAAAATTTTTTATAATATTATTAAACATATATGAAACTAAGAAATATTAATTTTATTACTTTTGAAGGTATTGATGGTTCTGGTAAATCTACTGTCCTTAAGTTAATTTACAAAAGACTATTAGATCTAAAGTTAAATAAAGACATCATAATTACAAGAGAACCTGGTGGTACACCTTTAGCTGAAAAAATAAGAGAAATAGTATTGGGAAATGATATGCTTCCAATTACTGAAACTTTACTATATTCAGCTTCTAGAGCTGAGCACGTTAATAATTTAATTAAACCTGAAATTAAAAAAGGGAACATCATTTTGTGTGATAGATTTTTACAATCATCTTTGGCATACCAAGGTTTTTTTAATAAAGTTGGATATAAGAATGTTAAATTATTAAATAAGTTTTCAGTTGGTAATATTAAACCTGATCTTATATTTTTTTTAAATATCTCAACTGAAACTTCTATCAACAGATTAGATGATAGAGCAGAAAAAGACAGATTTGATTCATCATCAATTGAACGAAAAAAAATTCTTATTAATGCATATGATTATGTTTTGAAAAAAAGTAAAAATGTACACTATATAGATGGAGAACAAAAATTAGATGTAATAGTTAATCAAATTTTTGAGATAATCACTAACACATTTTATTTTCAAAACATTATTGCGAAAGGAAATAAATAATTCTAATGGAATCAACAAATACAATAAATTTTTCTAACTTTATATCTAATGGAATTATCTTTGTAGAATTACATTGATCTAATGTTAATGACAAGATTAAAAGTTATATAAAAACGATATGTTGTTCTAATAACATATCGTTTTGTGACGCTTGTGTTTATTGTAATAAAGTAAATGATAATGCATATTATGATTACTTATCATTTAATTGCTACCAAACAAGTGTCAAAAAAGAAGAAATATTAGAAATAAAAAATATCTTCGCATATACAAGTCTTGAATCTATAAAAAATAAATTTTGTGTAATTTATGGAATTGAAAAATTAAGTAAATTTGCTTACAATTCAATATTAAAAATTTTAGAAGATTCTCCCCCTGATACTTATTTCATTTTTACTACAAGAAATTTACATGCAGTACCAGCGACAATTAGAAGTAGATGTAAAATCATAAGATTATTACCTGAAAAAGATAAACTACAATCCTTACTAAAAAATCAGTTAATAAATCAAAATGATTTAGATAGTATTTCAAACATATATTATTCATATGATGAAGCGCTAGAGGCAATTGAAAATGGTGAATATAAATTAATTAAAGAAGTATCTGAAAATATTTTTTTATCAATAAATGACTTTGTTTTGCAAAGAGATACATTAAGTATTTTTAAAAAGATGGATTATTTTAAAATTAGAAAAATATTTTCTTATTTGCTGCCAAAAGTAAATTTGAAACTAAAAACAGAATATTTAGAATTAATGTCTAATTTGTATTTCAATTTAAATAAGACATTAATTTTTCACAAGTTGATTTATTTTTTAAAAAGTTAAGGGTTAAAAATGAAAGATACAATAGCATCAATTGCTACACCCCTTATTTCTTCAGCTATCCACATTGTTAGAATTTGTGGTCCTGAGAGTTATCCAATTTTAAAAAAAATTACTAAGAATAAAATTGTTAAAAAAGGTTATGAAATTCAAAAATGTATAATTTGAGATAAAAACGAAATAATCGATGATGCAATATTAGTTAAATTTGTAGCGCCCAGATCATACAATGGCGAGGATATTATTGAAATTAATTGCCATGGTGGGCCATTAGTAACCAAAAAGATTTTATCTATACTTTTAGAAAATGGTGCTAGATTATCAGAAAATGGAGAATTCACTAAGATTGCTTTTTTAAATAATAAATTAACATTAAATCAAAGTATTGCTGCTAATAATTTAATTAATGCAAAGACAGAAAACGCTAGAAAGATAGCTGTAAATTCTTTGTTCAATGACAACTCATCTACTCTAAATAATATTGCAAATATTTTATTTCAAGTCATTGGAAAAATTGAAGTAAATATAGATTATCCCGAATATGATGATGTTGAGCAAATTGTGCATAAATCTATATTTAAAGAAATTAGTAATGTTGTATTTCTTTTAGAAAAAATTTTAGAAGAGTTTATTATTAGTGAAAAAATATTTAAAGGCTTTAATGTAGCAATCATTGGTAAACCAAATGTAGGTAAGTCTTCATTGTTAAATGCTTTTCTAAAAGAAGAAAGAGCAATAGTTTCTAATATCGCAGGTACAACACGTGACTTTGTAAGTGAATCAATCATTGTAAAAGGAATTTTAATTAACATCATTGATACTGCAGGTATTAGAGATTCAAATAATAAAATAGAGAAAATTGGAGTAAAGAAAACATTTGAATTAGTTGATAAGGCAGATTTGTTATTGTTTGTTATTGATAATAGCAAACCAATATCAAAAGAAGAAATAAAATTCTTAAACGATAAAAAGCTAGCGAGTAAAAAAATTATTTTAGTGAAAAATAAAAGTGATATTGCAAAGAATTATAACGATGATATTCATGGTATTTTGGTTTCAGCTAAAAAAATTGAAATTGGTGATTTGTTTTTAGAAATCGAAAAGGAATTATCATTTGGAGAGATTGATAATTTGAATAGTGTTATTTCAACTCAAGATCAATCAAGCTATATTAAGAATGTTATTAACATTCTAAATAACGTATTAAAACAAGTTAATAAAAAAGATCCAATCGATTTGATTGTGATAGATATTCAACAAGCACATTCTGAGATTTTAAAAATATTGGGAAAATATGATGACTTTGATTTTTATAATGAATTATTTAAGAATTTCTGTTTAGGTAAGTAAAGATGAAAACAAAATATTATGATACACATTGCCATTTAAATCTATTAGAAGATGCTAATGAATTAGATAGTGTAATCAAAAACATTTATGAAAGTAATTTAGTTGCAATATGTATTGGAACTAACTATGAAGACTCATTGGTGGCAATTAAATTGGCAAACGAACATAAAGGTGTTTTATATTCAACTATTGGAATACATCCCAATGATGCTGATATATTTATTAATGATAAAGATAAAATATTTAAAGAATTTGAAAAATTATTGAATCAAGAAAATAATATTATAGGAATTGGTGAAACTGGTTTAGATTATTATAGAGATTTTAGTAATAGAGCAAACCAAAAAATTTTCTTTATTGAACACATTAATTTAGCTAAGAAATTTAATTTACCATTAATTGTTCATATAAGAGATGCATATGATGATGTTTATGAAATCTTGAAAGCAGAGAATTATAACAAGGTTTTAATTCATTGTTATTCTTCTAATTTAGAAGATGCTAAAAGATTTATAGATATTGGGTGTATATTATCATTTTCTGGAGTCATCACTTTTCCTAAAAGTGTTGAGCTACATGAAGTGGCTAAAAATATACCAATTAACAAATTTGTAATTGAAACTGATGCACCATGATTATCACCAATTCCATTTAGAGGAAAAAAGAATGTTCCAACCAATGTTATTTATAGTTATAAAAAAATAAGTGAAATAAGAGATATTTCACTTGATGATTTATTAGTTGAAGTTGAAAAAAATGTTAAATTATTTTTTAATCTTACTTAGACTTATTTATTTTAATTTTGAAAATATTTGCTAATTCTCTTGCTACACCATGATTCTCATTATCATATTTTGTAATTCTGTGTGAACTTAATTTTATGACATGTGAACTATTTTTTAAAGCATAACCATTTAAAATAGCTCTTATCATTTCTAAATCATTTTCACCATCACCAAATGCATAACAATTATGTAGTGGAACAGCATAGTAACTAGATAAGAACTTTAATGTAGTTCCTTTGTTTGAAAATATTGAATTTATTTCAATTACAGTCCCTTCATCATCATGTGGCAATGATCAAGTTCTTACAACTAATGTATCTGTAATTGATTTAATCTTGAAAGATAGCAAGTCAATTTTATTCTTATCTTTTAAATGAATTAAGATTGAATTTAAATCTTTTTTTATCACATCTAATTCATTTTGATTTATTTGTAAAAAATTTGTTTCTTTACTAATGTGAAACTTTTTAAGAAATTCATAATTTACATCTTCATTTTTTTCAGAAGAGATTAAATAAGCGCCATCATAATTTTCAACAAGAATCGTACCTAAATATTTTTTGATTTCTTTAATAGATAAAATGTTTTTTATAACTTCTTTGCTAAAAGTTAAATTGATTGGTAAGAAATTTTTATCTGTAGGGTTAGTTAATATAGAACCATTTAAATTAGCGATTATTGTATTAATTCCCAATTTTTTGTATACATCTTCAGATGACCTTCATGGTCTACCTGTTGCTATACAAAATATATGTCCCTTTTTTACAATTTCTTTTACTACTTTTATAGTGTAATCAGAAACAGTGCTAGAGTTGTTAAATAATGTGCCATCTAAGTCAGTTAGAATTAGTTTCTTATTTTTAGAGTTTATTTTAGTTGCCATAATATAGTCCCATCGCTTTGTGAATCTTGTTGATTTTATCAATTGCTATTTTCTTGCATTTCTTTCCATTGTCTATAATTATTTGTTCAAAATTCTTATCTTTGATGACGTTGTTATAATTGCTTTGTATTAATAGTATTTTATCACAAACAATATCAGCCAAGTCTTTTTTAAATTCAGCATAATTCTTATCTTTGTATTTTTCAACTATTTTATCTATTGGTATATTAGTCATAGATGAATAAATATTTAATAAATTACTAATACCAGGTTGTTGTATAGTATCAAAAGCTACACGGTTTAAAGAATCAGTTTTAGCACTTATAATTTTGCTTTTTATCACATCAATTGGATCAAGTAGGAAAATAGTTCCCTTTTTATTCTCGCTAGATTTTGACATCTTAATAGTTGGATTTTGTAAATCCATTATTTTGTTAGCATCTTGTGATACATAAAGTTCTGGTATTTTAAAAATATCCATATTATATTTTTTATTAAATCTTATAGCTAAATCACGTGTTAATTCTATATGTTGTTTTTGATCAGCACCAACAGGTATTATGTCAGCATCATACATTAATATATCAGCTGCCATTAATGTTGGATAAACAAATAGACCTGTAGGAATCATTTGCGTTTTATTTTGCATCATGCTTTTAGCACTTTTATCTTTGAATTGAGTCATTCTACTCAATTCACCCATATATGAATGACATAGTAATAAATAACTTAAATGTGAATGTTCAATTACACTTGATTGATAAAAAACAATATTCTTTTCAAAGTCTAACCCACATGCTTTATAAATAGCAGCAATTGATTTTCTATTGTCTTGTAATTGTTCTGGAACAAAATCAACAGTAATAGAATGCAAGTCAGCAATGAAAATATACATCTTATGCGTATCTTGTAATGAGATGAATTTTTTCAATGCACCAAGATAATTTCCTAGCGTTAACGAATTTGTGGCTTGTATTCCAGAGACAACTATTTTCACATCAATACCTTTTTATATAATTTTATTGTAAAATATACATAATGTATATTAAAGTGGGGCATTTTTGTGACATTATGTTTAGTTAAAACAAATTGCATAAGTTCAAAAAAAATGTTGGATTTCTTTTCTAAAAATGGAGCTATTTTTAAAAAAGAAAACATTTCTTATAAACCTGTCAATGAAAAGTGATTGTATGATATCAACGCATTCAATAATAAAAAAAGTGGGATTTATGATGCTATCAATCAAAACCATGATTTTTTAAAGAAAAATAAAATCAATATAAAAACTATGCCAAAGAAAATTTTGATGGATTTGATTATTAATAATCCACAAATTTTGAATATGCCTATATGTTTGCAATATACAAATGATAATATACTAAAAAAAGTTTTCATCGGCTTTTTAGAAAGTGAATATGAAACGGCTTTAAAAACCGTTGGTCATACTTCATATTTTTCTAACAATAGTAAATCGTTTGTTTATGATGATTGCTGTATTGAGTGTCAAATACGTGAATTAAGAAATGCAACTGATGAGAAAGCATAGATGACAAATAAGTTTATCATCATCACAAATGATTCTAAAAAAGCTATTTTATTAAAAAATAAATTATTTAAAATTCTATTAAAAAATAAATGAACATTAGATGAAAATAATTATGATTATGTTTTTGTCATTGGTGGCGATGGTACATTTTTAAGATCAACACATAAGTATTTAGATAAAAAAATTATACCAATCAATGGTGGTAATTTAGGTTATTACTCATTTTTTAATGGCGGTAATTTAAAAGAAATATTAAAGCATATTAGCAAAGATGAAAATTATATTCATCCAACCATGATAAGTGGAACGATTGATAATGAGAAATATTTTGCATTAAACGAAATAATAGTAAGAGGAGATACTTCTTTGATTTTAGATATAAAAATAGATAATATTTTTTATGAAAAATTTAGAGGAACTGGATTAATGTTTTCAACTCCGCTTGGAAGTACAGCGCAATCAAAAAGTGCGAATGGCGCTGTTATTTATCCACAATTGGATGTAATTCAATTGATTGAAATTGAACCAATTTCACAAAAAGAATATTTGTCATTAAAGTCTCCATTAATTTTGGATTCAGATGTTGTCATAAAAATTAAGTGTAATTTTAATTGTAGTGTAAGCTCGATAATAGTAGATGGTCATTTAGAAGAAAAAAAATTTATCAATTCAGAAATGATAATTAAATCAACTAAAGCTAATTTTTTATTGTTTAATATAAAAAATAAAAAAGTTTATTTGAATAAATTAAAAAATTCTTTTATGAGAGGTTAGAAATATGAGTAAGATGAAAATTGTTATTTTCTACATAATAACTTTAGGAATTGGTTATTTTGTTTTGAAAGCAAAAGCAAAAAAACAAGCAACTGTTATTAATGATAAATTAATAACAACAGACAAGGTTCCGTTTGCTATTGATAAATTATTTGATGCATTAGGTGGAAAAGACAATGTTGTTAAATGTTCTTCAACAATTAATTCTATTAAGATTTTCATAAAAAATGTAACACTAATAAAACAAGACGATTTAAAGAAAATGGGATCTAAAGGTTTGATATTATCTGAAGATTCTATAACATGTTTATTTGGTGATTTTTCACAATCTTTAGACAAATTAATTTGTCAAAATTTATAATTAACTTAAGATATTTTTAAAAAAGTATACCGATATATTAATGTATGGGTAAAAAGATATTTTTATATAGCTTAATAAATTTCGCACTTTTTGTATGTGCATGTTTTGTATTGACTTTTTGCTCTGATATAAGCGATGGCAAATTAAATTCAAGATATGTCACTAATAAAAAACTAAATGCAAAAACTATAAACAGTAATTATCTGATTGATGAATTAAATAGAAATTATAATAACTTTGATAATGCATTAGATTTGAATTTAGATATATCGAATTTCATCGATTATGAAAATGATTATTATAACTATGATAAGAAACCAACAGAGCATATCAAATTAAATCCATCAACTAAATCAAAAGTTATTTTTAATATTCTGGATTTAAAAAAGATATATTTTATTGATCAAGCAAACTTTGCAATAGAAGATGCTTATAATATTCTTTTCAATGACAATTTGAATATAAACATAGATGCTTCATCATATAGTGTTAAATTAAAAAATAAGTTTTATAGTTCTTCGCCCATTTCTTTGAGATTACAAAAACCATCCTTTACTTTAAATGCGAATTTAGTATCTCAAAATCCAATTGATATTGATTATTGCAAAATATTGAAAGTTGATTTGCAAAGTATATTATTCACAATTGCTAATAGTGGCCTTCATAATAACTATCATTATTTCAATCCTAATAATAATGCTTATCCGTCAGCAATTTTATATATGAAATCATCAATTAGTAAAAATATAAAAATCTCTTTTAATAAACCAATAACGCTTTATTTTCTATATGATTTGAATTTAGCAAAGTTATTGAGTTTAAATGCTATGAATTTTATTAATGATATAAATAATATTTCTAATACTTTACCAACTATGTGAATGGATTTTAATTTAGAAAAATTATTAGATATCTGACAATTAAGTAATGAATATTTAGAAAACCCATTAGAGAATTCAACAAGATTTTATTATCATCTATTATGAACACAAGCTATCCCTTTATATTTTATTAACAATAAAATAACAGCAACTTTTGAAGCTTATAATAATGAAGAAACAATAGTGTTTTGGGATAACAATAAATTTATACCGTTTGAATTAAAGGCGCACAATAATTTAAATAAACAGATAAACACAATGTGAAATATTAAAGATGTAAATAATAATATTCTTATGAAAATAGATTCATTGTTTGCAAATAGTTTTAGTGATAACGAAAATATCAAACTATTGAATAATAAAATATTTTTCTATTTCACTGCCAGAATTACATTTTTAAAAATAGACAAATTTTCTTTAATGAGAGATGAGTTATTATTTAACTCAGATAAATATGCAAGCCAGCTTGTTGATGAGAATAAGAACATATCTAATAAAGCGCAAATATTAGAATTTTTAAATTCTCAAATAAAAATAGAAAGTGGATTATTATTTAATGAAATTTTAACATTTGATGAAATCAATTTTGATAGATTTACAAATCTAGAAGCTACTTTAAAGCCCTTTGGGATATATGTGTGAAATAATAACTTTTATCTACCTACATATAATGAGAATGGTGAAATATTTTTTTTAGTGAAAATTAGAAACTGAAAATTCATTAATGATTTAGATACTGATTTATTTCAAGGCGATTATTCTATTGAGTTTAAACAACAATTAATTAATCATAAGAATTTTATATACTTGCAACAAAAAGAGCGCTTTAGTGATGATGGATATTTTATTGTAAAAGTATTAACAAATAAAAAAACATCAATATATGATAATGGTGAAAAAAATATTTTGTGGAAATTCAATACCGAAAGCAATTTAAACTCACTTAAAGAACACATTAAGAATGAAGTCAATTATAAGAAAACAAAGGCTAATAAATCTAGCTTTGTTTATACATATATAAGTGAGATTAATACTTTAAATAAAGACTTAACAATCAACTTTATATTAAAGAATCCGATTTCTTTTAATTACATTAATCCAGATAAAAATAATTTCGGTAATCCAATAGAAAATATTTTTGCAATGTTATGCAATTTACCGATAAACAAAGAATTAATTGGTGAGAATAAAATAATTTTTGAAAATAACAATAGATATTTATTGAACAATAAATATAAATTTAATATTGAACAATTATCAAACGGTGAAAGTTCATTAAATATTTCAAATAGAGATAATGAATATTTTGATTTGAATATTTCAATAAAAGAATTATTAAATTTATTTGCTAATAATTTAAGCAAAGAAGAAATTGACTTAACAGAACCATTGCAAAAGCAATTTGTAATTGAATATAAAATATTGAATTGATACTTTGTATTATTTATAGTTATATTATTTTTGATGATATTAGGATTGGTTATTTATATATTTAAGGAAAAACAAATTAGATTATTTAAGAAATAAATTATATTTCATATCGAATCTCATAATAATGATTTTTTAAATATTTTATATGCATAATTAACTATCATTAATTTTGATAAGTTAATGTAAAATATTCTATATATATGTAATAAGAAATATAAAAAGGTTATTTATGGCTGTTAAAGTAAGTGATAGTGTAATTGCTAATTTTAAAACTAGAATAATTTTTCCATTTTATATTGACAATATTCATGAGATTTTTTTTAGTAATTTTGAATATAAAAGTAAACGTGCTTTTGATAAATTGTTTCCTAAGTTAAAAGAAAATATGGAAATAGATGAAATCAATAAAATTTATGAATCTTATAATTTGACAACCCCATCTAGTATCCAAAAAATCTTAAATCACTCAATAAATAAAATATCAATGGTCACTAGCAATTTAAATGATGATATTTTTTATTCTAAATCAACAGATAAGTTTAATAATAAAATTTATGTTGATGAAAAGAACGATGTAAATGATTTTAATATCATAGGTAATATTGATTCTACTAGAAGATATAATTATTCATTGAACCTTAGAAAGGAAGGGCGTTTGTTCAGATTGGTTGAACAAATTCAATTTTCTTTTTATTTAGATGAGAAAAGCCATATGATGTCAGGTGCTGTAAGTTTTAATTGAGGTAAATTATCATCTTTATCATTTGACTTCGCTCAAGGACACCAAAAGACTTATTTAATGCACCTTTTAAGAGTTTTTATAAAGGATGAATTAAAATATTTATCTCTAAACAATATTATAGATTTGATTGATGAAAATTCTTTTAATGAAAAAAATATATCTACAAATAATAGAAACAAAAATGTTGATACCAAAAAGGCAAATTCTAAATTTAATTTTTCATCATTAAAGAGTAATTGAATTAAGTTTATTAATAGTAAGTTCTTGTGCTTTAAGAAATTTTCTAAAAGTGAAATAACATATTTTGAAAATGAATTATTTTTTTCAATACTAACACTTTTAACAATTTCGCTAATAGTTTATGAAGATTTAAAAATATATTTTAGAAGCCAAACTCCTGAATTGATTTTATCTTTAATCGAAAAAGAAAAAATCAATATAGAAAAGAAAAATCCTAATGCATCTTCAAGTGAAGAATTATTTTTAAATTTAATAGGTTTTGTTAAAGATATTTATTTTAATTCTGAAAAAATAAAAATAAATGAAATTAAGTCAGCAGAAGATGCTATTAAAGCTTTAATAAAATTTAACAATATTGAAAAAGAATCTTTCGCCTTACCCATTATAAGTTATGAACTTATAAGAAATGATCAATCGCCATTTTTATATCAAAGAGAAGATATATTTTTAAACAATACACAATTTAAAATTTTGTTTTTATCAATACTAGATCCAGAATTATTTGGTTTGAATGATAGTCAATATAATTTAATTGAATATGATGAATATGAAGAATTAATTAATTCATTAAGAGTGAATAGTGATTTAAATGAAATCATAAAAAAAACTATATATAAATATTCATGTGAATGAAATTTTGATTATGTTTCATTTATTAATGAGAGTCTTTCATTTTTATTGATAAAAAATAATAATATAAATTTAGCAAAAAATAATGATTCAATAATTGATTATGATTATGGTGTTAATAAAAAGATATTCAACAATTATTTATGAGCTCAAATTTTTACACAAACAAGAATTTGAAAAATAAAATATCTAGAAGAGAAATTATATGAATATAAAAATTCACAACCATTTTTATTGAGAAAGTATTTAAGGAAGTTGGATGCGCTATATTTTGACTGAAATGACACATTCTATGGAATACCTGGAATCATAATTATCATCAAAAAAATAAATAGTATTACAAATTTAAAAAATACGATTACAACATTATCTTCTAAATTTAATTTGGCTGATGAAATATATGGAAAATCCAAAGAAAGAAGATATTTAGGTTTAGCTTTAATGACAGCTAGTCTTTTTGGATTTGCAGATTTCTTTTCAATGATTTTCACGGTATTAACAGTTCCAGACGCTTCGTTGGGAATCAACAACATTAGTATTATTTTTATTTCGTTGGGTACAATATTAACAATGTTTATATTTATGATTCTTTTTGTAACAATTTTCAAAATGGTTAGCGAAAAAACGAGAAGCAAGAAAAATAATGGAGAAGAATAATGGGAAAAGAATTCATTAAACAATTAAAAGTTAAAAATATCTGTCCATTTTATATCGACAACATAAATAACAAATTTTTTACAAGTTTAAAAAACCATCCAAGTAAGAAATTTATTAACAAGGTTCTCCCTAAGATTCAAAAGAATCTTAGTGAAATTGAAATTAATAAATTTTATGAAATTGATAATTTAACAAAGGTTGACAAGATAAAATTAATGTTAAATCTTTGTTTGAAAAAAATTGTATCTAAAACTGGTAATATAAATGGAGATTTTTTTACTATTCAAGAAATGGATAAATTTGATGAACCTTTATATATAAAAGAAATCATTAATTATGGTGATATTCAATTGGTTGGTGATGAATATGATGATAGAAGATATAATTTTTCAATTGAAATCAATCCAAATATTTATCTTAATAAATATGTAGAAGAAATTCAATTATCATTTTTTTTAGATGAAGATAATAAGGTTTTATCTGGTGGGTTCTCTTGAAATTTTAAGCAACTAGAAAAATCAATAATTAATTTTGATGAGACAATTGATAAAGTATATATTGATACACTAATTAAATATTTTGTAAACAAGCAACTATACCCAATAACGTTAAATAACATTTTAGACATAGTTGAACATTATGAAATTAATTCTAAACAAAGAAAAAAATCTTCAAAATCTCAAGCACCTCTTATAAATAAGAAGAAACCATTAGATTTTAAAAATGTGGGTGTAGAAGACTTGCAACAAAATTGAATTAATTTAATTAATAAAAAATATTTATCTTTTAAAAAGATGACTAAAGAAGAAATTAATTATTTTGAAAATGAATTGTTTTTTTCTATATTAATCATTTCAATAATTTCATTGACTTTGTATGAAGAATTAAAGAAATATTTTACAAATGATAAACCAGAAATAATTTTAAATTTATTAGATAAACCATCATTAATTAAAGATGATCCAAACCAAACATCAGAAATGGATTTTATCGAATTAGCTAAGTATTTAAGATTGACTTATTTTAATGAACCTAAAAAGAAGAATAAATTAACAAACATTAAGACTGCTGATGACTTTTTTGAAATAATTAATAAGCATTCATATTTTGAGAATTATTCATTTGGTAAGCCAATTCAATCCTTTGAAATATTGAGAATGGATAATAATCCATTGATGTCAGAATTTAGTTTATTTGATGATGATGATAAAATAAAAATCATTTATTTATTAGTTATTCATCCAGAGATTTTTGCCTTAGATGAAAATAGTGCTAATTTTATTGATTTAGAGCAATTGAAAGATGTTTTATCGAGAAATAAAGTTACTAACAAACTTTCTGAATCTCTTAAGTCAGGAATAGAAGATTCTAAGTGTGAGTTAAATTATAATTACATTTCTTTTGTCAGTGATACTTCAACGATTTTGCTTATTAAAAATGACACATTTTTATTTGAAGAAAATAATAATCATAAAAACAGAAAAAGTAATTTGTATGCTAATTACTTTTGATCTGAGATTTATTGTCAATCAAGAAATTGAATGAGAATAAATATCGAATATGAATTTTCTAATAAAGATATATTTAAAAATAGTATATATTATCGTAACAAGATAAAGATTTTAGAAAATTTGAAATTTAATATTTATGATGATTTTTATGGAATGTCTCAAATTAAAAATATCGTTAGAAAAATAGATAAATTAGATAGTATACAAAAATCAATAGACCAATTGATTTCTAAGATGAGAAAGACAGATCAAATGTCTAAAAAAGATAAAGAGCGTAAAAATATTCTTTTGGCATATATTATTGCAACTATAATTGGATTTATTAATTTCTTTGCAATGGTTTTTACTATATTAACTGTTACAGACATTAAAGCTGGCTTGCAAGCCGAAAACATTACAGTTATATCTATTGCTTCATTTTTGGCTTTTATATTATTTTCGATATTAATATATTTCATCACTAGAGAAATTAAAAATATAAAGTCTCAAAAGAGAAAAGATTAGTTTTGTTTTATCTTCTAATAAAGTTTTTTACATTCTTTATGAAGCATATTTCACTTGTTTTATAAAGTGAATGATCACCGTTTTGGATAATTATGTTTATATTTTTATTATTTAAATTTTCAAAATAAGTATAACTTTTTGAGCAAGGTAATATAGGGTCTGTTTCTCCAAGTAAAACTAATGTTGGCACACTTAATTTTTTATAAATACTATCTATTTCAATTAGTGCATGGTTTGTAGAAATATTTCTAGCTAACAATGCAAATTTCAATAAGTTTATTGTGTCAATTTTCTTTATCTTATCACCAACATGCATATTGTGGCTTTCAAAATAATTTATTAAATTTTGCTTAGATTTACTATTTTTAATAGATAGATTTAATGGTGATATTAAAATTAATTTTTCAATTGCACCTTTTTTTAAAGAAACAGCTACACAAGCTGCAATTGCCGCTCCCATTGAATGACCTATTATTATTGAATTTTCGATATGATTATCATTAATATAATTAACAATAAATTCAGCGAATGATTTTATTGTTAATTTTCTATTATCAAATGGCATATCACCATGTCCTGGTAAATCGGGAGATCATAACTTATAATTATTGTTCTTGCAGAACTCAATTAATGATGTATTAGAATTCTTATTAGCACCAAAACCGTGTATATATATAATATTTTTTTCTAATGTTTTATTTTGTAAAGATTCCATAACTACTTTATTATATTTTGATAATAAGTATTACTCAACTACATATATAAAAAAACAACATCTTTATGATGTTGTTTTTTTAATAAATTAGTTTTTAATAATTTTAAACAATCAATTTTTTGTATTTAATATTAATTATTTTTCTATCTAATATATGTCCATGCATAGCGAATAATAATTCATTTTTGAAAAATCCATTTTTTAAGTCCAACATAGTGTCTAAAGCATAAACACTTAATGTATAGTTGTGGTCATCATTTGGAGGAGCACAACCACCATAACCATTATGAACGATTTGGTTTTCACCAAGTAATGGAGAACCGTATGAGTTTACACCTTGAATGAATTTATTTTTTAAAGCTAAGCTAGCATTATCTGGTAATTCATTTAATGATGGGTCAATATTACAAGCAGTTCAATGAATTCAAGTAAAACCACAAACTGGTATTGCATCATGGTCTTCAAAAATTATTGCAATTGATTTAGTGTTATCTGGTAAATCTTCTCAACCAACATGGAATGATTTAGCAACCATATTTTTTATTTTAGTATCATTTTCTTGTGTGTTTGATCCAAATTTCTTATCTAAATAACCATCTGTTAATATATCATTTGAAAATATTTTCATTAAAACCTCTTTTTAATTTTTAGAATATAAGTATATTATAAGCAATAAAAAACAATTAATTTAAATTAATAATTTATTTAATGTGGTTAATATTTATATATTATGGAAAACATTATTGTGCTTAATAAACCTAAAGGCATCACATCACATGATGCAATTAGTATTTATAAAAAAAATAATGCCAATATTAAAAAAATTGGACATGCTGGAACACTTGATCCAAATGCTTCTGGTGTATTAGTTGTTGGCATAAATTCTGGTACTAAAAAACTAGCAGAGTTAATTTTAGATGACAAAGAATATATTGCAACAATTAAGTTGGGAATGGAAACTAGTACATATGATTCTGAAGGCGATATTTTGTTTAATGAAACTCTTTCATTACAAGAAAATGATATTAAAAATGTTATAGATAATTTTAATTGTAAAAAATATTGACAAACTCCACCAATTTATTCAGCAATAAAAATAAAAGGAAAAAAGCTATATGAATATGCAAGAAAAGATATTGCAATTGAAATTCCTCCTAGAGAAGTCGAAATTAAATGTATAGAGATATTAAGTTTTGATTTGCAATCAAGTGTGGTTGTTTTAAAGATGTTAGTATCAAAAGGCTTTTATATAAGAAGTTTTGCAATGGATTTTGCAGAAAAGTTAAACACTAAAGGTACACTAACGGATTTAATTAGGACGAAAAGTGGGAAATTTACATTAGATGATGCAAAAAATTTAATATAATTTTTTTTAAAATAATTAAACAACAACTAAATTTGTGGTAAAAATATTTTGTAACAAATATGATATTGTTTTAAATTCTTTCGTTTAAAGTGCTTTATCATCATCGTTTATTACATTAATTGAAAGGAATTATATGGCTATAAGTAAAGAAACAAAAGCTAAACTTATTAAAGAATTTGGTGGATCAGCTAAAAATACTGGTCTAACAGAAGTTCAAGTTGCAATTTTAACAGCTGAAATAAAATCTTTAACTACGCATATGGTTGAAAATAAAAAAGATAACATTTCGAAAAGAGGACTTTATAAAAAGGTTTCTCAAAGAAAGTCATTATTAACTTATTTGAAAAATAGCGACATTAAAAGATATCGGGAAATTTTAAAAAAACTAGACATACGTGGAAGTTAACAAACATTAAAAATTTGAATTAAAAAAAACATAATATACTAGATTGGGGAAAGTTAAATGAAATTGAGAAGGCAAAAAACGACATATAAATTATCAAATTCTATGGAACAAGTTCTAAAACCTAACCTTAAAAAAATAAAAATTTCTAACTCCATAGTAATTGGTGGAATGATTGCCTTTGGTAAAAGCACACTAGCAAGTAAACTGCATGACTTAATTGAAGATTCTAAAATTGTTTATGAATTAAATGATGAAGATCAATTGATGCATTTACTTTTAGAAAAGATGTATGAGAGAAAAAACAATACTTTGTATGGTTCAGTTTTTCAATTGTATTTTATTTTAAATAGATTTGACAACTATAAGAATAGTTGTAATGCTAAAAATTTGACAATCTTTGATAGAAGTATCTTTGAAGATTGACTATTTGCTCACGAAAATATCGTAAGACCATCAGTGTTTTCTTATTATGACTGTCTATGAAAAGATGTAGCTAACGAATTAATATATGAACATGGTGTTCCAAAGTTGTATGTTATTTTATCTGGTAATTGACAATTATTTAAAGAAAGACTTTTTAAAAGAGACAGAAAAATTGAAATTGATAATTTCGAAAAAAATAGAACTTACTTTAAAAAGCTTTTAGAAATTTATGAAGACTATATGATAAATGTTTGTAAAGACTTTGGAATTGATTATATTGTTGTTGATGCTAGTAAAACTGTAGATGAATTATCTGCAATTGTTTTAGAAAAGATTAATTCAATTTCAGACTCACATAAAAGAATGCATAAGAAAGAAGTTAAAAGACTTGAAAACTTTGCAGAAGAAAATTCAATTATAGAAAGTGAAGCTTTTTCTTCACCAACTTTTGCAATAAGAATTAGTCAGTTGATGCAAAAACTTTTAACTTCAACAGAATTAACTGTTATTCAAATGTTGAATGGATTAGGACCTTATGTTTCTAAAAAAAATTATGATGAAGTTAGTGCTGAAACAAATTTAAGTGTTTCTAAAATAAAATCATTAGAAAAGAATAGTATTAAAAAAATTAGACAGTCATCTAAAACAATTAATTTAGAATCTTTTTTAAAAACTATATAAATTATTTTTGTAAATATATATTAAAAAGATAATTTATAATAATGTATTGTCTAATTTTGACGTAATTTTTTGGAGAGATAAATGTATAAATTTAAAACTAAATTAAGCAAATCTAAAATCGTCTTAACAACTTTAGCGTGTTTATCATTTGGTTCGTTCTCTCTCTTTGCATTATCATCTTGTGGCTCTATAAGCCAATCTTTATTAGATAAAAGAATTTCTAAAGGTGATGGTACAAAAATTGCTGATGGTTATGATTTAAATAGATACTCAACATCTGCTATAAAAAATAGTAATGGCTCTAGATTGTATTTAGATAATGTTTCTAATAGACTTGCTTTAAGTTGAATTGAAAGTATTGCTTCAAGACCTGGAAATAATGACTATAAAACAGCTTTAGAGAATGAAAAGAAATTTATTGATAAATCTTATAATGACACTTTTGATTCTTATAAGAAAAATAATGGTAGTGACTTTCCTTTAATATTCCAACAAGAAATATTAGATCCATCTGGTGGAACTGAAGAATCATGAAAACAAGATAAATTATTGACTTGAGCTAGAACTGAATTTCAAACAAAAGCTTTTTCTAAAGATTATTTAACAACTATAAATACAACAACTAAAAATAAAGTTCCATCTCCTTCAAAAGCAGATTTAATTGGTGCAATAAGTGGGACTACAAATTCATTTGCCTTTACTGAAAAAGCAAATGAATCTTTATCTGAAATTGATACATACCTAGATCCCATTTATGCTAATTTTCATAAATTCATTTTTGACAAGTGAGTTGAAATTGAAAATCCATTTGTTATCAATATGGCTTTATGAAAATATTCAACACCTAAAAATGGTTTAAATTCTGTTTATTTATCAGCCCCAGCCCCAGCACCAACTCCTCCACCTTCAGAATCTTCATTATCAATGGAAGAAATTAAAACAAGAGAAGGAGAGGGTGATGCTACACCTGTTTCTGGTTCATACATTTTTCCATATTTCTCAAATGATAATGCTACAAATGACGCGAGTGGCACTGTTGATAAATTTGTTAAATTTGTTACCAATGCGACATCGAATTATATTAGTGATACTGCAAACGGTTTAATTGATATTCCAAAAGAATATACAGAAGATTCATCTACATATATATTAGCTAAAAATGGTTCAATATATAATGACTTATATATTGAATTCGCAGCTGCAGCCACTTATCTTTTATATTCTGGTAAAGTATTTAACGGGACAACTAATGTTGCTGATATTAATACTAATCTTCAAAAGGCTATTAATACAACATCTACAACTACAGATATAATTACATCTAATTTTGTTTCTAATTCTAGTTTAAATAATTTAGATATTAAACTTGGAAATTCTTTAGCATCACAAATTATTAATAAAGATGGAGAATTCAAAGGTTTATTAGGTGCTAATAATACTTCTGATTTATTCATAACAGATGCTTTTAAAGCAAGTGATGCTAAACTAAATAATTTTATGTTTTTAAGAAATGAAGCTGGTGTACATGCCATTGCAATTGATGGTAAAACATTTATTGATAAAGCTACAACAATAGATGGGTACAAAAAGAATGCAGCTAATATTGTTTTATATAGATCTTTATTAAATAAGAATGGTTATAGTGATTTTGGGATAGATGTAAAATCAGAATTGAATACTTTCCTTTCTAATAACTTTACTTCATTATTATATCAATTTGCTTCAGACACTACTATACCAAAAGATTTGCAAATGTTTGATCCAACAACTGATTTTGGTGCAGAAACACATACTTTTAATCAAACATTAAATAAATATTTATTTGATGAATCTAAATATAGTAGAAAAAAAGATTACCAAGCTAAAATGCATAATGCAAAAGTAAAGTTTTCTTCAAATTATGGAGTATTAGCAAAAGATAATGGATTTGCAGCACCATGAGTTTATTCTTACCAAAATGCTAATACAACTAATTTTGATTTGATTAATTCTTTATATTCGCCAGACCCTTTTGCTACTAATGGTACGTATTCAACATTTGTAAATGCAATATCAGCATTTATTACAAGCTTGAATTTAGCACCATTAACTTCTAGTTTTGATGGTTTTCAATATAGTCAATATATTTATACAAACAATAAATATATTAACTATGCACTTATAGCTTTTGGAAATGATGGAAATTCTATGAGTGATGAAATCAAATCAAATATATTATTAGATTATTTAAAAGCAGATTTTGATAATTCTTTATTAGAAGTGAATGCTTCTATTTTTGCAAATGCTACATTTAATAACCAAGTAAAAGAAAATATTAATAATGCTATAAATAATTTCTTTTTTGATTCAACATTCACTTCTCTTGAAAACAAATGATACAACTTAAATGAAGCTAAGGCTACTGCCACAATTAGTTATGCAAATTTAAATACTTATAGAAAATCATTATGACAAAAAGCGCTTGAAGTTAATAATTCTTCTAAAAGTAGTGCATACTACAACTTACACCTTCTTGTCTCAACTATAAAATATTTATTAAGTGATAATGCTACAGAATTTATGAATTATTTACAATCAAAAATTTCGATTGGAATTGATTCATATATTACTTGATATGAATCAAGCAATTCCTTTTTAGAAACAACAGCTAAAAATGTTGGAACACTTTTTAATATTTCACCAGCAAATCTTTTAAAGAATGTTAATAATTCATATTCTTCTTCATATTTTGGAAGTGCACCAAGCGACACAGCTAGTATAACTAATAATACTGTTACTACACCAACTACTTTTTATTCAAGTATGTCATCTTACTACAAATATGTTGGTGAATCAGTTGGATTCGTTGGTATTCAAACTGCACCTAATAACTCAGCGCCAACTGTTATTCAAGAAAGATTATTTACTAAACAAAATCTAAATAAAGATCAAGTTGGTAGTTTGTACTCTTATGGCACTAAAGATAACTTGATAAATATTATTAATAATTTTTCTTTAGTGCAAGATATTGACAATTTAGTTAATTCATTCAAAACAAAACTTGGTACAATCTCATTTGATTCTGTCATTAATGCTACTACTTTAGAAACTAAAAAAGTAGCTTTAATTGAAATACTAAATAGTGCAAGCAATACTTCAACTATAAATTCATTTTTTCAGCCAAGAACTGGTTACATTTCTAATGGAACATTAACCGAAGATAATGGTGCTCTTATTGAAGATGCAACATCTAACAATTTGAAATTCGGTGCTAAAGTTATTCATATAAATTATGATGATGTTTCTACTTTAGAAAAGTTTAAAGCCGCTCTAATGAAAAATAATTATTTTACTAATGAAAAAGCAAATGACATATTTTTCAATTTAGTTATACAAGCTGCAACAGACATTAATATTCAAAATAATATGTTAAATAATTTATTATCTTATAATGTTGATTCTATTACTAATAGAATCAACGTATATGATGTTAGATTAAGTAATCAATTAGGAGTTAAATGAATAAAAAATTGAAAATAAGGTTTTCAATTTTTGTTTGGAGTAAATATGAACAATAAAATAAAATTTCAAAAATGACAAAAGATATTATGTTTTGTTTCATGTTTATCTTTGACTGCAATAACTACACTTGCCTTAACATCATGTGCATCTATTAATCAAGAATTAATTGATAAATCTGTTTCAAAAGGCGACATGAAAAATTTTGCTGCAGGTTATGATTTAAATAAAATGTCAAAATTTGCTCTTGAATCAAATGCTGCACAAACTACATATTTTGATTACAACGTTAATGAACTACTTTTAGATTGAATTGATTTTTTATCAAGAAAAGGTGACCAAATCACTTATAAAAATTCACTTGAAGCTCAAAAGAAAGTCATTGATGAAGAATATAATAATTTAGTTGCAAGTTCAACTAAAACTAATGGTGCTGATTTTGAAATAAAATTTCAACAAGATGAATTAGATCCAAATGGTGGTAATGAAGAAAATTGAAAGAAGAAAAAACTATTAGATTGAGCTAGAACTGAATTTTCAAATAAAGTTTTTGAAAAGAATTATTTAGCTGTTGTTGATAATAAAAATGTTGCAATCAAAGCCCCAACTAAAGCACAAATTCTAGATGCAATAGATACTGCTACTGGTTCTACAAAATTTGCTTTCTCATCAACTATTATTGATGAAGGTAATAAAGATAATTATTTAGACCCCATTTATGCTAACTTTCAACAATTTGTTTATGACAAGTGAGTTCAAATTGAAAACCCTTACATTATTAATATGTCATTATGAAAATATGGAGCTCCATTAACTGGAATTGATTCTGTATATACAGCAGCTCCTTCATCAACGCCAGGTGCTGATGGTACTACATCAACATCTAGTGGTAGTTACTCTTTTCCATATTTTTCAAATGATAACGCTACAAATGATGCATGAGGTACAATTGACAAGTTTAAAAACTTTTTAAATGGTGCAACTACTACTAATAATTACATTACTGATACAACGCATGGTTTAATTGAAATACCAAAACAATATACAGAAGACTCTTCTACATATATTCTAGCTAAAAATGGAACAATATATAATGACTTATATATTGAGTTTGCAGCCGCTGCTACTTATCTTTTATATTCTGGAAAAACTGCTTCTGGTTTTCCAAATATTATAGATAAAAATAGTGATATTCAAAAAGCTACCATTAGTACAACAGCTACTACAGCTGATGCAATTACATCTAATTTTGTTTCAAATACTAGTATAAATAATCGTGATATTAAAATAGCGAATTCATTAGCAACACAAATTATTAATCCAAATGGCGAATTCAAAGGATTATTAGGTACTAATAATACTTCTGATTTATTTATTACTGATGCTTTTATGACAAGTGAAACTAAATTAAATAAGTTTATGTTTTTAAGAAATGAAGCTGGAGTTCATGCAATTTCAATTGATGGTAAGACATTCATTGATAAAGGTACTACAATTGATGCTTACAAAAAGAATGCAGCTAATATTGTTTTATATAGATCTTTAATGAATAAATATATCGGTGATGAATTTACTGTTGATGTACAAACTGAATTATCTAATTTTTTTAAAGCTAATTTAAATTGATTGATTTTAGAATATTATCAAGCAAATTCTGGTGATAATACTTTAAAAATGTTTAGACCAAATAGTATTTGAGGTGATGAAAAATTTGCCTTCTTAAAATTGTTAAATACTTATTTATTTGATGTTTCTAAATATCATAGACCAAATGATTTCCAAAATAAAATGTATGATGCGAAAGTTAAATTTTCATCAAATTATGGAATCCTAGCAAAAGAAAACGGATTAGCAGCACCGTGAATTTATACATATAAAACAAATTCTACAAATTTTGATTTAATGGATTCAGTCTCATTTAAAAATCCTTTTGCCACTAGCGGTAGTCAATCAGCTTATTTAGCTGCAATTGATGCTTTTGTTAATTCATTAAATTTATCACCATTAAACTCTTCGTTTTCTGGTTATAAATATAGTCAATATATCTTAGTTAGTGATTTTTATATTAACCAAGCACTAACAAGTTATGGAGCTGATTCTGACAATATTGGAAATACAATAAAAGTTGATATCCTTAAGAATTATTTATCAACTAAAATCAATAGCAATGATTTAACTTTTGCAAATGATATTTTTAATGGTATTACAAGTTTTGCTTCAGGAAATTTAGAAAGTATTAATAGTGCTTTAGTTAATAGTTTTTTTGGTTCTACTTTTGATAGCTTAACAAATAAGTGATTAGACTATACAACAGACACAAATGATACAATATCTTATTCAAGTCTAAACTCATATAAAAAACAATTGTGATTGAATTCTAAGAAAGTAAAAACAAGCGCAGTATCGGTTGATTATTTATCACTTTATACAATAATGAGTACAGTTGATTATTTATTAAAGAATAATGGAGCTGAGTTTTTAAACTATTTAAAAACAAAAATGATTTTAGGTGATGAAACTTATATTGCTTGATATAGTACTCAAAATACAACATTAAATACAACTAAATTAGATGTTTCTTCGTTACTTAATGTTACAAACACTTCATTAACGAAAAACATTAATAACACTTATAAATCTTCATACTATGGTGCAACACCAGTTGATACTGCAACTATTACAAATAATACAAATACTAATTCTAGATATACAACTAATAGTTATTATAATTATGTAGCTGGCTCAATTGGCTTTTCTGGTTTGCAAACTTCATCTTCAAACTCTGCAACACCAGTTATAAATGAAAGAATGTTTACAAAACAATCTGAAAATACATCAACAACAGAAGGTTTACTTTACACATATGGTACAAATGTAAGTGAATTAAATTCAATAATTGACAAATACACTTTATCAAGTGATGTTGATAATTTAGCTAGAGCTATCCAAAAGAAAATCAAAACAATTTCAATTAATACTGTTTTGACAGCTAATACTATCGATGATAAAAAAACTGCATTGAAAGTAATCACAAATAGCTCTTCAATTACTGCTACTATGTTCTCGCCAAGAACTGGTTATATATCAAGTGGTGCTTTGAATAGTGGTACTGGTACTACAATTCAAGATCCAAATTCATTAGCATTATTACATGGTGCAAAAGTGATTCAATTAAATAATAATGACATATCTTCACTTGCTAATTTAGAACTTGCAATTAAAAAGCTTTTTACAGGAAGCACAATTGAAGTTGATACAGCTAATGTATTTTATAACCTTATTATCCAAGCGGCAGCTGATACTTCAATTCAAGATCAAGCAATATCATCAATCGTTACAAATGATTTAAAAATTGATGTATATGATATTAGATTAAATAATCAATTAGGTCCTAGATGAGCGAAGAATTGAAAATAATAAAGGATAATTGTTTTTATGAGTAACCATATTATTTTTTTAAATATCGATGAACAAGTTAAAAAGTTAGAGAATGAAAAAAAATTAGTTATTGTTGATGGTTCAAAAGAAATTTTTAAAGAATATTTAAAGTCATATGGTTATAACCATGTAGTAAAGAGTTTAAAACATAAATTAATGTATTCTGATGATGAATGTAAAATTTTCAAACCTGAATTCACTTCTAATAATCTTAGGTATTTACTTGATATTGACAGAAATATATCAGTTACTTTTTGAAAGTATTTTAGATTCATTGAAATGCTTATGAACTCAACTATTGTTAAAGTTTTATATAAGTACATTGATGCTCAAACTAAAACGCCATATATTTGTTTGTTGAGCAAAATGCAAATAGATGAAGTTTTTGATGTGTTAAAAGATGACAGTAAAAATTCAAGATATAAGAAAAGTTCATATTTTGAATTTTTTGAATATATGACACAATTTTCAAGTAGTTCTAATTGACTTGTTGAGAAGGCAAAAATAAACGAAAAGAAAATGGAAAAAATTCATAAAAATAAAATTGATAATTTTTTTATTTTTAGTGAGTCTAAAAAAGATGTTGAAAATAGTAAGTGACAATATCTTGAAATATTTAATGTATCATATTCGTGAACTTTCTCATTTTGTGTTCATTGTTTTGAGAAATTTAGTACAAAATATAAAAATGAAATTATTGCTAATTTTTTTGAAGGTTATAAACCAAAAAATAAAAACATAAAGTTAACATCTGAGGATTTTTCTTTATTGTTAAAGATATTAACTAGTTTTAGAAATAAACTTGCTCACAATGAAACGATATTGGATTTTAAAGGCACATATAATAATTGTGATTTAACAAAGATATTTAATTATTTTGATATTGAAAATTTTTCTAATCCTAAAGCCTTTTATTTAAAAGACATATTAGCAATATTTGAGAAAATAATTAATAAGCACACAATTAAAGATGAAATTGAAAAATTGATATCAGATAAATTAACAAGTAAAACCGAACGTAAAGATAATATTTCAAAATTATTGTTTGATATTATTGAAGATTTTTCTAAAATTGAATTTAGTGAAGAAACCAAAAATCTTTCTAATTATAATAATTAATTATTTTTTCTTTATTGATTAAATGCATTAATAGATCATATGGTTGGTTTTATTAATTTGTTATTTTCATACAATGATCTATGTTATGAGCATTAAAGAAAAAATCAAATTAGAGCCAACTGTAGCTATATTAACCCATTTTAAATCAGAAGACTATTCTGTCCCAATTATGTTATCTGAATTAATAGATAACTCAATTTCTTCATGAGAAAAACTTGATGAATCAACACGTAGTAATTTAAAAATAAAAATAATCTTTATCTCAGATTGTGACGATAGTAGTGCAATCATAAGTCAAAAAAGCGAAATCATAATTCAAGATAATGCTGCTGGAATGACTTATGAAGAAATTAGAAAAGCCGCTCCACTTTATAGTACTGAAAATAAAGGAAAAGAAGATTTAAACCAATATGGAATTGGTTTAAAATCAGCAATCGGATGATTTGGAGAAGATGCTTTTATTTACTCTAAAACTAAAGATGACCATATGATTAATTATTTAGAATTTCGTACAAGTGATAAGAGTGCATATGAATTATTTGCACCAATGGCCGCTGAGTTAGATATAAAAAATAAAGAAGATAATAAAGATTTTGTTTCCATTTATTATAAGAAAAAAGATATTTTTATTGCTCCAGAAAAATCTGGTACTACAATTGTTATCAAAAATATAAATGATGATATTAGTAAATTTAGTTATTTATGTGATGATGATGACAAAAGAAATGCTTTATTTGCTTTTCTTGGTTGAAAATACAAATACTACATTAAACAGAAGGGTTTAGAATTATATTTTTTTGATGAGAAACATGAAAATGGTGCATCAATAAGCAGTAAGAGCATACTATATAAAATTGGTAATTTCGAGATAAAGCCATGAAAATTATCTGATTTCAAAGAAGATATAAAAAATAGGTATAAGAAAAATAATTCTGCAGAATCTGAGAATATCGCAAATGCTGAAATAGCTATGAAATTCAAAGAATTTACAAATGATATAGAAGCAATAGAAAAAGATGAATCAAGTAGTTCAATACTTAAAGAAGTTTGTAGACTTATATTAGATGACAAACCAGTAGTTATTAATGAACCGATTAAATTAAGTAATTCCCCTGAAGAAAAAAAATTAACATACGGAATTATTAGCTCTAGTACAATCAAATATACTATTGGTTTAAATGATAATAAGACAGAAAGATATGCGCAATTTAAGTCTAAATATGGATATGATAAATTGCAAGGTGTTTCAACTTATCATCATGACAGAGGAATTGATATAGGTCCATGAATAAACAAAGACTATTGAAAAAAGAAACAACCGCAAACTATTTCCTTTGCTGAAAATAGGAAAACAATTGATGGTGAATCTACGCCAATAAGACTTTATGGAGAAATTCATTTAAATGACTTTAGTACTGAAATAAATAAAACTGTCTTATTGTGAAATGATTCAAGAAGCGATCTTACTAATAGGTTAAAAGAAATTTGAGAAAATACATTTAAAAAAATATTAGCAAAAATTATTAAAGTTGAAAAGATTTGCGACGATAATGATAATCCTAAAAAATTGAATAGTTCATCAATTGATAAAATAAATGAAAATATATCTCAAAAAATGCAAATGGGCAAAGAAGATACTATTGTTGAATATACCAATCGTAATGGTGTAAATACTTGAAAATATATAAGTAAATATAAAGATAAAAGATATATTTTTGTTTTAACTGAAGAAAAAAACAAATCAAACAAACCGTTTATTTGTAAGTTAGTTAATGAAGATAATGAAAGTATAAAATACTCAATATCATATGATTTTTTTCATTCAATTTGATCGCCTATAAATATAAATGCCACTTCATTTGATTCAAGAATTGTTGCGCACCCAATAATTGTTACTTTGGCATTAGCGCAATGGATAATAAATGATAAGCAAAATAATTCACCAAATTTTTTAATTGTTAATAAGAAAAACAGAAAAGATATTGACCTATTCGATATTATTGATGAAATTGTTAAAGATTGAAGGGAATTTAACGATAATGAGTGATTATAGAAATTTTATTACATCTTTCCTAGTTGAAGAAAATGCACCAACATCTAAATTTATTAAACAAGAAATTTTTAATACACCAATAATAGATGACTTTATTAAGTGAAATGTTGATAATATTTTCTCTTTTGATAATCTATCAAAAGCAAGAATCATATGTGTTGGTCAAGTGCAATCTGGAAAAACTATTAACATAATAAAATGTATTGAAAGAGCTATGCAAAAGAATTATGATTGCATAATAGTTTTTGGCGGGATTAATAAAATTTTATTAAAACAAACAAACAATAGAGTTAAGCAACAATTAGGCAATAAATTTAGTGATTTTGGATATACACAGCTTTATCCGGATCAACACAGTGAGATTGCACAATTGATTAAGAAAAAAACAAAGCTTGTTATTTGTATTACTAAAGAAAACACTGCATTAAAGAGTATTGCTAACCAAATCAAAAAAAATATCATTGGTAAAGATACAAAATTTTTAATCATTGATGATGAATCAGATTATGGAACAATAAACTCAGGTGCTAATGAATATGATAATTCAGCATTTTATAAATATTTAGAAGAGATATATAATGAATTGCAAAGTTGTAAATTATTATATTTTACAGCCACACCTTATGGCAATATATTATCAGATAAAAAAACTAAAAGTGATGAACCTAAGATTGTTGTATTGAAAAATAGCAATGAATATTTTGGAATTGATAAATCAATGACCTTAAATAATTTTTATTTATCAAATCAAAAGATAAATAAGGAAATTATTTCTGATGACTCTCAATTAAGACAATTAATCTTTTTAACAATAACGATTTATTTAATTGGCGCTAGTCAATTAAAAATGGATAACCCAACAAAAGGTGATATTAAAAGTCAGTGTTTAATTAATCTATCATCAGCAACCGATGACCACTACGAGCACAAATATAAGGTTGAAAAAATTATTAATATGTTTGTTGAATTAAGTGATTTCGAAATTAAAAACATAATTATAAAAACAATTAGTGGTTGAAATATTAATTGTGATTTTTGTAATCAAAATGAAGATTTTCAAAATAAGTTTATTGAGCACAGTAAAGAAATAATAAATTATATAAAAGACAACAAAAGTTTTTATACATTGAATGGTAAAGCAGAATCTGGAAAGGGTGATTTTTTAGAAAAAACTTTTAACCATGAAATTATTATTGGTGGTGTTATGTTATCAAGAGGTGTAACATTTGAAAATCTAATTACCGAGCTAATAGTAAATGATGTAGAGATGGTTTATGTAGATACCTTGCTACAACGATGTAGATGGTTTGGATATAGAAATAATATTTCTAAATATATGAAAATCATTATTCCAGCAAGAATATATGAAGCGCTAAAAATTGCAAAAAAATATGTAAATCTTTTTTCTCCGGGAATACAAGATTATGAAGACATTAAGAGAGATTTAATATATTTAGATCAAGAATCAAATAATGTAAAAGGAACTAGACATGACAAATCTCACAAATAATATAACAGTATCATCAAACGAAGAGGGAACAATCTTTGGTTTATCTATACCAATCCAATTTGAAGAAAAAGATTTAATTGGGGACATTGAGAAAATAAATTTTACTTATATAAAATATGTTGGTAAAAGATCATTTAGAGAAGATAACAATACTGTTGAAAAGTTTTTTATCGAATTCATTAATATGCCAGTTGAGATTATTAAAGAACTAGCCTTTCTTATTAATGAAGAAATAAATATAATAAATCAGAAAAGGACAATAGCCGAGATTTTACAATCAATAATGAATTTATTTTCTAAACACAAATTAGAAAAGAAATTAAAGAAAGATTTTAAATCTGATTTATTAAAAGCTATTTTTATTTTAGATTATAAGAATAAATTTAATTTTGATTTATCAAAGTATTTTGCACTAAATGATGATCAAAGTGATTTTTATATTAATGAATTAGATAAGCATATTTTTTTAAAACCATCTAAAAAAAACGCTAATCAAATTAAGTTAACAGAAATTGAATTAAATAAAATAGACCAAATAAGCAATTTTGATTTTTATGTAGCTGAGTTTGATTTTATAAGTGATAAAACAAATATTCTTGAAATATATGAACAAATTGGTTTAGATTCAAGTTACATCCAAGGTAAGCACAAATATTGAAAAGATTTTTCATTGGTAAATATAGAATTGAAAAAATTAATTTTAGAAACAGAAACTGTTGATTTAAATGGGGTGAATATTTTCAAAATTAATAATGATTGTTTTCCCAAAGTTACAATAGTTAATATTTATTATGTTGATAGTTTCGAAATCACATTGAACACTAGTGAATTAAAAATAGATGCACTTTCGAGTTTAAAAGAAATAAACAATAGTTTAGTTACTAAACAAAGCGCTTAATATAATATTTTCATAACAATAATTGTTAAATTTTCTTGTCATTTTTATGATAATATAATTTGGTAATATACTAAAGACAGCAACGAACATTTATGTTTTGAAAATGTTGCCGAGGTTAATTAAAATCTAATTTTTTTTAATATACCTAAAACTTGTATTTATTTACAAGTTTTTTTATATATTACAATTCATGGTTTGAAAAGGTAAACAAATGAAAAAAATAATCAAACAAAAAGATGCATTAGTTTCAGATGTTGCAACTAAGATTAATAATTCAAAGTCGTTTATAATTTTTGAATATGCAAAGTTAACTGCTTGTGAAATGTCAGATATTAGAAGAAAAATGTTAAACAGTAATTCTGTTTTAAATGTTTATAAAAATAATATTTTGACAAGAGCACTTCAAAAAGCAAAAATAAATGAATTTGGTGATTTGGTTGGACAAAACGCGATTGCATTTGGTAACGAAGATGAAATCGCTCCACTAAGAATTGTATATGATATGTTTAAGTTGAATGACTTTATAAACATAAAAGGTTCATATATTGAAAAAAAATATATGGATCATATATTAACTAAATCTATTGCATCACTACCTAATAGAGAAGGTATGTATAGTATGTTGCTTTCATGTTTAACTTCACCAATTAGAGGTGTATTATACGCATTGAAAGCAGTTGCTGATACTAAGCAATAATTAAATTAAATTTAAGGAGAATTAAATATGGCTAAAATGAATAAAGATGATTTTATAAAAGCGTTGAAAGATATGACTATGCTTGAAATTAAAGATTTAATTGAAGGAATAGAAAAAGAATTTGGAGTATCAGCAGCTGCACCAGCAGCCGCAGCAGCTCCAACAGCAGCAGCTGCGGCTCCAACTGAAGTTACAGTATTCTTAAAAGAAACTGGAGCTAACAAAGTTGGTGTTATTAAAGTTGTTAGAGAAATAACAGGTTTAGGATTAATGGAAGCGAAAGCTGTTGTTGATAGTGCACCTGGTGTTGTTAAAGAAAACGTTAAAGTTGAAGAAGCTGAAAAAATGAAAAAAATGTTCATTGAAGCTGGAGCAACTATAGAATTCAAATAGAATTTTATAAAACAAATCAAATAAAAAAATCACTATTGTTTATATAGTGATTTTTTTATTTACCAACATAATTTCACTTTTATATTGATCTCCAAATTTTATTGGGAGAATTATTATTTCTAATATATTTAAAAGTTTAAGCCAGTACATTTTATTAAACTTAAAATGTACTATAATAGAATAAAAGTTAATAGGTTTATATGCATACCCCAACCACATGATTAACTTACTTTGATTTGACTATAATTTACTTATTTTGTTTTTTTCAATTGTCATATAACATATTAACAATTATTAAAATTAGACAAAGTACAAATAAAATTAATGTAGTGAAAATGTTAAATGCTTATATGTATTGAACATTACCAATCATTTATTCAACATACCCCATCATTAGCGCATTTAGATTTGATTTTGATTTTGGATTATTGTCTATATATTTAAGAATCCCACCAATCGGATTGATTTTAATTTTGTTAGTCTCATGAACAATTTATGTACCAATTTATAATTCAAAAATAAATCAGTTAAAGAATTTAGAGTTGAATAACTATATTTATAATGATCAAAATTTTAACAAGATTTTAATGTCTAAAAATTTTTTTAAAAAAGGAATAGTTAACTATTCAATTAAACAAGACAAGAGAATTGATGAAGCAACAAATAATGAGATGTTATTTAAAATAATTGCAGATAACCAAGGTTGATATATACGTAAAGATAAATTTAGTTGAATGTGATTACAAAACAAAAACAAGACACATTTACTTTATAAACAAGTTTTAGATAATGTTTGTTATTTAAGTAAAAAGAAAATGTTGTTATAAACATTAATTTATTTGCTTATTTTAAAATTTTATAAACCATATAGTATAATCTAAGTTGTTATACTTAGTTTAAATATAATAATAAAATATAGGAGATTTTAAATGAAAAAATTTATTTCTACAATCGGATACATAGTATTTGTAGTTGTTTTAGTAATCATTGGTATTATGGGAATCGTTGCTTTAACTAACGATACTCTAGCTGGTGCTGCTGGCGGAGTAACAGATACTGCTGATAAATTAACTGTTGCTGGAGCTGTTGCAGTTTCTTTAGTTGTTGGTGGTTTTGGTGGAGCTATTGCTTCTGGTTTCATGGCACTTGCAAACTTCTTTAAAGAAAAAACAAAAAAAATTAGTTAATTATAATTATTTATAGTTAAATCTAAAATAAAAAAAACACATAGTAATATGTGTTTTTTTTATTTTAATTAAGTACAATTATTTTTTATTAGTTAGTAGCATTATTTAAAATAAATATAAATTTATTAAATTCACCAATTATAACATTTTTTAAAACACACTATAATTTATTATAATTAACATAAGATATAGTTTTATAATCGACTTTCAAAGGCGGCTATGATGAATAACAACAAAAATGCACCATTCGATTTTAAAGAATTAATCCACCATATTCCTGATAGAAAAAAAGCATTGTGACGTAAAAAGAATGCAGCAACTATTTCAATTTGTTCAGTACTTGGAATTGGTGGAATTATAACCGCTATTGCTGTTCCGCTTGTTTTATTTACTGGAGATTCAAAGAACAACACAATAGTAGTACCTGTAGCACCAACACCATCTAATGTTGCTATTAAAAATGTATTTAATATTGTCGATAAGACTGTTAGACTTTTTGTCAGTGGTAATGAGTTACCTAAAAAAATAGATGATTATAAAGTTTTTAATATCACTAATCCAGCAAATAAAATAGAGATTGATTCAAATATCACAATAGCATATGAACCTGATAAACCTAATTATCCAATATTAAAGTTCTCAGATAAGAATCTAGTTGCTAATTCTAAATATGAACTTGCAATTTACAAAAATAAACCTGGAGAGTATATAATACAAACTGAGATAAATATTCCCCAACCTGAAGTCAAAATTTTAATTGAACCTGTAAACCAAACCTTGCTTGATGTAGTTACTAAAACTAATATATCATTTGACGCTATTGTTTTTAATCAATTGGGTGACAAAGTTACTCCAACATATCAATGATATACTTCAAATACTGATACACAACAATCTGTATGAGAAAAAATTCCAAATGCCACAAGTGGTAGTTATGAATATTTTTTAGGTAATCAACCGACATCTTCTAAAAAATATTTTAAGTGTCTACTTGATTATGAATATGTTGAAACAGTAAGTACTAAAGTTATTTATATAGAAAAGACAACAGCTACACAAGCTGAAAAAGAAAAGGTAGCTATTGCCACTTTTAATGCAAAACCAATAGCTCAAAAAATTTCTTTTTATAACGATGTGGTAACTAATAATAACGACATAATTAAAGACTACATCCTAAAAGAGCATGGTATGTTCAATTTTTTCGATGCTAATGTTGCTCCAGTTATATCTGGTAACTCTCTTGATGCTTATACTAAATTTAGAGAGTTTTTACGTACATATAATGCTTATGTTTCAGGTCGCCCTGCCCCTGTATTAAATTCAAGTGTTGATTTTTTAAAAATGAAGGGTGTATATAGCGAAACTGAAACTGGTGAAAATCTAACGTTTGTTGCCAATTATAATGAAACTAGTAAGTATTTAACTCAAGTTTTAACTTCTTTTGATCCAAGTTGAATTTATTATGATTTTTATTCTCCTGTAGTAGAGTCGATTTCTAATATACAAATGCAATCTGATTTTTCATTACAAGTAAATTTAAACACACGTAGTGATGGTTCAAATTTTTCTTATTTTATTACAGATGGAATGGGCGCAAGACATTATTTACATTATAAGGATTTATTAGAATTTAATAACTCAACTATTTTTCCCGGCATGACTGAATATATTAAAACTAATATATTGAAGTCAACTAATTATTAGTCATTATTAATAATTTAATTTAACAAAATATTTTATCGCTTTTAGATATTAATAAAAATTCATATAAATATAATAAAAATATAGATTTTATGTTTTGTGTTTGCTAATTTATTGGTGTATAAATATATATAGATATAGTAAATCTATATTTTTTATATTACATAGACAAATTATGATTGACAATAGAAATGAAAAATTGCAAACAGAATCTATAACTATAAAGAAAAACTATAAAACTTGATTTAGAAAAAAAGCAAATATCATCTTGATGTGCTCAACAATTGGAATCGGTATAGTAGCAACCGCAATTAGTGTTCCGCTTGTATTTCTAAATAAGTTTGACTTTGTTGTGCCTGTCTCAAACGTTAGACTTAGTGAAGTTAAAAATGTTTATAACAAAAAGACGAATGAAGTCACTCTTATTATTACAGGTGATAATCTATCTGACAACAAAGATTTATATAGCATTTACAATATAACAAATTCTAGAACTAATGTAGAAATACCACGTGCTGATATGACTATAATTCCATATAGTAATTCAAGAATTGATATAAAATTTCAAGATAGACTTTTAAATGACCTATCAATTTATCAAGTCTTATTTAATAATGGTACTTCATCTGGAATTAAAATTGAATCAACTTCTAATGAGAATATTGCTCAACCAATCATTTTGCTTAACTCAAAACCATTAGACACAACATTATCTAATGGCCAACAACGTGAACGTCTTGCTATTGATGTAAGTGTGGAAAACAAGATACGTGGAATTGAACCATCTTATCAATGATTTAGTTCAGATACAAATGAAGTTAATTCAATATGAACAAGCATTAAGGGAGCAACAGGGTCTATTTATGAATATCTAACGCCCGCTAATATTATTGCTAAAAAATATTTTAAATGCGAAGTAAGTTATGAATATGCAGATGTATTCACTACAGATCCTTTCTTTGTTGAAAAGATAGAAACTCCTAAAATTATAATCAATGATCAACCAAGAGATGTGAAACTATCAATTTTAAATACTAGTACAACACTTGCTATTTCAGCTAGTATTTCAGGTGAAGTTAATTCTCCCGATTTATCATATCAATGATATAAAGCTGATACAAATCTTGAAAATACAGTATGAGAATCAATCGCTGGCGCTACTAATTCATCAAATGAATTTAATATCAATTTTATTGGAATCAAATTTTTTAAATGTAAAGTAAGTTATCTTGATTTAAAGTTTCTTGATTCTGAAGTTGTTAGTATTGAAAGGACTGGAAAACCAGTTATTAATATAACGACACAACCACTTAGTGTTACATTGAAACATGAAAACACGAGCACAACACTAGCTGTTGGCGCAAAAGTAACTAATCCAATCGATGGGGAAAGTCTTTCTTATAAATGATATAAAGCTGATGTTGAAACTGGACCTTGATCATTAATTCCTAATGCTAACTCTCAATCGCTTGAATATAATGTACAAGGTTTGATTGGAAAGAAGTATTTCAAATCTGAAATAAGCTATCGGGAAGCTGAAATAGTAACTTCTGATATTGCTTATATTGAAAAGTCTTTAACACCAGTAATTTCTATTACTCAACAACCTAGTAGTGTAACAATACCTTTTTCTCAACAAAATACTACACTTAGTATTTCAGCATCTGTAACTAATGAGATAACTAATCAAAGTTTAAATTATCAATGATTCATATCTGATACAAATGATGCCCATGCTTCATGATCTGCAATTCCAGGGGCCATAAATGCAAATTATGTATATGATGCAATAACTCAAGATTCTATAAAGTATTTCAAATGTGAAGTGAGATATAAAGATGCACCATTAGTTAGTTCAAATATTGTCTTTGTTAATAGAGCAACAGCACCTGTTATTTCAATTACAAGCCAACCTTCAAATGTTATATTACCATTTGGAACTGACACTACTACTCTTACAATTGGTGGTTCAATAACTAATGGTGAAAGTGGCCAAAGTATTTCTTATCAATGATATGATTCAAACACAAGTGATCCAAGTGGCACATGAACTTCAATCCCTGGTGCAATTAGCTCATCTTATTTATATGATGCTACTAATTTAATTGGTAAGAAATATTTCAAATGTACAATTAGTACTCAATTTATTCCGCCATTAGATTCTAATATTGTTTTTGTTGAAAAAATCCCAGCACCTACTCTTAACATTACAAGCCAACCAACTGATACAACATTACCTTTTGTAGAATCAACTAAAACACTTACAGTGGCTGCTGCTATCACTGATAGCATAGCTGGTCAAAGTTTATCATATCAATGATTTACTTCTGATACTGCAGTTGAAAATGGTACATGAACAGCAATTGTTGATGCAACAAACCCATCATACCAATATGATGTTGGAGATTTCTTTGAGAAAAAATATTTCAAATGTGTAATTAGTTATCAACATGCAAATTCAGTTACTTCAAATATTGTTTTTGTTCAAAGAACACCAGCACCAGTTATTTCAATTACAAGCCAACCAACTGATGTATTATTACCTTTTGAACAAAGAAGTGCTAATTTAAGCGTTGTAACATCAATTGCTAATAGTGTGAGTGGAACAAATCCATCTTACCAATGATATGAATCTGATACAAGCGATGCAAATGGTACATGAGCATTGATTTCTAGCGCGACTAGTGCAAACTATACATATGATGCAACAAACCTTGTAGGTAAGAGATATTTTAAATGTGAAATAAGATATGCAAATGCTGCAACTATTACCTCTAATATTGTTAATGTTAATAGAACATCGCAAGCAATTGTTACAATCAATTCGCACCCTGAAAATAAGACACTTATTAGTAGTTCAACTAATCCAACATTAAGTGTTGATGCCAGTGTATCAAATCCTATTAGTGGAAGACCAAATCCTATTTATCAATGATATAAATCAATTGGTACATCAAATACTTGAACATCAATAAATGGCGCTACAAATTCAACATATATTGTAGATATTGGCACAACTGATAAAAACTCTTGAAGAGATACATGATATAAATGTGAAGTGAGTTATGCTGGTGCAGCAAATCCAACAGTTATATCTAACCCATCACTTGTTAAAATGACTTTAACAGCAGTTGAAGCAAAAGTTGAGTTATTAAAATGACTTAGTATTGATGCAAATGTTGAAAGAATTTTAAATCAATACTTTGTTGCTTCAGACGTTAGAACATTATCTGGTTCAAATGCTTTTTTCTCTTCTCTATGAACTAATAAATTCCACACTATTCCAAATACTAATGTGGTTTCTATTACGCCAGAGCAAATGACATCCGAAGTATCACAACCTTATAAGTCATATAAAATTAAACTTATAACAAACAACATTTGTCACTATATAGTGAAATCAACTAGTGGCAATCCTAGACCTACAACTATTCCAATTGGTAGCTTCATTGAATTTAATACTCTATTCTCATTTACAAGTGATATTAATTTGAATTTAGAAAATGGGGCAAAATACGATATGAATATGGCGCCAATATTCTCGACTGGTTTTACAGACTTAAAATGAACATCAACTATGACTGCACCAGATGCTAGTAATGGTTATAAAAATGGTGCATACCCAGTTAGGGTATTAGCGGCTGATGGTTCAATAATATTTACAGACTCTGTATTTTTACCAGCAAGAATGGAATTAATTGATAGTATAGATTATACATTTATTCCAACTTACAATATTATTTAAAATAAAATTAAAACATATTTAATTCCCTTAATACCAATTTATTACTTGGTATTAAGGGAATTATTTTTATTTTTTTTAAAAGAACATAACGAATGCTTAATCAAGCCAAACAGACTTACTTTTTGATATTGCCTTCACATATTGTATATATAGTTAATTAAGGCTAGAATCTCTCTAAATGGTATAATTGATATATAGGAATATTTATGAAATTAAAAAATAAAATCATATACCTTTCATTTTTTCTACCTATTGCAGCTTTGAGTATTTTTCCCTTAATTTCTTGTAGTGTAGTTAAAAATGTTGATAATAATCAAGATAATTCTAATGGTGATATAAGTAATATTGCACCAGGTACAACTTCTGTTGGCCCAGAAATTGCA
>JAVXTD010000006.1:42237-43745 GCA_036642835.1 Malacoplasma sp.
TGGTGATATAAGTAATATTGCACCAGGTACAACTTCTGTTGGCCCAGAAATTGCAGTATTGGGGCATTCATTACCAAATCCACATTTTAAAGATGACCAAGCTAATTCTTTTATATTAGCTAATTCATCTGTTAAAACAAAAAATGAAAACAACGACCCTTTATATGAAGCTAGAAAAAAAAGAATACCAAATAATCACTACTCAAATATCGCAAAGAGAAGTTATAGTTTTGAGATTAATAATGGTGGTGGATATTTTGGTACATGTTGAATTTTAGATTATCAATTAACCACTAATAATACTTATCCAACTAAATGATATTTTGGTACAAATGCACATGTGTTAGATGATCTTAGAGTTAAAAATGATTATAATAACTATTCAAAATATAACCACAACAATACAGGTAGAAATACTGAATATATTAAATTATTACAACTTGATAATAATAGTATAGGAGATTATAGTGATAGCTCTTCTGGGTTCTATAATTGAAAGTCACAAAAAATAGACCTAAAGGTTAGTGGTGATAATATTAACCCAGTACATACAGATAATCCTAAAGTAAAAACCGTTTTTATGGGATTAGATTATTTGGATTCAAAGCCAAGTGATTTTAATACTGATAAAATGTGACAAGGAATGGAAGAAGTTGCTGATTTTGGTGTGTTTGAAGTTGAATTTGATTCACCTGAAATAGCAAAGAAAATAACTAATGATTATGTTAATTGAAATGAAAAAGAAAAATTTCATTTGCCAACCACTTCATTATTAAATTCTCCAGATAAAGGAAAAAAAGAAACTCAATATATTTTAGGATTTCCAACTGATGTTTTAAATGGTCAACCAATAACTAATATTTCTATAAATCAACCATTACTCCCAACTCCAAGTGAAAATAATCTTGTCACAACAGGACAAAGACTATCTAACTCACCTTGATATCAAACTTTAGATGATACAAGATATGGTATGTTTGATGGTGCAATTGGTCTACCTTGATTTAATGCTTCATTCAATGATCAATGAGATGATTCAATTACAACTAATTACAAACAATGAGGTTTATATTATTCGATTAGACATTCAAATTTACTTGGTGGTGCTTCTGGTTCTATGGTAATTGATCAAGATTATTCAACACTAGCAATTCAATGAGGATATGATATGTCAGCTGATTTTGGTTTCTCACAAGCTTTAATTAGTGAAGGATATGATTTTAATGGGAAATATGGAAATTATAATTTACCAAAATATGACTTAATTAATGGTGGGGTTGCTGGTCAAAAAAATTCATACAAACAATCATTGAAAAAAATTTATGGCACAACACCAAATTATAAAACTCATTTATTTCCAAATGGATTATAAAAAAATGTTTGATAATTTTAATTTAGCACTAATTTTTAATGATATTGATGATGATATATTTATAGGCTTAGAGAAAATAATAACATTGGGTTTTAAAAATATCTCTATCAATTATTAGCCCTTTTTATTTCTTATA
>JAVXTD010000006.1:43845-51580 GCA_036642835.1 Malacoplasma sp.
TTTAAAAATATCTCTATCAATTATTAGCCCTTTTTATTTCTTATATATAAAAAAATAGATATTTTTTCCCTTAATATTATACTTTTTTTGTAAGTAATGCAAAAAACAGCATTTTGCATATAAAATATTTTATATAATTAAGTTGGCTCAATACGTCGTTTTTATTGTAATTAAGTGGTTTTTAGAATATGTTAAATAATGTTAAATATCAAATTTTGGAATTATTGTCAAATAATTTAGAATTATCATTAGACCACTTTGAAAGACATACTAATTTAAAAAAGAGATCACTATATCAAAATGTTTCTGAAATCTCATACTTATTAAAAGAAAAAAAATTTCCTCAAATTCTTGTAAAGAATGCTAAATTTTCTTTAGACATAACCAACGACCAATTAATTGATTTCTATAATAAATGTAATTATTTTCATTCATCTGAAGAGAGAAGTTTGTATATATTGTTCACAGCGATTTTAGAAGAAAACAATTCCATTCAACATTATGCAGATATTTTTCAAGTGACAAGAAACACCATCATTCAAGATATATCAGCACTAAGAAAAGATTTAAATAAGAATCAATTAGATATTAATCAAATTGATGACCTTGTATTTGTTGCTGGTGATGAACTTAAAAAGCGCCAAAAAATTATATTTTTTCTTTTCAAAATGAATTACTTTATGAGAAAGATTTTTTTCATAAAACCCGATAATGAAATTATGAATATTATCAATGAATTAAGTTCATTAGAATATAAATGTTATAGTGATGTTTATTTAGATTTTTTGATTAATTATTTTTCTTTTTTAAAGAAATATTATTCTAAGAATAAATTATTAGACTTACCAAAAGATTTTGATAATTTATCAGATGATTTCTTTTTCTTTAAAAAAATAATTGCTAAACTAACAAAAGAATTCAACATCAATAATGAACATGAAAAAAAATATATCAATGCGCTTTTAATTTCGGGAAATCATTATAAAAAGTTTTTCAAAAACAATGACAATATTTTCTATACAGCATCTAAAAAATATTTTAATCAAATCGAAATTGAATCATTTGTCTTTTTTTCTGATAAAGAAAAGCTGATAGATGATTTTGTTAGCCATTTGTTTATTACGTATTTTAGATTGAAATATTTTTTGTATGAGAATTATAACTATATGGATTTAGTAAAAACGAAATATAAAAAATATTTTGATGTGTCAAAATATAACATTTATATTCTAGAGAAAGAATTAGGTATTACTTTTGATTCTTTTAATATTGTGCTTGCTAGTTTATATTCTGTATCCAATTTGGTATTTAAATATGGTGGCAAAAAAATAGATACATTACTTGTCATTTCAAATAATGATATCTATTGTGAAATCTTAAAAAAAGACCTTGAAGAAAATTTTAATGAAATCAATATAATCCATGTCTTTCGTTATAGTAAAGACTTAGATTTATCAGCATACAATAACTGCTTAATTATTTCTACAGTTAATTTAGATGCTTTAAATTTAAAGAATTATTTATTAATTAAAAGTGCTGAATATGATAAGATTTCTTTCCGCAATAAAATTAATGAATTCCAACAAATAGTAAAAGAAGCAGATGTTAAATCTCCTATCTTTGGTAGAGACTTAATACTAATTCACAATGAAAAAGTTAAGTGAGAAAAAGCATTAGAATTAAGCACTGAAAAATTAATTAATGAGAAATGTGTAAATAATGTTTATTACAAAAACATTATTGAAAACACAAATAAATATGGACCATATTTTATCATTGATGATGATATAGCTATTCCATATGTAGCCTTTACTCCCAATGTGCACAAAGACGGAGTGCAGCTTACAATTTTTAAAAAACCATTTCAGTTTGTAAACGATAATCGTAAAATCAAAATCTTGCTTACATTCTCAATTTCAGACAAATCTTTTGATCAAGATTTCTTTACGAAATGAATGACATTCTTTTCAAATCGTAAACATGTTGAAGCGATTTTAAAAATGGATTATTCTGAATTAATCTATGATTTCATTGAGAAGCACATTTAACTATTAAGTGATGTCTAAAATCTTAAATTATTTAATAATATTAATGCACTAATTAGTGCATTTTTTTTAAGATTTTCACTTATTTTCAAATGATAACCTAATAGTGAGGAATTGTAAATTCCCATTCAAATGGAGGATAAATGAAATTTATTAGAACAATGTTAGGTGATATTGCGCCTGACGAATTAGGTGTAACTGATTGTCATGATCATTTAATTAGAAGTGGAGGAATCGAAGTAAGAGAACATAAAGATTTCTTAATGGATTCTGTTTCAGCTGGTAAATATGAATTTCAAGATTTTTTAAGCAATGGTGGAAAATCTATGGTTTGTTGTGATCCTATTGGTTGTGGAAGAGATGTACCAAAGATGTTAGAAATTGCTAAATCTTTTAAAGGTCAAGGAAACATCATAATGGTAACTGGATTTCATAAAGGACATTTTTATGATGAGAAAACTTCTTTTTTAGCTGTAGTACCAGTTGATAAAGTTGTAGAAATGTGTGCAAAAGAAATTACTGAGGGAATGGATACTTATTCATACTGCGGACCAGTTGTTGAAAGAACAACAGCAAAAGCTGGTTGTGTAAAAGCTGGTACTGGTTATGCAACTATCAATCCTTTCGAAATGAAAGGTTTAGAAGTTGCTGCAAAAACTTCTATCTTAACTGGATGTCCAATTGTTGTACATACACAATTGGGTACAATGGCTTATGAAGCAGCTAAGATTCTTTTGAATTTTGGAGCTAGCAAAGATAAAATTGCTTTATCTCATTTAAATAAGAACCCAGATAAATACTATTACAAGAAAATATTAGATTTAGGTGTGTTTATAAATTTTGATGGACCAGATAGAGTTAAGTATTATCCAGATTGTGTTCTAGCTGAAAATTTAAAATGATTAGTTGACCAAGACCCCAAATATGCTAGTCAAATCTTACTAGCAATGGATGCTGGTAGAGCTTATTATCAAAAAGGATATTCTATTGAAAGAGGAAATAAAAAAGCATTAGGTTTATCATACCTATTAACTCATTTTGTTCCTTTACTAGAAAAAATCGGTATCAAGAAAGAATATATAACTAATTTCTTAGTTGAAAACCCTAAGAAATGATTATCTTTTGATACTCCTAGAGAAATATAAAAATAAAGGAAAAAATAATATATTATGGAAAATTTTGAAAATACTAAATTAAACGAAAATAATTTAGCCCCTACAAAATCCGTTAGAAAATATTTTGCATGAATAAAACCATGAATGGTTTGATTATTAATACTAGTTGGTTTTATTGCATTATTTATTGGATTAGCAGGAAATAACAATTGAGATTGAGGTCTTGCTGCTGAAATCGCTTTCAAGCAAGTATTGGTTGATAACTTTTTAGGGATTACACCTATATTGTTGGGACTATTAACCTTTATAGGTTACTTAGTTCTAAAAAGAGGATTTATCCAAAGTTTCTTAGGATTTATCAAAACCGCTATTGGGGTAATTATTTTATCTATTGGTAGTGGTATCATCGTTGGGATGTCAAAACCTATATTTGCTAACTTTGGTAAATTGATGGGTACAAATATTATTTCACTAGATCCATATTTAGGATTTACTAGTGCTCAATCATTTTTACAAGGTACTAGTTTATCTTTTGGTGGATTTGCAGTTTCTGCAATTAGTTTCTCAATGATAGTTGCTTTGGGTGTAAACATTATATTAGTACTTATTAAAAAAGTGTCTAACATGAGAGCTATTATGGTTACTGGCCATATTATGTTCCAACAAAGTTCAATTATGACTGCAATGACATTTATGTTTATTATCTTTTCTATGTCAACTGTAGACTTATCAAAATCGGATGTATTTTATCCAATCATGATTGGGACAATATTAATATCTGGTATTACATTAGGTTTTTATTGAGCTACAACTTGTTCAGCTGTTGCTAAACAAACAAATATAATAACTCAAAATGCTGGTTTCACTTTAGGACATCAACAAATGATTGGTGCTTTTGTGGCTTCAAAATTGGGAAGATTATTTGGTAAGGCAGAAGATAGTGCTGAACATCGTAAATTGAGTCGTAAATTTAAACTTTTTGAAGATAATATCTTCACACAATTATTGATAGTGTTTGTTTTATTTTTTACATTGATTATGGTTATACAATTTGCACCATTAACAACTGGTCAAACAGAAGCAAGTGTTCGTTTCTTTCATAATGGAAAAATTCTTGCCGGATGAGATGTTGGGGGAACTACTGCACATTGATCAATCAATATGATATTAGGTCCATTCAAATTTATTGGTGGATTATTAGTATTGACAATGGGAGTTAGAATGTTTGTTACTGAATTACAACAATCATTCCAAGGAATTGTTGATAAAGTTATTAAAGATGGAATAGTTGCTGTTGACGTTGCAGCTACTTATGGATTTAGTCCAAACTCAGTTACATATGGGTTCTTATCTGGTACTATTGCACAATTTATTGCAATGGCTTTAACTGTGGGGATTTCATTTATACCAGGTGCTAATACACCAATTGTTGTACCTTTATTTATTACATTATTCTTTAACTCTGGTGCAATGGGTGTTTATGCAAACTCATCTGGTGGATGAAAAGCATCAATTATTGTACCTGCAATTATGGGATTCTCTGGAATCTTAATGGTATTAGGTGGTACTAGTTTAATTGAATCAACATTCCTTCAAATAAAAGATATGCCAGGAATTGCACCCGGTGTTACTTCACCAATTGCGACTGGTTATATCGGTATGTTTGACTGAAACTTCTTTTATAGTATATTCTTTATGATTATGTCTATTCCATTTGTTGGGGTTTGATTATCTTTTGCATTAATGTGAACATTGTTTATTGTTTGAGCTCAATTTATTACATATACTGATGGGACAAGCGGATATTTATATAAGAAATTTGGATATAAATTTGTTGATAAATGAAAATCAAAATTTCAAAATAATACAGAAAATATTGAAGATATGATAGCAAAAAATAAAAGTGATAGTGAAACCAAAATAATAGATCAAATGATTGAAGAAGAAACAAAAAATAAAAAAACAAAGAAAGATATTCTAGTATAGATAACAAGAAATAAACAAAGGTAATAATATATGAAATATATAATAGCAGCATGCGGTAATGGTATGGGCACTAGTATGATCATTAAAATTAAAGTTGAAAACATTGCAAAAAAATTAGGGATTGAATCAAAAGTTGAAGCAATGAGTGTTGGCCAAGCTGTTGGTATGACAACATCTGCTGATATTATAATTTGTTCTTCTCATTTGATTGATCAATTTAATGCAAATAATAAAGCAAAAATAGTGGGTGTTATTAATTTAATGAGTGATGTTGAAATTGAAACAGCACTTTCTAAAGTTTTATAATAATTATGTCATTTAGAATTAAAGAGAATTTAGAGCTAAACAATTCAATTACCTTTCATAAAGATGCAAAAGATTGAAAGGAAGGTATTTGATTATCGATTAAACCATTAATCGATAATAAAGTATGTGATAAAAGTTATTATGATTCAATCATAGAATCTACAATAAAATTCGGACCATATTATTTATTATGTCCTAATGTTGTAATGCCGCATGGCGAAATGGGGAAAGGTGTTTTTTCAAACGGGATAACTTTATCTGTATTTGAAAAACCAGTAGAATTTCCCAAAGATGTTAAAGCGCAAATTTTTATGTGTTTGTGTGGTAAGGATTCGACTGTTCACACTGTTGAAGCGTTACCACAAATTGCGGCTCTTTTTGAAAATCAAGAGAACATAGATAAAATATTAAAATCAAAAACTAGTAAAGAAATCTTAGATTTTTTATCAAACGTTGATTTATCAAAATATTTAGACAATTAATTTTAAAAAGGATAAAAAATGAAACCAATGCTACAAATTGCTTTGGATACTTTAACTGTAGAAGAAGCAATAAAAAATGTTGAAAAAGTTGAGAAATATATTGATGTAGTAGAAGTGGGAACAATTCTAATTACATCATGTGGAAAAAGTTCAATCAAAGAACTTGCTAAGGCTTTTCCAAATAAAATAATTATAGCTGATGCAAAAATCGCTGATGCTGGTGAAGTCTTTGCAAAAATGATGTTTGAAAATAATGCGCAATTTACAACTTGTATATGTGCAGCTGAAGTTCCTACAATTAAAAAAGTATATGAAGTTGCTAAAAGTTTTTCTCAAAAAAATGATGTACAAATTGAATTGACAACAAACTTTACTTTTGAACAAGCTAAAGAATGAAGAAAAATCAATATTGAACAAGTTGTATACCATCGTTCTAGAGACTCACAAGCTGCTGGTGTCTCTTGAACTAGTAAAGATTTAGATAACATTAAAAAGTTATGCGATATGGGCTTTAAAGTAACTGTAACTGGCGGTGTTGCAATTGAAGATATTAAATTCTTCAAAGATTTACCTATTTATATTTTTATTGCCGGTAGATCATTGAGAGATGCAAAAGACCCTTTAGAAGCTGCTAAACAATTCAAAGATGAATTTGCAAAATATTGAGTTTAAAATGAAATTTGGAATTTATGAAAAAGCTATTAATAACAAATTCTCTTGAGAGGAAAAAATTTTAATAGCTAAGAATGCTGGATTTGATTATATCGAAATATCAATTGATGAAAGCGATGAAAAACTTAGCAGGTTAGATTGAGATGAGCATCAAATTAATGGCTTGTTATTATTGCTAAAAAAGCATGGTATGTATTTTCAATCAATGTGTCTAAGTGGTCATCGTAAGTTTCCGTTTGGGAGTTTAGATTCATCAACTAGAGCAAGAGCATATGAAATCATAGATAAAGCAATTAAGTTAGCTGTGAAACTTAATATTAGAATTATTCAGTTAGCTGGATATGATGTATATTATGAAAAATCAAATGCTGAAACTGTTCATAATTTTATCCAAGGATTAAAATATGCTTCAAGTGTCGCTAGTTTAAACTCAATTATGTTAGCATTTGAAGTTATGGATACTCCATTTATGGGGACAATTGAAAAAGCTAAACAATATGTTGATTTAATTAATTCTCCATGATTACAAATCTATCCAGACATTGGTAATCTATCGCAATTCTCAGAAAAACCTGAGAATGAAATTGTACACAATATTGGCAATATTGTGGCCTTCCATGTGAAAGAAGCGATAAAAACTAAAATGCGTGACATACCATTTGGAGAAGGTAATGTAAATTTTGTTTCTATTTTTAAAGCTATTTTAAGCACTAATTATAGTGGGCCTTTTATGATTGAAATGTGATCTTTAAATAATGAAAATGAAACTATAGAACAAAATGTTTGTGAACTTGTAAAGGCTAAAGATTTTGTTGTTAATGAATTTAAAAAAGCAGGATATAAAAATGTTTAATGACTTAAAAAAAATTGTTTTCAATGCCAATATGTTTTTGAAAGAAAATAACTTAGTTATTTTAACTTGAGGAAATGTATCATTAATTACACCCGATAGAAAGTATGTCATTATCAAACCAAGCGGTGTAAGTTATAATGATATGAAAGCCGAAGATATGGTAGTGGTTGATTTAGAACACAATGTAGTTGAAGGAAAATTAAAACCTTCCTCTGATACATGGACACACATCAATATATATAAAGGTTTTCCAAATATCAATAGTATTGTACACAC
>JAVXTD010000007.1:0-37162 GCA_036642835.1 Malacoplasma sp.
CAATTAATCATTTCTAAAAATTTTTCTAGAATTCGTAAGATATTTTGAAAAATTTTCACAATATATAAGTGTAGGGGGTTATCAGCTATGAATAATAAATTAAGTAAAAAAGAAGCAATTGAAATTTTGAAAAGATCAAAAAATTTAACATCAACTATTGAATCTAATGAAAATCATTATGGAATGAATGATGATAATATATCAATACCAATTAGTTATAAAAAAACAGAAGATATTCTGTTAGATATAGCAAGTAAAATTGATACAATAAATACCATAGTAGAAGATTTAGTTTCTGATATTAATAGTTTTAAAAAACTAAGCTAAATAAATTATTAAGAAATTAGATGCAAAAATCAAATAATGTTATTGAAATGATTATTTTAAAGTTTAAAAACTAAATAAACACTAATATATTACACATCATCAACATTTATTGATGATGTGTTTTTTAATTTAATTGTTCATATCTTAAAAATTTTCTAAGACTTAAAAAACTACTTATATATCAGTTCTTCAAAAAAAAAAAAAAAACATAACTTAGAACATTTTTCCCACTTTTATTTTGGTTGGTACTTAGATAAACAAAAAAGTTATAAATAAATTAGGTAGGCTTATTTTTAATAAAGCTTACTATATAAACCAAAATATAGGAAAAAAAATGATTAATAATGATTCAAATAAAGATTTAAAATACGGTTCTGAAAATACACCTTGATACAAAAAGAAATCAAGTATTATTGCTATGAGTTCAACGCTTGGTGTTGGTGCACTTGCAACTGTAATTGCTGTACCAGTTGCATTAACAAGCAATAACACAACCGATACAAACACAGGCATTGTAACAAGTGTGAACGTTAAAAATGTCTATGACTTAACCAATAAAAGTGTAAGGCTTATTATTAGTGGTACATATGAAGGAAAAAATTTACCAACTGAATTAACTTCATACAAGGTCTTTAGTGATTCATCTAGAAATGCAAAAGCATCAATCCAAAATATAACTTTAACAATTATTGCAAAACAAATTCATTTAAAATTTAATGATCAATCACTTACTGCAAGTACTAAATATCAAGTTGCAATAAATGATAGTAAACCAATAAGCGTAAAAGAAAGTTTTGCTCAACCAGTTATTAACATAGGAACTCAACCAAGTAATAAAATCGCTTCAGATACATCACAAGTGGTAACTTTGTCAGTTAATGCAACAATTGCAAACCCAATAGGAGAACAAACAACTCCTAACTATCAATGATATATGTCAGATACAAATGATGCAAATAATGCTACATCATGAGAATTAATAAACGGAGCTAGAAGTAGTGAATATCCATATGATGCAACTAATCTTACTACATCCACAAAAAAATATTTTAGATGCTTAATAAGTTATCAATATACAGATATAATGGCATCAAATGTTGTTTCTGTTGAAAAGCAAACAACATCAACAGGACCTACAACTGAGCAAATTGCTGCAGCAGTCACTACTTTTAATGCTAAAACCAAAGATGAAAAATTAAAACTTTATAATGACATAATGGCAAATACATCAAATAACACTAAAATTAAAGACTACATTATGAAACAAGGTGGTATGGGTAAATTTTTTACTACGAATGCTACTGCGCCAACTAATGGGAATGATTTAGCCTCTTTCAATTTTTTCAAAGCTTTTCTAACTACATATAATACAAGCATTATTTCTAGTACTAATCCAATTTTTACACCAACAAATGGTGAACCATTTATGAATATAAAAGGTGTTAAGGAAGGTTCTAATAATATGAATACCACTAGTACGTACGTTACACATGATCTTTCAGCGATCACAAATTCTGCTTTCTCATCATATAGTTTTTATTCACCAACTAGTGCATCAATTTCTGATATAACAATGAGTAATGATTTTTCAATAAGCATGACTTTAACTACAAGTGATGTATCTAATAATTTCATTTTCAAAATTATCAGTATTGCTACAAATAAGAAAGAATGAGATATTAACTATAAAAGCACAATCACTTTTAACAACTCTACTTTATTCCCTGGTATGAGTGAATATGTAAAGACTAATATATTAAGCTTAAAAGCATAATTTAATCAAATATCGAAAACAAACATTTATTATTATAATAAATAAAAGAAACACAAATAATTTGTGTTTCTTTTTCTTTTATTTTTGACAATTTATAAAAAAAAGAAGTTATAAATATAATTAGTGAATTATTTTAAAAGTTTACTATGAAACTAATATAAGGAAAAAATATGACTAATAATTATAATAAAAATTCTAATCCTAGCACTGGAAATAGCCCTTGATATAAAAAGAAATCAACCATTATTGCAATAAGTTCAACGCTTGGGGTTGGTGTTCTTGCTACTGCAATTGCAGTACCAGTCGCTTTAACAAGTAACAACACTAATAATATAAGCGATAATATTTCATCTAATGTGAACATTAAAAATGTTTATGATTTGACTACTAAAAATGTAAGACTTGTTCTTACAAGCGAAAATAATGATTTACCTACTACAACGAATGACTATAAGGTTTTTAGTAATTCATCTAAAAGTGCAAGAGCACAAATCAATTCTAAGGATATCGCTTTGGTACAAATCGGAACAAAGCAAATTCAATTAAAATTTATTGATCATTCACTTACTGATAGTACTAAATATCAAGTTGTAATAAAAGATAGTAAACCAATTGAAACAAAAGAGAATGTTCTACAACCTGCTATTAATATTAATACCGAACCAACTCATGAAGTTGTTATTTCTAGTACAGAAACTAATAAAATTGTTACTCTATCAATTGCTGCATCAATTAAAAATCCAATAGATAACCAAGTAACTCCAAATTATCAGTGATATAGCTCATCTGTTTCTAATGCAGGAAGCGATATGTCTAGATGAGATTTAATTGAAGGAGCTAGAAGTAGCGAATACCCATATGATTCAACAAGTCTTTCATTAGATTCTAAAATGTATTTCAGATGTGTTTTAAGTTATAAATACACTGATATAAAACTTTCTAGTATTGCTTATGTAGAAAAGAGAGCAACAGCACCTGGTGGTCCTACAGCTGAACAAATAAAAGCTGCAGTTGATACATTCAATGCTAAACCATTAACTGATAAGATGAGCGCTTATAACTCAATGACTGAAAATGACACAAACAATACAAACATTAAAGATTACTTCATGAAACAAGGTGGTATGTCGCGGTTTTTAAATATGAATGCTAAACAATTAACTGGGAATGAATTATCAGTTTTTAAAATTTTTCAAGCATTTTTAACTACATATAATACAACTACAATTTCAAGCGCTCAACCTGTTTTTACACCAACAAATGGGAAACCATTTATGAATATAAAAGGCGTTAAAGAAGGAGCGGATAATATGAATGCTACTAGCACATATGTTTCACATGATCTTTCTAAAATCAACAACACTGCTTTTTCAACATATAATTTTTATTCACCAATTAGTACATCAATTTCAGAAATAACAATAAACAATGACTTTTCAATAAATATGACTATAACCTCAAGTGAAGTGTCTAATAATTTTATGTTTAAAATTGTTAATGCTGTAGGGGGCAAAACATATGATATCAACTATAATGGCACAATCAAATTTAACAATTCAACTTTATTCCCTGGCATGAGCGAATATGTAAGAAGAACTATATTAAAAATTTAAAATAAATTCATCAACTATTAAAAAAGACACAAATTATATTGTTTGTGTCTTTTTTATTTTCTTTCGTTTTCTTATTGACTAATATTGTTTTTAATATTGCCTTTAAGTTTGTAGATTAACTTAAAAAATTCTTCAATAACTTTTGAAGCTATTGTGATTCTATTATTAGTTCTTCCCTCATCTGGATTTAACATTTCAAATTCATATGCAACATCAACTGCAATGATGCAAAAAAATACTAAACATTTTTGCGGTTCATTAACACTTATTCTACTAGAAGGCGCATTATCTTTTATAGGAGTAGCATAACCTGTTACTGCAATAGAAAAATCAGTATTCAATTTATTTTTAATCCCAATCGCCATTTCTTTAGCAACTTGTTGTGAAACTTCTCCATATTTTTCTATAGTTTCAGTTCTAACACTTAAAAGTTTATTTTTAGCTTCTGCTGTATAAGAAACTACACCACCTTTAAAAACTTTTGACGCACCTTCAATATCAACTAATGCTGAACTTATCATTCCGCCAGTTACAGATTCTGCAATTGATAAAGTCATACCCATTTTTTCTAATTCATCAATAATAATGTTTTTATAATTTAACATGACAATCCATTCTATATGTATATACTTTAATTAATATTTCAATTATAAATTAAATTACAATGAAATCAAATATTTTGTATGCTGATTAATTTAAAATAATGACATTTATTTTCTTTATACTCATATTTTGAATTTAAATTAATTTTATATATTTTCTATAATAAAATATCTATATAATGTTACCTATAAAATTGAAGGCATAAATTTGTAAATATGAGTAGAATTTTTAATAAAAAAGCAAAAAAAGAGATAAAGTCAATGTCAGATAATGTCGCTGCTAATATTGCCGCTAATCATAACTTAACAAGTAATAATCAATACTACCAAGATGAAAATGCCTACTATCAAGATGATAATGTCTATTATCAAGATGGCAATCAATACTATCAATACGATGATCAAGGCCGCGAAAACCAAGATATGCATCAAAACCTTGATCATGGGTATACTAATCAATTCGGTCAAGCGGTTTATGATAATTCACAATATAGCAACAATAATGAATCTTTACAATCTATTAAAGAAGATTTGAACCACGAAGAAATTAGTAATGACAACACTTCTTATGAATCTTCATTGGGAGGATTGAAACCAAGATTTTTAAATGGAAAAGTTTATCTTGAAAATAAAGAAGAGATGCTTACTAACCCAAATGAAGAAAAAGATATTTTTCAAGATATTACATTCAAAAAAACAAGTTCTAAATTCGTTGATTTAACTGAAGAAGATAATAGTAAAACTCTATTCAGAATAAAAGATTTAGGTGTTAGTAATATTAAATCTAATAAACAATATGCAAATATGGAATTACACAATATTAATCTTGATATTCATTCAGGTGATAGAATAGTTATTCTTAGTGACCAAAGAAATTATGAAACTCTATTTGTTGATTTATTAAAAAATAATATTAAAAATACTAAAGGAAGCATTCTAGTTCTTAAAAAGAAAAATGCAATTTGATTAGATGCATATGATGGTAAAAGTTTGATAAATAGAGACTTTGATCTAAACACATTGGGTGATATCAATTATAATTTAATATCTAGTTTTAAAAATTCGTTAGCTACAATTTTAACTAAAGTAATTTCTTATTTTAATATTGAAATTAGTAGTAAAACATTAGCAAAAATTTCAGATTCATTTTTCTTAACTTCTAAAATGGGAGTTTCATATAATGACTTAACAATATATGAAAAATATAGATTTATTTTTCTATGTGACATCGTAATGAACAAAAGAGTTATTTGTATAAATTACATGAGTATTGATTTAACTATTAAAGAAAAAATTTGTTTATTTAGATTTTTAAATGACTATTTAGTTGGTAAAGACATTGCTTTAATTTTAATTTCAAACGATATTACTGAATTAAAATTTTTGTGTAATAAAATAGTCATCATTTCTAATAACACTATAAAAGAAGAAAAATACTTTAAAGATATCTTGAAAAATTATGAGTCAATCGATGACTATTTAGCTTTGAATTTAAGTGAATAGAATGAAAAGCAATAAATACAATTGAGATTTAGAATCACTATTAGAAAACGATACCTTAGACTCTCTATTCAATAAATGAATTGAACAAAAAGATAAAATCTTATCTTTGTTTGACCAATTTTGCGAGACTGAAAAAAATTTCATTAATTGAAAAAATGAAAATATAGTTTTTGCCAAAATATCTAATAGATTAATTAATTATGTTTCTAATAATTTGAATGAAGATGTTAATAATGAAAAATGAATTTCATGATCACAAAAAATTTCAAATGAAATGCAAGAATTGTCAAAAAAAACATCATCATCAGCAAATATTGTCATCAAAAACAAAAGCAAAGTTCTTAAGTATTTAAATAATCCGATTTTGAAAGATTATGTAAGAGAATATGATATTTTTTTTAAAAGTCAAAAACATATCCTTTCTCCTAAAGAGGAAAAACTTTTATCAACGCAATCTATTATAGATGATGGTTTTGAAGAAGTGTACTCTTCTCTAGTTGATGGAACAATAACTTTTGATAGTGTTAAAACCTCTACAGGAAAAACTATTAAAATTAAAAACTCAGCTGAGTTTTCTAAATTGTTAATTTCAAAAGATAGAACATTACGTAAAAATGCTTGATATTCATTTCATAATGGTTATTTCAAATACAAGAATTTATTAGCTCAATTACTTTATTATAATTATTTGATGCTAAATAATAATGCGAAGATTAGAAAATACAATGATTATATTGATCAATCTTGTCATGAAGATGAGATTAATAAAAGTTTTATTTTATCAATTTATAGCAATACAAAAAAATACAAACCACTCCTAATTAAATTTGAAAAAGCTAGAAATATTTTCATTAAAGGAAAATATAAAATTGATAAGATTGAACCATGAGATAAAGGTCTTCAATTAAATTCAAACAATAAAAAATATAGTATTGAAGACATTAAAAAAATAGTTCTAGAATCGTTATCTTCACTTGGTCGTGATTATATTGAGATTGTTGAAAAAGCATTCAATGAGAATTGAATTTCTTGATTACCTAAACCAAATAAGCATAGTGGCGCTTATTCAATTGGCGGAACACTTGGTTTAACAAAATATTATATATCTATGAATTATGATGAAACAATCAATTCTTTATATACTGTAGCTCATGAATTGGGACATTCATTACATTCATATTATTTTAACACTTCACAAATTGTTAATGCCTCTTGTGAAATCTTTTATGCAGAAATTGCTTCAATTACAAATGAAGTGATTTTAAGTTTGCATTTGTTAGAAAAAGAAAAAAGAGACATAAACAAATTAGAAATATTAGATGAGTTATTAACTGGATTCTTTTCAACAACTACAAGGCAAATTATTTTTTCTAACTTTGAATACCAAATGATAGAGAAACTAAATAATAACCAACCAATAACATTTGAAACGATAAAGGCTGCTTATTATGATTCAAACAAAGAATTTAGTTATGCTACAAAATCAAAATTCTTCAATAAAAAATATGAACCAAGCATTTCTACCATTTTGAGAATTTCGCATTTTTATGTTGGTAACTTTTATGTTTATAAATATGCAGTTGGACAAATTCCTGCATTAATATCAGCATACAAAATATTCAAGGGTGATAAAGTATTCATCGAAAAATACAAAGCATTTTTAAAATCCGGTTCTTCTCTTTCTCCTTTAGATACAATTAAACTTTTAGGAATTGACTTGGAAAAAGAAGATAGTTGAAATGAAAGTGTTGAGATAATTAATAAATTAATAGATGAGTTTATTACAATTGCTAACAAATTAAAAAAGAATGGGTTTAAAAATTAAAATGTATAATTACATAGGAGCAAAAAAATATGATTAAATTGAATTTGAAAAGTTTTGATAAAAAAGAAAATGTAGAAAAAATTTTAAAATCTTATGAAAGTAAGATTAAAAAAAACGCCCTTAAAATAGAACAAAAAAAGTGTAAGGGTTCTGATATGTTAGGTTGATTAACATATCCTTCTGATTATGATAAAAATGAAATTGATAAGATAATAAAAATTGGTAGTCAATGAAATAAAAATATCGAGATCAAAAACATTGTATTGCTAGCTATTGGTGGTTCTTATATTGCAACAAAAGCTGCAATAGATATGAATATACCTTTCTTCAATCGTGATAAAGAAATATTTTATGTTTCGAATATGTCATCAACATATATAGTTTCTTTATTAGAAAAATTAAAAAAAGAAGATTTTTATTTAATTGTTGTTTCAAAATCTGGTACAACATTAGAAACAGCGATTGCTTTTAAAATATTTTTTGAATTACTTTATACAAAAAATGGTTCAGAAGTTGCAAAAGATAGAATTGCAATAATTACAGATAAAGAAAATGGTTCTTTGAGACAAATTGCTACAAAATATAATTTGGTTTCTTTTTCTGTACCCAATGATATTGGTGGAAGATTTTCAGCAATATCTCCTGTAGGATTATTGCCGATGGCTGTAATGGGATTGGACATAAAGAAAATATTAAAAGGTTGTCAAAAAGCCTTGAATGATTGTAAATCAGATAATATACAAAAAAATGACGCATACAAGTATGCTGCTTTAAGACACTATATGTATTCTAAAAAACAAAAAGCAGTTGAGTTTTTTATAACATATGAACCAAATTTATTTTTTGTTACAGAACATTTAAAACAATTGTTTGGAGAATCTGAAGGGAAAGACAAAAAGGGATTATATCCATCTAATTGCCTTTTTACTACAGATTTACATTCAATTGGACAATTCCTTCAAGATGGAACTCAAATGTTTTTTGAAACATGTCTACTTGTTAAAGAACCTAAATTAGATATGACAATAGGAAACTTCTTAGAAGCAGATGATGGTTTAAAGTTCATAAATGATAAAAGTATTGATCAAATAAATAAGATAGCCGCTTCTAGTACAATTGACGCTCACCATATAGATGGTGGAGTTCCAATCGTTCAAATAGAAATATCGAAAATGGATGAAGAAAATTTTGGTTACTTATATTCTTGATTCTCAAAAGCATTAGCTATGAGTGCTTTATTATTAGATGTTAACCCATTTGATCAACCAGGTGTTGAAGCATATAAGAAAAGAATGTTTTCTAAACTTAAAAAATAATATTATTTATTTTTTTTAGAATTGAAATTAGGTTCGTGTTTAACAATGATGTTTAACGCTTTGTTTTTCATAACGAATATTGGTACAATCGGTAAAACCAATAACCCCAATATTCCTCAAAGCATACAGTCTTGTTTTAATGCTTTGCTATTTAAAGTAAGACATTTCACACATCATACTAATTCTATTATTCCCATTATTATAATTGGAATAAATAATAGAAATAAGCAAAAACATATTATTGCACCAGTTCCACATGTTTTTGAGAATCAATAAAATTCTTTCAAGTCAGAAATTTCTTTACTTGAAATTTCTTGTTCTTCGTTTATTTTCTTAGCACCCATTTCAGGAGCGTTTATATTGTTGTCGTCTTCTATTAAATTCATCTCGTTTTTTATTGTCATAATTTTTTGTCTTTCAAACTAATGATTTATTTTATCATTTTTATAATCAATTAGTATAATTGTTCATTTGCTTAATGTGTAAGTGCATGAAAATATTTATCAAACTTTTAAATAATAGCATTTAACTCTATCATCTAAAATTAGAATCATATTTTTCAATAAGTGTTAATGTTTTAGTTTTTATAATGAAAATTGGGATAACAGGTAAAATCAAAAGACCCAATATTCCCCACAACAAACAATCTTGTTTTAATTCTTCGTTTTTCAAAGTCAAGCATCTAATACATCACACTAATTGTATTATTCATCCAATTAAAATTGGGATAAGAAATAATGATAAACACAAACATACCAATGTGCCAACTGCCGCTGATTTTGAAGATCTGTAAAATGTTTTTAATTTAGGAAGCCCTTTATCATTGATATCTTTATTCAATTCGTTGTTCTTAGCATTGTTCTCGCTAACTTCAATCTCATTTTCATCATCTATTAAATTCATATTCATTTTTGTCATTTTTCTATCTCCTATAATCAATTAGTATAATTGTTCATTTGCTTAATTATTTTTTTACGATATTTCAATATTTTATTTGTTGGATGCATTGCATAAGTTCATTGAAAGGCAAAGCAAGTTGAGAAATATATGAACTTAATTAATATCTCTTTTTCGTATTCTGGGGCTATTTTAGCTATGTAATTAACTCACTTGATAGATAAGTTGGTTTCTCTAAAAAAATTGGCTATATCTCAATAATAATAATTAATTCTTCCTCATTCATAATCAATAAGACTTATTTTGTCTTTCAAATATACTACATTATCTAAGTTAAGATCATTATGAGATAACACTAGAGAAATATTACTAAACGATTTTAATAACTCTAAGTATTTCTCTCTATGTTTCTCATTGCCAGATCAATCAGCTAAATTAAAAAAAGACAATGAATTATGCTTTACAATGTTTGCATTTTTAATATTTACACTATGTAAAATATTAATTTGGTCTAATAATAAATTAATTATTTTCTTTTTTTTAAAAAGCATTGTTGGGTTTTTACCATTAATTCATTTTTTTATTACATTCCCGTGTTTGTCATAATGTAAATAATTTTTTTCTTCTATTAATTCTAAAATATTCTTTTCATTAACTCTATCAACGATTTGTTCAGGGCCAGCAATTCTAACTTGGTATTTATTATTATCACTTGTGTAAAATAAAAAAGAAATATTTGTATAACCCTTATGGATCTGCTTAATTTTAATAACATCATTACTAGTGTAATCAGTGTATTTAATAAAGTTTTCTTTAGCTCAAATTAGTTCTTTGCTCATATCAAAACTAATTTTAATACAAAAATAATTAAATAAAAAAATAAAGACACCAAATAAATTTGGTGTCTTTATTATGTTGATAAAATAAGCCATGTTCTGTATTTGTAATAAAACAAATGTTAATTATTTATCTATGTGTTTGCACACATCTCTTTAAAAATTCAATTCTCTTTAAAGGGGTCCCTTACCATAATTTAGGTTTCTAGCTTGAGGAGTTTACCGCGTTTCATTTTAAAATTTCTTCTAAATTCGTCACTGTGGCACTTTGTTTAAAAAAATCATATTATTTCTAACTTAGACTTTATTTAATGTCATTACGCAATTAAGCGTATTAGATTTTATTTTTTATATATCTACACAAACGTTATTATCATCTCAGATAATGCTAGCATGGACTTTCCTCTACATTTATAAAAATGCAGCAATTAACTATTATCAACAATATAATAATATCAAATAATGAAAAATAATGTAACAAAGATATTTGTGCTAACATAATTTTAAATAGAAGTATAAATTATGAAAATTGATAAAACAGTAGAATTTTTAAATGCTTACCCTCACTTGCAAAATACAAAAAATAAAAAGAAACCAATTTTGTTTTTAATTCATGGTTTTGCCACTGATCATAGATGTTTTAGGTATTTAGAACAAAATATAAAATCCTTTAATTATTATTCATTTGATTTACCTGGAAGTATCATTGGAATGAAATATCCATCTAGTGTATTAAAAGTGTCTGGCATGGCTAAATTGATTATTAAATACATTGAAGCAAATAATCTAAGTAATATAATTTTGATTGGACACTCAATGGGTGGTGCAATTGCTGGCATAATTGCTTCATTAATACCAATTAAAATTAATTCACTTATTATGCTTTCGCCACTTAACAAAACATCAATGCCTAAGCTAATTGATAAATTCGATAAATTCAATGTGAAAGATCATAAATCATTTATGAAACTTCAAAGAGAAATATTTGTTAACCCAACTGAAACATTAGAAGAAATAGATAAAGAAGAATATTACAAGCAAACACTTTTATTATTCAAAAACAATTTTAAGTACTTATTAAAGACAATGATAGCAATTATTGATATATCTGAAATTTTTTATCTAGACTCTAAATTTAGAAAAATTAAAATCCCTACTATGATTTTACTTGGTGAGAAAGATAATTTTATTCGCGTAAAACATTGTAAGTCATATTTTGAAAAAATCATCAATGGTGTTGATATAAAAATTATAAAAAGTTCAGGCCATGGTTTTTTTGTAGAGAAAAAACTTGATTTTTTTAATATAATAAATGATTATATAAAATTAAGAGAACATGAATAAAAATATTAAATATAATCTTAAAAGACTTTTTGTTTTTAGATTAAAGTTAAAAAAAATAAAACTATCAAAATTAAATGCATTAACTAAAAATAAAAATAATGTATTCATTTATCTAACTCTTAATAAGAGTATTAAAGATAAAGAATACATTAAAGATTTTATTAATAATCACAAAAATTCAATACAAATTATTCAACGTTGTGATTTTAAGAGTTGATTTAAAAAAAATAAAGATGAATATCAAAAATTTATTTTTTTAAATAATAATATGCATGTGAGACATGAATATAGATGAATTAGAAATCAAAACTACTTATCTTACTTAGTTAATTAAGTAATAGTATATTGTCATATCTTTTAAAGATTGCAGTTTGAACATTAACATATGTTCTTTTAATAAATAATCCAGCTCAAGTTGAAATAGCAATTATCATAAATGTAACAAAAGACATACCAATTGCATATTTTAAGTTTGCAGCTTCTAAATTAGAACTTAATACAGCTGCTGTATATTTAGAATTAGTAATTGATTCAGCTATTCTACTTTCTCTTGCAGCATTAACAGATTCAGAGAATTTTGGGTCATATATACTGGTGTTAGCGATTGCTTTATCAATATCAGCTTGAGTAATGTTGATATCTAATTTTAATTTTTCAGCAACATTCATAGAAGTTACTGTGTGGTTAGTAATTATCAACAATGCAATACCAGATACTAAAATAGCAATTAATAGAAATAATATTGAATAATATACATATCAAGAATATCTTGAATATTTAACTCTTTCATTACCGTATGTTTTAGTTATGATTCCAATTTTTTTATCAAATCATCTAAAATGACTTGAAGAGAAATTTATACATAAAGATATCAAAATAAAAGGAATAGTAAAATTCATTAATTTTTCAATACCGCTATATAGTGAAATAGCACTTGGGATTGTGAAACTATTTGTTATAGCATCTCTATCTCTAATCATAAAATCATATTGGAAATCAAAAACTCTAGAGCCAGTTACATTTAAAAATGCATCTTGTGTTGATCACATACTAACATAGTTCATTGAAGCTAAATATTTGAATGGCGATAGAAATGAAAAACCATAAAGGACTAGATTAGTTTGAATAATATTAAATGGAATTATTAAACCAATGAAAAATATATTATACAAAAGCATTAGTGAGTTAATTGTTAAAATAACTGATTTTTTCTTAGAAAAAATATTTACCAAAAATGATCATGAAATTCCTAAAATTGCAGCATATCCAAAATAAAAGAAATTTTCTATATATGAAATTGGATCTTTATGTTTTGTGAATAAATCATTAATTGAATTTTCTCTAACAATAGTTGATGTCCCATTTGATAATTCATTAGTCCTAACTATAAAACCAACTTGGTTGTAATTTAAAAAAATTAATGCAAATAACAGAAACATTATTGTTATTCAAATCATTAGTATTGAAAAAAATACAATGGGTATATAAAAAGTTAACTTTCAACTATTAACTTTGTTTCCTAATTTTTCTATACATAGTGATGAATGTCTATATTCGTTTATCATTTTCGGAACTACCATAAAACAAGTTGTGATAATCGGTAAAAATAAAATTCCACTTAATGTATTTTCATAACCATTGGTAAAACCGATAAATAACATAAATGCCATTGGCACTACAAATATTCAAATTAAATTTCATGGTTTTGTAAATACGTCTTTTAATATTTTTTTAATTAATAATCTTTCCATAATTAATAAGCCTCTATTTCTAAATCAGTAATTGGAAATGTTGAACAAGAATAATATATCATATTGGGAACATCAGCTGCTCTTTGGTGAGCAAATTCATTCGGAGTGAATACTTTACCATTTTTTACTTTTACTCTACATCAAGAACAAAGACCACTCAAACACTTTGAAGGAGCTGTAATCTTTGCTTTTTGCAATGAAACTAAAATAGTATCTTCAGATAAAGCATCTATTTCTTTTATCTCACCAAATTGATGAACAATAATTTTGTATTTTAATTTATTTCCAATGTTTTTATAGTGTGAATAAATCGTTGGTTTTCCAATATCATTACTAGCTTCAATTCTAATGTTTTTTCTCGGTAAGTTTAATGTACTAATTTCATTTTGAATAAATTTATACATAACTTTAGGTCCACACATAAAAATTGAAGATTTGTCATCTAAAAATTTTGTAATAATAGTTTTATTAATAAAACCATGTTCAAATCCTGTGGCATGTTCTTCTGATAAAACATTAACAACTTTAACTTTACCAGCTGAATGCTTTTCTAATAAACTCAATTCTTTAAGACAGAAGATATTTTCTTTTTTTCTATTACCAAAGATAATAGTCAAATTGAAATCTTCAGTTTCTTCTACAATGGCTTTTGCCATCGATAAGAATGGTGTAATTCCACTACCACCTGCAATTGCCACTATATTTTTTGGATCTCTTATAGAATCATAATAGAATTCACCTTCAGGACCTGATGTCGTTAAATTAGTTCCAACTTTTCAATTATTTAAAGCGTAATTTGAAAAATAACCATTTGGTTTTCTCTTTAGAGTAATTGCATAAAAGTTTTTATTTAATGCGTCATTGGGTGATGAAGATATCGAATATGGTCTACTAATTAAAACTCCATCAATCAATGAAATTACACTTAAATATTGACCAGCTCTAAAAAAACTAACTTTATCATTTGCACTGGTTGGTTTTAATATAAATGTCTTAGTATCAACATCATGTACAATTATTTCAGATATACTTAATTTTTGTGAATTAGGATGTAATCTATTCGCAAGATTATTAACATGATAATTCATTTTCACTTTATTATCTAAAGATAAATTTTCAATATAATTATATCTTTTTTGACCCATATCTCTTGTGATGATCATATCGACAAATGAGAAAAAATGCTTTTTGAAAATTACTTTTCTTTTAGGATAATCACTAATAATAAGGTTTTGATTTTTTACTGACTTAGACATAATTAAATCCCTCCTTCTACTTTGCTGTTTTTTATATCATCTTGAATATCAACAAATGTTTTTAAACCAATCGTTCTACCAGATAGGTATGTTGTAGAATAACCATGAGCTCTAAATGCATTACCACCACAAAATCTTAATCCTTTGATATGAACTTCATCATCTAATAAAGTTCCTCTAACTAAAATTGAATCTTGTGGGTAAGCACCATATCCATAAATCGCACCATTTGCTGTTGATGTATATCTTGAAAATGTTACAGGAGTTGCAACTTCAATTTCTTCAATATGATCTTTAATTTTTATATTAGTTTGTTTTTCAAAGTCTTCAATGAATCTATTAGCAATTTTATTTTTTACTTGAAAATAATTATCTTCGTTAACATTATTTCAAGCATCAAAATATAATGTTGTAAATGATAAAATTGCAGTTCCTTCAGGAGATGCTTTTTTATTAGCAACATTTAATACAACAACAATATAGTCATTATTTTTTTCAATACTTTTCATATTTTCATATTGAACATCTGTGTCTAAATTACTATACATAAAATAAGAATAATCATGTAATTTTAATTCTTCTATACTTTTGTTTAACCCTAAATAAAAACTATAACCTTGAGGACCTGGTTTTCTTCAATTTGCTAAATTTCTATCATACTTAGGCACTAAATCATTTTTGATTAATTTACCATAAACTATATGTTGAGAAGCATTACTTACTACATGATTTGTTTTTACTATTTTATCTTTTGTAACTACACCTTTGATTTCGTTGTTTTCAACAATAATTTCATTAACTTCACTATTAAATCAAACTTCACCGCCATATTCTTGGAATTTGCTAAGAATAGCTTGTGAGATTTCATGAGATCTATAAGTTGGTACATAAGCTCCATATTTAATATATTCAAGAAGCATAATTCCATATAATGTAAAAGAAAGTTGACTTGATGGTAACCCCAAATAAACTCAATATGCTTCGATTATATTTCTAGCTAAGACAGGCATTTTTAAACCTTCTAAAACTTCTTTCAATGTATAAGATGCTGTTGTTAAATAATTTGGGAAATTCTTTTTCAAAAACTTTGAATCAGGTTTACCTCTACATTCATCTAAATACTTAATAGCGTCTTTCATTTCTAAACAAATATCAAATAATTTTTGAACAGATTTGTATGAACCTGGCGAATATTTTTCACAAGCTTGTGAAAATGCTTCTATCCCAAATGGTAAAACATAATCAAATTTCTTTCCGTCTTTATTACATAATATTCTATATGCGTCTGGGACTTCTTGTCATTCAACTTCTATCCCAAGTTCTTCAAATAGTTTGTAAACAAAACCGGGTGTTTGTTTATTTCCCAAATCACACAATTCATGAAGAGCTGGTTCGAATTCAAATCTACCTCTAACAAAACTTGTAGCGAAACCACCTGGCACATTATGCTTTTCTAATAGTAAAACTTTTTTCTTCATTTTAGCTAATGTTGTAGCAGCTATTAAACCAGCGTTTCCAGAGCCAATTACAACAACATCGTAATTATTATCCATATAAATTTACCTCACAGATATAACAATTAATATCCATTTTATAGTAACACAATATATATACTTTTTTTGATAATACTTTTTTTATGAGTATATGCCATTACTGGGAATTAAATGATAGACTTTAGTTTTTTTAAACTTACTTTATGTGGTTCAAATCTTAGTTGATGACTTATCTTAGAAGTTTTTACATATGGTCTTTCATATGTAAAACATTTAAATGACCATAAAAAGTGATAATTACCAATTCCAGAATTTTTAATACCACCAAATGGTAGTTGTTTAGTAATTTGAAATAATACATCATTTATAACAAATGAACCAGAGCGTGTTTTATCAAATATTGTTTTTGCAAACTTATTGTCTTGTGTAAAAACATAAATTGCTAATGGATCTGGATTAAGATTAATAATGTTTAAGATCTCATCTATTTTGCCATATTTTAAAATAGGTAGAATTGGTCCAAAAATCTCTTCTTTTAAAAGAATATTGTTTGTATTATCAATTTCTATAATTGTTGGCTCAATTTTTAATGAATCAATATCACTCTTGCCACCAAATAATATTTTTTGTTTATTTATCATTGTTAGCAATCTATTAAAATTATTTAAATCAATGATTTTGCCAAATTTTTCATCACATAAAGCATCATTGTAATTTGATTTTAATTGTCTGATTAATTCGCTTATAAAATCATCATAAATTAAAGAATTAACAATAACATAATCTGCTGCAATACATGTTTGGCCAACATTTAATAATTTCCCTCATAACAATCTTTTTATTGTTAAACATAAATCAACATCGTTATCAATTATTACAGGACATTTCCCACCAAGTTCTAAAACCATCGGAATTAATGAAGAAGCCAATTTAGAAGAAATAATTTTCCCCATGTTAGTACTACCTGTAAAAAATACGAAATCAAATTTTAAATCAAAAAGGATATCAATATTTTCTTTTGTATTTTCAACAAAAAATACTATTTCTTCACTAAAGGTATCAGCTAGTATAGATCTAATAACAGGAGTTGAAGAAGTTGATAATGGAGAAACCTTAACAAAAGCTCTATTACCGCTTGCAATAGCTCCAATCAAAGGAACAAACAGCAATTGGAATGGATAATTGAAAGGAGACATTATTAGTACAGTCCCATATGGTTCATTAATAATTTTATTATTAGATGAAAATCAAAATGGAAATTTATTATTTATTGATTTTGGTTTTGAAATCTTTTTTAAATTCTTAACAAAATAATCTATTTCATTAAGAATTAAAGAAATCTCAGAACTATATGATTCATGAGGAGTTTTTGCTAACTCAATTTTTAAAGCATCATATATTTTATCTTCATATTTTAAAATATTTGTTTTTAGTTTATTCAATAATTCAATTCGATATGATAATGACATTCTTTTAGAATTATTTTCATCTTTTTGTTTATTTAAAACTAACTCTATATTCTTCATATTAGTTTCTATTTTCTAAAAACTGTAAAGCAGTTATATAACTTAATGATATTACTTCTGAAATATTGGCACCACGACTTAAATCATTTATCGGTTTGTCTAGACCAATAACTATTGGTCCAACAACGTCATAACCTGCAAATCTTTGCATTATTTTATATGATATATTTCCAGCATCTAAATTCGGGAATATATAAATATTAGCTTTACCATTTCAATTTAAACTTGGAATCTTTTTTGAACGTACATTTTCATCGAATGCAGCATCTAATTGCATTTCACCAAATATATTCTCATTCGGGAATATATTTCTCGTCTTCACAAGTTCATATGCATTTCTAACTTTATCAACAGATGCACCATTACCACTACCATTACTAGAAAAACTCAGCATTGCAACTCTATTATTTTTCATATTTAAAGACTCAACAGCGAACCTTATAGTATTTTCAGTAATATAAGCTAATTCTTCGAAATTAGGGTCTACAATCATTCCTATGTCTGAAAATAGTAATGTATCATTACCTTTTTCTAAAATCATAAGTGTATTTACAATAGAAGCATTTTTAGAAGTTTTTACAATTTGTAATGCTGGTCTTAATGTATCTTTAGTAGCGTATTCTATCCCACACACACTTCCATCATACTTTCCTTCTTTTACCATTAAAGCAGATAAGTAATTTGGCATCATCGCAAATTTATTAGCATCTTCTAAAGATAAACCTTTTGATTTTCTCATTTCATATAAAAATGATCCATAATGTTGAATGTCAATTTCATCAATAATCACTTTAGAAAGACTTTCAATTTCTTTGTTTAATTGCTCTTTGTTTTTCAACATCAATATTGGTTCTATAATGTTTTCTTGTTTTAAGAAAATAGCTGCTTTTTGTACAATACTATTTCAACCTTCAACTAAAATGATTTTAGGTTTAGAATTTGAATCCTTAATTTGATGTTTGATATTATTTATAAGCAAAATAAACTCCCTTAATATGTATTATTATACATATTAAGGGAGTTTATATTTAAACTTTCAAACTAAGAAAAAAATAGATTATTTATTTTTTTCTCTTAGTGAATTAATTTTTGCTACAATTTTATCTTGTGTTCTTTCAAGTTGTCATAATTGTTTGTCTTTGTTTTTACTAAAGTAAAGACCAGCAATCTTTTTCGTTGAAACCCCATAAATAAATGAAAATAACATTCATAATCCTAAAATTGAAGAACTTATTGCCATCATTGAAATAGAAATTATTCAAGATAAGTCAACTAAGCTTGTTTTTAAAGAAGCCGCTGCTGTTGAACTTGCTGTAAATAAGTTCGCAATTACTGCCATAATAAAATCTGTCATTGTATAAGATCCTGTAAGTCCTAAAGCAGTTGCAAAAGTTGCATCTATAGTGAAACCAAAATATTGTGTGGTATTACTCAAACCTAAAAATATAACAACGCCAGCACCCAATATTGCTAAAACAAATAGAATACCGAAGATAATAACTATAGTCTTAAAAAAGTTTTTTAAAAATTTACTCATAAATTTAATACCAATCCTTTGTATTAATACTAACATTTTTTTTGTGCTAATACAATTCTAGTGTATTGCATTAATTTAAAAAAGCAAATATTTTTTAAATTAGCCAAAAATGCTAACTAAAATCATTGGTCTTTTCTTTTTATTTTTTCAAATAAAATAGTTAATAGTTTTCTTAATTAGGGTAATGATTTCATTATCTGAAACTTTATTATCTATTTTAGAAAGCAATTGTTCTAAATCATCTTTAATAGAATAAGAAATTTTAGACATTAATGCAGTTGATTCTTTAGCATAAAAACAACCTCTTGTAGAAAGAATGGGTTTTTTTAGAACTTTTTTATTTATTCTGTCAATTAAAACAACAACATTAAAAATTCCATCTTCTGAAATGATCTTTCTATCTTCTAATAGTCTAGTTGATTCTTTATTTGCAAAAGTACCATCAATTAAAATTGGTGCAACATCAATATTAACATTTGTTTTAGTTAAAACTTTATCTTTTAATTTCAATTTTTGGCCATTTCTTACAATGACAACTTGTTCTTCTTTAAAACCAACTTCAATCGAATTTGTCTTCATAGATTTTAACATTTTACTTTCACCATGAATTGGTACAATATAATTTGGTCTAATAAGTTTTATCATCATTTGTTGTTCTTGCTTTGTAGCATGTCCAGAGGCATGGATTTTGAAAGTAGTATTATGTTGAATAACATTAACTCCTAATTTAAAAAGTTTATTAACAACATTTTCAACGTTTTTAAAATTACCAGGAATTGGACTACTTGACAATAATATAGTGTCAGATGGTTTTAAAGATATTTTTGAATATTTATTTTCAGCCATTAAATTTAAAGCGGCCATTTCCTCACCTTGAGAACCAGTTAGAATAACTAGTAAGTTTTCGTCTGGTGTTGATGTAATTTCTTTACCATTAACAAAATCAATATCACTTAATTTAATATAGCCAACTTTTCTAGAAGTTTTAATGTTAGCTTCCATTGAACGTCCCATGATACAAATTTTTCTATTAAGATTAATAGCAATTTCTATAATTCTTTCAATTCTTCCCAAATTAGAAGCGAATGTCGATATGAAAACTCTACTTTTTGTTGTTTTTAAAATGTAACCAATGTTCTTTAAAATCAAATCTTCACTTTCACTAAACCCAGGTTGATCACTATTTGTAGATTCAGCTAAGAAAACATCAATACCACGATTAGAAATTTCGATAATCTTATGAATATTTGTATTATCAGTACTACAACCAAAATCAAAACGATAATCACCAGCTGATGCTATATTTCCGTTAGGTCCTTTAATAGCTAATCCAAAGCAATCTGGAATTGAGTGACAAACTCTAAAAAAATCAACAGTAAAATATTTAGTAGATATAATTGTATCATCACTAAAAATTTCAAATTCAGGAATTTTTATTTCTCTAAATTCTGATAATTTTCTCTTTATTAATTCAATTGCTAATAGTGGTCCACAAATTGTTTTGATTTTACATTTTTGAACTAAATATGGAACACCACCAATATGATCCTCATGACCATGTGTTATAAACAATTTATCGATTTCACGATTATTATGATTGAAATATTCAAAATTAGGTATTAAGCCATTAAAACCCAACATATCACTTGACGCGAATTTAATACCAGCATCAACAACTATTGTTTCTTCATTATGCTCAATAACATACATATTTTTTCCAATTTCTTCAATGCCACCCATTGCAAAAATATATGTAGTATCTTTTTCGTTGTTGTAATCTAAACTAATTGTGTGTTGATTAAATTTATTAAAATCAACAAACTTCATTGAGTTGTTATCATTTGTTGTTTTATTTGAATTTCTTTCAGAATGATAATTTCTATCATTTTCCTTGTTAGCTTTTTTTTCTTCCATATAAATCCTATAAATATATCTAAAATATATTTTTGTACTAATCAAATAAAAATAAACAAAATAAATAATGTAGTAAGAATATATTGATAAGAATATTTTAATATAAAATTAAATATCTTTAGAGTTTTTTTCTAAATATTTTGCAATTCCCTCTGGAGTTGCTTTTATTGAGTCTTTACCTTTTTTTCAATTTGCCGGACAAACATCACCATTTGCTTCGAAAAATTGTAATGCATCAACCATTCTCATCATTTCATCAATGCTTCTACCTAATGGTAAATCATTAATAACAGCGTGACGAATAGTGAAATTTTTATCAATTAAAAATGATCCTCTTAAAGCAATTGATTCATCAAATAAGACATCATAATCTTTCGAAATTGTTTTTTTAATATCAGAAACCAAAGGGAATTGAACTTTACCAATTCCACCTTTTGAAGGTTCTATATTTCTTCAAGCCAAATGAACATAATCAGAATCTGTACTGATTCCAATAATATTTATTCCTTTTTGTTGGAATTCAGCAAATGAATTATCAAAAGCAATAATTTCAGATGGACAAACGAATGTAAAGTCCTTAGGTCAGAAAAAAATAACCATTCCATTTCTTCCGTTTGCTTTTGATAAATCAAAGTTATTAATAATTCTACCATCTGGTAAAACTGCTGGCGCTATAAATAGTGGTGCTTTTTTAGTTACTAACATATTAAATTCTCCTAATATTTGTTAATTTTATTTATATAATGATATGACAATAATTTAAAAAATTATTTTAAATTCAATTTAGTTATTATATTTTTTTCAATGTTATTTTTTTTAGCAAACTCAAAAAGTTTTTGATTTGTTGATTGTTTCATAAGTTCTAAAGAATGTGCGTCAGTACTAATAATTACTTGAGCTTTACTTTTTGAAACCTCTTTTCAAAAATGAGTAACCGGATAATCAAATTCGCTTGTTTTATAAAACAAACCATTTCCATTCAATTCTAATGGAATATCATATTCTGTTGATAATTCTATAATTTGTTGAGTTGCACGTTTAGAATGGTCATCTCATTTTCTATATGCTTTGAAAAAAATATCAGGATGAGCAAGTGCTGAAAATAAATTAGATTTAAAGCCATCACGAATTTGTTCTATATATAAATCTAAAATATCTGAATTCTCATAATCAATAAACTCAATTGTCGGTTGTTGTAAACAACTCTTTAAATAATGATTTCCAAAAATAAAATACTCAACACCTTCTTTATTTTTAAGTTCACGATAGTATTTATGGTCTGGTTTATAATATTCTGTTTCTAAACCAAAATGTAATTCAATGTCTTTTGCATACTTTTCTTTTAAGATAAGAAATTTTTCAATCAATTCATCAAGCTCAGAAACAGATGGATATCTCTTATCATTTAAAGGATAAGGACAATGTTCACTTATTCCTAAAACCTTATAATTTTCTTGGATTGCAAACTTAATAAGTGCTTCAATTTCATTACTAGAATGACGACAATAAGTTGTATGTGTGTGATAGTTGTTTTCTAATTTTTTCATAATAAACCATATGTATATTATATTAAAAAAATATTTATTTGTTATATTATATATACACACAAATAAATAAGAACCTAAAAATGAACAAAACCAAATATCAAGCAGTTGTTGAAGAAAATAAATGCGAATCATGTCAATTGTGTATTACAGTATGTCCAACTGATTCTATTACTATAATAAATGGTAAGGCTAGTATCGATGATTCTTGTATAGCTTGTGGGGCTTGTGTTGCAGTTTGTCCTAATGAGGCCATCGAAATAAAATTAATGGAAGTTAGTGAAATAATTAAAAAAAAATAAGGGATTAACCCTTATTTTTTTATTTCTTTTTTTCTCTCAACATTTTAAGTTCTAATTCCATATTAGCTTTTCTTTGAAAATATTCTTTATTATTAAATTTTTCCATTTTTTCGTTGTCTACCAAAAGTCTTTTATACATAATTATAAATTCTTTAGCTCTTCCATCTTCATTCTAAGTTGTTGTCTTTCGGTTTCTATTCTGTCAATGTTAGCTTTTATTTTTCTTTCGTATTCGTCGATTTTTCTGCTCATCATATCTTCTAGCCCGTTATTTACAAATTTGAATTTTGTTTCAAGAGATAAATTATCGCTATTAATCGCTTTATTAATTACTTCTTGTTGAGGTAAAACATTTTGTTCATAACTTGGTGCTTCATCTGGTAATGTAGCTGTAGGCACTACATCTTTATAGAATTTGTCAGAATCATCTGCTTCATATGCAAAGTCATTCATTGAAGCATTCGTTGATGTTTCATCAATGTCATTTAATTCATCACTTTCATCATCTATAAATGTTTGATTCTCAATTTCGCTTTCATTTTCAGTTGAATAAATAACTTCTGGTTTCTTAAGATCATAAGCATTTTGCGGTCTATTTTGACTTCTCACTCTATCATCAGCTTCAAGTTTATTGAAGAAGTTTTCTTGATCAATTGCTAAAGAGTCTTTATATGAAGCATTTGGAACATTAGAAGAAGATCTATCAAATGCATCTCCAATTGTTAAATATTTATCATTACTTGGTGATGAGTAGTGGTAATCACTTTTTAAAATTAATAAATCTCTAGCATTTTCTTCAAAATACATTTTCAAGTCTTTGATATCAATATAAATGTTGAAGATTTCTAATTCGTTATTACCTTTTGATAATATATAGTTTCTAACATTAGTTAATAATCTTTTATATAAATCAATTAGTTTTTCTTTTCATGAAGAATCATCTAATAATTCAGAAGACCCATCAAACATTTTGTCTGGAGTTTCAAAAATTTCACTTTCAATATTAATTCCAACTTTCTCAAATATTTGACAAACTTTATCAAGAATAAAACCAAAAATGTTTTCAGATCTTATCTTCTTAAATTTATTAAAAATTATTCTATGAACATCAAGTATTGGCATTGTTGGTTTAATTGATAGTAAACAACCTTTAATAAAGTTTGATAATTCAACAAAATGAGAGAAGATAATTTTTTTATTATAGATAGTACTATAGTTAATGAATTGTTCAACTTGTTCGATAAATTTAATCTTAGAATTTTTATTAACTCAAATAGCTAAAGTATTTAAGAAATCAGTATTAATAACTATTTTGTTAGCTTTGATACTAAATAGTTCAGCTAAATAAATATAGAATAATGAGTTGTTAAATTCTAACTTAATATCTAATTGAAGAATTAAGTCAAACAATGAGTCAGATTTATTTGAAATTTGTCTAACAAAATCACTTTGTCCAATTGAGAAAGCTCCCAAGTTATTAACTGTTAAATATAATAAATCATTTAGCTTTAAGTTGTAGTTATTTAAAATTAACATTCTTCAAATAAAATCATATATTGATTTAAGTGCATGTACATTTAATTCATAATCATTTTTATAATCTAAATAATCACCAGAATCATCATTTAATAAATCAATGTCTAAATCATCACTATCATAAAAAGATTCTGGAATATCTACCATATCAGAACTATCACTTATATTAGTATATAAGTTTTGAACTGGTTGTTTATTTTCGTTAGTTTCAGCATATAAAGTTGAAGTATCCAATTCACTTCATTCATTACCAACTACACCACTTGATTCTTTTTCTTCAATATCATCTTCTAATGGTTGGCTTGGAACATCAATTGATTCATCAGAATCTAAAGCAGAGTCTATATCATTATAATTATCATATGAAGATTGAATTTTTTCTTCATCTGGTTTAAATGTGAATAAATCGCCATAATTATCAGATGGGTTTTCAGATGATAAACTAGGTTCTTCATCAATGTTATCGTTTAATTGAGAATAGCTTTGTGCTTGAGTTGATAATGAAGATTTTTTTGATTTCTTATTTCAACTAGAAGAAAAATTATCAATTTCTTTTGCTAAATCTTCATCACTCATTGAATCTTTTTTAAATAATTTCTTACCTTTGCTTTGTGTGTCTTCGGTTTCAGCATTAGCATTTTCAGCGCTAGCATCTTGACTATTATCTTTTTTATTTTTTTTACCAAATGAAAAAGGACTATTAGATTTTGTGCTAACTTCGTCAGCTTGGTTATTGTTATTATTAACATCAATTGTAGTTGATGGTTGAGGGCTTAATGTTGATGGCGTCTTTAATGAAGGATTTATTGATGCTTCATTTTTCATATAAGTGTTATAAATAAAAAAGAAAATGTTTTCAGATCTAAATATTTTCTTTATTTTTTTATAATATTGATTCACATTAACAATGTTTTCTATTCTTTGTTCATGTGTTCCAAAGTTTTCTTTTAAGCAAATGAAATATATTTTTTTATTATCTGTAGCTGTTGTCTTAATAAAGTCTTGTAAGTTCTTATCCTCACACACATTACTTAAGTTTTCGTTAAGATCTAATATTTCCGCATTATCAGGAGTTAGATTAAAATTTCTTAAATCTAATCTATTATCATCTGTTACGACTAATCTTTTATAGTTCATTTTGTTTTTCCTTATGTTTAACCAATATGTTACTAATTATAAAGTAAAAAAACATTGCCTTCAATTGCTAGAAGCACTTTTTTTAATTTTGTGTAAAAAATGAAATTTAATTATTTTTTAAAGAATTTATATTATTTGTTATAATAATTACTATTTTTTCAATTAGTTTAGCATAGGTTATTAATGAATCATTAAACGAAGTTGAGCTACTAGTATTTAAAAATATATTGTCTGAAACTATTTTTATACTAGAAAGTTGTAGTCTGTTTTTTGAACAAACATGCGCAATAGCTGTTGACTCCATATCAAATAGAGAGATATTATCAACTATCTCTTTTGGAAAATTATTAATATTATGTTTATTAATAAATGAGTCTGATGTACCTATGTTTGCAAAATGCACATCAATATTATTTTCTAATAATATATTTTTAATAATTAATTGCTTCTCTTTAGAAGATAAATATTTCTCATCCTCTCTAGGTACTTGTCCATATTTATAACCAAAAATAGTTGCATCTACATCTAAATAATAAAATTCATCTACAACTATTGTTGAACCCAATTTATAATTTTCATTTGAACATCCAACTAATCCGATATTAATTACATTACTAATCATTGGAAATGTCTTCAATAAATTTGAAATACAATTAGCAGCATTTACTTTGCCAACTCCTGAAAATGCAATAACTATTTCTTTATTTTCATTTAAATAAAATTTTTGATCATTAGATAAAACTAATTTATTTTCATCTTTAACTTTTTCAGCATTAAAAATTTCGCTTTCTAATGCAATAATAATTGCTAACATATTTTCTTACTCTCAATACTTTCTACAATAGTTTTTATTTCTATAAAGGCTTTGTGTAAATTTGTTTTGGCTAATTTTAATAAATTATCACGATTCGGAATTGTTCAGTCTTTTCTAATATCTAATTTATCAGCACAATAAATAATTTTAGTTAATGTGGATTCGTCTTGGGGAATGACATGGTTAGCAATTGCATCTAATATGTTTTTATCATTTACAAAAAAATCTCTCTTAATAACAAAGGCTGCTACTGGAGCATGTAAAACTTTATATGAAACATAATTTCTAATATTTATTTTTTTTGCTATTTTCTCTAATGATTCTCTATTCATCTCTTTGCAATAATCATGATAAATTGCAGCGACATAACAACGATCTAATAATTCAGATATTTTTAAGCTCATACAAATCTCTAACGCAATGTCTTTAACTCTTAGCGAATGATTAAATCTATATTCACTAACATTATTATGTAATCTTTCGATTGCATAAACACCTTTTTTGTTTATATAATCTAACACCAAAGGGTTTAAATGCTTTTTATTTGGCTTCAATCTTAAAGTTGATGAATTAATATCATTTTTAATAAAACCTAATTTAATATAATCAAAACTAACATTAGGCCTTATTAAAGAACGCTTATAAGAAATTATTTTAACTTTTGTTAAAATTTTTTCATAGTCTTTTCATGTATGAAAATTTATTAATTGATCATCACCAATTAATAAAAACAACTCAGCATCAGTAAAGGTGTTTTGGAAATGATTTATTGTATCGATTGTAAAGCTTTTAGATTCTCTTTTAACCTCAAAATCACAAACATCAAAAAAATCATATTCTCTAATTGCGATTTCTACCATATTTAAACAATGTTCTGAATCAAAAAATAAATTATCTTTTTGAACTGGATTTCCAGATGGTATAAAAAATACTTTATCAGCCTTTATCTTTTTAATTGCTTTTAATGCTACATTTATATGCATGTTATGAATAGGGTTAAAAGCCCCACCAAAAATAATGATTTTTTTCATATTATTTATATAATAGCATTTTCCGTAACATATATATCTATATCTTCTGGATAATCAATAGTGATGCTAGTTATATTTTTTAGCGAAATCAAACAAATTCCAGAAACGAAAATATTATATTTTTTTGAACCATCCAATTCAACGTTTTCCTCTTTGCGTTTGTATTTAGATGGTAATGAGAATTTAAATAACTCATTTCTTTTCTCAAGAATTTTTTCCTTTTTAATTAAGTTAGTTCTATGAATTTTAAAAACTGAATTTAAATAAAAGCAAATGTTAGGGTTAACATCAACTTTATTAATTTGGATATAAAACAAATTTTCTAAGAAAAATATTTGATCACTATCTTTTATAGAAAAATTTTTATATACAAATTTGGGGTTTTTATTAATTATTGTAAGTGCATCTACATCTAATAAATTGGCAATATTTTTATTGTTACTATAACCTGGTGTATCAATTATTGTATATTTTTCAATCTTCACTTTTAATAAGTCTAAAGTAGTATTTGGAAAAGGGCTAACAGATAATTTATGATCAACTTTATTGTACTTTAATAGAGCATTAATTAAAGAAGACTTGCCAACATTTGTTTTACCTATAATATATGTGATTTTCTTATTTAAAAAATTTTTATGAATTTCTTGCATAATTAATGAAATATTTCTATGTGGAAAGCAATCATAGAAAATTATCTTATTACAAACATAACCTTGAGAATTTATAATTGCTCTAATTTTTTCGATCGATAAATTTATATTAAATTGCGGTGGTAAACAATTTAATTTGTTAACAAGAAAAAATAAGTTAGGCGAATCTTTAAACTCTTCTATTAGACTATTTTTAATATCAAATAAATCTAAAATCATAAATATCAAATTATCTTTAGTATCTATTTTTTTTAGAACTAAATTAATATCACTTTCGTTAACAAATGTATTATCTATTTTTCCATAATGCTTTAGTTTAAAGCATCTTATACAATATAAGGTATCTTGAGTTGGGTTTTTTACATATGCTGGCGAATTATCTTTATCACTAAAATATAATCCACATCCCTTGCATTTCTTATTATAAAAGTCCATAGTCGTCTTCGTTACCAATCTTTATCCCTGATGAGTATTTGGTTAAAATATTTTCATGTTGCAAGCGATTATATATATATTTTTCTAAAATTTTTAAAAAAATATTTATAGAAGCTTTTTCATTAGGATCGATAGTTGGTAAAACTAAAATACTTTTTGTTTTTAATCGATTAGCTAAGAATACATCAATAATAAATTGATCACCAATAATCATAATATCATTATAAGAATAATTGTGCTCTTTAATATATTTTTTGATTTTATATGTAAGTGGTTTTTTAGAATTTCAAATACAACCATCAATTTCAATTGTCTCTTTTAATTTATTAACAAAAGTTAAAACTCTTTTTTTTGAGTTATTAGAAGCAATTACAATATCGATGTTTTCTTGTTTAATTCTATTAATAAAGTCATAAACATATTTATTTGGGAATTTACTAAAATGTGGAACTAATGTATTGTCTAAATCACATATTATTAATTTGATTCCAGAAATCTTTAACATATGAATATCTAAATCTAATAAATTACGGATAAAAATGTTGGGACGAAGATAATTTAATCACAATGTTCTTCTAGTCATAATTGTATTATTTTAGCATTTTAAATAAATGAAAAAAATTAAATTTCAACAGTTTCTGTTTTAGAGTTCTTGTGTTCTTTTATCATTTCATCTTCTGCTATTTTTTTATATTTGACAGACAATATTCAAAGTACAAGCGGAGATATTATAAATAAGATAAAACCTAAAGCGGCAAAAATAATAAGGATTGGTATACTTTCATTATTAACTTTAACAACACAAGCAAATACAAGTATTGCGATTGCTAACGCTAAAGAAATAGTACTAGTTAATACAACAAAGATTGAAAAAACAATTGTTGAAATTCACGCTCAATCAAATGAACCCGTAGTTGGATCTATAGGGTTGTTGGGGTCAATTGGATTAGCTTTTGCAACTCAAATAGTTAAAATCATAGGGAACATTATTGAAATGAAAATTCCAAGTATCTCAACAAAGAATAAAGATATTGATAATTTTTTTATTCTGTTTAAGTGTGTGCAAGCTAATTCATTATTCATAACATATTTCCAAACATTATTTTTTAATTAGATAAATATTAGCATAAATAAATATATATTATTTTTTTTCTTCATCACTACTAACTTGAATAGCAAGAATTTCACTCTCAACCATTCTTATTTGTTTGTATGCCAATACAAAAAATATTAATGGCGAGATAGCAAAAATAAAGAAATTCAAAATTGAAAAAATAATAAGATTTGGCAATTTTTCATCATCAATCTTAATCATTTGAGTAAATACAATGATTGCGACTGCAAGAGATAAAGAAATCATACTAATGAATACAGTCATTACAATAAATATAATATTCAATGTAATCACTAGATGCGTTGGTTCACTTGGCACAAGGTTGTTATCAGGCTTTGATAACGAACCTATAGTAACTACATAAAAAACTACCAAAAAAATGGCTAGTAATTGAGTGAAAAATAAAGTACAAGATAGTGTCACTATTTTATTTAAATACTTAATTCCATTTTTATTAATCATATATAACAATTCCAATATGTATTTAAATCACTTAATAATAACATGGTTGTTTTAGTTTGATATAAATCTATTCATCTTTTGAGATGTTTTTTATTATATTAAAAATATCGTCTTCATCATTATCATCATCTTTATTGTTTTCATATTTTCTTTGTTCTTTATCTTCATCATCAAAGAATGTATCGAAAATATTTTCATTTATACTATAATCGTTTTCATTGAAATTATTTTTTTGATTGTTAGTTTTATTATCTATACTTTCTTCATTATTTGAATTTGAGTCATTAATATTATTTTCTAATTCATTTTTTTGTTGATTAATTATTTCATCATTATCATAATTAGAAGTTGAATTGTCCATCTTATTATTAAGTTCTTCTTCATTAACAAAAGACTTGTGACTATCGTCAGTAAGATTAAAATTTTCTTCCTTATCAATATTTACAAAATCTTCTTGGTCTTGCATTAAAATTGTGTCATCATTATAAGAAATATTACCCTCATTACTTAGTTCGATTTCTATTTCATTAGAATCGTCATCATTTTTAATATCGTCAATTGCTATATTTGGTTCATCATCGATATTATCAGCAAAAGAAAATATATCTTCATCATCATTTGTTATTTCTTCAAACTCGTTATCTTCATCATCAATATTTTTTTCTATTTCGTCTTCAATTTCACTCTCTTCATCAGCAATATTATTTTCTATTTTTTCTTCACTATCATCGCTTGATAAAGTATCAATTTCATTTTCTGATTCTGAAATTTCATCATTTACAGTATTGTCTAATTTATCATTTTGCTCTAATGAATCATCATTTACAACATTATCTATTTCATCTTCTATTTCTCTTATAAATGAAACATCAGCTGCATTATTTATCTTAACTTCATCATGTAGTATATCTTTGGCTGATGAAGTGTCATTAGCAATATTACTATGATCATTTTTATCTATATTTTTTCTTTCAATGTCATATTCATTTATTGTCTCTTCAACATTTAAATTTGTTTTTTCTTTACTTTGCTGTGTTAAAAAATTATTTTCAAGATCATCATTTACAAAGTTTCTTTTTAGATCAACAATCGATGTTAGTATTGTCGTATCGATATCACCTGGATATTTACTCATTCTTGAAAAGACATCAGAAATTGGAACTTCAGAAGCTCTAATAGAATTTAACTTTCCATTTTCTTCTAAAACATTTAGTGATTGTCTTCCACTAATCATAAAAGCAGAATTTATAATATATGGGTTTGAATCAACTTGTGATAATATTTTTTTTCCATTCTTAGCACGCGAAGAAAGAATTACATCATTGAAATAAATTCTTTTAGCACCACGATTAGAACCAACATAAATAAAACTTTCTTCAGGATTTATTGGGAATGATGAAGCAACTAAGTCATTATTTTTTAAACCAATATTTTTAACACCACTAGCAACTTTACTAACTAAAGGTATTTCATTTAAACCAAATCTTATAGAAAAACCAGATTCTGTCACTGTTATAAGTTCATTAACATTACTTTTAGCAACAAAAACAGAACATACTTCATCATCTGTTCTTAAATGTATATAAGATGATGTTTTTGCATTTTTTGCAATTGTTATTTCACTTAATGTCATTCTTTTAATTAATGATTTTTTTGTAGCAACAACTAGTTCAGTATTAATATTAGAAGTCTTTGATAATGCTAATGCAGCTATTGTTTTATCAGCTGAATCAATTGTAATAATTTCATTAATATGAATTCCATTATCTTTTTGTTTAGTAAACTTTATTTTATGCGCTGGAATTGAAATGCATTTCCCTTTGTTGGTAAAACAAACTAGAGTTTGGAGTGTTGATAAATTCAATATTTCAATTGGGATATCATTCTCTTTAATTTTTAGTTTCTCTAAATCAATATCATCAATATCATTAGCATGTATGAATTTAATATAGTTATCTCTTGTAACAATAGCAATACCATGTTTCTCTTCGACTATATCAGTGTCTTCAATAACGATTTCTTCGATTTGATCTTCAATAACTGTTTTTCTTTTAACATTAAAACATTTTTGATATTCTTTTAATTTGTTGATTAATCAATCACTTCTAATATTTTTATTATTTATTAAATCTTCTTTTTCTTTAATAAATAATAATAATTCATTAAACTCATCTTTTAGTTTTTGTGTGTCATATGAAGTTAAAACATATAATCTCAATTGAATAACTGCCTCTGCTTGACGTTCATTGATTTTAAATGTTTGAATTAATTTCTGTTTAGCTTCGTCTTTACTATTTGAAGATTTAATTAAATTAACAAGCAAATCAATTTTCGAAATTGCAATTATTAAACCTTCTAAAATTTCTTTACGTGATAGTGCTTTATTTAAATCAAATGTAGCAGACTTAACAATAATCTCATTAGCATGTTCTAAATAAGAATCGATAATATCAAGTATCCCCAATTGCATTGGTTTTCTATCTTTTATTAAAATAATATTTGCAGAATATGAAATTTGCAATTGTGTATTTTTATACAAGAAACTTTTAATAACATCTAATGATTTTTCAGTATCTAATTCCAACATAATTGAAATTCCACTTTTATCAGAATCATCTCTTACTTCTTTAAGGCCTGGCAATTTATTTGATAACCTTAATTCATCAATCGCTTTTACTAATGATGCTTTATTAACTTCATATGGTAATTCAGTAATGATAAGTTGTTTATGCTTTTTATTTGCATTTCTAACAACTTCTGAAAATTTAGCTCTAATGTTAAATTTTCCCTTACCAGTTTTATATATATCTAAGATTCCATCAATTCCTTGAATCGTACCACCTGTAGGAAAATCTGGCCCTTTAATAATTGAGGCAATATCTAATAAGCTTGAGTGCTTGTGTTTAATTCTATAAATGATCGCTTCTAATACTTCGTTTAAATTAAATGGAGGAACATTGGTTGCATAACCCGCTGCTATTCCAGTTGAACCATTAATTAAAATATTGGGAATTAATGATGGCAAAATTGATGGTTCTTGTTCTGAATCATCAAAGTTAAAAATAAATTTAACAGTATCTTTTTTAATGTCATCCAATAGTGATTGGCCATACTTTGATAATCTACATTCTGTATATCTCATAGCAGCTGGTGAGTCGCCATCAATCGAACCTTTATTACCTTGCATATCTAATAAAGGAATGTTATTTTTTCACTCTTGTGACATTCTAACCATTGCTTCATAAATCGAACTATCACCATGTGGGTGATATTTACCAATAACTTCCCCAACAGTTCTAGCTGACTTTTTATATGGTTTATCAAAATGAATATTTAAATCATTCATAGCATATAAGATTCTTCTTTGAACTGGTTTTAATCCGTCACGAATATCAGGAAGTGCTCTGTCTTGGATTATATACTTTGCATATCTACCAAAACTTTCAGACATTATTTCGTCTAAAGAGCGATTTCAAATTTTATCATTATCAAAAATATTATCCATAAATTATCCTAAATTAACTTTCTAACTCAAAATCTACATTATCGCTGATTCAATCTTTTCTCTTAGACGCATCATCGCCCATTAATGTCGTAACTCTTCTTTCAGTCAATGCTGCATCATCAATTGAAACTTTAATCAATTGTCTACTACTTGGGTCCATTGTAGTTTCTCACAATTGATCAGCATTCATTTCACCCAAACCCTTATATCTTTGGATTTCATAAAAGCTATGTTCTTTTTTTAATTCTTCTAATTCATATTCTTCTCAAACATATCAATATTTTTTACTTTTAGTATTAGTGAATCTATATAATGGGGGAAGTGCAATATAAACCTTTCCTTCTTCGATTAGTGGTTTCATATATCTATAGAAAAAAGTCAATAATAATATTCTAATGTGTGCACCATCAGTATCAGCATCCGTCATTATTATAATCTTTCCATATTTTACATTTGCAGCATTAAAATCAAGGCTGATTCCACCACCTATGCATGAAATGATAGTTGATATTTCTTCGTTGTTTAAAAGGTCTTTTAATGGGGCTTTTTCAACATTAATAACTTTACCTCTTAAAGGTAAAATAGCTTGAAATTTACGATCACGACCCAATTTAGCTGAACCACCAGCTGAATCCCCTTCAACTAAAAATAATTCAGTGTGAATATTATCTTTTGACTGGCATGGAGTTAATTTACCAGAAAGAACTCTTTCTTTCTTTTGACCTTTTAATTGTTTAACTTCTTCTCTTGCTTTTCTTGCAGCAATTCTAGCTTCTCTAGATAAAAAGGCTTTTTCAATAATTAACTTAGCATCTTTTTTATTTTCTTCCAATCAGTAGCTTAATTTAGTTTGTACTATCTTTCTAACAACAGCATTTGCTTCTTGAGTAAATAATTTATTTTTTGTTTGACCTTCATATGAAATTAAACGTTCTGGTATTTTAACTGAGATTACACAAACCAATCCTTCTCTAAAATCACTACCTTCAAAGTTTTTATCTTTATCTTTTAAAAACTTTCACTTTTTAGCATAATCATTTAATGTTTCAGTTAAAGCAATTTTAAAACCAGTTTCGTGTGAACCACCTTCTCTTGTTTTTACAGAGTTAGCAAATGAAATGAAAAGGTCAGAACTAGTGTCATTGTATTGCAAAGCGATTTCAACATCAATATCACTATCTTTGCCTTCAATATAAATAATATTTGAAATAACATTATTACCACTATTGATAAAATCTACAAATTCAATCAACCCATTATTAGCACAAAAAGTTTCAGTAGTGTGTGATCTTTCATTTTCAAATACTATCTTTAATCCTTTAAATAAGAAAGAAGTTTCTTTAATTCTTTCTTTAATAATTGAAGAACTAAAATGAAGACTTTTAAATATAGATGAGTCTGGTTTAAAAGTAACTGAAGTTCCCGTTTTATTTGTTTGGCCAACTATATGAGAACGATTAGCAATCTTCCCGCCATTCTCATATCTTGATTCATAAATCTTTCCATCTCTTTTAACGATGACAACCATTCACGCACTTAATGCATTAACAACAGAACTACCAACACCATGTAATCCGCCAGATACTCCATATGCATTTTCATCAAATTTACCACCAGAGTGCAAACTTGTAAAAACTGTATCAATAGTAGATATTCCAGTCTTTGAATGAATCCCAGTCGGTATTCCTCTACCATTATCTTCAACAGTAAACGAATCATCTCTATGCAATGTAAGTTTAATAGAAGTTGCATGACCAGCTAAAACTTCATCAACTGCATTATCTAAAAGTTCTCAAATCAAATGGTGTAACCCTCTTTGATCTGTTGAACCAATATACATACCAGGTCTTTTTCTGACGGGCTCTAAGCCCTCTAAAACCTTTATATCACTTTCTTTATAACTTGCCATGTCTGTCCCTTGCTTAATAAATGAAAAGCATTAGATATATAAAAAATCTAACAAGATAATATATTATATAACATGCATTTATATAGTTAAGAAAATTTAACTTCAAATTATAAATTTATTGATAATTTTATTTAAAAATACTAATTTGAAAAATTAATGAGCAGTAAAATTGATTTTAAATGCATATAAATAAGAGTAGAAGAGCTAATGACTTCAAATAAATATTTTTATGCTAAAATAATTTATAAAATAAAACATTGAGGTTTTTAATTATGGATGGAATATTTGTTCTACAATTTTTTATCTTTTCTATTATTGGTTATTTAATTGGAAATATACTATTTGGACTTATCTTATCTAAAATCAAAAAAACAGATTTAAGAAGTGCTGGCTCTGGAAATGTTGGTGCAACTAATGCATTGAGAGTTTTTGGAAAGGCATTAGGATTTGCTGTTTTCACATGAGACTTATTTAAAACATGATTAGCAATATTTATTTGTTCAATCATATATACATATTGAACAAAACCAATGACTAGTAATATTATTTACCAACAAAATGGTTTTTTAATATTCTTTAGCGGTTTGTTTACAGTTATTGGACATTGTTTTCCCATTCAATTTATATTTGTTCTTTTCAAAACTAAATTTAATTTTACAGAAGCTAAAAAATATAGCGGCGGAAAGGGCGCTGCTGCATCTGCTGGTTTTTTCATGAGTGTTTCGCCATGAATTTTCTTAATAGCATTTTCAATATTTATGATTATTTTTTTAACTTGAAGATACGTTTCATTAGCAGCAATGATTTCAATTTGTGTATCAACATTTTTATTATTGATTCCTCAACTTGATTATTTTTATATGACAGATATAACCAATAGTCACATATTAGACATACCAGTCATTGGTAATAACAATTTTGTAAACTTTATCACTTATTCAAATCATTGAAGATATATAGTGAATATTTTTTCTATTAGTTTATTAATAAGTATAATAGTTGTGTGAAAACATAAGGTTAATATTGTTAGATTAATTAACAAACAAGAATCTAAAATATTTGCCAAAAAAGAATAATCACATAAATATGCTCAGGTGGCGGAATGGCAGACGCAGTGGACTCAAAATCCACCGATAGCAATATCTTAAGGGTTCAAGTCCCTTCCTGAGCACCATAAAAAATAAAAGAACATCATTTGAATTATTAAAT
>JAVXTD010000007.1:37262-47333 GCA_036642835.1 Malacoplasma sp.
TCTCTTTTATCAAAAAGCTTTTTCCCTTTTGCTAAATAAATTAACAATTTTATCTTATTGTGTTTTCAATATATTTTGTATGGGATAATTGTTAAAGAATCTTTTTTAGCAATATGTTGTAGTTTAATAATTTCTTTTTTATGTAATAATAATTTTCTTTCTCTAATAGGATTAACATTATGAATATTTCCATGATCATATGGAGAAATATTCATATTGATTATAAAAGCTTCATTTTTCTTAAAAAAGACATATGCTTCATTTATTGAAACATTTCCTTTTTGGATAGACTTTACTTCTACACCTTTTAATTCAATCCCAACTTCATATGATTCAAGCAAGTTGTAATTAAAATGTGCTTTCTTATTTTGTACTATTAATTTCATAAAAAACCTAATAATAGTATATTTTAATTATTGCTTAAATAAAATACCGATTTTACTTTTAATTAAAAAAGATGTTAATGAAGTTAAATATTTTTTATAATATTTTGCATCATCATTGTTAGAATAACGATTGTTTAATAAAACAAAATTAGGTTTAATTTGTTTTATTAAAACTAAATTATTTTCATTTATATTATCAAAACAAATATTAACTCCCTCCTTTTTTAAAGATACTATTTTAGCTAGAATGCTTTGTTCCATTTTTATAATATTAGCTACATCAAAATTAATAATTACATTATGTGGATCAACATTATTTTTTCTAAGTTTAGCTAAAAAATTATAGTTGGTGAATTGGTCTTTTTTTAATTCATAAATTGGGTAATCAATAATTAGTTTATATTTATTATTGTCATCAATATTCTCAGCATAATTTGAAAACAAAGCTAGAGCACGTCATGCAAAATTACGCATAATCAAACTCAAATCAGTTTTCTCGTCTTTGTATTTAGCATATAAAGATTCTTTTGAAAAAATACCTTCACTAAAAGAAGAAGAGGCTAAGGTTAAATAATTACCTTTCATGTCTTCGATATTTTTACCACCAAGAATTTCAACCAACTTTAAATTAAAAGAATTCAGTTTTATTTTTTTAGTCAATGAAACTAATTGATTATATTCATTTAAATATCTTATTTTATGTGTCTCATACAATTGAAGTGAATTGAATTCTATTTCTTTGTTTCATGTTTCTTTAATGATTTCATTATTGTTAATCAATTCACCAAAATCACTAGAATTAACGCCATAAATTGAAGCAAACCCAATAATATTAACATCGTATTTTTTGTTGTTAAAATCAACCCCTTTTGGTAATTCGTCTAATTTTTTTTGGAAGTCATAAAGAAAATCATTATCTTCTCTTCTTTTTTTATTATTGCCAACAATAGATTGATTTAAATTTATATTCTCTTTATTAATTTTTCTAAAAATAGCATATTTATTTTTTGAAGTTTTAAAATAAAAAGTATCTTCTCCAAAACTATGAACTAAATAAGAAATAAAATTCTTTTCAATTCTTTCAGCAAAATCTTTTCCTTCTACTGCAACTATTCTTTCTATACCTAAAATATCAAATGTTATCAATACTCCAGTATCAATATTATTTTTTAGTAAATAGTCTTCAAATGTAGAAAAAGCATAAGTGGACTTTACAAAATAATCACCATCATATTGTATGGACAATCTCAAATTATATGTCTTATCAATAATATTGGTTAACGTTAAAGCAATTCAATATAGCAAGTAAAACAAAACAAAATTAATGACCATATTAATTGCAAAATTAGTAAAGTCATTATTTCTATAAAATGTTGCAACCAAAACAATAAGTAGCCCAAAATATATAGGCGATGTCATTAGAATTGTTTTTATATTATTTTCAAAAAAGAATCTAATTATAAAAACAAAGCAAGAAGAAAGAAAATAAAAGATTAAAGCAAAAAAGAATCACTTATAAGTGGGATCATCTACTAAAAAAATATTAGATATTATAAAGGTTGGTAAAATACCAATAATAGAAATTGTTGATGTAAACAAACTAAATGTTGTCAACACAAAAACTTGAGTCAAAATTGAATATGACGAATCAATAGATTTTCCAATATATAACAAAAGCGGTGATATCCCTGAAAATAAAAATCCTAAAAAAATATGAATAAGTATTTTCTTTGTATAATTGATATTTTTAAAAGAGAATAATTTATAACTTATATTCTTAATAAGAAAATACAATAAAGCAAAGATTCCAATTGATGCAATTGAATTTATAAATATAGTAAAAAATAATGTAGCAGGATTAACTGCGCCAATATTACCATCTGCGATATTATTTAGAAAAGAAATCATAAAAGACCTAGATAAATCATTATAAAATAATTTAATTTAAATTTAATACAAAAAGAAAAACCCACTATTGTAATAGTGGGTTTAATTTTATATGGTGGAGATGATGGGAGTCGAACCCATTTCCATAAAAGGTTTTTCAACAAAGTCTACAGTTTAGTTTTAGTTAAAAAAGTCCCGTTATAAATAAAGTACTAAAACAACTTCTATAACAGCGATCCCATAGTATTCGTCGCATTTTATGGGAGTAAATGAAACTATCCAATTAATTTGATTCTAACAGTAATGGAGACCATCAGAATTAATCTCAATTAAATTAAGCTATAAAAGCGTAGTTTGCTTGAGTTGATAATGCATTTATTTCGAAACTATCTAATTCAACATTATCGTTTTTTTTAGAGTCAGCATTTAATTACTATCTCGACAGCTATAAAGGGCATACCCTACTGCATTTGAAGGTCCACAATTCATGTCGAAGCCGTGACACCCCCACTTTTATTGTATATAAATTTATACAAAATACTATTTAAGTTTAAATATGATCTAATAGTTAAACTGATGGATTGGGATGTTTTTTTAAAAAAACTATTGTACTAAATAGTGAAATCAATATGAAAATAATTACAACACTAAAAAAAATATTAATAATAGATAATCACGATAATTCTTTAGAGATTTGACAATCTAATTTATTCATTTGCACAATAGCATAAATATATGCAGTTGAGTTAATAGCTCACATACCTAAAGCCAAAAAGAAGAAAATAGCAATGTAAACGTTATATTTAATTTTCATATTACTATAAATTGAATTGTTAGTTAATACATCATAATTTGGTGTAGCTAAAGCTATGATAATCAATATTCAAAAAAGCACACTTATAAGGATAGAAAATAACAATATTTTTTTATGCAACAAAATATATTTATAATCATTTTTTGTTATAGGTTTTTCTTCGTCTATAAATTTGTGAAAACTAAGTTTTCTTTTTGTCATTTTTTCTATCATATTAAAACATTATAAAATAAAATTTAACAATATTAATTACTATATAAATCGCTATATGCTACAGACATAAAATAATATGAAGGGATTTCAATCATAGGAGTAGCATCGCCTAGATCTACAAAATATGTAAAAGGGACTTTATAAGTAAAATGGGTGCTATTAAATCTTGTAAGTGTTGCAATTGATGTTTCATCTATATTTACCACTATTGAATTAATTGCAAACTTAGTTTGATTATTACTACGTCCATCTGGCATAAAAAGATTCATATCAATACTAATGTTATTACGTGATAAAGGTTTTTTAAATAAAAAAGGTCTAATATCTTCTAAAAATTTCTCATCTAATTTTGATGCATTCGATGATGCATCACCATTAAATAGTCTATAACTACTTGAGTTTTTAAACAAAACGGGTTTTCCTTTTGCATTAGCAACTTCATCAACTTTCATTCCTTTTAAAAAATCAGCAGTAAAATCTCTCTTAATTGCTCTAATAATAGATTTCTCCAAAGAACTTTTATCATTTCTTGGCAAGACTTGGATAAGATTATCAAGTTCAGCACTATTTGCATCAATAAAAGTTTTAAGTTTTTGAAATGAATTTGTTTCTAAATTAGTTGGTAGACTTGTTGTTGATTCACCTAAATTTAATTTATAAGTTATAACCATTTCACCAAGCATATCTTTAACTACCATAGAATCTAAACTAACACTAAGAGTTTGATTATTAAAATATTTTGCTTTGTATGTGGGATCAACTGTAACAACAGTATTAATTGAACTTATATCATTTGTATTTCTATATAAACTATATCAATATGAAGCATAATATTTACTAGATATATTAGTGTTAAAAGTTGTTTTATTTTTTGCAATTCAGTTAAGTGCATCTTGTTCTGTTGGTACATTAAAAGCTAAATCTTTTGTATTGAAATTATATGTTAACCTACTACTAGCTAATGCGTTTCATTGTTTAGTGCTATTGTTATATTCATAATTTGAATAAGTTGCCCCAACTTTTAATTGAGCTCAAGATTTTGCAGCAATAGATTCAGCTACCTTAGTGAATGTAATATTATCAAAAATATTATCTTGAAAATAATCTATCAAATTGAAATTAATATTAGTTGAAGTTGCTGGGTGTTTTCTAATAGTTAAAGTGCTTAAATATTTCGTCATTCAATCTGTTGAAGTTCAACCTTGAATATTAGATTCAAGTTGTAAATTATTAAAATATTCATCCATATTAAAAAAGATATCAGATACATAAATGCTATCTTTGAATTTGTCAAAATCTGGTTCATATTGATTAATCGAATTATAAAAACCACTAATTGTTATTTGTTGTTGATTTACAGGAATAGTAATATTTTTATAAGTCCCAGAAATTTTTATAACTAAACTTTGTGTTTTTTGATTTCCGCTAGTGATTTCAAGTCTCAAATGATTTAGACTTGAATTTGCAGAACCAGCAACACGTTTATTAATCTCTTCATCAGTTAAAGTGTTTATTCTAGTTCTGTTAGTTAATTGTAAATAAGCGATTATTGGAGAGAATCTATCAATAGTTAAACCACCAATTTCACCAGCAGAATTTATTTCTTGAAGTGTTTGTTCATCTGTTAAATTTACCTTTTTAAAACCTGAAAATGCAATAGAAATTGTTTTCTTAATATTTGTCATACCTTTAGTTGTTCAATATCTTACTAAGTCATATTGAATAGTTGTTGTTCCACTAGCTGAATCACCATTAGAAAAGTTAACAATACTTATATCATTGAAAGTCAATGATTCTTTATTTCCAGTTATCTCATTATCAAACAATCATTTTTGTAATACAGATTTGTTAGTTACTAATTCATTAGTACTAAACTTAGATAATTCTGGAACAGCTGAAATATCTTTATTAGTTGAGCTAACGAATGTTGTTGGCGATGTTTGTTTTACAAAACCAGTTATTACTAATGAAACTTCTTTTCCCTCTGCTATTTTATTTCCGTTTTCTCAATAATTCTTTATATGGTATTTTACTTCTAAAGTACCATTAACATTATCTGGAGTAAAAGTATGAATATTTATATCTTTTGCTTCTAAATTATTCTTTTTACCAATTATTGAATCACTAAGGATAAAAGATATAATGCGACTTTTATTACTAACTGAATCAGCTTCAGATGGTAATATTTTATTTAATTCATTGTTTGAACTAGCATTGACTGTATTTTCAAATATTGTATTTGTATTAGGGTCAGATACATTTGTGCTAGTACTAGAACAAGAAGTTAATATCAACGGGATACTAATTGTTGGAATTAATAGAACTGACAAAATTTTAAAACGTTTATTGATTTTCATAATTTATCCTATATACAATGATTGTATTGTATTGCTTTAGTATACTCTTAAAATAAGTAAAAGATTGGACCAATTTACCATTTTAATTATTCTTTTAGATTGAAAAAGAATATCTATGTTTTAGAATAAGAATATGAATAGGATATCTTTATGAAAAGAAAAATATTTATAAGTTTATCAATAACTTCATTTTTTAGTCCTTTATTATTACTAACTGCTGGTTGTTCTGCTTCTACTAATTCAGAGACAACACCTTCAATTACTAATGATAGTGTTGATCAATTCGATTATGACCATAACAAGAAATACAATTTTATTAATCCACTATATGTTAATAATAAAATTGTTTCTGTTGATGTGGCAAATGGTGGTCCAAATAAAACAGTCCCAGGAGATGGCATCACTCCTAGAGCAGTTTTGCTTAAAGGACGTTTACCTAATCAAAAATATGTTGATCTTGCTAAAAAATCTTATGCATTAGAAATATATAATGGTGCTCCAAAAACTGGTACTACTTGAATATTAGATTACAAATTAAGTGAAGATAATTCATATCCTAAAACATGATATTTTGGAACAAATGCACATGTATTAGATGATTTAATGATTAAAAATAATATTGGCAAACCTGATAACTTTGCAAATTGAATCCCAGAAAAAAATGGATTTCCAGCATTTAATACTAGTGCTATTAATCTCCTTAATATAAATGACCCAAATACCACTACGCTATATCGTGATAGTTATCAGCCTGGTTGAAATAGATATAGAATTGATTTATCAGTTCCAAACCCAATCTCTGGTGGCCCTCAATTTTGAGAAGGTTATTATATGGAAAACCCAACTGTTAAAACAATATTTCTAGGTGAGGATTTTTTATCAACAGACCCAAAAGATTGTTTAGATTTAAAATATAGCACTGAACCAAAATATCAAAGATGAGTAAACAATAAAGAATATGCTGACTTTGCTGTTCTTGAAATAAATTTTGCAACTTCTCAAGAAGCACAAACCATAACAAATGATTATGCTAATCTCCCACAAGAAAATAAATTTAAATATCGTCAAACTGATTTAATTCAAGACTATATAAAAAAAGAACAGTATGTAGTGAGTTTCCCAATATATGGTAATGACTCTGGGACTAAAGAATTATATGTAAATAAAACTTTAGAGTCATTTCAATCAGGTGATAAAACCGGGGGAGAATTAGGCACTTCTCCATTTTATTCTACATTTAAATCAAAACCTTCAATTTTAGACGGTGGTGTTGGTATGAGTTATTTTGGGACAACTATTGAATCATATGATAATAAATCAGCTACTCCTAAACCAGTGCAAAATTACTTCAATACATGAGGATTATTTTATCAATTAAATTATGCAAACCTAACACCGGGCGCATCAGGTTCATTAGTAATGGATGAAGATGGTTATTCTACTGGTATTCTATTAGGGTCAGACCAAAATGCTTCAATTGGCTCAATGCAAGCATTTTATTCAAGCGGTTACTCTTATAATGGATATTATGGTAAATATGATTTACCAGCATATGACTTAATAAGAGGTGGTGGACCCACTCAAACAAAATCATATTATGATGGACTAGTTCAAATATATGGTAAGTCACCAACTTTTAAAACAAACTTATTTCCAAATGGTTTAGTGTCTAGATATTAATGATTAATGAATCAATAATTAATGTTTAACATTTTACTTAATCAATTTTAATTTATTGTAAAGTAAATTAAAATTAGTAATATAGTTGAAATCAAATTTTGATATTAGATCATTTTTTATAGTTTTCATTCCTTCACCATCAGCTATCCAAACAAAACTTAAACTTTCTTTATATTCATCAATTTTTTTATATAAATCAAAATAAGAACGTGATGTCTCACTAATTTTAGAACCACCAGAATTATAAAAACTAGATTCTAATAAAAGAATTTTCTTAGTATTTTTATTCAATATAATAAAATCAAATATTTTATTATTTAGCAAATGATATTTATCTTTAAATTCATTTGAAATATTATTTATAGTAGATTGAGTGTATATTTCAATGTGTTTATCACTTACATAAAAATTTCTAATACATTTTTCTATCTTATCTTCGCTTATTTTTCCGGTTCTATTTTTTCTAGCATTTGAATCTAAACCGACTTCAATTCCATAAACATAATCAACAAAATTCTTTATTTTTCCACCAATAATAAACTCAAGTAATTTGGTACTCTTAAAAAAAATAATTATAGATTCTAAATCACTATCATTTGATACAAAATACTTTTTTTCCAGAGCATCAAAATCATTCCTAACAGCTATCAGAATAGGAATGATTGAAAAACATTTCTTATTTTCTTTAAACAAATATCTTATTCTAGTTATTAATTCTTCCTCGGTTGAACAAATTAAATAATTTAATGAATTTAAATGAATTTGTATACTTGATAAATTATTAACAACCTTCTCAAAATCAACAAATGTGAATAATTCGTTATTTGTCAATGTTAAAGTATCAATATATTCTTTAAAGCTATCTTTCATAATTTGTTATTATTATCTCTTTTGCACCATTAATTCTTTTTGATGCATCAGAATTTATCATTCTATTTACATCAATAATTTTTTGATTATATTTATTATACCTTTTACAAATAAAATCTGTTGGGCTATTTGTCATCATTCACTTTACGCCGTTATCATTTAATTTATCTAATAAATCAGCTAATTTATTTTGTTCTTCTTTTCCAAAACCAGTTTTTGTATAACTTGTAAATTGATTATCATTTGTATCATAAGGTGGGTCCACAAAAACAAAATCGTTTTTTTTTGCCATTAATAATATTTTTGAAAAATCATCATTATGAATACTTACCTTAGAGGTATTCAAAAATTCGCTAATATTTTTAATATTTTCTTTTGAATATAAATTTACTTTAACTTTATTGTTAAATGGAACATTAAACTCATTTTTTTTATTAACTCTATAAATTCCGTTGAAACATGTTTTATTTAAATATATAAAACGAGCAGCCATATTTATATCATCTAGATTAGAATATTCTTTTCTTAACTGATAAAAAAATGTCTCATCATGTTTTGAGTTATATAAATCCAAACATTCTATTAGCGCTATATAATTTGCCCTTATTGTTTTCAAAGAATTTATTAATTCCCAATTTATATCATTAACAATTGAAATTTTTGGTTGCAAATAAAAAAACAATGCTCCGCCACCAAGAAATGGCTCAATATATTTTTCAAATTTATCTGGCAACATATCAACTATTACATTTAGTAATTGTCTTTTACCACCAACTCATTTTACATAAGGTTCGATCGCTAATACTTTATTCATAATTCCTTAATTAAGGATAAAATAAATTTGTAATAATTTAAATCTATTTAGTAATAATTAAAAGATATTAGTTTATAAGAAATTAAAGGATTGGTCAGAATTTGAAAAAACTTATTGTATATTATTTACCTTATAAAGATTTTAATATAGATACTTTTTTAGATGAACTGATTCGCACCAAAAAAAATAGCACAATAATCATAAGTCAAAATACAACAAAGATAAAAGGCGGTTGCTCTATTGGTTGTAATTTTATTAGTAAAATAAACAATAATAAACATGAACCATGTATGTTAGAAATAAAAAGAATAGATTTATTGGAGTTATTTAATGAAAGTATTGATGATTTGATTAGCGACTCTTTTAAAACATTAAGTAGATGAGGTGATGAGAAAATATGTCAAGAAAGTTTTGATGATAGTGATGAATCAAAGGTAAAAATAAAAAATCAAATATATAGGATATTTGATAAATATTATTCTAATTTAGATAAATCTAATGATTTTTATAGAAAAAATTTATTATGTCTAATTTCAGAATTGATGTTCTACATATTGATGGGACACCATTTATCAAACGGTAATAAAAGATTGTCTTTATTATTAACAATTAACTTATTATATTTCTTTGGTTATTATTTGAAATTCACTAGAGGAATTTATACTGATTATCAAAAATATGAAAAGAAATTAGAGGGCTTTGTTGGCAGATTTTCTAATAAAAATAATTCTATTACAAAAGACATTGACAAAATATCAGAAATTTATAATTGATTAAATGAGAATGTCATTATTGCTATTAATTTTAGAAAACAATAATAAAATTTTGGACATTTTCAAAATATGGTACTATAATACATAAAATATAAGTGATTATATAGGAGGTTATATGAGCTACAAAAAAGAATTTTTACAAAGTATGGAAAATTTAAAAAAAGAAGAAACATATAATACTGTTATAAAGAAAACTATTATTGCACTTTCTAAAAAATAGAATATTAGAAATTTATTCAAGTAACTACTAAAAAACACAAGCAAAATAATAACATTT
>JAVXTD010000008.1:0-45017 GCA_036642835.1 Malacoplasma sp.
CACATTACATTTCATATAAAACAACAATCAAATTTAGTGATACAACTTTGTTTCCGAAAATGAGTGAATTTGTAAAGAAAAGTATATTAAATTTAACAGTTTAATTTAAACTAAATTTAAAAGTATATAATCATTATGTTAAAAATCTTTTAATGTAATTAATGTTATTTTTGAAAATATATTTGCTTTTAGTAATCAGAAAATATTAAATTTTATTATATTTTTTTATTAAGTGTATAATAATAGGGAAATAAGTAAGAGTTTCGGCTCTTACTTATTATTTTTTAGGAGAACATTTTGGGAATTCATGCCACACAATTATTTAACAAGGTAAATGAGATAGCCTTAGCTAAGGAGATAGATCAAGACAAAGTTATTGATGTTTTAAAAACATCAATAGAAAAAGCTTATTTAAAAGAAAATCCAGATTGCCAATTGCTAATTGAAATTAATGAAAAGAAAAAAGACATAAAACTTTTTGAATTAAAAACTATTGTAGATAAAAGTGAAGATGAAATTGATGATGATATTGAAATATCTTTAGAAGATGCTAAGAAATTAAAAGAAAACTCTAAATTAGGTGATTCTATTAGTGTTGAAATTGATTTGGATAGTTTTGAAAAAAGAATGGCTATCCATGTATTACAAATATTTCAACAAAGATTAAATGAAGTCTCAAATTCTAAAATATACGAACAATGACAAGATAAAATTGGCAAAGTTGTAAGAGCTGAAGTTGAAAGAGTTGAATTAAAATACATCGAAGTTAATTTGGGCACTACAATGGGTGTTTTATTAAAATCTGAACAAATCCCTAATGAAGTATTAGTACCTGGTGAAAGCTATTTATTTTTAATTAAAGATATTAAAGAACAAAGTAGAGGATGACCTATCATCTTATCTAGAGCTGATGAAAAATTCTTAGATCATTTATTAGTAACAAATATTCCAGAAATTGAACAAGGAATTATCGAAATTAAATCAATTTCTAGAATTGCTGGTTTTAAAGCTAAAATTGCTCTTTCATCAAATGACCCAAATGTTGACCCAATTGGTACATGTGTTGGTGTTGGTGGTAAAAGAATAAAAGATATAAGTGCTATGATTAACAATGAAAGAATTGACATTATTTTATATAGTGATAATCCCAAACAATTATTAGTTAATGCTTGTTCTCCCGAAAAGATTATTGGACTTGAAATCACAAATGATGATAATGATGAAGAATTACACAAGGGTGGAAAAATCGTTACTATAGTTTGTAAAGATGAAGATCTTCCAAAATTAATTGGTAGAGGTGGAGTTAATGTTAAATTATTATCAAGACTAACTAAATGAAGTATTGATATTGTTTCACTTACTATGGCTGTTGAAGATAAAATTAAATATGAAGATGTATCAAATTTATCTATATCAAAATTTGATAACCAAGGTAAATTTAACAATAACTTTTTTGCTAAGAGACAAAACAATTTTTCTGGAAACAGTAACAATCCAAATGCTAAAAAGGATTTTTCTTCTAGAAATAAATCATTTGGTTCAAATAGTGGTAATGATGATTATAATAATTCAAGTTTCTTTAAGAATGGTTCTTCAAATACATGAGATAGTTCATTTCTAAAAAAAGTTGATGAAATAACTGATGAAGATGTTGAAAATTTATTAAACTTTAACTCTACATCAAGTGCTAAGAAAAAGAAAAAAAGCATTCAACAAAATGATAATTACGGAAGCAAAAAAGGTTTCTCAAAACCTAAAAAAGAAAAAGTTGATATTCTTGACGAATATGAAAATGTTAGCGAAGATGATTTGCATGAAGATAATTCTGTTGATAAAGATTTTTTAGATTTTGATGATTTAGAATAAAAAGATAATAAATGTTTTTTTATTATATAAACCATTAAAATATATTAAATAAAATTTTTGTTATTTACTATAGAGGAGTCGTTATGGCTAAAAAAAATAAAAACAAAAATGATATTAGATCAAATATAGATTTGAAATCTCAATTTAAAGAAGTTCAAATAGGGATAAAAGATGGCGTTTTTATTTTTGTTGGTCCTCTTTCAATTGTTGAGTTTTCAAAACAAATTCAAAAACCAGCAGCAACAGTAATTAAACACTTTTTCTCGCAAGGTTTAAATTGTAATTTGAATACTATACTTTCTGATGTTCAAATGGGTGAATTATGTTTAGAGTTTGGATTTGACTTTAAAAAAGAAATCCAAATTGATGAAGATAATTTTTTAGAGAATTTAGTTGAAACAAATAACAAAGACGAATTAATTACTAGACCTCCAATTATTACTATAATGGGACATGTAGACCATGGAAAAACTACATTATTAGATGTAATAAGAAAAACAAAAGTTGCGAATAGTGAAGTTGGTGGAATAACTCAAAGTATTGGTGCTTATCAAATTACTTGAAAAAATAATCTAATAACATTTATTGACACACCAGGTCATGAAGCATTTTCTAATATGCGTGCAAGGGGCGCTAATTTAACTGACATAGTTGTATTAGTGGTTGCTGCAGATGATGGTATAAAGCCACAAACTGAAGAAGCAATAGATCATGCTATTCATGCTAAAGTTCCAATAATTGTTTTTATAAATAAAATGGATAAACCCGGAGCTAATGTTGATAAAATAATTTCTCAATTATCAGATAAAAACGTTTTATGTGAAGAGTGAGGCGGGAAAACTATTGTTATTAAGGGTTCTGCTATTAATAACGAAGGAATCGATGAAATTCTTGAGGCGATTATTTTAACTAGTGAAATATTAGATTTAAAAGCAAACTTAAATAGAGTTGCAACTGGTGTTACTATCGAGTCTCACTTAGACAAAGGTTTAGGTCCAACAGCAACCATTTTAGTACAAAATGGTACTTTAATAGTTGGTGATTATATTTTGATTGGTGAATACCATGGAAAAATTAGAAAAATTTTTAATGATTGTAATTTAGAAATTACAAAAGCAACAGCTTCTCTTCCTGTAAAGATTTGTGGAATTAATGGTGTTCCTCATGCTGGTGATAAATGAATTGTTACCAAAGATGAAAAAACCTTAAAAGACTTAGCTGAAAAAAGAAAAATAAATTCAAATCGTAAAAAGCATCTTTCAAATCAAATTGAATCTATACAAGAGGGTAGTGTTAATAAAGATATTAGCATCATAATAAAAGCTGATGTTGGTGGTTCAATTGATGCTTTAAAATCTGTTATTAATACTATTAATTTTGAAGGAATAAAAGTAAACATTATAAGAGCATCAGTTGGTATGATATCTGAAACTGATGTTAATTTAGCAAAGACAGCTAAATCATTATTGATTGCATTTAATTTGAAAGTTGATTCAAAAGTCCAAGAATATGCAAATTCTTTAGACATTAAGATTCGTACTTATTTTATTATCTATGAAGTTAAAGATGCTATTGAAAAATTCATAAAAGGTGGATTAGAACCAGTTTATGTTGAAGAAAAAATGGGTGAATTAAAAGTTCAACAACTATGAAAACATTCATCTGTTGGTACAATTGTTGGTTCAAAAGTTATTAGTGGTGAAGTACAAAGAAATTGTCTAATGAGACTAATTAGAAATAATGAAACATTATTTGAAAACAAAAAGATTTCTTCTTTAAGAACTGGAAAAGAGAATATCAACACAGCTTCTTCTGGAAAAGAATGTGGATTCACAGTAGATGGATTTAGTGATTTTGTTATTGGTGATATTGTTGAAGTATATAAAATGGTAGAAAAGACTGATGAATAAAAGTTGAAAAATTAGAAAAGAAAGATATGAATCTTATATAAAAGACATTGTTTCTAAAGCTATATTGCTTGAAGTTTATGATGATTATATAAAAATGGCTACAATACTAGACGTAGAATTAACAAATGATTTTAGCTTGGCAAAAATATATGTATCAACTATAAATAAATCAGATCTTGATTTTGTTATACAAAAAATAAACACTGCTAAAAGTTTTTTTAAAAAATTGCTTGCTAATGAGTTAGAATTAAAAAAGGTTCCTAATATCATTTTTTTAAAGGATGTTTCATCTGAAAAATTTGAAGAAGTAGAAAATATTTTGAAAGAAATTAATAAAGATTATGGCAAAGAATAAAAAAAATAAAACTACATCTAAATCTGTTTTCAATGATATTGGATTAGATACTAAATCAAAAATAAAAAATGAAGAAAACTTAAAGACAGATATTATTGATGTTAATGTTGAAGAAATAAAAGAAGTGGTCATTACTGAAGAAATAATTGACACATTGCCAACTAAATCGCAAAATGACACTTTTTTTGAAAAATTCGAAAAGACTAAAAAAGATTTTAGTAAGGAAAAAAGAAAAAATATTTTTGCTGCTAAAAAAAATATATCAACAAAATTTAAATCTTCTACACTTTTAACTAAAATTAATGATTCAAAATTTCTTAAAATGTCATGACTATCATTTATATTAATTGGTATTTTTATTACTGCATATTCATCAGTTGTATTAGGATTTTTAGCAAATTATTTTAATGGTTCAAGTGATCCAAGTTGAAGTTATATTAATGTAAACTTACCATTAACACAAATATCAATTGTTTGTGCTGGGATAGCACTTGCTTTAATTGTGGCCCCATATGTTTATTTAACTGCATCTTGATTTGTGGGAATTAATAGTGTTTATAAGAGTGCTTCATTTTTTATATTTAATATGTCATGTTTATTAATAAGCTTTATTTGCATGATTTTAATTATATGTACATCATCAATTGTTTTTAATTTTGTTATTGGTTTTAAACCTATAACTGCATAGATAATTAATTAGTATTATTTTTTTACTATTGATATTATAATTACAACTATGATGGCTAAGAAAAATAATAAAACCAATAATTCAAAAAAAAACAATAAGGCAAAAAAAGTTCTTAATCAAGAATTATTAATAATTAAGCAGAAAGAAATTGAAGCTAATGCTAATAAAATAATTGACCAATTGAATATTGATTTTAAAAAAAATTTTTTTAACTTTGCTAAAAAAAAGGAAATAAAACATTTAATTTCTGAACTTCAAAACCTTATCAATTTAAAAGAATTTGATGTTTTATCTTCGAAAATGAAATCATTAGAATTATTATATGAAAATGAAAAAAAAGATATAAAAGAGTTAGATTCAAATAAAAAAATAAAATTAACAAAACCTAAATTTGATTTTGTTAATTTTTTTAGAACTGTTAGATATCCAATTTTTAGTAGATATAGAAAAATTATTCTTGAAGAAAACGGAACAAATAGAATTAAAAAATTATGTTTAGTTTCTGGAATTATAGTATTGTTAGTTTCGATTTCTGTAATTGGTTTTTTGATGTATTTTGGTGTAATTCCAGGAATTGCAGCTTCATCAACTGAAACAGATAATATCTTGCCTATATTTTTATTTGCTGTGCCACTTGGTTTGCTTTTTATAATTTAGATGAGCGAGAAATTTATGACATGAAAAAATATTGTAGAAGAATTTAATTATAAAGTTATTAATTCTGGCGAAGAGAGAGAAATAAAGTCTTCTAGAATAACTAGAACTGGATTAGAATTTTCAGGATTTTCATCTCACAAAGTATTTAGAGCAATAATTTTATGAGGTAAAGAAGAGTTTGAATATTTGAATCAATTTAATTTAGATGAAAAAATAAGTAAGATAACATTTATTTTTTCATCTAAACCTCCTTTACTAATAGTTTCAAGATCATTTAAAATTGAACATTGATTACTAACACTTGCTAAACAATTTGAAGTAACAATTTTAGAAACTGAATTATCTTCATCAGAGATTACAACAACAACTAACTTGTTTTTAATAAATAACTTAACTGCTTGTAAAACTATTCATGGTAATTTAGTTGAAATATATGGGAAGGGCGTTCTTATTTTAGGTTCATCAGGAATTGGAAAATCTGAAGTTAGTATGGAATTAATTAAAAAAGGACATATGTTTGTTGCAGATGATGCAGTTGACTGTGCAAATATTTTTAATAAAATTATAGCTAAACCAAATATTGTTTCGCAAGATTTTATGGAAGTTAGAGGCCTTGGAATTATTAATATACCTAGATTGTTTGGAATTGAAAAAACTAAGAGTTCTACAGAGGTTAATGTAATAATTGAAATTGTTGAATTAAAAAATGATACATATGAATTTGAAAGACTTGGTAAAGAAATTTCTTATAAAGAGATATTAGGTGTTAAAATTCCATATTATTTAATTCCTATAAATTATGGTAGAAAAACCTCTGATTTAATTGAGGTAATAGTTGCTAATTTAAAACTAAATGAATCTGGTTATAATTCATTTAAGGATTTTATAAAGAAAACACAATAGAAATATTTGAGAGATTTTATGATTAATTTTTTTAACGCAAATGCCCCATATGTACCTGAAGCTATTGCTTTTAGATTGGGTTCATTAGAAGTTGCATGATATGGTATTTTTATTTTTATCGGGTTTGCAGTTGCAATAATTGCAGCATGTATTAAGCTTTCTAAATGATATAAAATCCCATATGATCCATTTTTTTATTTTACAATGATAGGTATTCCTGTATCAATACTGGGCGCAAGACTTTGATCATTTATTATTGGAGATGCTAAGGTTGTTAATGATTTTTTTAGAGAGTTTTGATTATTTGAAAATGGAGGTCTTGCCATACAAGGTGGGATAATTTTTACAATAATTGCAGCACTTATATATTTTCCTTTAGTTTTGTCAAAGGCAAAATATCAAGTTAAAGTACAAAGTAATGAAGAGTTTTTTGTAAGAAAAATTTCTATATGAGTATATGCGGACGCTGTTATCCCATGTATTCTAATTGGACAAATAATTGGGAGATGAGGAAATTTTTTTAATCAAGAAGTGTATGGTGCATTAGTTGAGAATCCAGAAGTTTCTATGGGTTGATTAAAATCATTTATGCCAGATGTATATTATGGAATGTTTATAGGTGGTAATCCATCTCAATTTCACCAACCATTGTTTCTATATGAATCGTTTGGAAATTTTTTTATTTTTTTATTTTTATTTGTTGGTTGTGAATTTATAAAATTTAGAAAAGCGGGAGATATTGGAATATTATATTTTTTATTTTATGGAATTTTGCGTTTGATAATGGAACCTTTTAGAAGTGCGAAATTTGCTTTTGTTACATCAATTGTCATATCTGCATTATTTATAATTGTTGCAATTATACTTTTAGTCTTGAATCATTTAGTTTTTTTTAAAAACAGAAATAGAAAAATATTATATCAAATTTGAATTGTTTCAATCTTTCCATTTAAAAGATTTTATTCACTTTTAAATAAAGAATATCACAATTCATTATTATTAAGAGATCCTGAATTATCAAATTATGGATTTAAAAACAAAATTGATTTCATTAGAAAAGATGATGAATTAATGTATTATAATAATTATTAAATTAATAGATGAGTAAATTATGAGAGTAGATAATACTTATAAAAATAACCCAAATTATTTTGATGTTTTAATTATTGGCGCTGGACCTGGTGGTATTAGTGCAGCAATTTATTCGCAAAGAGCCTCTTTGAAAACGGGGATTATTGAAAAAGATGCACCTGGTGGAAAAATGGTTAAAACAGCTTTTATTGAAAATTATCCTGGTTTCAAAAATATTAGTGGACCTGATTTAGCATATAGTATGTTTGATCAAATGAATCATACTGGTGTTAAGTATTTATATGGAAATGTAATTGAAGTTAAGAAAGTTAGCGGATATTTTCATGTATCATGTGAAGATGGAATGGTTAGATATTCAAAAGTTGTAATCATTGCTTCTGGTATGAATGAGAAAAAAATAGGAATACCTGGTGAAAATGAATACTATGGTAAAGGATTATCATACTGTGCAATTTGTGATGGACCTTTATATAAATACAAACCAATTGCTGTAATAGGTGGTGGAAATTCTGCATTAGAAGAAGCTTTATATTTAAGTGATTTATCTTCTAATGTTCATTTAATTCATCGAAGAAAAGAATTTAGAGCAGATAAAAGTGTTGTTGATAAAGTTAAAAAAAATGAAAACATTACATTACATTTAGATAATGTTCCAATCAAATTTGTAGGTGATGGTAAGAAAATTATTTCTATTGATATTCAAGATGTTAATACAAAATCTATAACTAATATAAAAGTAGACTGCATTTTTCCTTTCTTGGGTTTTTTACCAGTAAACAATTTTGTATCTAATTTTGATATTACAAATGAAAATGGTTTTATCATTGTTGATGAAAATATGGCAACTAAAATTGAGGGTTTATATTCAATTGGGGATGTTAATAATAAGCAGTACAGACAAATTTCTACAGCAATTAATGATGGTACTATTGCCGCACTTAATGCAAAGAAATATATCGACGACACTATACTAGTGTAAATATATTTGATATGATTTATATAATGAAATATTTTCGAGGTATTTTGTGGATAAGAATTCAAAGAAAAGACAAGCTAGACTAAAAAGTGATTTATATGATCAAGCTTCATTGTCATCAAAATACAAAGGCATTAAAAGTTGTATAGGTTTATTTACTGCTCTTGGTATTAAGTTAGATGATATGTCATGTAACTTTGCAACCAATAATATAATTTCACAAGATTGTTTTGATATTGCTTGTTTTTATGAAGACACAGCACACACATGAGAAAACATATCAATAATTCTCGACTTAGATTTAGACTATGATAATATGCAACAAATAACGCAATACTCATATTATATTTTTTCAATTCTACCAAACTTATCATTTATTATCTTTATTCATGAAAATGTTCCATACTATATTTTCAAAAGATTAGACAATGATAAATTACATATTTGCTTTACAAAAAAATTAATGGTGTTTGCTTAATTAACAAATATTACCATTTTATAAGATTTATTTTTTTAATAGATTTTATACAATAAAAAATATATTTAATTGATACTTTATTTTGTCTCTTATTTTTAGTATAATTTAAATGTACTTATTTTCAAAACATATTAAGGAATCTAAATGGCGTCAGAAAAAGAAAAATTAGAAGATATTACAACATTAGACAAAAAAGAAAAAGATAATACTAAAAAAGTTAAATATAACACTGATGTATCAAGTTATGAGTATGATACAGATGAGTTCAAAAAGAATTTAAGCTTATATACAAAAATCTTAGACCAAAGTGATGATGTTGTATCTGAGATTTATAAATTCATGAATAAAACTCTTGATCCACCAACAAAGTCAGAAATAGAATTATATAGAAAATCTATTATCATGGCTTTAAGAAAAGGGAATCATACAAAATATTCATACCTTTATAAAATTATTGCTAAGAATGTTTATGACTATAAAAGTTATGTAGCTGACAAACAAGAAAAAGCTCAAAACCAAATTATTATAAACCCAAACATTTTTGCAATATCTTGAGATGACTTACAAAATAACATAAAAGATAAACTTAGAAACGTTGATTCTGATAAACTATCTCCAAACTCTTTGGAAAAAGCATATAAAGATGAACTAGAAAAAGTTAAGAGATTATATGAAAAATTAGTTGACATGCAAGAGAACGGTGTTGATGTTTCTACTGAAAATATAGAAATAACAAGATCTACTATGTTAAAATTAACAGATTTGGTAAATATTTTTATGTTAGAAAATTTTGATGAAATGCAACCTTTGATGCAAGAGATTCAAATATTTGAAAAATATCATTCTTTTTCTACAGAAAAAGAAACATCAATTTTTATAGATGCTAATTATAAAAATATAACAAATTTAGCACCACCTAAGAAAAACACAGATGCTGTTACAAAAAAATATGTTGATGATCAAATTACAAAAATACTAAACCAAATAAATGGTAATTAATCGGGAGAATTAAAATGGAATTTTTAAATAAAAAATTAGACAGTGTTCAATTAGAAAAATTAAAAAATGATGCTGAACACATTAGAATGATAGCTAATAATCTTATTACTAAGTTGTCAAAAGACTTGGTTGAGAGAGAAGAAGTGCTAAGACTTTCATTTTTATGTGCCATGTCTGGAGAATCTATTTTCATGTTAGGTCCACCAGGGATTGCAAAATCATTAGTTTCAAGAAAGATACAAAGTGTTTTTAGAAATGCAAAATCATTTGAAGTTTTGATGAATAGATATTCAACGCCTGATGAAATTTTTGGACCAATTGATATTACTGAATTAAAAAAAGGTAAATACTCAAGAAAAGTTGAAGGTTACTTACCTGATTGTAATATTGGTTTCTTAGATGAAATTTGAAAAGCCAGTTCTTCTATTCAAAATGCACTTTTGATGATTATTAATGAAAAGTTATTTATAAATGATGGTGTTTCAACAAAAGTTGACTTAGCTTTATTAATTGCAGCTTCAAATGAGTTGCCTGAAAGAGGTAAAGGACTAGAAGCGTTATGAGATCGTTTCATTATTAGATTAGATATGAAACCGATTCAAAATGATGATAAATTCTTATCATTATTTAGTAACCCTACAAATTTATTAGATAAACAAGACTTACTTGAATCTGAAAAATTTGATCTAAGTATTTTACAAAAAGTATCTAAAAATTCAGAGTTTGTTGAAATCCCTTTAAATATAAAGAAATTTATTATTTTATTAAGAAGAAAAATAGAAGAATTTAATAAGAAATTCTTAGAAAAAAATGAAGAAGCTGATGCTTTTGATTTGATTTATGTTTCTGATAGAAAATGAAAAAAAATTGCTGGTATTTTAAGAAACTCAGCTTATTTGAATGGTAGAATGTATGTTGATATTTCTGACTGTTTCATATTAGAAAATATTATTTGAAATAATGAAAAACAAATTCCAGAAATCAAATTGATGATTGAAGAATGTGCTTCATCTATTGAATATGGTATTGAAGGTAAATATAGTTATTCAATTGATACATTTAACAAAATTAGAGAAGCTATTATTGATAACATTGCTCTTCATGAAGTTAAATCAGATGTTATTATTAAATCTTATAAAAACAAAGATAATACTTATTACTATTTCATGGATGCTGAAAAGAATAAATTTTTCTTCAAGAAAGATGACATTGATAATATCCCAAGAAATGAAAATTTCGAAATGATGGATTGATTGTTAACATATTCAACAGCTGAAGAATTTAAAACATCACAAGAAGGTTCTAAAAAAGCTTTATTGAAATATGATGGTACTAATTTCTTTACTTATAGAAATAATGATGAAAATGGTGAAAAAATCAAAATTTATACAAATTTTGAAGAAAAGAATGTTGACCACTATCGTTTACAAAAACCAACAGTTGACTTTATAAGAGATGTTAAAAATACTGCAACACTTTTAATTGAAAAAATTAATGCTGATATTGATAATTTAAGATCATTAAAAGGTAAGAAATTTGAATTATTTAAATTAGAAAATTTATTTATCGAATTAAAAGACCTTGGTTTCTTAAAAGAAAAAATTGAAGATTCAATTAAAAAACTTGAAGATGTTGTTGATAAAGTAAAAGATATGTTTGTTTATGTGAAATTAATAAACTATGGTTTCACTACAAAAGATAAAAATAAAATTCTTCCTTCTTTGGAATTTTAAAATAATTATTAATGGTAATAAAAAAGAATATATAGGTGTATAAGTAATGGCAACAGAAATAAGTAAAATGATTGTTGATCTTTTAGCAAGAAGTGAAAAAACAGTCTATAAATTGTATAAGTTTGCTAGTGATGATATTACATATAAACCTACTTTAGAAGAGATTGAAAAATTTAGAAACATTGTTATTGGATGAGTAAAAAAAGAAAATAGCATAGCTAAACAACTTTTCCCCATTATAAATTATTTAGAAAAAAGTAATTTGACTGAAGAAAATACTGTTTATGATGACTCTTTATTTAGTGTTAGTTTAGATGATAAAATTGCAATGGCTTCACCAATTCAAGTTTTAGATGCTCCATTAAAAAAAGATCAATATGATATTAAAATTGAGTGAGACTTTACTGATATTGAAGAAAGAGAATCTGCAGTTTATGAAGCTGCTTTTAATTATTTTCAATTAATTAAAGCTGATGAACTAATTAAAAGATTCCTTGAGATTATTGGTTTATTCCAAGAAAACTTTTTGGATATTACAATGAAAGAAAATGAATTCTTTACTGAAAATATTCCTCAAGAAGTTTTCGCTCTTCACCAAACTGATGATTTAAACTATCTATTGCCAACTGAGTTAGCTCAACTTGATGACCCAGAACTTGAAATTCTTTTCTATAAATCATTTATTGAAAAGAAATTATTGTCTTATCAATTATGAGGAATATATAGAGAAATCGCTGAGAACTATGATATTTTCAAAAAGAAAAAAGAAGGTTATGGAGATTTAATAATTTGTTTAGATACTTCAGGATCTATGAGAGGTATGAACGAAGTAATATCTAAAGCTTTTGTTTTAACATTAGCAAGTTTAATACAAGAATTAGATATTCCTATAGTATTTTGTACTTTCTCTAAAAATGCTAAATTTACTGTTTTAAGTAAAGAATATTTTGGTAAACAATTTAAGATTATTTCTAAAGAACTTAAAAAATCATTTTATGGTGGAACTGATTTTGATAATCTTGTTAAAGAAATTCACTTGAATTTTTCTAATCTTAAATTTAAAAGAGCAAATATTTTGGTAATTTCAGATTTTAATTTTAAAATCCTTTCTCCAAATACTGCAAAATTAATTCAAAAAATGACTCAAGAAAAAGAAATTGCTTTTCACGCGCTTTCAATTTCTGATAAAACATTCTCTAATGTAATATTGGATGATTTTAAAACAACTTGAAGTTATACTTTCTTATGAAATGGTCCACCATATATTCAAAATGAATTAATACAAGAATTAGTTAACGTCAATGTTGATTCTTCTGACTTAAGTAGTGTACATACATTTGGTATTTTAAAAATGTTGTCTGGAAAATCTTTTGTAAATCAAGGAACAGATGAAAATGAAAGTTTATTAGAAGATATCAAACAAGGCATTGAAGATGCTAATTTTATTAAAGAAAAAATGATACAAAGCTAGCCCGCCATTTGGTTTTTTATTTTTAAAGTATTATAATAATAATAGTGTTCACTATATTTTTATATAGATGAGTTAAATAAATTAAATAAAGGGATTTTATGAAAATTGCTAAAAAATTAAAAATTTCATTAATGTCATTATGTTCGCTATGTTTAATGGCTATGCCAATTTATCTTATAAACTCAGTAAATAATACTAATAAGCACCAAATAGCTAATAACTCTTTAGCAACTACTAAAATGAATAGTTCTGTTAAAAACTATGATCATGAAAATAGAAGTTTAGAAACTATATCAAACAAATTGGGACCAATTGTTGTAAAAGAAAAAAGTATTGTCAATTATGATTGATACTACAATGACTATTGAACTGTAGATTTAACAAAATATAGTAATAGTACAACTATATCTGATTGAGAATTTTTACAAGATAAAGATTTATTATTTGTTATAACAGATAAAGCACATCTTATTAAGATTAATACTGAAACTGGAGAAGTATTAGCTAATACTTCATCTACTGATAGCGGTATTCCAGCATCTACAAATAAGATAGGTTTTATTTCTTATGACTTAGAATTATATGCTTGAAACTCTTATACTCAAAATGGTCAAGTATATGCATTAGATAGAAATATACTTAAAGTTATTCCTACCACTCCTACAATAACTCAAGGTGCTGGATTATCGATCTTAAATTCACTAAGATTAGATATTGGTTACAATTTAGCTATTACTACAACTTCTTCTTTAAGTTCCCCTACATCAACAATTACTAATTTAGGAATTTATTTCTATACAGATAATTTTCAAAAGTTTACTCCAACTACATCAAGTGGAAGTATAGCTAGTGTAACATTAACATTACCTGCAACTAAATATACAAGTATATATAGTAATTTATTTTATAGAGAATCATCACAAACTTATGTTTTGATTATCAATAACAAATTTTATGAAATCAATTTAAATAAACAAGATATGGAAAAAACTACCATTACTGAATTTAATAATGCGTCAGCTCCTAATACAAACGTTACTTTTACTAATATTAATTCAGCCTTCATAACAGCTGGTGATATGATCTATATTAAATCTGATAGTGATTCTAAAATCTATTCAATAAAGCCCAATGCAAAAACAATTGACCTTTTTATAGATTTAGCTTTAACAACAAATAATACTGAAATATCAACCATTGCAAAAGATACTTCTAATAAATTACAAATTTATGGAGTAGTGAGTGTTGATACTAGTTCAAAATCTACTAGATTTTTAGAACATGCTATTTTTCTTTCTGATCCTATGTCAATAATTGTTGGTGGAGTTGTTAATGGAGCAGTTGCTGAAAAATTTTCAGATACTAAACCAAATATAACTATTAAAAATAGTGCTACTTTTTATAATTCTATACCATCTTCTGTAACTTCAAATTCTTTTGAAGCAAAAAACTCTGACCCATTGTTAGGTTCAAATGTATTTTTAGAACCTGATGATATCAAGGGAGAATTAGTATTAAAGGCTATATTAACTAAAAACGTTTGATATGAAGAAAGAAGTAATCTTAAAACCACAACTATTTATAACAAAGTTTATAAATTGATTGCATCACCTACAAAGTTTGTCTTTGCAAACCAAACAACTTTTTCAAGTATATCAAGTGGTTATTTTAATAACAGAACACCTTCACAAATTGATGAATCTGATTTCAATACTTTTGTAAATCAAATTTTACCAACAGGTGCTGTTCCTAGTGGTACATTTAATAACATTACTAAATTGTTTATTATAACTGGTAGAGATGATGTAGCTGGTACAATTAAAGTAAAAGCTATAGTTTCATATGAAAATAGATATAATAATATAATTTCTTTTATAGTTCCTGAAACAACATACAATGTTAAAAAATCTGGTGGTGCTTCTTATTTGTTTGAATTTGTTGCAGATGATTCACCAGTCATCAGTGATTTTAAGAAATTTTTGCCATCATTAATTGATACAACAAATAAAATTGAATTAGAAAAATTTATCAAAACAGAAAACTCTTATATTCCATCTAGAAGAGTTTTAACATTAGAACCAAATGATGTAGATGGTACATTGAAAGTCTCAGTTTATTATAACGGTTTAGATCCAACCATAACTTCTACTTTTTCATTTACTTTTACTGGCTTTGTAACAGAACAATCAGCTAAAATACTATTCAATGGTGATGCAGTAACTAATCCTGATCCAAGATTAAGTCCTGAGACTAAAAATATTACTACTATTTCAGGTTATGGTAAATATGGTGATAAATTATCTAGTGATATTAAAATAAGTGATTTGACATTAACTTATAATATTATATCGTTAGCTAATATGAATTTTTCTCCACTTATAACTATAAAACCAATAAGTAGTGTTGAATCAGAATTGGGTGCATTAACTTTAGAATTAGATTTTTCTAAACAACCCCCATCATCAACTGGTAAAATACTTCCATCAATCTATAAAGATAAATTTGGTTTGAACAATTATAAAATAACTCAACAATATTTAGGGTTTTTACCAATTGGTGCAACATATGGATTGGGAATTCTTTCTTATAGAAGTGAACCGATTCAAAATTTATTTAAAACATTTCCAGTCGGAAGTGATATTCCAATTAGTGATATCAAATCAACTTTAGACTTAAAAGGTTTTGAACCAACAGATATTACAGTTAACGGTTATAACTGAGTTGGTGAAAAATTAGAATATTCTGTTACTGCTCATTCAAAAAAATATACAAGTATTAAAAATACTAATACTTTCCAAGTTGATTGATCATTATTTTTCGCTGAAGAGAGAACAAAGAATTTAATAATCGGTGTTACAGTTGCTGTTATTGGTACTGTGATAATTGCTGGTGCTATAGTATTCTATATCCTTAGAAAAAATAAAATTAGAAGATTATTAAAATAAATTAGATTTGTTATTTATCATATATAACAAAAGGGTTATTAATGATTTTTGACATTTTAGTAATTGGTGCTGGACATGCTGGCTTAGAGGCTGCATTAATATGTGCTAAGAAAAAATATAAAGTTGCTATTTTTGTTTTAGATAAAAAGCTAATTGGTAATTTACCTTGTAATCCATCAATTGGTGGTCCCGCTAAGGGAATTGTCACAAGAGAGATTGATGCACTTGGTGGATTTCAAGCTAAAGCTGCTGATTATGCGCAATTGCAAATGAAAATCTTAAATACATCTAAAGGTGCTGGAACATGAGCTTTAAGAGCTCAAGTTGATAAAGTTAAATATCATCAATATGCTCTAAAAACTTTAGAAGAATCTAAATATATAACCATTGTAGAAAAAGAGGTTTATGACCTTTTAATCAATAATAATTCTTGCGATGGGGTTATTACAAAAGACGGCGAAATATATAAATCTAAAAAAACAATTATAACTTCTGGTACATTTTTAAATTCTAAAGTTCACATTGGTAACACTCTAAAAGATGAGGGGCCAGATGGATTTAAGAATTCAAAAGTCATTTCTAAGTCATTGCAAAATAACAATTTAAAAATGATAAGACTAAAAACTGGTACGCCTCCAAGGATTTTAAAAGAATCAATTGATTTTAATAAATTAAGTTTAGAGTTGGGAACAAATAAAAAATTGTCTTTTTCGCATTTTGAATCAACTTATTTAAGTTTTGAAAAACAACAACCTTGTTATTTGGTTTATACAAATTCTAAAACACATAGTGTTATTATGGATAATTTAAAAAATTCTCCAATGTATAATGGTCAGATTGTTGGAGTTGGTCCAAGATATTGTCCATCAATTGAAGACAAAGTAGTGCGTTTCTCTGATAAGGAAAGACACCAAATTTTTGTAGAACCAGAATCACTTGAATTAGATACAATGTATTTATCTGGTTTTTCAACATCTATGCCAGTTGAAGTTCAAGAACAAATGATTAGATCTTTAGATGGTTTTGAGAATGCTGTAATTAAAAAATATGCATACGCTATTGAATATGATGCAATTGAATCGCTCCAACTTTATCCAACTTTAGAATTTAAAGATATTAAAAACCTATTTTCTGCTGGCCAAATAAATGGTACAAGCGGATATGAAGAAGCTGCATGTCAAGGATTAATGGCTGGTATAAATTGCATATGCCAATTAGAAAATAGAGAAGATTTTATTTTAGGTAGAGATGAAGCTTATATAGGTGTATTGATTGATGATTTAACAACAAAGAAAATAACTGAACCATATAGATTATTAACTAGTAGAGCTGAGTATCGTTTGGAATTAAGGAATGATAATGCTGATGAGAGACTAATTAAAAAAGGTTATGATTTAGGTTTGATTTCAGAAAGTAATTATCAATCATATTTAACAAATATTAGTAACTTGAATTTAGCAATAAAAAAATTAAAAGATACAAAAATTTCTAGCATAAACGATTTAGATTTTAACTTTAAAAAAATTGATATTTCTTTATATGAACTATTAAAGAAACAAAATTTTTATTATGAAGATATTGAAAAATATTTGGATTTACCTTTTTCTTTTGAAGATAGATGAAAAGAGAAAATAAATATAAGAATTAAATATGAAGGATATATTTTAGCTCAGAAAAAAACTATTAATGAGAGAAGTAAATTTAGTAAAATAAATTTGAAAGATATAAAAGATTATAAATTAGTTCCAAATATTTCATTAGAAGCTGTTGATAAATTAAATATTGTTAAACCTTTATCTTTAGATCAAGCTTCAAGAATTAGTGGAATAAATTTAAATGATTTAATTAATATTAAATTTTATATAGAAAAGAACAAATTATAAAAGAAGGTTTTGCATGACAAAAATTGAATTTAATCTAAAGATGCAGAAATTAATGCCGCCCAATAAGGCGGATGAATTTTGTTCTAAATTAGAAATATATAAAGAAGAATTACAAAAATGAAATAAAAGATTCAATTTAACAAGATTAGACTCTGAAGACAAAATCTATGGAGATTATTTTTTTAATTCTTTAACTCCATATTTAGATATAAATTTTCTTGATGGTGCTAAGTTTTTAGACATTGGTTCTGGTTCTGGAATTCCTGGGATATTGATTGCTCTCTTTTATGAAAAATCGCAAGTATTTATTTTGGAGTCAAACTTAAAAAAATGTAATTTTATGTCATCGATTGTTAGTTTATTAAAAATAGAAAATATAAAAATAATAAATGATAGAGCTGAAATTTTTGCTAAACATAAACAAAATATAGAAAGTTTTGATTATGTTACAAATAGAGCATTTGCACATTTAAAAATATTTGTAGAAATTGGCTTCCCACTTTTAAAAATTAATGGGTATTTGATTTCTCCAAAATCTCAAAAGTACGCTATTGAAATTGAAGAGTCTCAATGAATTTTTGATACATTTGGTATTGATAAAATAGAAACTAAAAAAATTGAAAGTTTTAATATGGAAATTTATAATATTATTTTACAAAAGACAAAACCTTGTCCGTCATATTTTCCAAGAGAATGACGGGAAATGATAAAGTAATATGAGTGTATTTGTTGTTGCGAATAAATTTAGTAGTGCTAAAACATTAACATCTTATTATCTTGCCAAATATCAATTCTCACTAGGAAAAAAAGTTTTATTGATAAATTTTGATGATACTTGTATTTTTAAAAGACTTTTCAAGACTTGAAAGAAATTTTATTTATCATATTCACAGAATAAAAGTAATATTATTGCCAATATTATGAAGGGCTCATCATTTGATTTGATTAATATATTTTCAAATATTGAATATCATAATTTTTCTCAAAGTGAAATATATGAGAAAATTGCTAATATTGTAAAAATTTTAAATGATGTCTATGAGATAATAATCGTTGATACAACTTCTACAAGTAGTTTAGTTAATGATTATTTTATAAATAATGATTTTAATATTTTAGTTCCAATTCTTTTGGATGATTCTAATCAAATTGAATACTATTCTAGCTTTTTGCAAACACCAAATATTAATAAGCATAATATAAATTATTTTGTTGTTTCTTTTGATAAAAATAACAATAACCATATTTTTAATTTGATAAAACTAAGAAAATATTTAACAAATTTTTTATTGAATAATTTTGTTTCTTTTTTCTCATCATCTGATGAAACTTTAATTTTTAATAAAAAAGAAGTTGAGAATGAATATAAAAATGTTTTTAAAGAGTTAAAAATTGTATAATTAACAAAGGTAATATATGAATTTTTTTGATGAATTAAATAAACGTGGAATCGTATCTAATTTTACTAATTTAGAAAAGGTAAAAAAGTTTTTCCACGATAAGAATAAAGTAGTTTATGTTGGATTTGATCCTAGTGCAAATTCTTTACATTTAGGAAACTATGTAATGATATCTTTGTTAAGAAGATTGGTTGATAATGGTTTTAAAGTTATAGCTCTAGTTGGTGGAGCTACTGGTATGATTGGTGACCCATCTGGAAAAAATAGTGAAAGAAATTTATTGGACTCTGAAACAATAAAATCAAATATTTTTTATATAAAGAAACAATTAGAAAAATATAGTGGCGCAGAAATATTTGATAATTATTCAATTTATGCTGATATGAACATCCTTGATTTTTTGAGAAATATTGGAAAATACATAAATATAAATCATGTTCTTGAGAGAGAAATAGTTAAAAAAAGATTAGAAACGGGAATCTCTTATACTGAATTTTCATATTCAATTATTCAAGGATATGATTTTTATTGATTATATAAAAATAAAGATGTTTGTTTGCAAATGGGTGGTTCTGATCAATGAGCTAATATAACTGCAGGTGTTGATTATATTAGAAGAGTTGAAGGCGATGATAATGAAGCTTGTGGAATTACAATAAATCTTTTAACTAAATCTGATGGAGCTAAATTTGGTAAATCAGAAAAAGGGGCAATTTTTTTAGATAAGAATTTGACATCAACTTATGAATTTTATCAATTCTTAATAAATCAATCTGATGCTGATATTGAAAAACTTTTAAATTTCTTTTCTTTCAAAAGTTTAGAAGAAATTAGTGACCTTGTAAAAAAGCATTTTTTAGACCCTAAAATGAGGTTAGCTCAAAATGAATTAGCTAATGAATTAGTTATAAGAGTTCATGGGAATGATGAACTTTTAAGAGTCAAAAAGATTTCAAAAGCTTTTTTTGATAATGATATAGCAAGTTTATCTTTTGAAGATGTAAAACTAGCATTCTCTAATAAAGATCAATTTATTGAAATTGATAAAGAAATAGATATTGTTAGTCTACTAATTGACTCTAATATTTCTAAATCAAAAAGAGAAGCAAGAGAGTTAATTGGTTCTTCTTCAATTTATATTAATGAAAAGTTAGTTAATGATGAAAATTTTCTTGTAAAAAAATCTGACTCATACGGAAACAAATTTAGTTTAATTAGAAAAGGCAAAAAAAATTATTTTTTAGTTATTTGAAAATAATTGTCATTGGGAGTTTATTATGTTTAAATCGATGATTTCATCAATAGTTTCAAAGAACATGAAAAAGAAACTAGAAGATTCAACAATTAAAGAAGAAGATATAGTTGAGGTTCTTAAACAAATAAGAATTTCTTTATTGGATGCTGATGTTAATTTACTAGTTACAAAAAATTTCATTAAGAATATAAGAGAAAAAGCTATCGGTAAAATTGTTGAGCCAAACATAAAACCTGATGAATTCCTTTTAACAATTATTAAAGATGAATTGGTTGAAGTTTTAGGTAGTGAAACCTCACCTATTAATTTTGAGAAAAAAGGTTTAAAAATAATGTTGGTTGGTTTACAAGGTTCTGGTAAAACAACAACTGCTGGTAAAATAGCAAATTATGCAAAAAACAAATTTAAGAAATCACCTATGCTTGTAGCTTGTGATATTTATAGACCAGCCGCTATTGATCAATTAAGAACATTGTCAAAAGAACTAAAAGTTGATTTCTTTGAAAAGGGAAATGAAAACCCAGTTAAAATAGCAAAACTAGCTATGGCACATGCTGATAGTAATAAAGATGATTGTATTATATTTGATACAGCTGGTAGATTACAAACTAATAAAGAATTAATGCAAGAATTGGTAGAATTGAAAAAAACTATTACTCCAGATGAAATTTTATTAGTTGTTGACTCAATGTCAGGACAAGATATTACAAATGTTGCTGAAGAATTTAATAAGGCATTAAAACTAACTGGTATTATTATTACGAAATTAGATTCAGATTCAAGAGCTGGTGCTGCCTTATCTCTTAGAAGTATATTGAATGTTCCAATAAAACTAACTGGGGTTGGTGAAAAACTCGGTTCATTAGATATATTCCATCCTGATAGAATAGCTGACAAAATACTAGGTTATGGTGATGTATTAACATTAGCTGAACAAGCAGCTGATGTAATTGATGAAAAATCTGCTAAAAAATCTTTACAAAAAATGTTGTCTGGAAAAATGGATTTAGAAGATTTAATGATGCAAATGGAACAATTAACTAAAATGGGTTCATTTGGATCTTTAGTTAATATGTTGCCAGGTTCTTCAGGATTATCTGGTAAAATGACTGATGAAAAAATTTATGAAATAGAGAACAAGATTAATGTTTGAAAAATTTTATTATCATCTATGACTTTAAAAGAAAGAAGAAATCCTCACTTACTTAAGAAGAATCCTAATAGAAGAACTAGAATAATTAAAGGTTCTGGAAGAAAACCAGATGAACTTAATAAAATGCTAAACGAATGAGAAAAAGGCAAAAGCAGAATGGAAGAATTAGGTAAACAAATCAAAAAAGGGAAAAACCCTTTTAGCGAATGATTTCCTCAAAGCTAAGAAATTTCTAAAATATCTTTGACGTATAATTCAATTGCCAACATTGCTCTTACATCATTTTCACAATACTTTTGAAGATTTAAAGCTAATTCTTTTCATTCTTGATCAGAAAGTACATCAAAGAAACGTAATGTTGTTTTTTCTTGACATAATTTTCCATTACCAACTTCTAATTTTTTATAATTTACACACTTAGCCTTTTCAAATGTGCTTGGATTATTATTTTCAATAATTGGTAATACTTTTTTTATTGAATAAAAACCACATAAATCTTTTAAAAAAATAACATATCCATTTACAGTGCTTATTCTGAATAAATCAGCCAAATCTATTATGTTGCGTCTAATTTTTTCTATTTTATTTTTATAAGAATTATCCAAATATTCAGCGATTTCTCTCAATCTCAAATCTTCAAATGTTTTATTATATACAATATAAGATGTATCATCCATCAAATCATCACTCATATATAATGAGTCAACTATTTGTTTGTATCATTCTATATTTATGTCTTTTGGATCACATATTAAATTTTCACAATCAGATAATTCTTTATCACCTTTAACTTTTAGTATTGAACATTGAGTTACAACTTGAGTGAAAGGGTAAGAATTATCTACAGATCTAATTGCTGTATTAATAGTTTCAAAATCAAAAAAGACTTTAATGCTTTTGATTTTACTCATAAACGCAATAGCTTTCTTGTTGTTAATTATTATCTGCTCTGAATTTACACTAAATAAGTCAGTGTAAAAATTAGGGTTATTGTTTGATCTTTTAAAAATTGGTGGGACACACACATCTTTGTTGATATTAAAATCTATAAGTTCTTGAATTCCGACACTATTTTGTACTGTGACATTTCCAGAATAACGAAATGTATCATATCCTCGATATATGTATATTGGTTTTAATGAAATAAACAAATCAACATTCTTATAGGGATTTTTATCTGTAGTTGTTAAATTTATTAGTTCTATTATTGTATTAATATTTTCTTCACTATTGTTATTTTCTCAAGTGATGTGAAATTTTTTTAGTGTTGCATCCATTAAAGAAACTATTTCATCGAATTCATTAATGGGTCTTTCCATACTTTTAATAGAATTAGTAATACTTTTAACAGTTGCTATAACATTACTTTTTACTTCCTTTTTATATAAGATTGATGTAAAGTTTCCATTTAGTGCATCATTTATGTTTAACGAATAGTCATCAAAGTTTTTGGGGTCAATATCAATTCCTAATTTTAAATTTCTTTTCATTTCTAAATAGTCATTAATAGAAACATCTTCTTTTCTTTTGGGAAAAGAAAGTGTTTTTTTATAATTTAAATGATCTGTTATTGAAAAAGAAACTTGATTCTTATTTAGTTTACAATACCCGATAATACATAACTTATAGTAGAAATGATATTTACTCACATAGTCTTGTTTTTCAATTGTTCTTTTTTGAAATAATAAATCAAGGAAATGTACTATTTTAGTTGTTGAAGTACCTTTGGTTTCAATTATATAGATGTCATTATCAATTTTAATTAAAGCATCAGGCTTTGTTATTTGACACTTATAAATAAATACTGGTTGAAATAATATAATGTCTTTATTGTTGAGAATTTTTTCTTTTGTGATTAAAGCAATTTCTTCTTGTTTTATTCTTTTATATTCTTTATCATCAAAATCTATTACATTAGATATTTTGTCAAATTCATCCCTAATATATTTTTTTGATTCATTATCAATTATTCTACCTTCAAAAATCTGTGGATTATTGTCATCCATTTTTTCGTTATTTTCTTTTGCTTGACAATAAACTTCATATGCATCATATTCAATGTCATCTTCATCATTTTCATCTTCATATAAAAAATCATTGTTCTTTCAATATTTCTCAGTTGCTGCTTCGATTATAGAAGTTATCTCGGTATTTGATAAAAATCAAAAATACATTGGTCTTGAAAAATAATTGATGAAATCATATTTGTTTATGTAATTTGTTTTCTTCATACATTAATATAGTAAGATTATTTTCTTTATTAAAAAAATAAAATAAATATTTGCAATTTTTATTTATGTTATGTATAATTAAAGAGTAAGAATTTTATTAAATGGTTTATCCTACTAGTATTTTTTAATAACATTAGCTTTTAATTAAGTTTACGTTATTACTTAGCTAACAGTAAAGTCTTGGTAAATATAATTCAAAAAAAATGTATTTCTATTTCGTTTTAGAGGTATCTTTTGTATATATTTTTTTATTACTTCTCTAATTGTTTTTAACAATTAGAGAATTTTTTTTGTCCCATCTTCATTTTTCAATAAAAATAATAAACTATTTGTTTTGGTAATATGCAGAAATAGATGCAACTGATGCTTGAGCTAATTCGTAAGTAGCTGGGTTTTTGTCTTTCTTAAATGCAATTAATCCACCACTCTTATTATCGCTACCAACTCCAGTAACGCTTGGTCTTATCTTCAATAAAAATTCAATTGTTGATCTATATTGAATAGCACTATCATCATATCTTTTGTATGTTCCAATTTTAAATTTAAATTCATTAGGCAGTGTTTTAATATCGTATCTGTCAGAACCTTTGTTAGCCAATTGTAAAACTTGCTCTTGAGTTCAAGTTTCAAAAGGAGTTAATCCATCATTATCTTCTGGAAATTCACTTTTAGCATTTGGATTATATGGATCTAAATCCATATATGTTAAGATTTTTACATTATCTTTTGGTAAAAGACCATTACCGATATTTCCTTTATTAAAGAAATCAAGAAGAAATGCACTAGTTGAGAAATTTTGTTCATTAATTGTTGCATTACTTCCAGAATTATCATTTCCTCTTCCGTAAGCATATTCTCTAAAAGATGGAGAACCAGTAGTACCATAAATAAAAATATAATTTCCATTATTAAAATTAGCACCATAGATTGCATCATATAAACTTACGTTAGAAAAAGGTAAAGCAGTATAAGTTTCCATTTTAGTATTAATATCAATAATTTTTGCATATAAATTTTGACCAGGAGTACAAGATGTTAAAAATAGTGGAGCAGAAAACCCAACTACCGCGAAACCAGCACATGCAAAAATTTTTTTATTAAAGTTTTTTTTCAATTTCATATTTTTTTATATTTTATTTATTATAATATGCTTTACTATTTTATTGTTAAGAAAAATTTTTGATTAGAAAGATTTTATGAAAAGAGATTTATCAAAATACTTCATGCCAGACCTTAATAAGGCTAGAAAAAGACTTAATTCATCAATTTTAATTAAAGATGCATTTATAATTCCAGAGAATTTAATTAATTATGGTGTTGGTAAAAAATTCCATATTAAAACATATGGTTGTCAATCAAATATGAGAGACACTGAAACTATGATGGGTATTATTGAAATGATTGGATTCACTTATACTTCAGAAATTAATGAGGCAGATTTAATAATACTAAACACATGTGCTATTAGAGAACATGCTGAAAGTAAAGTGTTTGCAGAAATTGGACAATTAGATAAATTAAAAAAAGTTAATCCTAATTTTATATTTGGAATGGCTGGATGTATGGCCCAAGAAGAAAGTGTCGTAAATAGAATTTTAAAGGGCAATAGCTCAATAGACTTTATAATTGGTACTCATAACATTCATAGGATATTATCAGTCTTAGAGCAAGTTATTTTTGAAAAGAATTTAATAATCGAAGTTTGATCAAAAGAAGGGGATATTATTGAGAATCTTCCCTCATATAGAAGTAATGATGTAAAAGCATTTGTAAATGTAATGTATGGATGTGATAAGTTTTGTACTTATTGTATTGTTCCATTTACAAGAGGTAAAATTAGAAGTAGAAAAAGTAATGACATTTTAGATGAAGTAAATGAACTTATTAAAAACGGTTTTAGTGAAGTTACACTTTTGGGACAAAATGTTAATTCTTATGGAATGGATTTTGAAAATGTCGATTACAAATTTGCAAATCTTTTAGAAGATGTTGCTAAAACAAAAATTGAAAGAGTTAGATTTACAACAAGTAACCCTTGAAATTTTTCTGATGACATTATTGATGTTATGTCACGTTATGAAAATATAATGCCACACATTCATTTACCAATTCAAAGTGGTGATGAAGATATTCTTAAGAAAATGAATAGAGCAATGAAAATAGATGAGTATATTGCTATGGTTGATAAGATTAGACATAAGATTAAAAATTGTGCTATTACAACAGATTTAATTGTTGGTTTTCCCAATGAAACCAATGAACAGTTTTTAAAGACGATAGACCTATATAAAAAGATAAAGTTTGATAATGCATTTACTTTTGTCTTTTCTCCAAGAGATGGAACACCAGCTGCAAAAATTGTAGATACTATTAGCATTGACGAAAAGAAAAAAAGACTTTTAGAATTAAATGAAAATGTTAAGAAATATGCAAAAGAAAATAATGAAAAATATATAGATATGGTTTTGCCTATTTTAGTTGAAGGCCCATCTAAAAAAAATGACGAAATTTTATTTGGTTATTCACCACAATGAAAAGTTGTGAATTTTAAAGGTAAAGCTGATGTTGGTGATATTGTGAAAGTTAAAATAATATCTGCCTCAAGATTTTCTTTAAATGGAGAGGTATTAGAGTAAAAAATATTATGAATACTAAAAATTTTATCGGATCAATATTTTTAGAAAAATATAAGATTACCAAGTTAATTGAAAAAGGTGGAATGGATTCTGAAATCTATTTAGCTGAAAATTTAGAATATCAAGATGATACTTATTTTTCACAAAAACACAAATATTCTGCAATTAAAATTATTAGAAAAACCCACAATACAACTTCTGATCATTGAAATAGAATATTAGATGAAGGTGTAACTAATGCAAGATTAAACATAAGTGATTATGTAGTTAAATTGTATGACTTTTCTGTAAGTCATGATAATACAACCGTTATTTTGGTTTTAGAATATTTGGATGGTCCATCATTAAAAAAATTAATTAGAGATAGGGGAAGTTTAACACCGTTTGAGTCTTTATCAATTTTAGAAAAAATTGTTTTAGGAATAAAGGATATGCACCAAAAAGATAGAATAATTATTCACCGTGATTTGAAACCAGAAAATATTTTATTATCTAACGATTTATTAGATGTGAAAATAGCTGATTTTGGTATCTCGTCTGTCGTTTTGAAAGAAACAGAAAATAGAGAGATATTAACAAATGAAAATAGTTTTTTTGGAACAATCCCATATGTAACCCCTGACTTGGCAAAAAAACATATTATTAATGACAAATCATTTCCTATAATTACAAAACAATATGACTTTCATGCTTTGGGTGTTATTTTATATGAAATGCTTGTTGGCGATAAACCGTTTGAAATTCTTGATGAGAACGATCCAAAGATTATTTTTTACTTTAAAAAATATGATATTACCCCTTTACAAAAAATAAATTCACAAATAAAAGATTCAATTGAGAATATCTTTTTAAAATTAACAGCTTCACATGATCGTGATTTGCATTTGAGATACAATGATGCTGACGAGATTTTACATGATATAAAAAATGCAATGGCTGATATTTTAACTAACTCTAATGAAGTTAAAACATTAAAGCCATATCTTAAAAGAGTTTATCAAAAAGATTTGTTAATTGATTTTAAGAAAAGATTTAATTTTTCTAAGTTATTTTTTAAAGAGAAAATTTTTATTTCCTTTTTATTTATGTCATTGATTATATTTGCAATATTTGTCATTGTCTTTACTTTAGCCATGGTATTAAAGTGATAGGGATAGTTTTTAAAAAAAATGGGCAAAATTTTTGAGTTAATTTTGATAATGAAAAAAATGTACTAGTTAAATCAAGAGGAAAAGTTAAACAAACTACACATATCTTTATAGGTGATTATGTTGAAGTTGTGAAAATAAATGATGAATACATAATTGAAAGAATTTTAGAGAGAAAGAATTGTATAAATAGACCAGCAATTGCTAATGTTGATGTACTAATGATAATTCAATCGGTAAAAGAACCAGATTTATCAATTCATTTATTAAATACATATTTAGCTTTTTATGAAAACAAAAGTATTTCAAATGTTTGTATATTTCTTACAAAGATTGATTTGTTAACTAAAAAAGAAAAAGAAAAATTAGATTTGATATTAGCAGATTATGCTAAAGAGTCTTATATGTTTTTCTCATATGAGGAAAAAGATTTTGCAAGATTTAACAAAGTATTTGATAAAAATTTAGTTTGTTTTGCAGGGCAATCTGGTGTTGGTAAATCTACAATTATAAATAAGATATTACCCAATTCTAATATATTTACTCAAGAGATTTCTAAATCATTAAATAGAGGAAAGCACACCACTACAACTTCAACGCTTTTAGAATACAAAGATGGTTATGTGGCAGATACACCTGGATTTTCTTCAGTGACATTAGATATGAATAAATTTCAATATTCACAAGCATATAATCTTTATCGCGAATTGTCTACTAAATGTAAATATTCAAATTGTTTACATATTAATGAACGTGATTGTTTTATAATAAAACAATTTGAATTAGATAAGATATGTAAATTGAAATATTTAGATTATTTAGAAACAATTAAAAAATTACCCAATTAAATAATTCTTATAATTTTGTTTCTTTGTTATTTTCTGATGGGTTAATTTTTTTAATAATCATTGGAGGAACAATTTTATTGTGTTTCTTCAATCCCTTTAAAGTTCTAGCAGATACTTTTACTTTTACAATGTTATGATTTTCATCATACATTTTCACTTTTTGAAGATTTAGATTTCATTTTCTTTTTGAGTGATTCAAAGCATGTGATCTTGTGTTACCAGATAAAGGTCCTTTATTTGTTATTTCATCTCTTCTAGCCATAATTTCCTCTTTAAATTAATGATTTATTAAAATATTTTGCAAGATATTTATTTTAAACTATATTGATTATATTAAAAATAAATGTTTTTTTTAAAAAAACTATATTAAATCTATAATATATTATTGAATGAGGTTTATAATGGAAATTTTTTCAGTAAAAGATATATTTAATAATTATAAGACATTAAGCAATGTAAATATTCTAGGATGAGTTAGATCTAATAGAGATAGTGGTTCTTTGGGATTTATTTCTTTTTTTGATGGCTCTTCTATAAATTCTATACAACTTGTTTATAAAAAGACAGATACTCTAAATTTTGAAGAAGCTAAAAACGTAAGAACTGGTGCTGCAATTTTTGTAAAAGGAACAGTTGTTGCTTCGCTTAAAGAAAATCAACATTTCGAAATTGTTGTTAATGAATTCAAGTTGCTTAAGCAATCTGATGAAGATTACCCATTACAAAAAAAAGAGCATTCTTCTGAATTTTTAAGATCAATTGCTCACTTGAGACCAAGAACTAATAAATTTAATACAATTATAAAATTGAGAAGCGAATTATCATTTGCAATTCATAATTTCTTTCACCAAAACGATTTTATATGAATTAGTACACCGATAATTACTTCTAATGATGCTGAAGGTGCTGGTGAAAATTTTATTATTAAAACTAAAGATAATCATGATTTTTTTGATAAACCTGCAACACTTACAGTTTCTGGACAACTTCATGCTGAAGCGTTAGCTCAAGCGTTTAAAAGAGTTTATACATTCGGACCTACATTCCGTGCTGAAAAATCAAACACTAATAGACATTTAGCAGAATTTTGAATGGTAGAACCTGAAATTGCTTTTTGCAATTTACATCAATTAATGCACTTAATTGAAGCTTTCATTAAGTATTTGATTAGATTTTGTTTGAAGAAGTGTAAAGAAGAAATTTCTTTCTTAAATAAAGCTGTTGATGATAAATTATTTGATAGATTAAATTCAACTGTTGAAATGGAATTTGAAAAAATCGAATATAAAGAAGCAATCAAAATTTTGAAACATTCAATATCAACTGGTAAAAATTTTGAAGATAATAACATCTTTTTTGGTAAAGACTTAGCTAGTGAACACGAAAGATTTTTATGTGAAGATATTTATAAAAAACCTATTTTTATTTATAACTTCCCAAAAGACATCAAACCATTTTATATGAAAAACAATAACGATGGTACAACAGTTGCTGCTTGTGATTTGTTATTTCCAGGAATTGGTGAAATTATCGGTGGTTCTGAAAGAGAAGATGATTATAAGAAAATTTATAAAAAATGTCTTTCATCAAACATGAAAATCGATGAAATTGAATGATATTTGAATTTAAGAAAATATGGTTATTATAAATCTTCAGGATTTGGTTTAGGTTTTGAAAGACTTATTATGTTCTTAACTGGTATTACTAATATTAAAGATGTAACTTTGTTCCCAAGATCATATGGAAGTATCAACTTTTAATAATGTTTGCTAAATTTCAAAAACATCAAATCCCAAATCTTTTAACTTTATCTAGATTATTTTTTATTCCAGTTATATTGATATTTTTATTTGTTGATTTTGGTGCGGAAATTTATACATTTTCATGATCTAGTAGTATTACCAAAATAAACCTTAACTTTTTATTGGCTGGTGTTATCTTTGTTATTTTATCTTCTAGTGATTTTTTAGATGGTTATTTAGCTAGAAAATTTAATTGAGTTAGCAATTTTGGTAAAATATGAGATCCAGTTGCTGATAAGATTTTAATTAATTCTGTGTTTATATCATTCTCTGTAATGGGTTTAGTTCCGTGATATTTAACTATAATGATGTTTGCAAGAGATGTAATTATTGATGCATATAGAATGTATGCTGCAAATTATTCAATTATCGTTAAAGCTAATTTATTTGGAAAGTTGAAAACTGTTTTTCAAATTCTTTCAATTATCATTATTTTTTTTATTTTTAATTCGAAAAATAACGCTTTATTAATTGATCATTTATTGATTCAAAATTTATGTGTTTTTATTGCAACATTCATTTCAATAGCATCTGGAATCTATTATATATTTAGCATTAAAAAGAAATTAAATAATAAATTAGATATAATAAAAAAAGATTAGGGTGTTGAAAGAAATTTATGCTAGATAAAAAAATATTTTTTAATGATTTTCAAATAATAAAGACAGCTTTAAAAAATAGAAACTCTAAAATTGATATTGTTGATTTAACATCTTTGCTTTCAAAAAACAAAGCACTTACTTTAGAAATAGAACAATTGAATTTCAAAAGAAATACAATTTCAAAAGATATAAGCAAATTGATATCTGAAAATAAGCAAGAAGATGCAAATTCTTTAAAAGAGGAAATTTTAAAAATTAAAAAACAATTTGATTTAGCTAATGAATCGTTAAAGTCTAATGAAATTGTTCTTAATGAAATTTTGTTATCATTACCAAATATTCCAAATGTTGATGTACCAATTGGAAAAGATGAAAATGATAATAAGGTTATCAAATTATTTGGCAAGCCAAGACAATTTGATTTTGCTCCTAAAGCTCATTGAGAATTGGGAATAGAAAAAGATATTGTTGATTTTGATAGAGCAACCAAAATAACGGGTTCAAGATTTGTTGTTTATAAAGGAAAGGGTTCTAAATTAGTTCGTGCTCTTCAAAATTTTACACTTGATTCACATAGTGAAAAAGGTTATTTAGAATTTTCTATGCCCGTCATTGTTAACTCAGATTCATTATATGGCACTGGTAATTTACCAAAGTTTGAAGAAGATTTATTTAAAATTAATGATACTAAATATTATTTATCACCAACACTTGAAGTTCAATTAACTAATTATTATAGAAATGAAATATTAAGTGAAAAAGATTTGCCTTTTAAATGTACAGCTTCATCATTAAATTTTAGATCAGAAGCTGGTTCGGCTGGTCGTGATACAAAAGGTGTAATTAGACAACACCAATTTTATAAAACTGAGATGGTTAATCTAGTTAAACCTACAACATCATTTGATGAATTAGAGAATATGACTAGAAATGCTGAAAGCATATTAGAAAAATTAAATTTACCTTATAGAAGAATTTTATTGTGTACAGGTGATATGGGTTTTTCATCTGCAAAAACTTATGACATTGAGGTTTGATTACCATCATATAATGCATATAAAGAAATATCGTCTTGTTCAAATTGCTTAGATTTTCAAGCAAGAAGAGCAATGATTAGATATAAAAACGAAGAAACTTCTAAAAATGAATTGGTTCATACTTTGAACGGTTCTGGTTTAGCAATAGATAGATTATGAGCTGCTGTGGTTGAAAACTACCAAACAAAAGATGGAAATATTGAAATTCCTAAAGAATTAATTCAATATTTAAATTTCACTCAAATTTAAATATTCATTATATGGTATTGAAATACACCTTTTAGTCATTTAGAATAAGTTATATAGTATTTATTTTTGGATCTTATGAAAAAAAGAAATTGACTTAAGATAAGTTCATCAATATTCAGTTTGTTTGTTGTTGGTTTTATATCACTAACAACATTTTTGGCTATTGATTCAAACAAATCATCAACTAATAATAACTCTATTTTTAATCCTTCATTATCTACTAAAATGAGTAGAGCAGAAAAAGCAGTATCTCCTAATGTTAAGATTTTAAACATTGGTGATTTTGCTCCGGGAACTCCAGATTTTAATGAAGCTAAAAATTTAGCATTAAAAAGAATCTATAAAAGAAGACCTTCACAAATTCAAGATTATGAAATTGGTACGATTGTTCAAATTATAAATTCTGGTATTACAACAAATGGTGTTAATGCTCCAGTATATACAAATCTTACACGTCATCAAGCAAATTCTATATTAACAGCTGATGACCCTTTGGAATGTTTTGCAGGATCTCAAACTGATACAGCTTTATATACACCAAATTATTTAGATAGTATTGGTGTTATAGCTTTTAAAGCTACTATGTGAAATGGGAATATTCAACTTGTTGAGTATTATTTAGTTTCTGGTTTCAATTCAGAAATTATTCCTACAACATTGCCTGGTCAAGTTTATCAGTATTCAGTTAATGATTTATCGAATTCTGAATTAACAACCTTTATAACATTTGCTCCTAAAGGTTCTCCAAACGGTTATGTTTTACCAGACTCTAGAGCTTTAGTACCAGATTCAAGAGTGCAAAACCCATCTGATGGAACAATTTCATTTTCTTTATCTTTAACTTACAACGTAATTGATGCAAAATTTAACTATAAAGATGAGACAATAATGGACCCAAATAGAAGTCAATATACTATTCAAACAAATTTTAAATCTGACTTATCTTATTTTGGTTTTCAACCAAGTGGTAATTTATCTACACAAAAGCTATATGAATTAATTGGCTTTATATTAGTTATTAATGTTTTGGTAATTTTGATTTTTGCAGTATCAATGATTGTTATTAAAAAAGTGAAATTCAAAAAATCTTTATAAAATTAATGTTCTTTTATTTCGATTCAATCCTCTTCTTTATGTAGGGGATTGTTTTTATTTATTCGGTCATAAAAAAGAGAACCATTTAAGTGATCTATTTCATGTTGTAAGCATATAGATAATAAGTTTTTTGCTTTTATTTTGATAGTTTTGTTTTCAAACAAATCAAAAGCCTCAACAATAATATGGGCCCTTCTTATTGAGTAACCGTCTCATTTTTTTTTGACTGATAAACAACCTTCACTACTAGTAAGAAAAGACTTGTTGAATGATTGTGAAATAATTTTGGGATTAGCTAAAAGATATTTGTGTTCTTGTTCTTGTTCGTCAAAATGTATATAAATAATTTTTTTAGGGTATCCAAATTGAATTGCAGCAATTCCAATCCCAGGTCTTATGTTATATTTTTTGCTTTGATTATTATATGATGCATCAATATAAGAAATCATTTTTGAGATAATATCATTGTCTTCAGTGCTCAACGGAAATGATAAATCTTGACTTTTTTGTCTCATAATGTTGTTATCATCATAAACGATTCATTCTTTACTTGGTGGCACTTTTTTAAACATAAATAACTTTTTACTCAAATTATATTAGAAATCAATTTCTTTACTAATATAATAATAAGTAATAATTTCATCTTGCGAAATAATTTTTCATCAAGTTAAAGGTATATTTATGCGAAAAAAAGGCTTAATAATAATTATTAGCGGACCAAGTGGTGTTGGCAAAAAAACGCTAATTGATCAATTTATTAATGATTCAGCACTAAATTTGGTTTATAGCATTTCTATGACTACAAGAAAAGCTAGAGAACTTGAAAAAGATGGTGTTGATTATTTTTTTGTTGATGACACAAGATTTGTAGAGGCAGTAAACAATAACGAACTTATTGAATGGGCTGAATTTGCAAAGAACAAATATGGTACACCATTAAGAAATATTTATAATCAAATAAACAATGGGAAGAATGTTATATTAGAAATAGAAGTCATTGGTGCAACACTTGTTAAAGAGAAATTAAATAGAAATGAATTTATATCAATATTCATTGTTCCACCTTCTCTAAAAGAATTGAAATCAAGATTAGAAACTAGAAATACAGAAACTCCTGAGAAAATTGAAGAAAGAATAAAAAGAGCAGAGCACGAGATTAAGTTAACTGGTGAATATGATTATGTGGTATTAAATGATTGCCATGAAAGAGCTGCAAAAGAAATGAAAGAAATAATAGTACATGAAATCTCAAAAAAATAATAAATCAATATACTCTATGCCAAGTGAAAAGATGAAGAGCATATTAGATGAAAAGAAAATTAAAAAATATATTACTGACCAAATTTTTGATTGACTTTATGTAAAAAAAGTTACATCAATTGAAGACATGACAAATATTTCTATTCAAAATAAAGAAATATTACATTCTTTATTTGAAGTGGATACATTAAAAATTGTTGAAACTCAAAGTGATGAAAGTGATAACACTGTTAAATTCTTATTTGAATTATGTGATGGTAACAAAATTGAAACAGTACTTATGCAATTCAGTTATGGATATAGTGTTTGTGTATCAACTCAAGTCGGTTGCAATATGGGTTGTACTTTTTGTGCATCTGGAATAATTAAAAAAGTTAGAGATTTAAATATTAATGAAATGGTATTACAAGTATTAATTGCTAAAAAGTATTTATGAGAAAATAGAAAAGAAAATTTATTGAATATTGTTGTAATGGGAATTGGTGAACCTTTTGATAATTTTAATAACTTATTAGATTTTTTAAATATAGTAAGAGATCAAAAAGGATTAAATTTTAGTTCTAGAAAAATAACAGTATCAACATGTGGGCTTGTTAATAAAATAAGAGAATGAGCTGAACTTGAAAAGCAAGTTAATTTAGCAATATCATTACATGCTTCAAATGATGAAATAAGAACTCAACTAATGCCAATCAATCATGCATTTAATATTAAAAAACTAGTTGCATCAATTGATGATTACATAGCTAAAACAAATAGAAGAGTTACTATTGAATATATTTTAATTGATAAAGTTAACGATAGAAGAGAGCATGCATTAGAATTGGTTGAATTATTTTCAAATAAATTAGTTTATATAAATTTGATTCCATACAATAAAGTCAAAGAGAATAAGTATGTAAAAAGCACTAATTGTAGGGATTTTTATGAGACATTAAGAGCTTATGGGTTAACATGTACGATAAGACAAGAGAGAGGAAATAGCATAGATGCTGCATGTGGACAATTGAGAAATAAAAATTTATAAACTATAATTATTAATGTTAGGTATTATATGAAACTAAAAAGAACAAAAACTATTATTAATAATTATTCTGATCCAGGATTCGCTAGGACAACAAATGAAGATTTTGCATGATCTGGTACAAATGATGTTTTGCATAATATGTTAATTGTTTCAGATGGTGTTGGAAGTTATCCAGGTAGCCAAGTTGCTTCTAGGATGATTTGCAAAACATTTATTAAAAGCTTTTTGAATAAAGATTATTTGAAATGAGAAATCAATGATTGATTTTTAAGAGTAATTAATAAATCTAAAATGGAAATGTTTGGATATATTCAAAAAAACAGAGAACATAAAGATATGTCAGCAACATTAGTTTTAGCTTTAGTATTCAAAGGCCATATCCATATTTTTTGAATCGGTGATTCAAGAGCTTATTTTTTAAATCATAATGAAGTAAAATTGTTGACAGAAGACCACAATTTATACAACTATTTAATTAGTATTAATTCAACTGATGAACAAATTAAAAAATATGAAAATAGTTTATCATCTATTACGAATTCAATTGATGCAAATTGTGTAAAACACAAAAAATATGATTATATTTGTAAACCACTTAAAAAAGATTCTTTGTTATTTTTAGCATCTGATGGATTTTATAATTTTTATCAAATGGAAGATTTATTTAATGTTATTAGAAATAATGATTCTAATAATTTATCTAAAGAATTAGTTGATCAAGCAATTTCAAATGGTTCACATGATAATATTTCCTTTTCTTATCTTGGCGTGTTTAATTAATACCTTTCCTTTCTAGCAATTTTTTTATTGTAATGTTATATATAAAAGTAAATCAATGAAAATGATTTTAATTTGTTAGAATTAATACTTACAAGTAAAAAGTTGTTTGCGTATGAAAAATTTTAAAAAAAAAGAAGTTAGATTTAATTTTGAAAAATGATTTGGAAATAAAGCATTTATCATTTCAATGTTTTCTTTGTTTTTGCCTGCGGCTTTGCAGTCTTTAATTACTACATCTGTTATTTATGTAGATAATTTTTTTATTGCAGCATATGCAGATGCTGGAACAATTGCCAAAACTTCTATTGGTGTTGCAACTTCTGTAATTAATTTTCCTACAATGGTAATTATCGGTACTTTGACTGGAATTGGTGTTATGACATCACAATATTATGGTTCAAAAAATAATAACCATCTTCATCAAACTATAACTATCAAATTAATAATGGGGTTATTATTATCAGTACCAATTATGTTGTTATTGATGCTAATGCCAAAAGACATTATAGAAGCATCGTCTGGAATTGACAAAAATTCTCTAGACCCAAAAGAAATATTACAAAATCAATTAACAGAAGAATATTTATTTTGGTCTGCACTAACTTTTATTCCGATGGCGTTAGCTATGTCTTTAAGTTTTTCTTTCAAAGAAACTAAAAGACCAAAGATTGCATTGCTAGCTGCTTTTATTGCAATTGCTTCAAATATTATAATGGACCCTTTATTAGTTATTAATTCAAGTGGTGATTTAGAATCTGTTAGAAATATTGCATTATCAACTTTTGGTGCAAGATGTATTGAATTTGTTGTTTTGTTATGTTTTATTATTTTTAATAAAAAAGACATATTGAGAATATCTAATTGAAGAATTCAATTATCACTTTTTAAAAATGTAATGAAGAATTCATGACAACCGATTTTAAATGATTCACTTTATGGATTTGCTACATTATTTTTAATAGTTTGTTTATTAAGATTTGATACTGGTATACATGATGCAAGTACTACTGTTGCATTGATTGTACAATTCACTGTAATTATATTTCCTGGAATGGCTTCCTCTTCTTCGGTGTTAATTGGAAGTGAATTGGGATCAAATAATATTCAGCAAGCTAAAGATAATAGTAAATACCTCATTGTCTGGGGAACAATAATATGTTTTATATTTGCATTAATATTGTTTATTTTTTCATGATTTATCAATGGTGTCTTATCTCCAAATGCTTCAGCTGAATCTTTGAAATTAACGCAAGAGATGGAATGGGTAATGATGCCTATAATTTTAAGTCAAGGTATATTTTCTATTTTATATTTCGCCATTCGAGCTGGTGGTTCTAAATTTGTATTTTTCACTGATGGTTTAATTATGTCAATATGATGTATTATCTTTGGTGCACTTACATTGACCCATTCATTAAAAGGATTGAATCCGTTATTATATTTTTTCTTGTTAGAATTTAATCAGATAGCTAAAATGATATTATCGTTCTTTATTTATAAATATACGAATTGAGCTAGAAACATAACAAATGATTCAAAAAGTGTAACAGTTCAAACAAATTAGAAATCAATATATTTAAAATAATATTAAATATATTGATTTTTAAGTCTGAAATAAAGTTGTTAATAAAAGTGTTAGTAATAAAGCATAATACTCAATGGCGGGCTTTAATATCGTTATTTATAGTGCTTTTATATTACACAACAGATACAAAATTATATTAATAAATATTCCTTTATTAAAAATTGCAGAAAAATCCTTAAGCAATGATGTGAAATAGTGTTTTACTTATATGTTTGTATTAAATTCCAAATGGAAAAATAAAAAAAATAATGCTAAAATAATAAAATAAATTGATTAGCATTTTTTAAATGTTCTTTATTAAATTTATTGTGGAAAAAATATGTCTAATAATGATAAGGGAAAATTAACAGATTTAAGTAATCAAACCCCCATTAGTTTTAATGATAGACCATTAACACCAATTAATGTGACAATGGATTCTAACAGAATGCCAACTCCTCCAATTAGCCCTCAAGCTAATTCTAATAGAATGCCAATACCTCCCATTAAACCGGTAATGACTTTTACTAGACCACCTACACCTCCCATTAAACCGGTAATGACTTTTACTAGACCACCTACACCACCCATTAGACCGTCAATGAATTTTAATAGAATGCCAACTCCTCCCATTAGACCTGGGATGAATTCGGCTAGACCACCAATGTCTTTGAATGGACAATTGATGCGTCCCAATCAAATGCCAATAAGTGCTAATGTTAGAAGGCCAATTGGATTTAATTGAGAACCATTGAACCCTACTCCGCCTAATGTTCCAATTAACTCTAATAGAGGTTCTACTTTTCTAGTCGAGCCACAAATTGATTCAAATTCTAATAATTCACCAACATCTCTTACAGGTGTCTCTTCAGTTTATACTAATGAAAGATTGAGAAGTTTTTTTCCAGACCCAATTAACCATAATGAGAAATCAATTGATTTATCTAGAGCCCCAGCAAACCTTGTTAGAGTATCTTCTACAAGTGCTTCAGAAGATGCAATAAATTCCATTATGATAACAACTGATAATAATACAAAACAAGTTGATTTATTTAAATATATAAATGATATTGAAATAAAACTAAGAGAGTCAGTTAAAATCCCATCAGACCTTATTCCATTATTATCTGCTAATACTAATGCCAAACCAATTGAACGCATAGAACCAAGAATTGATAATGTTCAACACCCAATAGGATTTGATGAAAAAGTTCCAAGTTCTAATGCGAAGTGATTAGATCCAAATATCCCAATGACTGACTTTAATTCAATATCTTCATATTATTGATATGATGACTCAATGCCAAGGTCTAAATATCGTCCTTGATACAAAAATAAAGATTATGTTATTGCTTTGAGTTTAGTGATTGGTGCTGGAGTAATAGCAGCTGGAGTATCAATTCCTATAGTTGTATCAATTCAAAATGCCGCGAAAATTAGTGAACTTAATAAGGTTATAAATGTTTACAATTTAGTAGATAAAACTGCAAAACTTATTGTTGAGGGTAATAATTTACCAACCGATATGGCAATGTATAGTATTTTCAATATAACAACTGCTACTAACGCAATTCCCATTGACCAAAAGTCTATAGAATTAAAAAAAATTAGCGATAAGGAAATAAATTTTAATTTTGTAGATAACACTATTACTGCAAATTCTATATATCAAGTTAAGATTCATAATGATTTAAAAACTGGAAATGAAGTTAGTTCAAGTACTCAACAAAGTATTACCCAACCCAGTTTTAGTATTACAAGTCAATCTGAAAGTAAAATAATAAAACCAACTGACAAGCAAAGTCTTACATTATCAGTAACTATAAGTGCAATCAATAATAAAATAGACCAAGTTGAACCAACTTATCAATGAAAAACTGCAAAATCAAATTCAACATTTGAGTATGATTGAACACTGATTCCAAATCAAACAAAGTCAGCTTACGAATTTAATGCAACTGAAATCCCTAATTTATCTAAGCAATATTTTAAATGTATTGTTAATTATAAATATGCCAACCCAGTTACCTCAATACCAATTTATGTTGAAAAAACAGATAGGACAACTATTTAAATTAATGCTTACCTTCTAGTTTTGATTTGACAATTGATGTAACCACTATTACTTTTGTTATAGCAGCATCTATTCATAACAGTAAAGCTAATCAATAACTAAACTACCAATGACATAGTACTTAATTTGGTGAATATCCATCGATAGAAATCAATCAAAAATAGAACTCATTTTTTGGAGAAATATTCCCAAATAGTTAAACAAACATTATAATATATAGGTATATGTAATCGTAATCAATAAATGGGTATTTACATTACATCTTAATTAATTGTGGAGAAAATATGTCGAAATACACTAATAATAAGACTAAGCCTAATGTAACTAATTATAAGACTAAACCTAATGTAACTGGGAAATCGTTAAATTCTAACTCTAATAGAAAAACATCATCTAAAGCTAGTGCTAGCAAACCTTGATTTAAAAAGAAGGGAATCATTATTGCAATGAGTTCTACACTTGGAGCTGGTGTATTAGCGACTGCTGTTGCAGTTCCGCTTGTAATGATTGCACCAAAGCCAACTGTTGAAGTGCAAAAAGAAGCTAAACTTAGTAGTGTTAAAACTATTTATGATTTAACTAAGAAAACTGCAAAACTTCTTATTGGTGGTGAAAACTTACCCAATGAAGCAAGCGGGTATAAAGTTTTTCATGCAACAACTACAAGAGTTGAAACGCTGGCTACAGAAATTGCTGGTGTTACTATAGAAGTAGTTAGCACAACTGAAATATATTTAAATTTTACAGATGATACTATTACAAATAAATCAGCATATAAAGTAGAACTTAAAAACTCTCCCACTAGTTCAAGTGGAATTGTTTCAAACCCTTCAGAAAGTATTGCTCAACCATCTTTAACTATTACAACTCAACCAGTCAATAAAACTGTAGTGGCTTCTGCAGAATCTCAAGTAACTACTTTATCTGTGGTTGTAAGTTCTATTACAAATCCAATTGGCAATGCATTTAAACCCACATATCAATGAGAAATTTCGGAAACCGAAACTGGTACTTTCGAAGTTATAGAAGGTAAAGATGCACAAAAAGACTTTTTAGAATATAACGCAAGAGATCTTGCTCTTGGTAGTAAAAAATGATTTAGATGTAAAATTTTTTATGATTATATGGATACAATGATTTCAAATCCGGTTTCTGTTACTAAAATATCTAAACCTATTATCAATATAGCTGCACAACCAAGCAGTCTTAATTTGAAATTTTTAGACAATACTGCAACACTAACTGTTGGTGCTTCTGTTGAACATGGTTTAGAAGGACAACTATTAACTTATCAATGAACAAGTTCAGCTAGGGACAATGGAACATTTTTAGATATTTCTGGCGCTACTTCAGCAAGTTATGTTTTAACTCAAACAGAACTTTCAGCAATTACACCAGGTGTTAAAAAATACTATAAATGTAAAGTGAATTCAGAAAATGCTGATCAAGTTGAATCATCTGTAGCTTATATTGATAGAGAATTAGCACCTACTATAACAATTACTACACAACCTGTAGCTACTATTAATTTAGATCACTCACAAACTACTGCAAATATTTCTGTACAAGCAAGTCTTGCAAATGGTGTAGATAATCAAGTTTTAAGTTATCAATGACAAGTTTCAGATAATGCATCAAGTGGATATGTAAACATTGAAACGAACGGTACTTCAGCTACTTATAATTTAACTAATGTTGACTTTGGTTGAAACAAATATTATAGATGTATTGTAAGTTCACCAAATGCACAATCTATAACTTCAAATGCATCAAATGTTACTAGATTAGCACAACCAACTATTACAGTTACAACACAACCACAAAATATTTCTCTAACTGAAAGTCAATCTACAGCAACATTAACAATTGCTGCAACGATTGCAAATGGTGTAACAGATCAAGCAATTACTTACCAATGACAAAGTTCAGATGATGATGTTGATGCTAATTTTACAGATATGGCTGGTAAAACTTCGACCTCTTTAGAATTGACTGGTATAGCTAATGGTTCTAGTAAATATTATAGATGTAAACTAAGTTCAGCTAATGCAATTGATGTTATTACTAATGTTGCTAACGTTACAAGAGCAGCACAAAAACCAGTTCTTGCAATCGGTACTCAACCAGCAAATCAGACTTTAGAATTTACAGCTACTACTGCAACCGCATTCACTGTTAGTGCATCTGTTGCAAATGGCGAAGCATCTAATATAATTTATCAATGACAAAGTTCAACAACTAATGCTGATGCTGATTTTGCAAATATTACAACTGGAGGAAATGCAAATAGCTATACTCCAACATCTAATGAAATTACAGAAGTTACTCCAACTGCTAAAAAATACTATAGATGTGTAGTTAGTTATACTGGTGCAGAACCAAAAACATCAAGTATTGCATATCTTGAAAGAAAAGCGCAAGCAATACCAACTATTACTGTTACTAGTCCTTCTTCTCAAACAATAACAAGTACTGATACTAGTTTTACTTTAACTGTAAGTGCGAATATTACAAACCCAATTGAAGGACAATCAGCTACTTACCAATGAAAAAAATCTAGTACTGAAAATGGTGAATATGAAAACATTGCAAACGCAACAAATGCTACATATACAGAACAACTTGTAGCTGATACTAAAAATTCTTTTAGAGACACATGATATAAATGTGAAGTAAAATACACTGGTGCAACAACAGTAACGTCAAATGCAGCACTTGTAAAAATGGAATTAACAGCAGATGAAGCAAAAGCAGAACTTATCAAATATTTCACTGTTGATTCTAAAAATGGTGCTGGAATTATGCGTCAATTCTTTAGAGATCAAGGTGCTGGAACTTATTATTCATCACTTTGATTAAATGACTTTCCAACTAAACCAAATACAGAAGTGACCGATGTTACTTTAAGCAGTAGCACATTAACTACTACTACACCATCATTAGCAACATATAAAATAAAATTAAAAACCACATCAGATAGTAGTTTTAAACTTAAAACAGCAACAGATTCAACAACTATCTCAATCGGTAGTTTTATTGAATTTAACATATTGTTTTCTTTTATTGGCGCTACAGAGGTTCTAAAAAACACTACTGGTAGTGAAAATTTTAAACTAGATTTTGCACCAACATTTACAGTGGAAAATGGCATTAATAAAACTTCACTGATATGAACTAAAACTAATCCACCCAGTGATAGCAACCCCTTAAAAAATGGTGCTTATTCTGTTAAAGTTATAGCAGCTGATAATTCTACAGTAATATTATCAGATTCATTAAAATTATCTTCTGTACCTACTAATATTGATAGCAGTACATATAAAACTATACCAACTTATAATATTAAAACTGTTCGTTAATTTAGGTAAACTTATTTAAAACCTTTTATATTTATAAAATAATATAAAAAAGGTTATAAATAAAGTAAGCATATTCTTTATAAATATGTATTTTGTTAAATTTAATATGGAGTAAATATGACAGACAATAATAATAACGAAATTAAAAATGCTACTAATCACACCAATAAAGCTAGTTCTAAAAAAAATAAATATTCTGACAATTTTAATAGTGTAATTAATAACTTATCAGCAGAATCACCAACATCACATAATAAGCCATGATATAAAAAGACGGGTAGCGTTGTTGCGATGAGTTCTACTCTTGGAGTTGGAGTTCTTGCAACAGTAATTGCTGTACCTCTTGTATTAACTACAAATAATGGGCCTGGAATTTCAAAAGATGAAATAGTGAAAAGTCCAATTGAGAAGTTTAATGAGCAAACACCAACTAAAAAAATTGAAGATTATAATAAAATGGTTGCAGAGAATAATAATGCTATTTTAACTTACATAAAAGGTGTAGGTATGGGATATTTTTATGATGAAAATGCCGCACCAATTTCTACTACTGTTATTCCTAATAATGGCAATTCACCCAAAGTATTTGCTAATTTTAGAAAGCTATTAAATTCTTCAGCTTTGTTTACAGGTAATGAAAATCAATTTAATCAAAACTTTTTAAGTGTAAAAGGTATAGCTTCACAGGCTAGCACATTATATGCTAATCTTAATTATGATAGTACTTATTGTTCTAGTTATAATAATTCTATTATTACTAATGCGTCTAACATTCCAACTTATAATTTTTTTTCTCCAATTAAAAAATCTATTCAAGATGTTAAAATAAATGAAAATTCTCCTGGAGTTTTTTCTATAACAATGAACTTAATTGACCCCTCTACTAATGCTCTTTTTTATCTAATTGATCACAGCGTTCATAATAATTCAACACCTCATTTTGCTTCTTATAAACCCGTAATTACATTCAATGATAAAACTTTGTTTCCTGGTATGAGCGAATATATAAAAACAGTTTTGCTAAAATAATTACACAATCTATACAAGAATCATCAATCAAAACACACTATACATCATCAACAAAAGTTGATGATGTATTTTTATTAGTGTTAAAAATTTTCAATTTGAAGTAAGATATTTTAAAAAATACCACCAATTATTAATTGTAGGGGTAATTTATATGAACAAAGAAAAAAACAAGCAATTAATAGCTTTAATTAATAAAGGAATTGTAATTAATTACAATATTAAATATAATAAAAACAAATATAAAATAAACGCTGAGTGTGAATTAATGACAAGTAAAAAACCAAAAGTTAATTTATTAGATGAAATGAACAAAAGATTTGATTCAATAGAAAAAGATATTAAAGATATGAATACAAAAATTGTTTCTGTTAAAAAAGATATCAAAGTTATGAATACAAAAATTGTTTCTGTTAAAAAAGATATTAAAGATATCAAACAAGATATTAATTCACTAGAAACTAAATTAAACAATGTTATTAAACTAAACGATCTTAAGGTTTAATCATCAATAA
>JAVXTD010000009.1:0-11869 GCA_036642835.1 Malacoplasma sp.
CTCTCTCTCTCTCTCTCTCTCTCTCTCTCGGACTTTTCATGCAACCACCATATTCTATAAATCAAATTTATTATATAACAGATTAAATATGTGAAATATATATGTCCAATAAAATGGTTTAATTTTTTTCAAATATATGCATATAGTGATGTTGTCTATATTTTTCAATATTCAATTTCTTATTAATTAAGTTTCAACAATTTTCATATTGTCTAAAATAAAGATCTTCATCAGAATCAAAGTGTCTACTAATTAAAATCTTTAGATTTTCACTAAAAGCAAAACTACCGCTATCAAATAATTTGTGATGGTTTCTACATAATGTTAATCCGTTATTTAAGTCATATTTTTCATCGTTATCACAAACAGCATATGGTTTTATATGACATGCTTCTAAAACTATATAATTATCAATACAACAGATTAAACATTTCCCATCTCTATCTAAAACTTCTTTTCTAAATATGTGTTGTAATGATCTTTTAAAATCATTTTGCTCATCACCATCAATAAAGAATTGTGATAATATCGTTTCTTTGTATTCTTCGATTTCTAAATCATTTTTGTTTTCATATCATGGAATACATTTCTTTAAATTGATGTAGCATAATTTTTTTAAGTATTCTAATGCTTCAGATTGCTTATCTGCACTTATATTGAAATTTAGCAGTACAAAATTGTTTTCTAAAATAGTTACATATTTTGATTGTATTTTTTTAAGAGGCATCTCTTTTATCAGTTTTAAGATATTCTTTTTATTTTTATTAGTAAATCCCAAACCCCATCCAGTTTTACTTTTTTGTTTAGAAAGAATTTTAAATAACTCATAATCATTTGTCATAAAGTCATAAAATGATTTTAGAAATTTTTCATTATCTAAATTCAATTTGATGTTTGAAAATATGCTTTCTTTATATGTGTTAATTAAAGAAAGCATTAAAAAAGATTTATAAGGATATTTAATTTTCGCATTGTTTGAATCATTATAAAGAGGAGCATTTTTATTTAATATCTTATAAAAATCATTAATAGTACTAAACTCTGCATTTATTTTCATTTTAACCAACTATAGTACACTTTATTATTTAATATAATTATAATAATCAAAATATTTACTGCAAAAATATTTACTATTTTTTTTATCATATATGGCTAATATTTTTTTAATAACAATTAAAATAAATTATCAATTATAATGCTTATATATAAAAAATGAAATTGAGAGAATTATATGACAAATGAATATTCAAAATATATTGACCACACATTGTTAGCAGCAGACGCTTCTATAGAAGACATTACGAAATTGTGTAACGAAGCTATTTTATACAACTTTAAATCAGTTTGTGTAAATCCATCTTATGTAAAACTAGCTAAAAAATTATTACAAGATAGTGATGTATTAGTATGTACTGTAATTGGTTTTCCTTTAGGACAAAACACAACTACATCAAAAGTTTTTGAAACTTTTGATGCTATTAAAAATGGTGCTGATGAAATTGATATGGTTATCAACATTGCAAAACTAAAAGCAGATGACAAAATGTATAACTTATTAGAAATTAATGAAATCAAAAGAAATTGCGATAATAAAGTTTTAAAAGTTATTATTGAAACTTGCTTACTAGATGAAAATGAAAAAATCAGAGCATGTAATTTAATTAAAGAATCTAATGCTGATTTTATTAAAACATCAACTGGTTTTAGTAAAGCTGGCGCTCACATTGATGACATAGTTTTATTCAAAGATATTTTAGGTGATTCAAAATTAATCAAAGCCGCTGGTGGAATTAAAACCTTTGAAGATCTTAAGAATATGGTTGAAGCTGGTGCTAACAGAATCGGAACTTCTAAAGGTGTACAACTTTTAACTGAGACTATTTCTGATAGTAGTGAATATTAATATTTTTTAATTTCTTTATCCGATATAAGTTTAAAAAATTAAGTAATAAAAATCTAATAGAATTATTATATATATTTACGTATATGTATCACTATAGATAATATTGCTTAATTTTTTTTGCTTTCTTTTTTATTCAACATATTATTAAATAGTCTCAATTTATTATTTATAGGAGATTTAAAGTATGAATAAATTAACTTGTCATGATTCAAATCAATCTTTAAAAAAGAATAGTTTTTCTATTAATAAAAAAACTATGATTGAACAAATTAATTTATGAATACCATTATTGTTATCAATTCCAATAATGATTATTGAAATGGTTTCAATGTTTTATTCTGGATTACATTTACCAATTGGTTATAAATGATATGTATTTATATGTGCTGCTGTTGTTATCTTTTATTTTGGAAGGTCATATTATTTATGATCTTTTCATGAGATATTCAAGTTAAGAAGAATTGGAATGGCTACTTTAATAACTATAAGTACATGACTTTCTTTTTTCTATAGTACTTATATTTTAATTGATGAGACTATTCAATTTGTTAAATTTAATAATGTTATGCATATTATGTCATTTTTTGAAATAGGTACAACAATTATTGCAATTGTTAATCTAGGTGAATTTATTTCAATGAAAATAAAAAATAAATCACAAAAAGATATAGATCAAATTTTCAAATTACAGGTTGATAAATCTTTTAAATTTGATTACCAAACTAAAACGTTTATTGAAATAGATACTAAGAATCTTAAAATAGGAGATTTAGTACAAATAAAAAAAGGAGCAAGAATACCGATAGATGGTATTGTTACACAAAATAGTACTGAAGTTGATGAATCGCTTCTTACTGGTGAAGCTACACCTATTGTTAAGCAAATAAATGACAAGGTTATAAGTAGTTCAATTAATATTGGTTCACCATTTATTTTAAAAGTTCTTACTACCTTTGATAATTCTTTTATTCAAAAGATTATTAATAATGTTAAGACAATGGAAGAACAAAAAATAAAATCTACAAGAATTGTTGATATTGTTTCTAAATGATTTACTCCAATAATTTTACTATGTGGTGTATTAGCTTTCTTGTTACAAATGTTTGTTCCAAACATTCTAGACATATCAAATGGTTCTGGCTTATTTGGGAATGTAGAATTATCTGGTTTTGATGAAAAATGAGAACGGGGATTATATTTTTTTATTGCAACAATCTCAATCTCATGTCCTTGTGCTATAGGAATTGCAGCACCAATCGCTATTTTAGTGGGAGTTGGTAAAGGTGCAAAAAATGGTATTTTATTTAGTAACGCAGAAACATTTGAAAAAATTAAAAAAATAAATGTAATTGCATTTGATAAAACTGGTACTTTAACTGAAGGTAAATTAAAAGTAAGTGATTTCTATGGAAATGTTGAAAATCTGAAAATCATTTCTAAAATTGAAAAAGTCTCACTTCACCCTTTAGCTAAATCTTTAGTTAAGTATTGTGAAGAAAATAACATTGTTGAAACCAAAGAAGATTTCATTATCGATGAAATTGTAGGAGTTGGTTTATTTGCCAATAAAGACAAATATATTATTTGCTCACTTAACTTTGCAATTAATAAAAAAATTAAAATCCACTCTTCAATAAAAGAGGATTTCGATCGCATTTTAAATATGCATGGTGATAGTTCTCTTTTGAAAACCATTATTGTATTTGTTAAAAAAGATATAGTAGAAAATATCATTATATTCCAAGACAACATAAGAGATGATGCTAAAAAAATAATAGCAGCATTACAAAAGAAAAATATTGAAATTTGCATTATAAGCGGTGATAGTGCAAGCAATGTTGAACATGTGGCTAATTATTTAAATATAAAAAAATATTTCTCTAATGTTGATCCATCAAGGAAAGCAGCAATCATAAAAGAGATGCAAAATGAAAATAAAAAGGTTGCATATGTAGGTGATGGAATAAATGATTTAATAGCTTTACAACAAGCTGATTTATCTTTTTCTATGACACATGATAATGATGCTGCAAAATCAATTGCTGATATTAATTTAATGGATTTAAATATTGCAAATATTTACAAAAGTATTTATTTAACAAAACAAACAAGATGTGCGATTATAACAAACTTATTGTGAGCGTTTGGTTATAATATTGTAGTAGTCCCATTAGCAATATTAGGATTTATTCCAGCAATTGTTGGTGTTTATATAATGGCAATAAGTGACATCACAGTTAATTTAAATTCTTTAATTTTTAAGACAATGAAAATTAAGAGTATAAAATAATTTTTAAGGGATTTTTATATGTTGAAACTTATTATGTGTCTTGATTTAAAAAATGGGATATCTAAAAATAATGCTATACCTTGAAATTTAGAAGAGGATTTAAAGCATTTTAAAAAGATTACATTAAATCACACAGTAGTAATGGGTAGAAAAACATTTGATACATTAACAAAACCTTTAGCAAATAGAAGAAACATTGTATTTTCAAATCAAAAAGATATTCATCGTTCTGATGTGGAATTCACAAATGATTTACAATATATTATTGACCTATCAAAAAATGAAGATGTTTTTATAACTGGTGGGAAAAGCATAGTTGATTTATTTTTTCCATATCTTGATGAAATTATTTTATCTAAAACAAACAAAAATTATAATTGTGATTTATTTGTTGAATTAGATTTGAAAAATTTTGATTGTTATAATTCTGTTTCGTTTGATGAATTTACAATTAAATGATATAGAAAAATTAATTCTAAAATTTTATATGGATCAACAATAGCAAACGAAGAAATAGAAGATTTAAAAAATAAAAACAATTCATTAATTAAAAAATATAATGTAACCCCAACCCTTGCTATTATTGCATTTGATGATGATTTTAAAACAATGAGTTATATAAAAGCAAAGCAAAGAATAGCAAGCTTAATTGGTGTGAAGATTCACATTTATAAAATTAATGAACCATTTTATATAAATTTAAAAAATAAAATTATTGAATTAAATAATGATAGAAATATTCACGGAATTTTAGTACAACACCCATTCCCATTAAATGTTAATGTTAATGAAATTTGCTCACTTATTAATCCATATAAAGATGTTGATTGTTTTAATCCAATGAATATTTCTAAAATATGATTTCCAAATAAAGAAACAAATAATTGTGTATTGCCATGTACGCCAAATGCTATTATTAAAATTCTAAAATTTTATAAAATTCAAATTAAAAATAAAAGAGTTGTAATAGTTGGTAGAAGCATAATTGTAGGAAAACCTTTACTTTTACTTTTCTTAAATGAAAATGCAACAGTTACTATTTGTCATTCTAAAACTATTGATTTGAAAAATATTTGCCTAGAAGCGGATATATTAATTTGCGCTATTGGAAAAGCTAATTTTTTTGATGACACATATATTAAAAGAGATGCGGTAGTGATAGATGTTGGTGTTAACAAAACAATAGATAACATTATATGTGGCGATGTTGATTTTGATAAAGTCTATAATAAAGCAAGTTATATAACACCAGTTCCCAAAGGTGTTGGACCAGTTACTTTAATTGAGTTATATAGTAACTTATTAAATGTTTATGAAAATCAATTAAAAAGATAAATTTAAATTATTAGATTTATCTTTTTATATTTATATAATACTTATATGAATAAATTTAAATACATACCAGGATTAAGACCATTAGTTAGAATGGCAATTTATAACACTTTAAATAAAGAAGTATTTCATTCTACATGTTTAGATATGAACGAACAGTTTAATATCAATATTAATCAGGATATTGATTTGAATCATGCACACATTTGAAGTGGTGGTGCTTATTTAGTTTATGAAGAAAATACATTAGAGATAATAAATATTGTATTTAGTGATTTTTCTAATATTATTTTCTTACTTAGATATGTCAATAAAGAATTATGATGCAATTTGAGTGAAGATATTTATAAAATATTTGAGTCAGAGAAAAGTAAATTTTTGAACGAATTTGAATTAAATAAATAATTATTTCAATCTAAATTAAATTAATTTATAAGCCTTCATTTAACACTTATTAAGATATTAAAGATTTATTAATAAAAATTGGTATTTAAATTAAAATATATATGTAATTTATAAAAAAATATAAGAGGATTTATGTTGATTAACAAATATGACAAAAAAACTGAAGTGTATTCAATTTTAGATTTTAAAGGGAATATTAGTAACAAATCATATATACCTTCACTTTCTAAAGAAGAAATCAGAAAAGCTTTATATTTAATGAAATTAAGTAGAAAGCTTGATGAAAAAATGTTGCAAATGCAAAGACAGGGAAGAATGTTAACTTTTCCACCAAATATGGGAGAAGAAGCATTGCAAGTAGCTACTGGTTTTGGTATGGACAAAAATGACTATTTAGTTCCAGCTTTTAGATCGGGTGCTATTTTTTTAACTTTAGGTGTTCCTATTTGACAAATGATGTTACTTTGAAACGGTAATGAAATGGGCAATCAAATGCCAGAAGGAATCAATGTGATTCCAGTTAACATTCCAATTGGTACACAATACTCACATGCTATGGGAATTGGTATGGCATTAAAATATAATCAAAAAAATAATGTTGCAGTTTCATTTATTGGTGATGGTGGAACAGCTGAAGGTGAATTTTATGAAGCAATGAATTTTGCAGCTGTAAGAAATACTCAAACTGTTTTTTGTATAAATAACAATCAATGAGCTATCTCAACTCCAACACATAAAGAATCAAAAAATACTGATTTAGCTATTAAAGCGATTGCTGCTGGAATACCATATATAAAAGTTGATGGAAATGATTTATTTGCAAGCTACGATGCTTTTTGCGAAGCTAAAGAATATGCATTAAAAAATGGACCTATTTTAATTGAATTTCTAACTTATAGACAAGGGCCTCACACTACAAGTGATAATCCAAAAATATATAGAACTGAAGCACAAGAAAAAGAAGGTATGTTATTATGTCCGATTTTTAGATTACAAAAATGAATGTTAGACAATAACATTGTTACTCAATTTGATATCAACAAAATAGAAGCAAAAATTGATGAAGATATTTTGGCTGCAATTAAAATTATGGAACCAAAATTATCTGTATCAATTGATGAGGTCTTTGACTATACTTATAAAGTATTAGATAAAGATTTATTAGAACAAAAAGAAGAATGTAAAAAGATATTTGGTGAGAAATAATATGTCAAAGTTAATTTTAAATAATATTGAAGCTCTAACTCATACTCTAGAACTTAATTTACAAAAAGATAAAAGTATTATCTTGTATGGTGAAGATGCTGGTTATGAAGGTGGAGTTTTTAGAACAACACAAGGATTGCAAAAATTATTTGGTGAATCTAGAGTGTTTGATGCTCCTATAGCAGAAGCGGCTATAGTTGGTTCAGCAATTGGTGCATCAATGGTTGGATTGAAACCAATCGTTGAAATACAATTCCAAGGATTTTCTTATCCAGCATTTCAACAAATTATGACACATGCTGCAAGAATGAGAAATAGATCTAGAGGAAGATATAGTTGTCCATTAGTTATTAGAATGCCAATGGGTGGTGGTATAAGAGCTTTAGAGCACCACTCTGAAGCATTAGAAGCATTATTCTCACATGTACCAGGTTTGAAGGTTGTAATGCCCTCAACTCCGTATGATGTAAAAGGATTGCTAACTAGCGCTATTAATGACCCAGATCCAGTTATTTTTTTAGAACCTAAAAAAATATATAGATCATTTAAGCAAGAAGTACCAAGTGAATTGTATGAAATTGAAATTGGGAAAGCAAACATTATGATAGAAGGAAATTCAATTACTTTAGTAACTTATGGTTCTCAAGTTCATGATTGTTTAGAAGCAATAAATGTATTGGAAAAAACTGACCCAACTATTAGTGTTGAATTAATTGACTTAAGAACTATTAAACCAATTGATTATGAAACAATCATAAATTCTGTTAAAAAAACTGGAAGAATTTTAGTTGTACATGAAGCTGTAAAATCATTTAGTGTATCAGCTGAAATAATTACAAGACTTAATGAAGCTGCTTTCTACAACTTGAAAGTTGCACCATCTAGATTAACTGGATGAGATATTACAGTCCCATATGCTCAAGGAGAAAAATATCACATTATTACTCCTGAAAGAATTGCTGATAGAATATCTACAATAATGAAGATCGAGGAATAAATATGTATAAATTTAAATTTGCAGATATTGGTGAAGGAATACATGAAGGTAAAGTTGGGGAAATCTTTGTAAAAGAAGGACAACCGATAAAAGATGGTGAAAATCTATTCATTGTTGAAACTGATAAAGTTACAACTGAAATAACAAGTCCAACAAATGGTACGATTAGCAAAATACTTATTAAAACTGGCAGCACTGTTCATGTTGGTGATGAAATTTTTTATATAGATGATGGAGTTTCAAACGAAAGTCAAAAAGAAACTACTTCTGATAAAACAATTACTAAAAAAGAAGAGTCAAATGGTGAAGAAGGTGGAGCATCAGTTGTTGGTGAAGTTGTTGTTTCTAATAAATTATTACAAAATTTTGGTAATCAAAATAAATCAGTTAATGTTGACAAGCCATCTAATAAGAATGTTTTAATTTCTCCAGTTGCTAGACTTATGGCAATTGAGAATAAGATTGATCTTTCAACATTAGCTGGTAGTGGACCATTTGGTAGAATTTTAAGACAAGATGTAGAAAATAATATTTCAACTCCCAAATCTAGTGTTAATCGTTCTTTTGATTCAAATAGAAAAGACGTTATATTACCAATATCACAACTTAGAAATACAATTGCTAAAGCTTTAAAAGAATCAACTACAAACGTTTCATATACTAACTTAACTTTAAAGATTGATGTTACAGAATTGTGAACATTGAGAACTAAAGTTAAAGATGAAATTTTAGCAAAACATAATGTTAAGTTAACCTTATTACCATTCATTGTTAAAGCAATTGCACTTTCAATTCACGAACACCCTTTATTTAATGCTATATATGATTCAGAAAAGCACCAGATCATTCAAAAAGGAAATATTAATATTGGTATTGCAATTGATACAAAAGACGGCTTAATTGTACCTAATATTAAAAATGTTGACTCATTATCAATTATTGACATTGCAAAGGAAATATCTTCACTTGCTAAAAAAACTAGAGATAAGAAAATTGAAATGAAAGACTTAAAAGACGGTACTTTCTCTATAACAAATTATGGTTCTTTAGGTGCTTCTTTTGGAACACCAATTATTAAGTATCCAGAACTTGCAATAGCTGGAATTGGAACATTAGAAAATGTTATTTCAAAAATTGATAATAACTTTGTTGAACGTTCTGTTTTTCATTTAACAATTGCTGCAGACCATAGATGAATTGATGGTGGAGATATAGCTAGATTTGGTCAAACAATTAAAAAATATTTAGAAAATATTTTACTTATTTGATTGTAGATATAGGAGTTTAATAATATGAAAAAATATGATTTATTAATAATTGGTTCAGGTCCAGGTGGTTATACAGCTGGTGAGTATGCTGCTAAGCAAGGTATTTCAACTCTTGTTGTAGAAAAAGAGAACCTAGGTGGAGTTTGTTTAAATTTGGGATGTATCCCAACAAAAGCGTTGCTTAAGTCAGCTAAAGTTTTAGATTATATTTTACATGCAGAAAAATATGGTGTAGAAGGAATAGCTATAACTAATTTAACTTTGAATTGAAAAAAGATTTTGGCTAGAAAAAATGATGTTGTAAAGCAATTGCAAAATGGTATTGAGGCATTATTAAAATCAGCAAAAGCTGATTTAATTAGAGGTCATGCAAAAATTATTGATGAAAAAACTGTTGAAATTAATGGCGAAAGAATTGAATTCTCTAAACTTATAATTTCTAGTGGTAGTATATCAAGAAAATTAAATTTACCAGGTTTTGATATCGGATATAAACAAGGAGCTATAATCAGTTCTGATGAAGCTTTAAGTTTAAGAGAAATACCAAAAACTTTCACTGTAATTGGTGGTGGTGTAATTGGAGTTGAATTTGCCATCTTATATGCTGAACTAGGTTCTAAAGTTACAATACTTCAAGCAGTTGATAGAATACTTGAATTATTAGATAAAGATATTTCTAGTGAAGTTAGTAAATTAATGGCATCTAAAAACATTGATATTATTACAAATGCTAAAATCATTGAATATAAAGATAATGCTATTCACTATGAAGTTGATTCAAAAAAATGTACACTAACTTCTGATGTTACATTAGTATCTATTGGAAGAACTCCAAATATTAAAGATGTTGAATCATTACAATTAGAAACAAATAATGGTTTTATTGTTACAAACGATAAAATGGAGACATCGAAAAAAAATATATATGCAATTGGCGATTGCACTTCAAGAATAATGTTAGCTCACGTTGCATATAAAAACGCAATGGTTGCTGTTGATAATATATTAAATAAAAAGACATCTTTTTCTTTAGATAAAGTACCGTCTTGTATTTATACTTTCCCAGAAGTTGCCACAATTGGTAAGACTGAACAATTTTTAATTGATAATAATATTGAATATTTTAAATCAAAAGTAATGATGAATCATTTAGGTAAAGCATTAGCTGATGGTGAATCGATTGGTTTTTTAAAATTATTAGTTGGAAAAAAATATGGCGAAATATTAGGTTGTCATGTAATTGGTTCTACAGCTTCTGATATAATTTCAGAAATTGCTTTAGCAATGGATTTAGAATGTACTGTATATGATCTTGCAAACACAATTCATCCACACCCATCTATTTCAGAAATTATATTTGATGCATCTAGAAAAATAATTTTAGAAAATTTTAAAAATAAAAATTGACATGAAAATTTATAGATTAAATTCAAATAATCCTTATTTTAATTTAGCGACTGAAGAATATTTTCTAAAAGAAAATAACGAAGATGTTATATTAATTTGACAAAATGATAATGCAATTATTATTGGTAGAAATCAAAATGCCTATTCTGAAATAAACAATATTTATGTTAATGAAAATGATATAAAAGTTGTTAGAAGAATAAGTGGTGGCGGTGCTGTTTATCACGATACTGGTAATGTTAATTTCACAATAATATTAAGAAATAGATTAAAAAATTTTTCTATGCAAAATTTTTTAATTGATATTATTGAATTTTTACACAGTATGAATATTGATGCAAAATTTAGTGGAAGAAATGATATATTACTATTTGGTAAAAAGATATCTGGTGTTGCTTCTACAACACACAATAATGATGTTTTAGTGCATGGAACTCTTTTATATAATTTAAATATCGAGAAGTTAGTAAATTCTTTAAATGTTAATAAATTGAAAATTGACTCTAAAGGAATAGATTCAGTAAGGGCAAGAGTGTGTAATATTTCAGAACATCTAACCTTAACATTAGAAGAATTCATTAATAAGCTTTTATATTTTTTAGAACAAAAATATAAAACCCTAACTCATGTTTTTGATAAGTCTAATTCATTTATAGATGATGCTTACAAAAATAAATTTAGTACATATGAATGAAATTTTGGAAAAAATTTTGACTTTAATTTTGAGAATAAATTTAAAAATGAACATGGCATATACCATGTTCAATTAGAAATAAATGATGGAGTAATAAATAAAATAAAACTATTTACTGATTCATTAATGAATGAAGATTTCACTTTATTAGAAAATATCTTAACTAATCAGAAATATGAAATCAAACACATTAAATCAATTTTATTGAATAATAAAGAAATACTTTCAAGTTTAAAGTTAGCAATAACTTTTGTGATAACTTTATTATTTAAGAATTCTTAAATAATAAAAATGATTTAATTTTTTTAATATTGTTGATTATACAAATCCGGAGAAGCATAAGGATCAATGATTTGGTTTGGATCTA
>JAVXTD010000009.1:11969-27773 GCA_036642835.1 Malacoplasma sp.
TAACCCATTTGATTTGGATCTACATAACCCATTTGAACATTTGATTGAATATTGTTTTCATATTCACGCATTTGTTGTTCATAATTTTGAAGTTCTCTTTCATATTCTTGAGCTTGTTGTTGTTCAAGTTGATACTTTTGAAGTTCTCTTTCATATTCTTGAGCTTGTTGTTGTTCAAGTTCATACTTTTGAAGTTCTCTTTCGTACTCTAGAGCTTGCTGTTGTTGAAGTTCATATTGTTGCAATTCTTTTTCATATTGAAGAGCTTGTTGTTGTTGAAGTTCATATTGTTGCAACTCTTTTTCATATTGAAGCATTTGAACTTTTCTTTCATATTCTAATTTTTCTTGAGCCAAATTTTGAGCAAGACTTAATGATGAAGATATTTTATCTTTGTCTAATGTTTGAATATAAGCAACTCTTTCACATATTATTGTTAATAAATTGTTCTTTTTATTTAAATAATCAATATTATCAATATAATTTCCATTAGTTAGTAATCATTTTTTATAGTTTACTACTTGAAGAAAATAGTCAGCATTTTCATAATCATTTATCAATAAATTTTCAAGAGTATAAATTTCTTTTTCTATATTATCAATTTCCCTAGTATTAGCTAATCTATCACTGTCATTGTTAAGGTATTTATAATCATGATTTAACTTATCAATTGCTTTGATAAATTCGATTATATTGTTATAAATTGTTACAAAATTATCTATCATATATTTTAAAGTCCATTACTTAATTCTAACAAGAAGACAGTAGAATTACAAATGGCGATATGATATAAGTTAAAAGTCTTAGCTTTTTTTAATTTTTTCTTCAGCTTCTGTTGTTTCTTTTTCTGGTTCTTTTGGTAATTCATCATCTTTTTTAGGTGATAAATTAGCAATATTTTTAAATATATCTTCAAAGTTTAGCTTATCAATATCAATATTTTCAATCATGCTTTTCATTTGATCACTTAATTTTTCAAATTCAGTTGTACTATTTGCAAAATTCTCTAAGACATAAGAAATAAATTCATCAACACTCTTGATACCAAGCTTTTCATATGATGCTATACCTAATTCATATTGTGATTTTATTTTTTCGTATGCTTTTTGTGAAATTTCTATTTTTATTTTGTCAGACATATTTCCCTCTATTTACATTTTAATACAAATATTATTTATATTTGTTAGGATGTTTCTTTTTCATTTCATTTATGAATTCTTTTTTATCCATTTTTCCATATTTAGTCATTAATTCAACACATTCTTTATATTCGTCTAATGCTCACCCTTTATCTCTAAAGCCTTTGATTTCAACTTTCTTTTTTTGTAAATTTTTATAATTTTCAAAAAAGTCTTGGATTTCAAGTAATGTATGTTTTGGTAAATCATCTAAAGAATTAATTTCATCATATCTTGGATCGCAATCAATTACACAAATTAATTTAGTATCAACTTCATTACCATCTATCATTTCCATTGCACCAATTAATCTAGTTGGAACAATGACACCTGGTAAAAACTCTTGATCTGAAACAATAAGAGCATCTAATTCATCTCCATCTCAATCCAAAGCTTCTTTTATAAACCCATAGTTTAAAGGATAAGGACTTGAACCATATAGTATTCTATCAACAATAATTTCTTTTGTTTTTCTATCATATTCATATTTAATTTTTGAATTCTTAGGTATTTCAATAGTTACATTTAATTTCATTTTAAGCAAACCCACTTTGTTAAATTTATAAATATGATAACAAAAATATATAATATATATTTATATTTTAGTATTGTTAGCATATACATTATATGTTTATAGCAAAACTACTTTATTTATATTTAATTTTGATAAATGTTATAATAAATGAATAATTTAATTAAGTGGAGAACAAAATGTATAGTGATTACAATACAACAACCCCAATTGGAGCTAGAGGTTATAGTAAACTTCAAGTTTCGATGATGTCAAAAGCTTTACTAGTTGCTTCAATCGGATTAATACTAACTTGTTTAATAGGATTTTTAGTTGCATACATTTATAGTGTTAATCCTGTTTCAACATTTGCATTGGAAATGCTTTCTTCAGTTTTCATTATTATTAGTCTTGTTTGTACATTTGTTTGAATGGCAAAATTACAAAATGCTTCTAATTTATTGAGTTTTGGAACAATGGCAATATATTGTATTGCAAATGGTATTGGATTTGGTTCGTTATTTTATATGCTTAATGCTCAAGAAGTTATGATACTTTTTGGTTCTGTTGGTGTTATCTTTTTCGGAACATGATTTGTTTCTACATTAGTTTCAACTAAATTTATGATGTCTTTTGGTAAGTTTTTAATGATTGCGACAATTATTTATTTCGTTTTTAATATTGGTTTATTTTTATTTAATTTATTCAATGTGTTTGGTATGCGTTATGCTCATCCAAATGCAAGTGTGGGTTATCAATGAATTTATTTAATATCATCAGCAGTTTCTGGTTTATTAAGTATTGGGTATATGGCTTACAATATGAACAATATCCAAAAAATGGATAAATTCTTAGATTCAACTCCTGAATTGAAAAATAAATATGCTCTATTCTTTGGATTTATGATTCTTATGAGTTTGATTTCAATCATTTGATCATTAGCTAGAATTCTACTTTTTTCAAGAAGGTAAGAAAGTTTTTAAATAAATTGTATAATAAAGCACTATGAAAAAAGAAATTAATAAGAAATCCGAGAAAGAGATTATTTCTTCTCCAAAACTAAAAGAGAACGATAATATCAACAACAAACAGTCCCTTATTAAAGACAAGATTCACCATGAAGTAAATGAATTTGATAATGAAGTTTTCATCATTGATGAATTTTATCGTTGTACAAAAAGGATTTATAAAAGAGTTTTAATCTGTGGTATTTTATTTATTTTATTAATCCCGTTGTGAATTATGTGAATTTATCAATTGATTTGAGCTATCAAATCTTTTACATCTGCCTCTTTTATAAAAGATAAAAAATTAAAAGAACTTATGATGTCATGAGGAATATTGGCAATATTTTTACCAATATATCCAGTTTATTATATCAAGAGTGAATTAGAATCACATATTAGACAATCAAACCCAGAAAACCCATTGTTGTATAGCGATACAAGAAAACACTCAAAAAATGGTGAAGCTATTGCAAAAAAGTTTACTCCACATTTACACCCTAGCAAAGTTAAAGAACACTATATTATTTGTAATAAAATTGATAAATCAATTAAATCATTAGCATTTAGTTCAGATATTTTACATTCAATTGATTTATTTATTGATAAAGGTGACATTGTTGTTATATTAGGGCCATCTGGGTCTGGTAAGACAACGCTTTTAAATATAATGGCTGGTGTTGATAAACCATCAAACGGCCAAGTATATATTGATGGACAATGTATCACTGACATGAATGATAAAAATATTACACTTTTTAGAAAAGAAGAAATTTCTTATATTTACCAAAGATATGGGTTAATTCCTATTTTATCTGTTTTTGATAATATTAGAATTGGTCAAGAACTTGTTAAAAAAGAGAATAGAAATGTTGATTTAAATGATTTAATTCAAACAATGGGTTTAACTGACTTGTTAGATAAGTTTCCACATGCATTATCTGGCGGACAAAAACAAAGAGTTTCAATTGCAAGAGCAATTGCTAAACAACCAAATGTTATGTTTTGTGATGAACCAACTGGTGCTTTAGATAAAGAAAATGCAGAAATGACAATTGATTTATTTTTAAAATTAAATGAGAAATTTAAAACAACTATAATTATTGTTACACATGATAATAATCTTGTTAAAAATGCAAATAAAATTTTCCACTTAAGAGATGGTAAGATTTGAAAAACTGATATTGTTAATAAAAATAAAGTTGTTTCAAATAAGAAATCTTCAAGTAGTAAAGTTTAGGAATTTGTGAGGAAATTTTATGAAAAATAAAACATATTTAGAAAATAAAGAAATTCAAAACTCAGTTAATAAAAATTTAGCAGTTGAGATAGAAAATATTCCAGCCATAAGCAAAAAAGCATCTAAATATGAAGCAAAAATTATTAGAAAAAACAATAAGCCTCATAAAGCGGTTTTAGAACAACCTGAAATATTGCCAAATGAAATTATCAAATTGTTTAATGTATCAAAATCTTATACAAACAATTATATTAATTACCATATTTTGCGTGATATAAATCTTACAATTTATGAAAAAGAATTTGTAGTAATTTATGGACCGTCAGGAAGTGGTAAGACCACTCTATTATCAATTATTTCAGCGCTTGATAGACCAACAACTGGTTATTCACATGTTGTTAATCAAAATACCATTACACTTAATGAATCAAAACTTACAAAATTGAGAGCAAATTATATAGGTTATATTTATCAACAATATGGTTTATTAGAGATATTAACAGTTGAAGATAACATCAAGATTACAGCAAGCTTACAAAAAGATAAATCTAAAAAAATTGATTTAGATGACTTATTAAAATATGTTGGATTGTATGAACACAAACATAAAAAAGCTTCTCAATTATCTGGTGGACAATCACAAAGAGTTGCCATTTGTAGAGCACTTATTAAAAATCCTAAAATACTTTTTGGTGATGAACCAACGGGTGCTATCCATATTGATGCTACAAAACAAATAATGAATTTATTTTTAAAAATCAACAAAGAATATGGAACAACAATTGTTATTGTTACACATAATCAAAATATGTTGCAATTAGGTGATAGAGTAATAAAAGTGCAAGATGGAAAAATTGTTGAAAATTATTTAAACAAAAAAAGAGTTCCAGTTGAAGAAATTTCTTGAGATGATCAAGAATAATTATATAAATATAAAGCTAATAATTTAGAAAGAGAAAAAATGGGAATAATAAGTGTTGCAAATTTAAATCATGCTTTCGGTTATAAAGAAATTTTTCGTGATGCTGAGTTTAAGTTATTAAAGAATGAACACGTTGGTTTAATTGGAGCAAATGGTAGAGGCAAATCTACATTTATGAAAATATTGGCAAACAAATTTTCGCCCAATCAATGTGATTTATATATTAATCCAAAATATAGAATTGGTTATATGGATCAACACACTGAATTAAAAAGCAACACCACTATATTTGATACTTTAAAATCTTCTTTCAATTGAATGATTGAATTAGAAAATGAAATGGTTGGTATATATGAAAAATACGAACAATTTGACGGACAAAAACAAGAAGAAATGTTAGAAAGAGCTGGCGATATTCAAAATATATTAGCTTACAATGGCTATTATGAAATAGAAGAAAAAATCAAATATGTGGCAAGTGGTCTTGGGATAAATACATTTGGTTATGATACACTTGTTGATTCATTGTCTGGTGGTCAAAGAACTAAAATTTTATTATGTAAATTATTGCTAGAAAACCCAGATGTTTTAATGTTAGATGAACCTACTAACTTTTTAGATAAAGAACACGTTGAGTGATTGAGACAATACCTTTTAAAATATGAAAATGCTTTTGTTTTGATTTCTCATGATTTAGATTTTTTAAATAGCTTAGTTACTATTGTTTATAATTTTGAAAACTTCCAAATTAAAAGATACAAAGGTAACTATGATAATTTCTTAAGTGTTTATGAATTAGAAAAAACACAACTTGTGAAATCATATAATCGTCAACAAGATGACATTAAAAAAACAGAATCTTTTATTGCTAAAAATAAAGCTAGAGCTTCAACTGCCTCTAGAGCACAATCTAGACAAAAATTATTAGATAAATTAGAAAGAGTTGAATTACCACCAACCAATAAACCATCTAATTTTAGTTTTGCTGAATATAAATCTCCAACAAAAATTGTCTTACAAGTTTCAGAAGTTGTAATTGGATATAGTAAGCCTCTTTCTAAGCCAATAACTTTTGATGTTATAAGAGGTGATAAAATTGTCATCACTGGTGCAAATGGAATTGGTAAGACAACACTTTTAAAAACCTTAATTAAAGAAATCCCTTCATTAAGTGGAAAAATAGAAATTGGAGATTATGTAAAATTTGGTTATTTTAAACAAGAAGAAAAATATCCACAAATTTCTACATATGATTATGCATTAGAACATTTTCCATATGATAAAAAAACACAACAGTACATTAGAAAAGAATTAGCTAGAGTTGGATTAAATAGGGAAAACATTGATAATAATATTCCCAAATTAAGTGGTGGAGAACAAGCTAAACTACGTTTATCAATATTAATGAACAATGAATATAATGTATTGGTTTTAGATGAACCAACAAACCACTTGGATAAAGAATCTAAGAAAAACTTAAAACAAGCTTTAATTGATTATCAAGGAACTATGATACTAGTTTGTCATGAGCCAGAATTTTATGATGGTTTAGTAACCCAAGAATATGACGCAAGTGATTGAGTAGCTGACAAATAGTTAAATGTTTTCAATTATAAATAAATTAATTTTTTTAATTAATTTATTTATAATTACTTTTATGATTTTAAGTTAGGTGCAATTATGTCAAAAACACTTAAGGGAATAGGTTCTAGTAGCGGAATTTCTTTTGCTAAAGCATTTCTATTAAAAAACCCTATATTCAATATTAGCAATACCAAAATCACTAATATTGATGAAGAAATTAAGAAAGTTAAAAAGGCTTTTTTAATATCATCTGAACAATTAGAAAATATCAAAAAATTAACAATTGATAAAATCGGTGAAGATAAAGCGATTATTTTTGATGCTCATATTCAAATTATTAACGACCCTGAAGCTTTAAAAGAAATTGAGATAAAAATTAATAAGTTATACAATGGTGCTTTTGCAATTGAAGAGACTTTTCAAAATATCTTTAATATTTTTAATTCAATGCAAGACCCATATTTTAAAGAAAGAGCAAGTGATGTTTTAGATGTAAAGCAAAGAATATTGGCTAATTATTTAGATGTTAAACTTCCAGATTTACTTTCTATTAATACTGAAGTTATAATTGTTTCTACAGATTTAACACCATCTCAAACTGCACTTTTAGATAAAAAATATGTAAAGGGTTTTTTAACTGATGTCGGCGGAAGAACAAGTCATGCTGCAATCATGGCTAGAACTATGGAAATACCAGCTGTGTTAGGTTTGAAAAATATTACTAGTTTAATTCAAGATGGTGAAATGGTTGCTTTGAATGGTTCTAATGGAATTGTTGAAATATTACCAGAAAATATTAATGATTGAAAAAGACAACAAGATATTTTTGAATTAGATAAAAAAGAATTAAAAAAATATGTTGATAAACAAGCAATTACATTAGATGGTCACCACGTTGAAGTTGAAGCAAATATTGGCAAACCAAAAGATGCTGATAATTTGATTAATTATGGTGGTAATGGTGTTGGTTTATATCGTAGTGAATTTTTATATATGGATTCAAATGATTGACCAAGTGAAGACGAACAATTCGAAGCATATAAATATGTTTTAGAAAGCCAAAAAGATAAAATGGTTGTTGTTAGAACTTTAGATATTGGTGGAGACAAGAATTTAAATTATTATAAATTTGCTCACGAAGACAATCCTTTTTTAGGTTATAGAGCCATTAGATTATGTCTTGATAAAAAAGATATTTTCAAAACACAATTAAGAGCATTAATAAGAGCATCAGCTTTTGGTAAGTTGGGGATAATGTTCCCAATGATTTCTACAATTGATGAAATTATAGAGGCTAAGAAAATACTAAAATCATGTTATGGTGAATTCGAAAATCAAGGAGTTAAAACTAATGATATCAAAATAGGGATGATGGTTGAAGTTCCATCGACTGTTTTTTTAGCTGATAAGTTTGCAGAGCACGTTGATTTCTTTTCGATTGGTACAAATGATTTGATCCAATACACATTTGCAGTAGATAGAATGTCTGAAGTAATATCACATTTATATCAACCTAATAATCCATCATTATTACGTGCAATAAAGATGGTTATTGAAGGTGCTTCAAAACACAATGTAAAGGTTGCTATGTGTGGTGAAATGGCTGGAGATATATTATCAATACCAATCTTAATTGGATTAGCTAATAAAGGCTTAGATGCTTTATCAATGTCAGCTTCATCAATATTAAAAGCTAAAAAAATAATATCATCTATGTCACATGCTGAATGTAAAGAACTTGCTAATGTTGCAATCAATATGTCTACAGCAAATGAAGTTAATGATTTAGTTTCATCATTTTTAGAAAAGAAAAACCTAATTTAAATTAAAAGAGGATAGCACTTTGCTATCCTCTTTTAATTTAAATGGAGCAGATGACGGGAATCGGACCCGCGTATCGACCTTGGCAAGGTCGCATTCTACCATTGAATTACATCTGCATTTTTAATTATTATACAATATTTTTATTATAATTAACCATATTATATATAGCGGTTCATATGAAAAAGACATCAACAATAAATGTTGAAAAAAATAACTCAAAAAATAATTGAAATTTTTTACACAGCAAATCACGAGAAGTAAGCGGGATAATATTTGATAACAAAATTGATTCTTATACTGCTAAACGTTCTGAGAAAGAAAAGCTTGATACACTAATTAATTTTGTTTCTAAACTGATCATCATCAACAAAGAGCTTGTTGATTTTCAAGAGACTAAAATTGATAACAACACTTCTAGAAGATGACATACAATTTATAAGAAAGTTAATACTCTCCTTAATAAAAGTATTAAAAAAATTACCAAATACAAAAAGTATAATGAAAACATTGAATTAGTTTCACCTAATGTAATTGAAATAAAAAATATATCTAAAATATACTCAACTACATCAATAAATACCAAAGTATTGAATAATGTCTCATTAAACATAGTAGAAGGGGACTTTGTTGTCATTTTAGGGCCATCAGGAAGCGGAAAAACATCGTTGATGAATATTCTATCAGGGATTGATCAACCGACCTATGGTAGCATCAATGTTGCAGGTTTTAATTTGCATGAATTATCCAATTCTGAACTGACAAATTTTAGACAAGTTGTAATTGGTTACATTTTTCAAAGATATGGTTTGTTACCTAATTTAACAGTATTTGAAAATGTTGCAATGGGTTCTTTTTTAGGGCATGAATTAGCTAAATCAAAATCTAAAATTTTATCATCTAGAATATTACCAGCCGATGAAAAGAAAATATTTGATATTCTTAATTTGGTGGAGATGTTTAATTGTAAAGATAAGTATCCTTATGAGTTGTCTGGCGGACAAAAACAAAGGACTTCAATCGCAAGAACAATAGCTAAATCTCCAAGGATTATTTTTGGTGATGAACCAACTGCAGCAGTTGACGAAGAAATGTCTTCATCAATTATCGATTTATTTTGTAAAATAAATAGAGAGTATAAAACAACTATTATAATAATTACTCATGATGCAAGAATAGCCTCTTATGCTAATAGAGTAATTTATGTAAAAGATGGCAGTATTGAAAAAATAGTGGTAAAGAATAAAAAGGGCAAAAATGAAATTTAGAAAACTTAAAAAAAAATCAAAAATCTTAACAAAAGCAAAAATTATTGCAGAGCAAGTAGATATAAATGATAAAGAATATTCTAGCCTTTCTTTTGAAGATCTAAAACAAAGAACACTTTTCTTAATTGATGGTTTACAAACTAATAAATTTTTGCTTGAAGATATTATTGTTGATGCTTTTTCTATAATAAGAGAAGCAATTTTCCGTGTGCATGGATTAAAGGCATACAATGTACAAATAATGGGTGCATATGTTGTTCATTGTGGCGATTTTGCTGAGATGTTTACTGGTGAAGGTAAAACTGTAACAATTTTAATTGTTGCTTTTTTAAATGCTTTATTAAAAAAAGGTGTCCACATTGTAACTGTTAATGAATATTTAGTTAAAAGAGATGCTGAATTTTCTAATATGGTTTTAGAACAACTTGGCATGAGTGCTGGATATAATGTGTCTCAACTATCAAAAGGTGTTAAACAACAAATGTTTGCAAGAGATATTACTTATACTACCAATTCAGAATTAGGTTTTGATTATTTAAGAGATAACTTATCACGTTCAATGGGTGAAAAAGTTATTAGAGGTTTAGAATTTGTAGTGGTTGATGAGGGTGATTCAGTTTTAATTGATGAAGCTAGAACTCCACTTATAATTTCTGGAATGCCAAAAGATGATTTCTCTTTATATATTGAGTGTGATAAATTTGTTTCATCAATTGATAAAAATGATTATATTATCGACAATGAAACTAACTCTATTTCGTTATCTGATTATGGTGTTGCAAAAGCTGAAATGTTTTTTAATGTTGAAAAATTATATTCAGTATTAGCTTCAGACATTGTACACAAAATTACTAATGCGCTTATTGCTCATTTTATCTTCGCTAATGGTAAAGAATATATTGTCAAAGATGATTTGATATATTTAGTTGATCAATTCACTGGAAGAATACTAGAAGGTAGAAGTTATAGTGCAGGATTGCACCAAGCTATTCAAGCCAAAGAAAAAGTAAAAATTGAACCAGAAAATATTGTAATGGCTACAATTACATACCAATCATTTTTTAGATTATATAAAAAACTTGGTTCAGTTTCTGGTACTGCAATTACAGAAGCAGAAGAATTTTTAAAAATTTATAATATGGTTGTAGTACAAATACCAACTAATAAACCAATAATTAGAATTGATAAACCAGATTATATTTTTGGTAATAAAGAATTTAAATGAAAACATGTAATTGAAGAAATTGTTAATAGACATAAAATTGGGCAGCCTATCCTTGTTGGTACATCATCAGTATCTGATTCTGAAATTATAAGTGCAAGACTTAATCAAATGAATATTAACCACCAAGTATTAAACGCTAGAGATAATACTCAAGAAGCTGAGATTATTAAAAGGGCTGGACAAAAATATGCAATTACAATTTCAACTAACATGGCTGGTAGAGGTACTGACATCAAAGTGAGTCCTGAAATTGTTGCGTTAGGTGGATTGTATGTAATTGGTACTGAACGTCATGAATCTAGAAGAATAGACAACCAATTAAGAGGTAGAACTGGAAGACAAGGTGATTTGGGTGAATCAAGATTTTTCACATCACTAGAAGACTCATTGTTTAAAAGATTTGCAACTGATAAATTTGATAAAGCTAGCAAGAAATTAGAAGCTGATTTTTATGACTCAAAATTCTTTTCTAAAATGTTAGACAGAACTCAAAAAAAAGTTGAAGGGTTAAACTTTGATATTAGAAAAAATTTAATGGAATATGATCATGTTTTATCTTTGCAAAGAGAATTAATTTATAAACAAAGAGATCAAATTTTATTTGGTAGCAACAATATAGCAATTATTGAAAATATGGGTAAAGATTTTGTAATTGATGTAGTTGAAAAAATTAGAAGTTCTTATAACTCTATTTTAGTTGATTCTGAAAGATTGGTATTTTTTGTAAATATGTTTATTTTCAAATTTCATTTTCTAGAAAAAGATTATTTTCTAAACCACTCACTAACAGAAGCTAAAGACAAATTGTTTGCAATTTTAATGGTTGTTGTTAATGCAAAAATTGAGATTTTAACTAGAACACATGGATTAGGTATTTTGGGTGAAATTCTATTATCTAATTTAGATCATAAATGAACTTCACATATAGACAAGATGACAAAATTAAGAGAAGGTGTTTCTTTAAGATCGTTAGAACAAAAGATGCCTTTGAATATTTATATTGAAGATGGTAATAAGCTATTTGAAAGAATGAAATTTGATATAGTTGAATCAGTATTTACTTCATTTTTAAAATTAAGTTTACCAAACGAAGAATTAGAAATAAGAAATGCATTAACTGCAAATTCTATTAATCCAAATTCATTCAAAAGTTCATCTAAAAAAATTGATCTTACATTAACTGAAGAAGCAAAAGAAGTGATTGATGAACCTGTTATTATTCCAACTCCTGAGATAATAATAGATGAAAACGAGATTTTTGTTAGTCAAACAGAACATACTGATAATATAGTTATTGATAATAACTTAGACATTGTTGTACCAACTGAAGAAATTCAAACTAAAGAGACTTTAAATAAAACAACTAAGTCGAAAGAAATTAAAGCTAAAGAGACTTTAAATAAAACAACTAAGTCAAAAAAAATTAAAACTAAAAAAAATATTTAGTTTAGTTATTTTCATCAGTTTTAATTTTTTTTAAACGTATCTGTAATTTTGCTTCAAATTCACTATGTGATGGCGGATTATAGTACATGGTATCTTTTATTTCGTTTGGTAAATATTGTTGCTTTACTCAACCGTTTTTATAATCATGCGGGTATAAATATTTAGAGTTATTAAATTTAACATGTGATTTGTAATGGTTATCTCTTATGTTTTCTAATACTTTGTACATCTTTCCATTTTCATTATCATCTATAGCTTTAGTTATTGCATTGTATGCAGAATTTGATTTTGGTGAAAGTGACATTTCAATTACTAAACAACTAAGAACTTGATTAGCTTCTGGAAACCCAACCTTTTCAGCTGCTTCTACACCAATTGCAACTCTTGATAATAATGCGGGATTAGCCAATCCTATGTCTTCGTATGCACATGCAATTAATCGCCTTGAAATAGATTTCAAATCTTTTGATTGAATTAATCTTGATAAATAATAAACTGCAGCATCCGGGTCACTTCCCCTTATTGATTTATGCAATGCTGATTTTAAATCATGCAACTCATCTCCATATTTACTTACATAGCCATATGAAGTATTAAAAGCATTTGAAATGATATCATCATTTATTTCTTTGTCTTTATACAATCAATTAATAATTTGTATCGAGTTTAATGCATGTCTAACATCTCCGCCAGAACAATTAATAATTGTTCTTATAGCATCATCATTAATATTGATTTTATATTTAGCTATTATATTTTGTAATCCATCAAACATTTCTTCATTATTTATTTGTTCTAATTTTAACAAATGGCATCTACTACGAATTGCGGGATTCACTATGAAATATGGATTTTCAGTAGTTGTAGCAAATAATATAATTTTTCCCGTTTCTAAATAATTCAACAATATGTCTTGTTTATCTTTGTTCATTCTATGAAATTCATCAATGATAATGACTGGTATATTTTTCGAGTCATTATCATTTTTTAAGATCAATTCCAAATCTTTTTTTGTATTTAAAGTAGGATTGAATGAAAAATAGTCTATTTTTAATTCTTTACAAATTAATTGGGCAAGTGTTGTTTTCCCGATTCCAGGATAACCATAGAATATGATTGAAAATATTTTATTATTATCAATCATTCTTTTTATTATTCCGTTTTTATCAACTAAATGTTTTTGACCAATGAACTCACTTAATGATTCTGGTTTTATTTGTGTTATTAAGGTTTCATTTTTCATAATAATATTTTATTTTAAGATAGTTAATATTATAAATATATATAAAAAACTATATTAAATAGTAGTGGAATCATTTGAATAAAAAGCATTATTCACATTACCAATTAAAAGATCACACTTATGAGTTATTCAAATATTTTTGTTATAGTAAAAAGGATTATATGGCATATATATTTTCTTTATATTTCTTGCAATTAAATTCTTAAATCAATTGCTAAATATTTTTTCGCCAGTATATTCTGAATACATTAAATATTGAACTCAAATGTAATTACTTTTTTTTCCCAATATCTTTGTACTAAACATTGATAAATCATAAATGCTAATATAGTTATGCTCTGACAATATTTTTCTTAATTCTACATTATCTTTTTTTAAATTATTCTTAGTTGTTTTTAAGAATTTTATATAACCATTTATAGTTTTATTTTTGTCTAAAATAAAACTATCGTTATTTTTTATTTCGTAAATAACTATATCTTTTTTATCAATGTCTTTTGTTATCAATTTATAATAATGTTTTAATTTTAAGTTGTTTATAATATCGTTTTTATTATCAACTAAAATAAGAAATTTATTTTTCTCTTTCAAGTTCTCATTTATTTTTTTATATTTGATAGATGACAAAGTTTGTAAGCCCTCAACCAATAATAAAAATACCCCAATCAATGAAGAGAATTGTGTTGTTGAAAATCTTCATATAAAAATAGAATTATCTAATATTGACACATTAATAGAACTAACATTGGATAATAGAATTTTTAAGACAATTTGTAATGATCCCTCAGAACCTGGGATGGGAAAGAAATTATTTGCTGTCACACCAATATTTGTAATATTGAATATATTTCAAAAATCAACATTATTAGGACCTAGCAATAATGCCATTGTAATAAACATCGCTATATAATATAAAACATTGTAAAAGATCATACAACACAAAGAAAAAAAGGTTCCCTTTCAATTTTTTAAGAAAAACACCACTTCTTTTTTAAAGTCACCATTCTCAATGATCTCTTCTTTTATTGTTTGATTGCTCTTATATGGTTTTTTCAATACTTTCTTCATTTTCTCAAAAACAATTGCCATTAAATAGTGAATTTTTTTTGTATAAATAACTACTATAATCCCAAAGAAGACAAGTGTATCTAAACTTATTCCAATGATTAAAAATCAAAACACAACATAATTTTCAGTGATAGATAAATTCAAATTAAAGGTAATCATACAATATATAAATGAAGGTCAAGTAACTATCATGCTTGAAATTTGTGCAATAAAATTTGAACCAAGAGTTATTGCTGATGCTCTCTTAACATTTTTTATTTTCTTATTTAGCCAATATATAACATATGGTTCACTACCTAATGATGAGGGAGTAATTGCTGTTATAAGTGAAACTGTAAAAGTAAAAGTTATTCAATCTCTTTTTCTAATTCTTATTCCCAATTTCTTTATAGACATAACAAAGAAACTTATGGTAAAAAATGATTTAACAAAAGGAAACATAATTAAAAAAATAGCAAATAGAAATTGATATTTATTAATATTCAAACCATGTATGATATCGTTTATCAATTTATTAACATCAATATTTAAAACAAGTGTTAATGTTAAAACGATTATGATTATTGTCAAACAAAAAAATATAGATAAATTAATTATCTTTTTTTTATTAAAAAACTGATTATTTTTGTTTGTATCAAACTGCATAATATAATTTTAGTTTTAATTTTATTACTTTTCTACTAATTTAATATGTTTATTGAAGAATTATATTCATTAGCAAATGTTTTAAACAACATAACTATTTGTTTAAAATCTTCATCCTCTATTTTTTCATCAAAGCTTAATTCAATTTTTTCTTCTGGCGGAACAGAACTTGCAAGGTTTATCAAAAATGTATTTATACCTTTGCTATTTCAATTATCAGAGTTTTCAGAAATTATAAGATCAGTTTTTCTTTCTCCATAACTTACAATAATCTTTGTTTCATCACCGTCTTTGTGTTGTCTAATATTTAATGTCATTATTTTTCTCCTAAAATAATTTTGAATCTTTTTTCTAAATAGCTTACGCCACCTTCTAAATAATATACAGATGATGAATCTTTTGAATCACCTTTTATTAGACATTCTGAGGAATATGGATTAGCATTTTTAGAATGTAAATCAGCTATAATTATTGTTTCTGGTTGTGTTATTATGCCAATATTTGCATTATGAGTAACAATGATAGTTTGACTATCTTTTTTCGATTTAATTAGATCAAGTATATTTTCTGCAATTGTGTGATTATCTAAATTATCTTCTGGTTGGTCTAAGAATAAATCATTTTTTTGAGAACGTTCAAATTTATATTG
>JAVXTD010000009.1:27873-32341 GCA_036642835.1 Malacoplasma sp.
AGTGATAAATTTAGAAAACAATTTTTTAATTATAACCATCTCTCTTGCTGTTTTTGCAAAATACTCTTTCGATTGCTCGATAAATACTTTTATAGTATTTGAAGGGTCATCTTCTTTAATTTTTTCAATGTTCTTATCATATGCATTTTTGAATATTGAACCCATTTTTTTTATTGAATTCATATGTTGATTTCTTTGCTTTAGCAATTTATTAATAGAATCAAATCTAATTAGTATTTCTCTAATATCCGCATTATATATTTCTTCAAATTTAGGGTCATGATAAATTTTATTAAAGGGGAAGTTTTTAAAATTCTCATATTCGCGAATTTGTTTATTATTGTTATCAATGATTTTATTTATATTAGTAATTTCAGAGTCTATATCTTTAATTAAGTTTTCATCACTATAATTCAATTTCACTAAAACATCAGACTTGCCAAGAGATTTTTTAATTTTAAAAAAATTAGCTCAATTTATATTCTTTTCGCTAAGTTGTGAAATAGTTTTTGCATGTTCATAGATAGAACGAACATCATTGATAAATGCTTTTATTTTTGGATCACTTTCAATTACTTCAATTAAGTATTTATTTTTTTGTTTTTCAATTTCAGATGAGTTATTAATATCTTTTTTAATTGGGTCATCTTGAAAGATAACATCATTCCTACTTTTTAAATCCTCTTCCATTTCTACTTTGGTTTTTTTATTAAGCGTCTTTATTAATTGTTCTTCACCATTAAATTTTTTTGCTTTGATAAACTCTAAATTAAAATGCGCTAATGCAGCAATTACGGTTTTTGATATATAGTCTTTTTTTAATCCTGCAAGTAAATAAAAAAGAGTAGATTTGCCCCCACCCTTTGGTCCTATTATGATATTTACATTACGTGAAAAATTGATTTCAAAACAATCATTAACATCAAGAGTATTGGTTTTTTTTAAAAATATTGTTTGAATCATAGTTAAACCTTCTTAAAATAGTATATTTTAATAATATTTGTTTTTGTAATATCTTTTGTTTTGAGATAAACATTTTTTCAAACTCTCAAAAGTTGGTTCATTTATATCATCAATTATAGTGATTAACTCTTTACATTGCGGATATTTATTTCAATGGTGGGTATCAGAAAAGCTCACTATAGAACTTATATAACCCTTTTTAGACACAGATAAATAGTTAGGATGATTTTCATTTGTTATTTCAAATGCATCATAATGTAGTTGTGCTAAATCATTATGAGTAAAGTGATCATCTTTGCCAATGTGAATAATTCTAATTGTTTTAAAATCACTATATCAATCATTGATATTGTTGATGCTAATTCCATTTTTCAATATCTTTTTAGATATGTCAGCAATTTTTTCTAATTCACCATCATTAAGTGTTTCTGGAAAAATTATCAACATATGTGCTATTTTTCCATTATTTTTTACAACATTGATTTCAAGTCCTGGAAAGAATACAATTCCCCCGGTTTTTCCAATTTCTCTAGATTCTTTGTATAAATTTATATTAAAAGTATTGTGATCTGTAAATGATGCCATTTTCACTTTGTCATTATATAGTTTTTTAATGCTTTCAATTGTGGATTCTCATGTAATAGAATCGCCATTATCTCTAGAAGATGGGGAATGTAAATGTAGATCAATTCTCATAATATTAAATATATAACATTTAAGACATTTTATTTAATATGTAGTTTTAATATTATAAGTTGGAATAGATGTTATATTTGCACTATCTAGAGTTGGTCTAGATGGCAAAAGTAATGAGTCTGCAAAAATTTCTACATTATTTGCTGAAATATATCTTACAGGGTAACTTCCCTTTTTAATAGGGTTATTAGTATTTGGTGCATTAGATCCATTTGATACTCAAGAAATTGAAGTTGTATTTTGACCAGTTGTTGAGAACGCTATTGTTAAATCCATATTATAGTTAGCATCAGTTGTTCTTTGAATTTGATTATTATTATCTACAAAAGAAAATAAAGTATAAAATTCAATAAAACTACCAACTGGTAATTCTGTTGTAGCACCATCTGAACCACTTGCTTTTGTTCTATATTGTGCGCTAGATGTAGTTTTAAGTCTTATTTTATATAACGTAGTTGCTGTAGTTAAACCTGCTGGTATAAATTGTTCTGCAATTGCAGAAACTAGTTCTACAGTTCCTGGAGCTGTTGTAAATACATAATCGTGAAGCGAAGTGTAAAATCCATGCCTTCCATTAGAAGAGGTTGATCTATTAAAAAATGTTGCTAGAACTGATTCATAATTACTTTGAATAGTAAATCATTTAATAAATTCAGCCCTTGCCTCATCAACTGTTAATTCCATTTTAATAAAACCTGGATTTGATGAAATCGTTGGTGATTCGCCATTGGTGGTGCTTATATCACATTTATATCATGTATCTCTTCAAGCGTTTTTATTAGGACCATCAACTGTAACATCATAAAAACGATTAGTTGCACCATTAATTCTTGCTCAATTAACTGTTGTATTAGTTGTTGGATTTATATTAGTTTTATATCATTGATAATTTAATTCGATACCAACTTGATTTCCTAAACGTGCCACGACACCCATTCTTGGATTGTGAGTATCAGAACTTGAAAGGGTTCAATTTTGTGGTTGTTCTGTAATTACAATTCCAGCCTTTTTTTCAACAAGAATATATCTTGATTCAAGGGGTAAATTGATTGAATTATAACTAACTATACATCTATAATATTTTTTAAAAGGAGAACTATTAATTTGAACATCATAAGTTGGTTTGTTCATTGTGTTAGGCGCTGGCACTGTACCACCACCATTCATGTCATTTGATTGTAATCATACATAATTTGGTTCTTCACCATATATTGGATTACTAACATTTACATCTACTGTAAGTGTGACACTACTACTTGTATCATCTAACGGCAATATAACATCTTGAGGTTCTGAATTAAAAGAAAGGGTTGGAGGATTTGATCTCTCTATATAAATTGGTTCAGATTCAATTGAAATTGCACTTTGATAGCTTATTTTACATTTAAAATACTTTTTAACAAGTGGTTGGATATTTTGTACAGTATTATAAATATATTTATCTGATGTAGCATTTGTAATTACTTCTCAAACTGCGTTTTCAGATATGCTATTTGACTGATATCATTGGTAAGATAAGTTGTGGTCAATTAATCCATTTGCAACACTAGCTTCAACGCTTATTGTGATACCAGTTGCAAGATTTGATAATGTCATACTTGGAGTTTGTGAGTTGATTGAAATAACTGGGTTTAATTTTTTTTCAATATGAATAACATCTGAACTGATTGAATCAGCATATTCATAACCTATAATACATTTGAAAAATTTTTTACTAGGCGAATCCATAGTTGATATATCATATTCATAAATTGCCTGTGTAGCACCATCGATTTTTTTTCAAGCTGATTCAATACTAGTATTTACATCTAATGTATATCATTGAAATGTTATGCTTTTATCATGAATCATATTTGATATAACTTGTGCTTCAACAGATAAAGAGACTTTAGTAGTTGCTGAGTTTGTTATTGTTTGGCTGCTTGGTTGTCTTGTAAAACCAATTGTTGGTAAAGCAACATTTTGGTTAGCAATCGAATCAATTTCAATTGCTGAAGATGTGCCACCATTACATATCAATTTATATATTGAATCACTATTTAAAGATGGATCAATAAAATTTAAAGCAATTTGTGTTTCGCTAATTGTAGTTAATGAAATAATATTTTGAGATGTTGAATAATTAGATTTAGAAGTTGTGATATTAAACACTTTATATAAAGAAAGTTCTTTTGGCAAGAATGCACCATCAACTATTAGTTTGACTTTGTTGTTGCTATTATCATAAACACTTTTAATATAGTTGATTTTAATTGCGGCTTCATTACCTGGCTTCGCTTCTTTATTAAAAACAAAGAAAAGTAGTGGTAATGTAATTCCTGTTGCAACTATACTTCCAGTGAGTATCAAAGAGAATGAAATGATAACACTTTTCTTTTTGAATCAACGTTGCTTTCCAACAGAAGATGGTAAATTTCCAACAATGTCAGAAAAACTAGGAGCATCTTTATTCTTTTTATTTTTCATAATAAGCTCAAAAATAAATTTAATTTTAATAAAATAATAAATATAGTTTACATTACAAAATAGTACATTAAAAATTTATCTCGTTCATATGTGTTAAAAAATGTTAAAATTATCATTATTTTTAGTATTTAATGCACAGCTTTCTGTATTTCTCGCCACCAATTTTGTTACTTTTGCATTTAGTGTGTTGCTCATTTATTGTAAAACCCCCTACATTTAATAATTGGTGATGTTTTTTAAAATATCTTATTTTTTTGATATTTTTTAGGGAACAAAGTAATTTGATTAAAAAAAACCAACCATAAAAATGATTGGTTTTTTATTGCTAATTCATATATTAAAC
>JAVXTD010000010.1:0-24623 GCA_036642835.1 Malacoplasma sp.
ACTAATGCTTTCAGCTTCATTACCAAAATAAATTTTTATTGAACTAAATTTATCAGTACTACCACTTCCATATGCAACATCGGTTAGGGCAATTTTTGCTGTACTATTTATATCGAAAGAAAAGTTTGCATTATCAACCGCTTTAATAGCATTTGTAATGTTTGTTAAAAGTGTTGCTTCGGTTATTGTTGGGAATGTTGTTGTAGTACCTAAAACATTTGTTCATTCTATATTGTTGGTTATAAAATCATATAAAACATTGTCTTTTTTCAACTCAGCAAGGATTAAAGGTTTATTTGTAGAATTTGATGCAAATGAATTTCAAAACGCTAATTGATCATTAATTGATTTACTATTTAAAGTAACTAATCCATTTGTTAATTTAGCATTTGAAGTTTGTGGGGTTTTTAATAAATCATTAAAGAACCCAATAAAGCCACCATTATCTAATGTGCTAACGGGAGACATATTAATCAAATTACCAACTTCATATGTTGCTTTTGCTATATTATATTCTTTATATGTAACTGTACTATTATTTCCATTAGTTTTTTTTATTAGTGTTGCACTCATTTCCAAACTCGGAGTTATGTGAATAGCTTTTGAGCCTGCAAATAAATTGTCAATAACAAATTTATAACTAAATTTGTTAACTGTTAACTCAAGTGCATAATTTGAAGTAGCTGATGTTTGGTTTGTTGCAAAAAATAAATCACTAAAACTTGGAGATGAAGCAAATGGAGTATCAGTTAAAATGAAATCTCCGCTTGTTGAACTAGCTGATAATGTTTTGATTTCTTTTAATTCAGCATCAGAAATTGCAACAGGTGTAGAATCATTTGTTTTAGCATTATCTGCTAAAAATTTATAAATTCCAGCCTCTGTTGTATCTTTGCCAAATTCAGCTTTTAAAAATGCAACATTAGATGTAGCATAATTTAATGCGAAACTATTTCAATAAGATAAACCAACAGTTCCAGTTGAGTCACTATTAATACTTTTTTCAATTGCTCCTAAAGATGTTTTCATATCAGTTCTGATTTTTTCTTCTTCTTTTACTGTTGTGTCTAAGAATGTAGAAAAATTAGTCATTATTGAACTTGGAAATTTAATAATACTATTTGCTTTAAAATAAACATCTTTAGCGCTAGTAATACTGGGAGTAGTAAATTTAGTTATAGATAATCTAACATTATTTGCAGCAGTAGTAGTATCATGAGTTGCTGGTATTTGAATATCAACAGTTCTATCATCATTATATTTTAAATCTAATCCAGCTAATGGCATAGTCAATGAAAATTGAATAGTTTCAGCTGTTGCTTTGTCTTTAAATGTAAACATTGCAGTAGTAGAAGTGAAATCAAATAATTTTGTATAAGTAGCTAAAGCAGTATCTTTAAAAAGCGGTTTATTTGTTGCGTTAGAAATAGTTGTCTTAAATAAATCAGCATCTGCTTTAGTGATTGAACCTACATCTGTTGTAGTTTCACTAATATATAGATTATCAGCTATGAAATTAATGAATTCATCAATGAATGCATCTTTTCTAACTATATCTTCTATAATAGTAGCTTTAGCTGTTGTGTTCAATGAACCCATATAACGATTTCAAATAATTGCTCTCGTTTCTTTATTTCCTTCAACTTGTAATTGGTTAATAGCATTTTTAACAAGATCACTTGTTGTTGTTGGTGGTGTATTTGTTAATGAAATGGGTACAGCAATAACGGTTGCAAATATACCAGCACCTAATATTGAAGTTGATGCAATAATAGTGTTCTTCTTTTTGTATCAAGGTAGATTGCTTTCATTTATAGGTTGTGAATCTGTTTGTGGTATATGATTTTCACTTAAGTTTTCTGATTCGGTTTTTAGTGTTTTATTTTCATTCATATTTGGAAATTCCCCTTTTATTCATCAATGTGTTTGAAATATTTAACTATTTCAAATAAATCACACTTTAGCAAATAGCTAAAGTATGATAATTATATTATTGAATATGCTTATATTATGTAAATTCAATATGCAATTTAAATATACATATTGATGCAATTGTTAATTGAACCATATTTATTAATGATTTCAGTTTTTGAAGCATTAATAAATATTTCGCCCTTAACCATAACTATTATTCTATCTGCTATATACTCAACTTCATCCATATCATGTGACACTAATAAAATTGTCATATCATTTTCTTTTGCATAACTTTTAATAAATGTTTTAATTCTATATCTAATATTTACATCAAGCCCTGTTGATAATTCATCTAATATTACCAATTTGGGCATATGGATAATAGCTAACAAACAATTTAATCTTTGTTGTTGTCCGCCAGATAAACTTGAAGCTTTTTTATTATAAAATTTGTCAATACCAAAGATTTCAATTAATGCATTCAATTGATCAACACTTAAATTTGATTTATAAACATCACTAATAAAAGTAACAACTCTTTTAACTGTAATTCCACTAGGATAAGAAGAGTCTTGAAATTGTATTCCAATTTTCTCTTTGAAATTTCTAACTTGTCCTAAATTATATTTTATTTCACCACTATCTTGTTTGTTCACACCAGCTATAATTTCAGATAACGTTGTTTTACCAGCGCCATTTCCACCAAGTATTGCAATATGTTCATTTTGATAGATTTTAAAATTAATGTCTTTTAAAGCTTGCATCCTATTGTCATTATTACCAAAAAATTTGTTCAAATTTTTAACTTCTAATATTGGAGCATCTTTTCTGTCTGAATCAATTAATAATTTTTCATTTGAAATGTGTTCTTTTTTAATTGTAGTTAACATTTCAACAATTGCTTTATCTTCTATATTGTTTAAATTAATTTCTAAACTCTTTTTATTATTTTTTCTATGTAATAGTTTATTCATAATCAATCCTTTATCTACTTGTTCATCTAAATTTTCAATATGAAATAGAACCGAATATGAACATTCATAAGAATGGTATAAAGAATATTACATATTTTTCAGCAATAGATAATATCTCTAAAGATCCAGTGCCATTTGTATTGTAGTATCAATATCCTTGCTCAACATTGAAAATATTTGTTTTAAATAAATTCGGTACATAATGAAGGATTGTTGTTCCATCTTCTCCAAAAACTGGTATCGCTAATTGTTGTGCTGTGGCATTAGCAATTAATTCACCATTTCAAGATTCAAATATCATAGTTGTTGAACTCTTGAATGGAGATAGTATATATGATGCATATCATAAACCATCTATATCCCTAACCATTGCAGGTGGTAAAACTTGAGCACTTAAGAATTGAGATATTATTAGAATAGTTACACCAATCGCTTGTAGCATAACAGTTGATTTACTAATAGAAACTAAAAACATACCACATGATGCTCCAATTAAAATGGCCATTAGTTGTCCTCATATTAAACCCAATCAATCAACATTAGCTAAAACATCTTTAAATGGCAAAGCTAAAAGACTACTAAAACCACCACCTTGTAATGGAAAAGTGGATGAAATCACTTTCCCTTCATTTCAATATGGAATACCAAATATCAATAAAGAAAAAATAATACATCAAATTACAGAAAGAAACATTATTACAAAATAAAAACAACCTGTAACCAATAAAAACATATAAGGTTTTACAGGAGTGGCACCAATCCTTTTTAAAAGCGATGATTTTTTAAATTCAAAAATTGCTTGTGGCATTGATGTTAAAGAAATAGCCATTGCAGATATACCAAGTGATCCACCCAAAATTGAATCATATCCTATCATAGTACCTAAAATGGCTATGAATATTATTGGAAAACAAAAAGCAAAAAAAGGACCAAATATTCCTCTTCAAAAAGAATCATTAGTTAAAGCTAATAAAGGTTTAACTCCTTGCAATCTATTTGTGTTGTGTGAATGAAGATTAAACAATTTATACCCTCCATAAATGTTAAGTTGATTACATTTATTTCATATTACTTTTAAATTAAGTACTTTTAAATTAAGTATAAATAATATAACATACGTAAAATAAAAATATCAAATTTATTTTAATTGAATTTATGTTTAGTTGCTAAGTTAGTTAGAACAATTGGAGACTTATCATTGATAAGAACCATATCTTCAATTCTGATACCACCTAAGTTTGGTAAATAAATACCTGGTTCTATTGTAATGATAGAATTATTTAAAATCTTATCTCCATAAGTTTTTGAAACATTTGGAAATTCATGAACTTCAATCCCAACACCATGTCCAGTTGAATGAATAAAATAATCTTTAAATTCAGTTTTTGAAATAACATCACGACATATTTTATCTAAATCACTACCAATAATATTGGCACATGAATGTTCTATCCCTGTTTGATTAGAATCAAATACAACATTGTATGCATCAATCAATCTTTGATCTGGTTTACCAATAGGGAATGTTCTAGTTAAATCAGAACAATAGCCATTGTATATACAACCCATATCTATTGTTACAAATTCATTATTTGCTATTTTCTTATCTGAAGGCTTATGATGTGGAAAAGAACCATTAACACCACTTGCTACAATTGGGTCAAAAGAATTTTTGCTAGCACCCTTTTGCATCATTTTATAAGTAACTAATGCAGCAACTTCTTTTTCGCTCATTCCTATTTTTATTTCTTTTTGGATTCATTCCATAGTTTCACAAACTATTTTTGCAGCCATTTTTAAATTAGTAATTTCATTAGCATCTTTTTCAATTCTCATTTTTTTTGTAGAACATGGGATGATTTGCTCAAAATAATTCTTCATATGATTATATTCATCAAGAAGAAAAAACTCTTCTTCAACTAATATTCTATTTACTTTTTTTGACTTCAAATCGTCAAGAATTGAAGTTAAATCTTTAAATAAATGAATTTGAAGATTTGGAATATTTATCTTCGATTTAGCATCTTCATAATAACGACCATCTAAATACAAATCAATTTTTTCTGGTGAAAAAATTAAGTAACCAAATGATGATTGAAATTGAGTTAATCAAAAACGATTGACTTCAGAAATAAATAAAAAGACATTTGCATTATTTTCTTTTAATGTTTCTATTACTTTTATCTGTTTAAAATTCAACATTATTTTTTCTTTGTTTCTTTGTGACTTTGTTTTAATCTACATCTTGAACAAAACTTTTTTAGTTCTAGTGGTTCTGGATGTTTTTTACTATTTTTAAAAGTTAAGTAATTAATTTCATTACATTTTGTGCATTCTAATCTAACACTTCTCTTTGTAGCCATATTTATATTTCCTAATAAATAAAATCTTTTAAATTATACTATTTTTTTAGTAATATATTAAATATTTTATTTTTAACGTAAATCGTTTTATCGATTTCTTTATTCTCAAGTCTAGAAATCATTTTAGGTAATACTTTTATTAAATCAAAAATCTCTTTCTCTGATTTTTCATTTTCTAATTCTAATACATCTATAAATTTGCCATTTATTTGTATTGCAAGTTTTATTGTAGATTCAATGATTTTGTTTTTGTTAGTTTTTGGTCATTGAGAAAAATAGATACTCTTTTTTTGATCAAAGTTATTCTCTCATAAATCCTCAGATATAAATGGGGCAAAGCACGAAAGAACTTGTAAAAATCCCATTAATTTATTTTTAGAAATAATAGTGCATTTATAACATTCATTTATAAAAATCATCATTTCTGATATTGCTAAATTGTATTCTAAATTTTCTATCATGTTTGAAACTTTAAATAAAAATAAATTATAAGCAGAATCAAGTTTAATATTTTTGTCATCGTCTACAATTTTTATAGTATTAAATAATCTATAAATTCTGTCTAGTCATTTGCATATTCCAGATAAACCTTCAGTTTTTCAAGAAAGTGAAGCGCTTATTGGTCCCATAAACATTTCATAAACTCTCAATGAATCAGCGCCATATTTCTCAATAATATCGTCTGGACTTATAACATTTCCTTTTGATTTTGACATTTTCTCATTATTTTCACCCAAGACCATACCTTGATTAATTATTTTAATAAATGGTTCTGGTGATGGAATGACTTTAATATCATATAAAAATCTATGTCAAAATCTAGAGTAAAGTAAATGTAATACTGCATGCTCTTGACCTCCAATATACATATCTACTGGTAATCATCTTTCAAAAAGCGCATAAGCTTCTTTTGAATTTAAAGGAATATAAGAACCGTCATCTTGTTTTAATATATAAGCTAAATAATATCAACATGATCCAGCTCATTGTGGCATTGTGTTAGTTTCTCTAGTGTAATTTTTATTATCAATTTTTACATTGACTCATTTTTCTAAATTAGCAAGCGGAGGTTTTCCATCCTCTGACATTTTAAAATTATCAGTGTTTGGTAAAAGCAATGGTAGATTTTTCTCAATAATAATATTATTATTTTCATCAAATAAAATAGGAAATGGTTCTCCCCAATATCTTTGTCTACTAAATATTCAATCTCTCAATTTATAATTGATTATTTTTTCACCAATCTTTTTAGAGATTAATTCTTTAGTAATTTCTTTATTAGCCTCACATGTATCAAGGCCATTTAAAAAAGAAGAGTTTATATGGGTTCCATCACCATCATAAAAATCAGCATCAACATCAAGAATTTTGATTATAGATATTTTATGCTTTGTTGCAAAATGATAATCTCTCTTATCACAAAAAGGCACTCCCATGATTGCACCATTTGCATATGAATCCATTACGTATTCACAAAGATAAATTGGGATTTTCTTATTTGTAAAAGGACAAATAACATATTTATTCAAAAAATAACCAATAGGGTTTTCTAGAGATTTTGTTCTTTCAAACTCTTTTAATTGTTTTAAATTATCAATAATCTCGCTTAGTTTTTTGTCTTCTTTTTCTAAAAGAGTTTTCTTAACCAAATCGTGATTGTAGTTTACTCCTATAAAGCTTACTCCAAAAATAGTATTAGGTTTTGATGTGAATATTTTAATTTTATCTTTTGAGTTTTCTACTTGAAAATCAATATTCATACCAATTGATTTACCAATTCAAGTTGATTGAATGTTTTTTAAACCATCATTTCAATTAACATCGTGTAAGCCTTCTAAAAGTTTTTCAGCATAATTTGTAATTTTTAAAACCCATTGTTTCATTGGTTTTTTGATAACAGGAAAACTTCCTCTTTCAGAGACTTTATTACCATCCTTGTCAGTTAACACTTCTTCATTAGCTAAAACTGTTTTTAACTCTTCACATCAGTTGACTTCTATTGTTTTGATTTCAGCTAAATTATGTTCATACAATTTAATAAAGATTCATTGTGTTCACTTATAAAATTCAGGATCTGTTGTATTTACTTCTTTATTATAGTCATAACTAAAACCTAGATTTTGCAATTGTTTTCTAAAGTTAGTAATATTTTCTTGAGTAAAAGTTTTAGGATGATTATTAGTGTTGATTGCATATTGTTCAGCTGGTAAGCCAAATGCATCTCATCCAATAGGATGCAAAACACTAAAGCCATTCATCTTTTTATATCTAGCTAATATATCAGTTGCAATATAACCTTTTGGATGTCCAACATGTAATCCGCTACCACTTGGGTAGGGAAACATATCTAATACATAATATTTGTTATTTTTATTATTGTCATCAAATTTATATGTTTGATTAATGTCTCAATATTTTTTTCATTTTTGTTCTATAAGTTTAAAGTTATACATATGTTAAATACCATTTATTTTTTATTATAATTTCTTTTAAAGTTATTTATTATTTTTAAAAAATAAATAATAAATTTCATTCAATGAATAGGTTGGGTTTGCAAATGGTATTTCTCTTTTTTTCTCTTTGTCTAATAAGAAATAAAATAAATTTGTAATATTTATTTTCACAGAAACAGTAATCGGTTTGTTATCTTTTTTTAGCATATCACTAAACTCATTTTTCACTATTTCTTTATCATTTGATTCTATTTGTTTTACAAATATGTTTCAATTAGGTCTGAATGTAATTTCCATTAAATTAAGAATATCATTGGTGTTATTGTCTGAAACAAAAAAAATTGATGTGTTATCAAAATCATATGAATCATATGGTCTAAAAATAAAAGAATCAACATTTTTACTTTTTAATAAAATGTTATTAATAATTGAGAATTGTTTGTCTAAAATAAAACGTTTAATTATTTCTTTCGGAGAAAGCAAAAGTGTTTTTTTCTCTATATTTTTGTAGAGAAAACAACCTATATTTTTTTCTATTTTAGTTTTATATATATCTTGAATTGATAATGTGGTGTTGAATATTAAGTCTCAAAAAAACAACAATATTTCATTAGCGTGTTCATAATTTCTATTTTCTTCTTTTACATAGATTTCAAAATTTCAATATGCATTCTCAATAGAATTATATTCATCTTCTTTTGTATCTCTATTTATTGAATCAAAAGATGAAAAAATACAATCATTTGGCATTAGATCAATAAATCAAGAATTAAATCTAATTCAATTATCTGGATAATTAATAAATTCATAAATTTCTCTATTTGCAGCATTATCAAAATTGATTTTTCTAACATCAACAATATTACTATATACACCATTTTTTAATGGAGTAGATATTGGACAACGCAAATTAATTACATTGTATTTTTCTTTTAATAATTTAAAAAATACTTCTTCAAATTTATTAATATAATTTAAGGTTTGCTTATGTGATATTTTAGGCACAAAAGGAATCATTACTAGTCTTTTTCTTTCATATGCGGAAATAATAGAACATCTCTAATAGTAGATTTTCCACTAAATAACATTGCCATTCTATCAATTCCAATACCTAGTCCACCAGTAGGTGGTAAACCATGTTCTAAAGAATCAATGAATTCCATATCCATTTCATTAGCTTCTTCATTACCCATTTGTTTTTCTTTGATTTGTTCTTCAAATCTCATATATTGATCAATTGGGTCATTTAATTCAGCGAAAGCATTTGCATATTCTTTCTTGTTAATGAATAATTCAAATCTATTTGTGTATTCTGGCATTAGTAGATTTCTTTTAGATAAAGGCGAAACCTCAACAGGATGACCTCAAACAAAAGTTGGTTGAATACATTTTTCTTCACAAAAAGCTTCAAAGAATAAATTAATTATATGACCTTTTGCTTTTTGATGGTTTTCAACATGAATCTTATGTTTTTTAGCAACATCTAAAGACTCTTTTAAAGTATTGATTTTATGAAAATCAACACCAACAACTTCTTTAATAAAATCAATCATGTTAATTATTTTAAATTTCTTATTTAAATAGATTTTATTTCCTTCAATTTCTACAAAAGGGATTTTTAATTGTTTAGAAACATAATGAAATATTTTTTCAGTAACATCCATTATTTCGTCCATACCAGCATAAGCTAAATACAATTCCATTGAAGTAAACTCAGGATTGTGAGTTGAGTCCATTCCTTCATTTCTAAATATTCTTCCAATTTCAAAAATCTTTTCAAATCCACCAACTATTAATTTTTTCAAAGATATTTCAGTTGCGATTCTTAAATAATAATCTCTTTTTAAAACATTGTGTTTAGTGGTAAATGGTCTAGCGGCTGCACCACCTAACTTAGATTGTAAAATAGGTGTTTCAACTTCAATAAAACCCTTGCCATCCAAATATGTACGGATATGTTTAATAATTTGGCTTCTCATAACAAATGTCTTCATTGATTCATTATTCATTATTAAATCAACATATCTTTGACGTGCTCTTAATTCTTCATCTTGAAGGCCATGTCATTTTTCTGGAAGGGGTTTTAATGATTTTGATACAATTCTTATTTTTAAAACATTCAATGTCAATTCACCAACATGAGTTTTAAAAGGAGTACCATAGATTTCGACAATATCACCTATATCGACATATTTTTTGAAATATTCAAAAATTTTTGCATTGATCTTGGTTTTATTTAAATAAAATTGTGCTTGTCCTGAAAAATCTTGAATCTTACCAAATGTTTGTCTAATAGCCATTACTCTACCAACTAAACATATTTTAGTGTCAGACTCTTTTTTTATTGACTTATATTTTTGTAAAAATTCAGCTAAAGTCATTGTTCTTTTAACTGATTGAACTTGGAAGGGGTCACAATTGGCTTCTTGAAGTTCTTTTAATTTTGCTCTTCTAATTAATTCTTGGTCTGAAAATTTCCTGTTCAATTTATATCCTTAAATGTAAAAAATTAATAATCTTAATTATATTAAACAAAATCAGTATTTTTTCTTAATATTTTTTTATTGTTAAAAATAAAGAGCACTAAAAATAAAAATGATGAAACAGCAAATGAACTTAATGGAATTAGAATGGCTTCTAGTCAATTGAAATCATTGATTCCATTTGAAAACACAATTAACGGATATAATAAACTTATTAAAAAACCCATAATAAAAAATAAAGCATAAATCAATACATATATGAAAATAAGTTTAAATATATTCTGTCCAGATCTTGTCATTTTGTAAATCAAGTAATTGTTATGAAATAAAAAGATAGTTATAAAACTTAGGTTTAAAATGAAAATCAAAAATATTGAAATAATTCTAATTTGTTTAAAACGGTAAACAAAATTATTATTTGTATCTATTTTAAAATTTGTAATGTTTGCAATAAAAAACATTGATAAAAGAAGACATTGCAGAAGTAGTAAAGATAGTATTAATCACTTTGAATAGCCAATGATTTCCTTGCATATATAAAAAATGTTCTTAGTAAATTTTTTCTCATTAACAAAAGTTTTATTTCTAACAAATAAAATATTTTTGTTTGATGCATTCTTTTTGGTCAGATCGAAAAAATCAAAATTCTTTTTATCTAAAATATTTTTGTTTGAGAAAAATACAAAAGTAGAATTTTTTGGTAAATGAATTTTTAAATCTTCTAAAAATTTTATCAGCGATAAATCATTTGATATATATTTTTCAAAGTTATAAATAAATATATATTTTGGTTCTTTTATTGTTGCAAGTAACATATGAAAAACTAAAATATTATCATTTGACAAAGATTTTAGTTTTTCATATGCTAGTTGTTCAATATTAAACTTTGCTAAAAGTTCCATTATCACTATACGATAATCCTTAAATATTAGGTCACAAAAAATCATATGTCTTTTTATTAATGAGTAAATTGTCTTATTTCTATCAATATTAGAAAATGGAGTAATTATTTCTAAATTGTTTTTAATAAAAAGACTTCTATCTTTGAAAAGCATTTCATTGAAATTAAAATCATCATAAATAATATGCCCAAGTTTAGTTTGATAAAAACCAGACATTATAGAAAAAATATCATCCAATTCTTCTTGTTTGTCAGAATAAATGTAATTAAATTTTTCATTATCAATTGATAATGTAAGTGGTGAAACTTCTATATTTTTTTTATCGTTTTTAATAATTGATTCAAGTTTAATCATGTTAGTTATTTTTCATTTTTTTCATTTGGTTCATTATCAATAATTGCATTTGAAGACCTTGATCATTTTTTAGTTCATTACTAGAAGTTAATAATTCAATATTATTATCAAATTCATCAATTATTGCTTGGACATTTTCTTTGGTATTTAAAGCAAAAAATGATGAAACTATTTTTAAAACATTATCAGCTACAAAAAATAAACCTTCACCACAAATGTATTCAACTATTTCATTGCTTAATTTTTTTACTTTTATAACATCATTTTCAATGCCGCCAATTGTTGAAGCATGTTTTTTTAAAATCACTAATTCACCATTAAGAGCTTTTATACTCACAGATTGCACATGTTCATTTAAAATTGTTCCATCTGGTGTTATCACTTTTAATAATAAATTATTTTCCATATATAAATTATTCCTTAATTCGCATTTGATGAATTGTTATGTTTTTCATAAACTTCATCAATTGTTCCAACATATAAAAAATGTTGTTCAGAAATATTATCGCAATTTCCATTAATGATTTCACTAAAGCCTCTAATAGAATCTTTAGTTGAAACATACTTGCCATCCATACCAAAGAATTTTTCAGCAACAAAAAATGGTTGTGATAAAAAATTTCTAATTTTTCTAGCTCTTGAAACAATAATCTTATCTTCCTCAGATAATTCATCCATTCCCAAAATTGCAATAATATCTTGCAACTCTTCAAATTTTTGTAAAATTGATTGTACATCTCTAGCCACTTTATAATGTTCAATTCCCACAATTTCTGGATCTAAAAGTCTTGAGCTTGAGTCAAGAGGATTAATCGCTGGATATATTCCCAAAGCAGCAATCTTTCTATCTAGAACTGTTTTAGCATCTAAATGTGTAAAAGTTGTAGAAGGAGCTGGATCTGTTAAGTCATCAGCTGGTACATATACAGCTTGTACTGAAGTTATAGAACCATTTTTAGTTGAAGTTATTCTTTCTTGTAATTGACCCATTTCATAAGCCAATGTTGGTTGGTACCCAACAGCTGATGGGATTCTTCCCAACAATGTAGATACTTCAGAACCAGCTTGTGTAAATCTAAAAATATTATCAATAAAAAGTAAAACATCTTGTTTTTTTTGTTCTCTAAAATATTCAGCCATTGTTAATGCAGTTAAAGCAACTCTCATTCTAGCACCTGGTGGTTCATTCATTTGTCCAAATACTAATGCAGTTTTTTCTAATACCCCACCACTTATCATTTCGTAGTATAAGTCATTACCCTCTCTAGTTCTTTCGCCAACTCCAGCGAAAATAGAAAGACCACCATGACTTTTAGCAATATTATGGATCAACTCTTGAACTAATACAGTTTTACCAACACCAGCACCACCAAATAAACCAATTTTTCCACCTTTTACATATGGCACTAATAAATCTATTACTTTAATACCAGTTTCAAAAATTTCTGTTTTTAATGATTGCTCATCAAGTGTTGGTGGTAATGCATGAATAGAAGAATAAGAAACATTTTCAATCGGACCCTTATTATCAATGGTTTCACCAATGACATTAAACATTCTCCCCAATATTGCTTCTCCTATCGGAGCTTGGATTGGTTTTCTTGTATTAATAACTTTTAAATTACGACTTAAACCTTCTGTTGCACCCATTGATATACATCTAACTACTTCATCTCCAATTAATTGTGAAACTTCTAGAACAATTTTTTTATCACCTGTAATAATCTCTAATGCATCATTAATATTTGGGGCATAACCAATTTCAAACTTAACATCAACTACTGGTCCAAAGATCTGATATATTTTACCAAATGATTTTTCATCATCCCATGTATTTTTATCTTGTTTAATTGGAGTCTTATCAAATTTGACATTAGTTAAAATATCAGATTTTATAGGATTTTTACTAATGTTTGAAGAAGATGTTTTAATAACATTGACATTTTTATCACTATCAATTGATGAATCAATTTTAGAAATTAATTCCTTTATTCTATTTAAATTACTCACTATTTTCTCCTACATTAGAACCAGAAACAATTTCATTTATTTCTTGTGTTATTTTAGATTGTCTAACACTATTAAACTTAATTTTATAACTATTTACCAAATCATTTGCATTTTTTGTAGCAGAATCCATCGAATTTCTTCTTGTGGCATTTTCACTAACTTTTGACTCTATATATGAACCATATATGGCAACTGCAAAATAGAAATAAATTAATTTATTAAATAATTCACTTTTATTAGGTTCAGCAATAAAATAACTACCATCGACTGGGGGAGTTAATCTACCAGAAATTTTATCATCAATTGGAATTATGCTAAAAACATCATTTTTAAAACATATAGAATTAACAAAGTTTGTATAAAGAATTTTTACATATTTAAATTTGCCATTTTTATAATCATCCAATATCAAATGAGATAATTCTAGAAAAAGTAAAAAGGTAAAGTTTTTTTCTTCACGATCAATATTTAAATATAAATTAAAGTTAGGTAGTTTGGTTTTAAGAATTTGGTATCCTTTTTTTCCAATTAAGAAAATAAGGTCATTTTCACCAATTTTATGTTGCAATGATTTTATAACATTTAAATTGTAGCTTCCACACAAACCAATCGACGATGTAAAAACAATTCATAAAGTAATTTCTTTCTCACAGTTATTTTTTAATTGATCTATGTTAGAACCCAAAAAAGAGAACGCATCATAAAAATTGCCACAAAATTCATGAGATGCAAATAAATAATCTTTATATTTTTTCATCTTAGAAGTTGCAACTAATTTCATTGCATTAGTAATTTTCTTAGTTGATTCAATAATTTTTATTTTCTTTTTGATTTCATTAATAGAGGGCATATATTAAGAGATTCCATTAAATTCAAGATTGTAGTTTGGAATTGTAAGAATAAAATATTTAATTAAAGTAGTGAATTCATCTTTTAAAATAGCAATCACTCTATCATCTATTTTTTTAGTTGTTTCAATTTCGTGAAAAATATCTAAATTGCAAAAATGTTTTTCGATTGCCTCTTTAAAACTATCAATATATTCAAAAGGAATTCACTTAATTATTTTTTCTTTAATAATAAACAAAAATAGTGCTTCTAGACCTTGAGATAATCATTTGCTTTGGCTTTGTTTAATTATTTGCATAACCTTTTTACCGTGTTCTAATGTTTCTTTAGTTTCTTTATCTAAATCAGAACCAAATTGTGAAAAAGCATCCAATTCTCTATATTGTGCTAATTCTAATTTTAATGAACTTGCCATTTTTTTAATAATTTGTGTTTGTGCTGCTGAACCAACTCTTGAAACTGATAAACCAGCATCAATTGCAGGTCTTTGTCCAGAATTGAATAAACTTGCCATTGTGAAAAGTTGACCATCAGTAATAGAAATTACATTAGTTGGAATATAAGCTGAAATATCACCAGATTGAGTTTCAATGATTGGCAAAGCAGTAATAGAACCACCACCACATTCATCAGAAAGTTTACCAGATCTTTCAAGTAATCTAGAATGCAAATAAAAAACATCACCAGGATATGCTTCTCTGCCGGGTGGTCTTCTTAATAAAAGTGATAATGTTCTATATGAAATAGCATGTTTTGAAAGGTCATCATAAACAATCAATACATCTTCACCTTTGCCCATTCATTCTTCAGCAATAGTAATACCAGCAAATGGTGCTCAATATTTCATTGAAGGTAAATCAGAAGCAGAAGATGATACTATAGTTGTGAATGACATTGCATCATATCTTTCTAAAATTCTTTTAAATTGAGAAATAGTTGAATTCTTTTGACCAATTGCAACATAGATACATTTAACATTTTTGCCTTTTTGATTAATTATTGAATTAATTGCAATTGTTGTTTTACCAGTTTGTTTATCACCAATGATTAATTCTCTTTGCCCTTTACCAATTGGAAACATTGAGTCAATTGATAAAATACCCGTTTCAAAAGGTGTATCAATAGATTTTCTAGCCATTACACCTGGCGCAATTTTTTCAACTGGCATTCTTTTATCAAATAAAATTTTACCAAGTCCATCAATTGGGTCTCCTAGTGGGTTGATAACTCTACCAAGCAAACCATCACCAACAGGTATACTCATAACGTTTTTAGTTCTTTTAACAATACTGTTTTCTGTTATGTCTTCGTATTCACCCAAAACTGCGATACCAACAGTATTTGCTTCTAAATTAAAAGCAATTCCCATTGAACCATTTTCGAACCTAACAATTTCATTAAGCATTATATTAGTCAATCCACTAACTTGGCAAATACCATCACCAATATTCAAAACCTTGCCATCTTCAGAATAAAAGGCTTTATTTGAGTACTCTTGAATTTGATTCTTAATTATCGAAGAAAATTTATTTGAATTAGACATTATAAAAAACTCTTTTCTTTGGTTACATACTTAATATGGTCAATTTTACTTTTAATTGAAAAGTCAATTACACTAGAACCATATAAAATTTTAAAACCACCAATCAATGATTTATCAATTAAAATTTTATAATCAATTTTAGCATTTAATTTTTCTATTAAAAAATTTAAAATTTCATTTAAATTTTTTTGATCAATTTCAAAAGCAGTATGTATTTCAACATAAACAATATTATTTTCTCTATTAACTTCATTTTTAAAACGCTTTAATATTTTAGAAAAATGAATAAAATATTTATTTTCTATTAAAACTTTTAAAAAATTAATAACTAAAGCATCAAATAAATATAAATCATTTACAAAAACATTATCCACAATTTCTATTTTTTCTTGTTTAGTTAAATTATTCGAAGATAAAATACTTAATAATTCTGAATTATTTTCAAAGATATCATCCAATAACATAAAGTCATCAAATACATTTTTGTTATCATGATATATTTCTAAAATTGCTAGTGAGTAACTATTAATCAAATTATCTGTATTCATAAATTATTCTTCTTTGTCTTTTTTCAGGTCTTCAATTATCTTATTAACTATTTTCAAATTAGAATCTTTATTAATTTTTTCTAATAGCAAACTATTCGTAGCGTCAAATACCAAATCTATAACTTGGTTATTTAACTTCTTACTCATTTCAATTTCTTGTTTCTTAATAGAAATCTCAGCCTCTTTTTTCAAAGAGTTAAAAATCTGTGTAGATTCAATTTGTGCATTTGTTTTAATCTTTTCAGATTCTATATTTGCCTCAAATATAATGCTATTACCAATGTTCTTGGCCTCTAGAATTTTAGCTTTAGAATTTTCTAAATTAATTTCTGTTTCCTTACTTTTTGTTTCTATTTCATCAACTTCTTTAGAAAGAAAAGTTTTTTTCTTGTCTAAATATCTTTGAGTTGGTTTTCATGCCAAAAAAACAATTAGTAATATCAAAATAACACTAGCTGCAATATGTGCTAGAAATACTCAAATATTAGGAAATAATAAATTTATTATTTCATCACCCGATGGAACACCTGGAACAGCACTAATTATTGAATAAAAAAAATGTTCCATAAAAATCACCCACTAAGCAACAAATATTAATAGTATCGCTACAATCAAAGCATAAATAGCAGCAGATTCAGCAATTGCAGAACCCACGATCATCATTGTTCTAATTTTAGATTCAGCTTCAGGGTTTCTAGCAACAGCTTCAGCAGCTTTTCCAGCTGCATATCCTTGACCAGCTCCAACACCCAAAGCACCCAACATTGCTAATCCAGCGCCTAATAATGCAAAGCTATTATTAGCTACCACTGCGATTATAAAATTTATTGCTTCCATAAAATAAGAACTCCTCAAAAATAATGGTTTAATAAGTTTAAATAAACAAATCATTACTTGAATAAATTTTATTACTTTTTTTTAAAAATGAAAACTTTATTAAGTATATTAAAAATATTTTTTATTAAAGAAAACAATAGGTTTTATATTTTGTTTAACTCCAAAAAAGAATAAAACAATTTTTATGTGTTAAATTAATGAAATAATATAAAAATATATTTATATAAAATAATTCACAAGGACTAATACTAATGACATTTTTAATAGTGATTGCAATAGTAATCGCAATATTAATAGTTTCTATTTTTTTCTACAAAAGGAAGCAAAAGGGTAGTACAGCTAATTTCCCTAAAAAACATGAACTAAAAATTGAGTTTCAGCAAAAAGATAAACAACGGATAAATGATCCAAACTTAAAAAAGGATTTTTCAATTTTATTTGAAAAGATCAAAAATAAATCAGATGTTGAAAAATATAATGAATTAGTTAGATGATCTAACAATAAAGATATTCCCATTATCTATGCGTTATGTTTCTATGAACTTAAAGATGAAAATGATCAATATCCAATAAGTTTGGAATGATTTATTTATATTCTTTTTATTTTTAATCTATGAGCAAAAAGAAATGAAAACATCTTTGACTTTAAAAATAATGTTTACTCATTAAAAGGTGAATTTGTTTTCTTTGAATATGATCATGATGATGACAGAAAAACAGCTGATGTTTATGTTTTATATTATGTTTATAACAAACAATTTATTTTTTGTGGATGTTATAAAAATCAAAATACTTTACAAATAGTTTCATATATTGCTAAACGAATAAAAGTTAGTGAAGCTGAAATGAAGGGTAATGATTGAAATTTTTTGATTTCACAAATATTAAAAATCATAAATGAAATTTACTTAAGAAATAAAGCTAATGCAAATAATAATTTCAATAACAATACATCAGAAGAAAGATATGAGAATCCACTTAAAAATTATTTAGATGGGAATCACTATAAGATTTTGAATATTAAAAAAGATGCAACTAAAGATGAAATAAAAAAAGCATATCGTACACAAGCAAAAAAATATCATCCAGATGTATATAAACAAAGTGATGCAAATAAGCGAATGATTGAAATAAATAAAGCTTATGAAATATTAATGGATGACAAATTAAGAGCACAATATGATAATTTAATTTCTTAAATTAAATTTTTGTAATTGCTAATAAATTAGTCCCTTCTTTTATTTCTGGTTTCTCATTATGATTTTTCATTTCCATTTTTCAATATACCATTGTTAATAAAACAAAAACAAATGCTTGAACACCGCCAGTTAAAATATCTAAATATAAATATAATGGTGGAGTAAAAATACTCATTACAAGCATAATAGGATGACCACCACCAATTGTTTCAGAAACTGGTATTTGAGCTACTCCTATTGGAATTGCAAATCACAAAGAAGCAATTAATGCACCAGCAAATATATTACCTCAAAGACGCATAGAGATTGAAACTAGCGGAGTTAATTTTCCAATTATTTCTAATGGGTTAATCATCACGGGAATAGATTTATTCTTAATTTTAACATTTATTGTAAATTGCATTAGAAAAGATAATCTTTGATATTTTATTGCAATAACTAATGTTCCTATAAATGTACATAATCCCATAGTTAAAGTAACAGTTGCACTAGTTGTTGGGTTTTCAAAACCAATTAGTCCCAATAAATTAGACAATAATATGTATGAGAATAGATATAAAAAATAAGGTGTTATTTTTACATATTTAGGTCCAAGGATTTCATGAACTAATTGTTTTACATATTCTATTAATGTAAATATAAATAAAGCAAAACCTTTAGGAATATCTTTGGGTCCAAGTTTCTTGATTGAAAAATAATAATAAATAGTAATTATAAGTAAAATTGCTACAACAATAGATATTGAAATAAGAATTTGTTGAATTGCAAATGGATTATATAAAGCCAATGAATCACTAGCAAATAATTCTACATTATATGGGTTCACTTAATTTCTCCAACTTAATTTCTTTTTCTTCATTATAAAAAAGATAACTTAAATTTATCACTTGTTGTATTATAACACCAATTAAAGCACCTCATACACTTAAGAAAGTATGGTTGTTTGATAACAAAATATAGATAATTATGAAGGGTAAAAAAAATAATAAATTTTTGCCAATGAAATAAATCATATAAGTTAAATAAAAACGATTCTTTATTTTAAAAACTTTTTTATTTTTTTTCATTATAATTGCGAATACAAATGTAATTAAAAAAAATGGTAATGAAAATAAATAAGCATATAGAATTGGTCAATCATTTAAAAAATGAGAAAGCAAAATGCTCAATAGTAAAGATAACAAATAAAATGAAAATATAATTGCTACCAATCGATTGTATGCACTGTTCTTTTTAGATGGTTTATTTTGTTTCATATTTGATATTTTATTATATAAAACAAAATAAAAAAATTAGCTGAGTTTTCTCTCTAATTTCAATATTGTCTCTTTCATTAAAAATCTTGTATTTTTATTTTTGAAAAAAGTATAAATATCAACATTTTCTAACTTGCATATTTTTCTTAATATATTCGAATTATTGGGTAAAGAATTAGTTAAGAAAATAATTGCTTTTGAAACTCCAACAAATATCCTATCGCTATATTGCTCTACATATTTATTAATACTTTTTTCTGGAATCTCTGAGATTATTAAATTGTCATTTTCAATTAAGTTCTTATATTTATCACTTTGACAATCTATTCCATTATTTGATATGGCTATAATTTTGAAATCACTTGCAATCATTTTTTCAATTAAAAAGTCATTTTCATATTGAACAACAAAAATTGTTCTTTTAAGTTTCTTTAAATATTTTAATTGCTCATCAAATTTATTAAATGATGATCCAGTTATTGAAATTAAATCTTGATTTAATAAATTTATATTTCCATATCAAAAAATAGAGAATGGTGGTTTATAAATTGTTTTTAGATTATGTGGGTAATCTTTATCAATAATAGAGATGTAATTATTCTTTATTTTTTGTGGAATTTTTTTAACATCTTGTATTCTTACTTGTTCTTTTTCAGATAGGGCAATGTAGATGTTTTCTCAGTTGCCTTTATATTTAATTGTAAAATATAATAATATTTCATTCATTTGGTACCTCAATAATACATTGTGGACAAAATTAAAAATATCTTATTTTTTTTTATCGTAATCAACTCTAAACATTGCTTTAGAGTCTAAATATTTAAATAAAAAATCGTAGGCTCTTTCAATATCTAAAGCATTTTTATGTTCTATAAAACCTTTATTTTTTGATAAAGTTTCAATAAACTCATCAAAATTATCTGGGATGGGAAAATCAAAAATCTTTGAAAAATCATTTTTATATCATGTCAAAAAATAATTAAAGACAAACTGTAATACATCTTTTTTAGGAACATTTTTTCTATCTACACAATCGATTATCGCTAATTTATAACCAACCTCTAATTCATCAATGTTCTTAAAAAAGATACCAGGAGAATCTAAAATATAAATATTATCTGAAATTTTATTTCAGCTTAAACTTCTAGTGGTACCAGGACGATTTTGAACAATCGCAATTTTCTTTTGTCTTAAAAAATTAATCATTGAAGATTTACCAATATTTGGCAAACCTACAACCATTCCATATAATTTGGGATTGGTAAATCCTTTTTTTAATCTTTGTTCAATTTTTGCCTTACATTTTGTTGCAATGGTTTTTTGAATATTGGCTAAACTTTTTTTATCATGAATAGATGCATAAATGAAATCATCATTGTTTGTAGCTTTAAAATCAGCAAGATCTGATTTTAAAGCTATTGTAATAATTATTTTGTTATTAAAAATAGACATTAGTTCAAAATTTCTTGATGAATCTATTGCCCTTGCATCTATTAGTTGAATAACAAAATCAATCTCTTTTGTTTTTGATTCCATGTCTCTCATGGATTTATTCATGTGGCCTGGAAATCAATTTATTTTTTGTTTGACATCAAAATCATTCATATATTGTCTCCAATAAAAAAAGTAATTATTTTTATATAATTACTTTTTTTCTTTAATTCTAGCACTTTTACCAGAACGTTTTCTCATGTAAGTTAAATATGCTCTTCTAACTTTACCTTGTCTAATAAGTTCAATCTTATCAATTAAAGGCGAATGTACTTGAAAAGTTCTTTCCAATCAAATTCCATTACTTTCTTTTCTAACTAAAAAAGTTTCAGAAATTCCTTTGCCTCTTCTTCTCAAAACTAATCCTTCAAATTTTTGGATTCTAGTCTTACTACCTTCAGTAATCTTATTGTGAACTACAATAGTGTCACCAGGTCCAAAATTTGGAACATTGCTCTTCATTTGAGTTGAACTTATATATTCTAAAAGCTCTTGTTTATTTATATTATTTAAAGCTGACATTATTTACCTCCATATTTATATTTTTTAAATAAATCATTACGATATTTTTTTGTTTTCAAAATTCTTTCACTATCACGATATTTATTGATTTCACTGTGATTTCCACTTAACAATACTTTAGGGATTTTAAAGCCTTCAAAATCTTCTGGTCTAGTATATGTTGGATAATCAAGTAAGCCATCCTCAAAAGATTCAGAGCAAAGACTTTCTTTGTTTAACACACCATTAACTTTTCTAGAAGTTGCATCCACAACTATCATTGCGGCTAGTTCTCCACCCGATAAAACATAATCTCCAATTGAAATAGAACAATCTACATAATTTAAGATTCTTTCATCAAACCCTTCATAACGTCCGCATATTAGTATAATATGTGAAAATGATTTTAGATTTGAAATTATTTCATTATCAAATTGTTTTCCACACGGATCTAATAAAACTACTAATGAATCTTTTGTTTTATATTTTCTAATTGCATCAACAATTGGTTGCAATTTAATAATCATACCAGGTCCGCCACCAAATGGTGCATCATCTACCTTTTTATGTTTATCATTAGAAAATTCTCTAAAATCTACAATTTCAATTTCAATAATTTTATTGTCTAATGCTTTTTTCAAAATTGAAGAATTAAAATACTCACTAAAAACATTTGGAAATAAAGTTAATATTGTAAATTTCATTTAATTATTTTTTAACAATTTTTTTATCTGGTTTTGCTTTAGCTGTTACTTTTTTCTTGTCTACAGATTTTGATGGAACTGGAGTTTTTGAAAAAACTTTTTTTGGTTTACTTTTTGCTTTAGACTTACTTGTCTTTTTGCTAGTTTTAGCAGCAGACGTTTTAGCTTTCTTAGCAATTAGTTTGCCATCCATATATTTTTTTCAAATACCTTTTTCTCTTAAAAAACTTCTTACAGTATCAGAAGGTTGAGCACCTTCGTTTAAATACTTTAGTACTAATTCTTCATCGATGTTAACAACACCTTTGAAAGGTTCATAAGTACCTAGAAGTTTAATATATCCACCATCTCTTTTAACTCTTGAATCAGCTACAACAATTCTATAAAAAGGAAGTTTATTTCTTCCCAACCTAGTCATTCTTATTTTTACCATTACCTACCTCATAAACATTAATGATTATACAATGAATATTAATTATTGGTTAAGTAATTTTACTTAACCAATAATTAATAAAAAAAATCATTAGTAACTAAACTAATGATTTTAATAATTAATCAATAATGGTGGCTTCAGACAGAATTGAACTGTCGACACACGGATTTTCAGTCCGTTGCTCTACCTACTGAGCTATGAAGCCATAATGGCGGTCCTGACGGGAGTCAAACCCGCGATCTCCTCTGTGACAGAGAGGCATGTTAATCACTACACTACAGAACCTTGGTTGCGGGAATAGGATTCGAACCTATGACCTTCAGATTATGAGCCTGACGAGCTACCAACTGCTCCATCCCGCGAACTTGTTATTTTATAAAATGGCGGAGGATGAGGGATTCGAACCCCCGCGCACATTTCTGCACCTTTCGGTTTTCAAGACCGATCCCTTCAACCAGGCTTGGGTAATCCTCCGTAAGATTTATTGTACCACATACAATAAACACTATTTTATAAAATGGTGGAGCTAACAGGACTTGAACCTGTAACCTACCGATTATGAGTCGGGGGCTCTAACCAAATTGAGCTATAGCTCCTTAATGGTGGCAGGAGTGGGGCTCGAACCCACGACATCACGGGTATGAGCCGTGCTCTCTAACCAACTGAGATATCCTGCCATAAATGGTCGGGAAGACAGGATTTGAACCTGCGACCCCTTGGTCCCAAACCAAGTGCTCTACCAAGCTAAGCTACTTCCCGATTTATTTGAAAAAATGGCGCACCATATAGGAGTCGAACCCATAACCTTCTGGTCCGTAGCCAGACACTCTATCCAATTGAGCTAATGGTGCATGGAGGTGCCTATCAGAATCGAACTGATGATAAGGAGGTTGCAGCTCCTTGCCTTACCGCTTGGCTAAGGCACCAAATTTTTACATACAAAGTAATTATATAATATTATCTAATTAAATTCATAGACTTTTTAAAAAATAATGGCATTTAATATTTGACGCCAAGTAATTTTAATTCATCATATATCTTTTCATTTTTTTCATTACTTCACAATCCATATTTTTCATTAAAAGTAGTTAATAATGGATAATCAAAATTCATATCAACTAATTTTTTAATGCATTTAAAATAATCATCCTTACGATTTATTACATTATTTGCTGCTTTTATTTTTCATTCTTGTTTATAAATTATTCCACTATAAATGTCATTTAAATCTGGAACAATAAAATTATAAATACCACCCACTCCACAATTTTCAAGAATGTTTTTTTTAGGATTAGGATACTCAACTATTTTTATATGTAAAACTAAATGTTCTAAAAAATCACAATAAACTAGTCTATCAGCTTTTTGATATTCAAAAGGATTATTGATAGCGAATTCTTTAGTACAAAGCATGATTGCTTTGTCTTCATCAATATGATGAATAAATAATCCTTCTTTTGATCTCTTAATTGATGCATTAGCACTTTTGCATTCTTTGTTAATGAAATAGTCTTTTTTGACTGACCCATATTTTTTTAATAAACTATCAACACATTGGTCATATGTCATCAATAACAAACTTTCTATATATGTCATTTCATTCCTTAAATAAAATAATTTAAAAGTAACTAATTATATAAAACCAAATTATCAAATCCTATTTTCTATTTGCTGATGGCATTGGTCTTTGACCACTTGGTTTTAGTGAAGCATTTGAAGGCATCGGCTTATTTATGTTTGGTTTTGGTGAACTTGGTGATTGAGGACCCATACCGCCTTGGCCCATTGGACGTTGTTGAGGACCTT
>JAVXTD010000010.1:24723-29194 GCA_036642835.1 Malacoplasma sp.
CCTTGGCCCATTGGACGTTGTTGAGGACCTTTGCCCATTGGACGTTGTTGAGGTCCTTTACCCATTGGACGTTGTTGACGAGATCCTAAAGGAGCTTGACCCATCATAGGGCGACTTTGCGGCATTGGTTTATTCATACCTGGAGCAATAGGTTGTTTTAGTGGGCCTGATTTATTTATAGATGGTTTAGCAATAGGTGTTGGTGGCATTGGTCTTATTGCTTGTGGTCTTGGCATAGGCCGTGTTTTGAATTGAGGAGCATGTGACAAAGGAGATAATGAAGGTTTTGCAACATTCAAGCTCGGTTTAAATTTAAACATAGGTGGTCTTGGAATTGAGATCACTTGACCTGCTGGATTTGGTTGTTGAATATATCTATTATTTATTATTGGAGTAGACATCATATTAGGACGCATAACTGGCAACATCATATTTGGGTTTCTACCATTTTGCATCATTGGTCTTGTTCCCATATCGGACATTTTATTTATATTTGAATTATTTAATGCATATGAATAAATTATCGTAACCAAAAGGAAGAAAAAGAGCAAGGCACCAGTAACAAATAGAAAATAAAAAAAGATATCAAATATATCTCGACCCAATTTAGTTAAGTCTAATTTACCAAGTACTTGCATGCTTTTAATAATTGATGGAAGTACAACCATTAAAAGCGATAAGGTTACCAAAAAGAATGTAACAAACAACACAAGAAAAAAAAGCACGATTCTTTTCATTATTTTAATTTGGTATTTCATTATATAAGTTTCCTGGTTATGAAATTGTAAAAATTAATTTTAGTACAATTATATATACAACAAAATTATAACATTTTAAAGCACTTATATCAATTCAGCGACTTGGTTTTATCTCCCAGTTTCTAGCGTAAATGGGTATTCAATATCAGTGTGAGCATTAGGATTATTGGCGATATTATAAATATAAAAATATATGACATTACTTGATTCAGGTTTATTACCAAATTCAACTTTTGTTCAAGTTGAATAAGCATTATTTATTGGAACTATACCAATTGTTTCTAATCTTTCAGGAGTGATTTCATTATTTGTTCACACAAGTTTTTTTAAACTATCGAAATCTGATTGTGTACTATGATTGAATTTATATGGCATGAATTGTATAAAATCAGGATTTGTTATATTTGGATAGTATCTTATAATATTTGTTGGGTCATAGTAACTACTTTTTTTTAGATCAGTGATGTCGAATGTTATTGGTGCAGCTCCTGGATTTGTTGATGTCATTGTGACATTAAATCTACCTTCTAACCCATATAAAATATCAGTTTTTAGAATTGAATTTCACAATTTATATTCAGCACTTAATGGAACTATACCGATTTCTTCTAAACTTTCTAATGTGATGTTTGAACTTGTAAAACTAATATTAATATCTTTTGGTGACATTGTATCTCAAGCAGTTGGCTTATATCAAATAAATTTAAAAAATGGTGAATCACTTTTATGTAAAATATTTGTTTTACTGTATTTACCACTAGTTCTAAAACATGATACATTAAAATTTGCAACAGGAATTGAGTCTGAACTTTTCTTAATAATAATATCGCAAGTGCCACTACTTATTGGAGTGATTGTAATACTACTTCAATTCTTGTATTCTAAATTTTTTGGTACTATTCCAATTTCATTTAATGTTACTAAACTTATTTTAGATTTTGGATTAGATGATGTTGATGTTAATGTAATAGCAGCATCAGCTGGAAACATTTTAGTTCAAGCGTATGGAGTATACATAATAAATTCAGGATTAGTATTATGAAGAGGATTAGAATTAACATCATAAAAAGTTGATGCTTTTACACCAATAATATCATATTCAAAAGTGCTAGCATTTGCTGATGTTCTAACAATGCATTTCACTTTATTACCACTTATTGGATAAATAGAAATTGACTCTCATGATTTGTAATTATTATTTATAGGGACAATTCCTACTCTTTCCAAATTTTCAAAAATTATTTGTTCTGATGGATCATATGAATTCTTAATAAACTCTAAATTTAAATCTGTCAAATATGTCTCTTGAAAAGAATTTGGTGTATAAGCTACAAAATCGTCATTTGTTAATATTGGATCGATACTAGCATTATAAAATGATGAGCTTGTAATTCCGCTAATATTATATGTAATAATCGAACTTGGACTTGAATCTACTTTAACACTTACTTTTATAGTCTTTCCATCAAGCGGAAATAATGTAATAGATTCTCAAGATTGATATTGATCCAAGATTGGTACAATCCCAATTTTTTCTAAATTTTGAATTGTAATTTTTGTTAATTGATTAGATGAATCTCTAAGATATGTTAAATAAAAATCTGATAATGTTTTAAGAGTGGTTGGCGTGTATGCATAAAAATTATTATTAGTTGCCAACTTGTTACTAGCATTATAATATGATGAAGCCTTTATAGCGCCATCAGGAATATTTACATCATAACTAAACTGGCTTTTTGACACAGCACTTTCTTGAATTAATATTCTAAAAGAATTTGGATTCCCTTCCATTGGAACACTTCTAACTGAAACTCAACTCTTTCAATTATCATTTTTTGGAACGATTCCCAAATTCTCAAGATTTTTTAAACTTATAGATTTCTCAAGCACTGATGAATCTCTTTGTAAATTAATTTTCTCTAAAATATCTGATAGAGTTAAATCTTTTCACCCATATACATAATAAGCATCAAAATCCGCATTGGTTTTACTTAATGGGGTTTTTGTATCATATGGTAGGCTTGGAGAAGTAATTGGTGGGGTTTGTGATGTTATTAAATTTGATAAAAGACCAAAAGGCAATGAAACAGCTATTGTTAATGTAGATAAACCTAAAAATGTAAAAAAAATAATTTTCTTATTTTTTTTACATTTTTTATTAGTGCTATTTTTTTCATAGATAAGCTCTTTATTATTTAAATTACTCATAAGAAATAGTCCAATACCAAAATAAAAATATAATTTTAAAACATTATGAGAAGCTGATTACTGATAGTGGTTTAGAGCACTTATCAATAAAGAGTCAACACTTATAGTATAAATAATTAAATCTAAAAGTAAAGTTTTATGAAAGGATTATTTCAGTCACTTAATGAATTTAATATTATCCAATAACAATAGTGAAAGGGTATATGACTTCAATATAATCATTTGCATTATTTCTATTATTATAAATTTTAAAAACAATTTCATTTGAATTTTCATGTTTAAATCCAAATTCAACCTTTGATCAACCTAAATATGTATCATTTATTGGAACGATTCCTATTTTCTCTAAATTAGGTTTAGAAATCTCTTGATTTACTCAAACAAGAAGTCTTAATGTATCAAGATAAGCACTTGTTGGTCTTTTGAATGCATTAGGTTGGAATTGAATAAAATCTGGATTATTACTATTTGGATATTGTCTTATAATCATTGATGAATCATAAATAGTACTTTGCTTAAGTCCTGTTATATCAAAATTTAATGGTGTTGATGGGCTAGAAGAACTTGTCATTGCCACACTAAATTTACCTTGCAAGCCATATAAAATATCACTTTTCAAAATTGAACTTCATGTTTTATATTCATTATTCAATGGAACAATTCCAATGTTTTCTAAACTTTCTAATGTAATGTTTGAACTTGTAAAATTAACAGTTATTTCAGTTGGTAATATATTATTTCAAGCGGTTGGTTTATATCAAATAAATTTAAATGGAGTAGTTGTACCTGTATACAAAATACTATTAGTATCATATTTCCCGCTTGTTTTAAAGCAAGCTGCTTTAAATTCAGCAACTATATTTCTATCTCTTTTAATAGTAACAAGACATGTTCCACTTTCTTGGGGAGTAACTGTAATATTGGTTCATTTTTTATACTCTAAATTTTTTGGTACAATTCCAATTTTCTCTAATGTTTGTAAACTTATTTTAGTTTCTGGAATAGCTGAAGTTGATGTTAACATAAGTAGTGCTTGTACTGGGAATAATCTTTTTCATTCATATGGTGTGTACATAATGAAATCATTATTACTAGTATAAATGGGAGCGGTAGCATCATAATAAGTGGATGGTTTTACTCCTGTAATATCATAACTAATAGGTGTAGCAGTAGTTGAAGTTTGAATGGTACATTTAACTTTATTAGCTTCTATTGGATAAATTGAAATTGATTCTCATAATTTGTAATCATTAGTTAATGGAACAATCCCCAATTTCTCTAAATTTGCAAAAGTTATTTGCGAAGATGGATTATTTGCATTCTTTGTTAACTCAATGTTTAAATTTATCAACGCTGTTTGTGAAAAAGATTTTGGAGTATAAGCTACAAAATTAGCATTGCTAGCTATTGTGGCACTACTGGCATTATAAAAAGTTGAAGTTGTAATTTCAGTAATGTTATATCTAATTATTGGGTTTGTAGTAGCACCTGTATTAATACTAACT
>JAVXTD010000011.1:0-20966 GCA_036642835.1 Malacoplasma sp.
TTTAAATATGGTGCTTTTTAATTGATTTAAGCGATTCTAAGGTTAGATAAATGCTTTCTTTATACTTTCCTTCATCATATAGTTTTAGAATATCTGTAGTATCGATAATGAATGTACCACTAATAAAGATTTTTAAGTTTAAATATCATACTATTTTCTCAACATACATCTTCATTAAGTAGATTTTTGTTAATTCTTCACTAATAACATTTATTTCTTCTTTTGCATCCATTAAAGAATTATAATGATATTCAAAATTCTTGCTATAGTTTTCCAAAATGTTTTTTTCAATACTTTTTAATTTATTATCTAAATCAAAAACATTTTTATATGTGTAGTTATTTTCCATTTTATTGTTGATAATAAAAGACATCATTAGTGCAACAATAATTTTATTAAGAGTAATCTCATTAAAAATTATTTTGAAGTACTTATATTTAAGTTTTGCTTCTTTCAATATTAAATTACACTCCTTACCTCATAAGACAATTTTTGTAAGTGTATTTTGAGTTAATTTCAATAACTCATCAGAGTTAGATAACTCATCAATTTTTATATCTTTCACATCATTAACCACTTTGTAAAAATTGTTTAATACATTGTTGATTTCATCATAAAAATCACGATCTAAAATAAAGTTCTCAGACATCTTAATAATATTTTTTTGAATCTTCTTATTTTGAATTAAGAAGTTATTTATTAAATCTAAAAAGCTATTTTTGTGTTTGTTTAAAAATTCATTAGATTTGAAATTTAATTTCAATTTCTTTTTAATTTTTAATAATTCAAAAATAATATAATTTGATATCTCTTTAGCTTCTTCAAAATTGTATTCATTAATTTTTTTGGTAAGTGATTTAAAATTAGAACTTATCTTTGTTAGTGTTTTATTTGCGAGGTTAGTTGTCTGTTCATCGATATTTCTAGAATTATTTTTCAAGAAAAGAATAGTTTCATCATTTGAATAATTAATATATTTAAATTCTTTATCAATGATATAAATATCATTTAACAGGTTTCAAAAATCACTTAAATTTTTATTGATATCTATAATCTCTTCGCTTATTTTTTCAGGATCTTGAGGTGCAAAAAAATCATTTATGACAATATTATTTTTTTTGATTTTGTTAATACAACTAGTTATTTGATAACCATCATAATTGGTCATCAAATTTTTCTCATAAAATTTAATGATCGATTTAGAATGTTCTCTATAACCCAATAAAATAATGCTCATATAATTTAAATAATCAAAGACATTATCATAAATCAAATCTATTTCATGTATTTCATTTTCTAAAGTATCTAAATCATTTTTAATAGAGTTGTAAAATTTTAAGAAATTTTTTTTATCATGTGATTTATTACAATTTGAAAGTGAGTATACTTTCTTTTTGATTAGATTAACTTCATCTTCAAATTTCCCTCTAAACTCTAAAAAGAAATCAGAAATTGGTTCATATTGTTTACCAATAAAACCTAAATGATCTGTTGGTATTATTTTCTTATCAAAATCAATAATAGATATTTTATTGAATCTTAATTTAATATCATTTTCCATTTTATTCATTTGTCTTTTGTTTTTATAAAAATAAAAGACAAATGCTAATATAATCAATCCGACTATAAAAAAACCTAAAGAAATATATAAAAATGTCATAGAATTGTACTTAAAAAAATGTTTATGTATTTATTATAAAATATATAGATATATTATTAATATAAATATCTCTTTAAAAAAATTTTTAAAAATAAAATAAGATATTTTCAAAAATTCAACCAATTATTAATTGTAGGGGTTTATATACAAAATTATGGAAAATCAAGAATTAAAAATTTTTAACGAAACAATAAAAGAAATAGAAAAAAAATATGGCAAGGGCTCATTAAAAATGATGAGCGACAATATAAAAGATGTAGATGTTATATCTACTGGTAATCTAAATTTAGATAATGCGCTTGGTATTAACGGTTTACCAAAAGGAAGAATCATTGAATTATATGGTAATGAATCTTCAGGTAAAACTACAATCGCTTTGCAAGTTGTAGCGGAATGTCAAAAAAATAAAGGAAGAGCAGCATATATAGATGTTGAAAATGCTTTAGATTATAAATACATAAAAAATATAGGGATAAATCTAGATGATTTGATAATTGCTAATCCAGAACATGGTGAACAAGCATTTTCAATTATTGATGCTTTAATTAAAACAAATTTAATTGACTTAATTGTAATTGATTCAGTAGCGGCATTAATACCGCAATCTGAGTTTAATTCTACTATTGAAGATCAAAACATTGGTGCACATGCTAGATTGATGTCTAAGGGTTTGAGAATGATTCAATCATCAATCTCTAAAGCTAATGTTTGTGTAATATTCATTAATCAATTACGTGAAAAGGTTGGTATTATGTTTGGTAATCCAGAAGTTACAACAGGTGGAAGAGCTTTAAAGTTTTTTTCTTCAATCAGAATGGAAGTTAAAAAAAGTGAATTATTAAAAACTGGACATGAATTAGAAGGGATTAAATCAAAAGTTACTATTGTAAAAAATAAATTAGCACCACCTTTGAAAAGTTGTTTTGTAGACATTTTTTTTGGCAAAGGGTTTGATTACAAAAACGATATAATGAATTTTGCAATTGAATATGAAATAATTAAGAAGAATGGTTCTTGATATTATTACAATGAAAAAAAACTTGCTCAAGGAAAAACGCAGTTATCACAATTCTTAAATGAAAACGAAGATATATTCAATGAAATAAAAACAAATGTTTTAGAAAAACTAGACAAATAAAAAATATTATTATTTTGCGTTAGTTGCTTTTAATAATTATAGGTATAACATAAAGTTATTATAGGTAATTATATGCCACGATATTATTCTTTATTTTGGTGGGATCTATCAAAAAAATTTAAAAATTTTGATTGGAGATCACTATGTATAAAAAGAATAATAAAAAATTCCAAACTGATGATCAAGCTGTCAATGGTATTAACAAAAAATATAAAACAAATAAAAAGATAGGACTATTTGCCTTTTTCGCTTTAACAGCGTCAATGGTTATGACAATTTATGAATATGCATCTTTTGCATCTGCTGGTTGAGCATTAATACTATTCTTATTTATTGGTGGTTTATGTTGATTTATACCAGTTGCAATAATGTCAGCTGAAATGGCAACCGTTAAAGGTTGAACAGATGGTGGCTTATATACTTGAGTTAAAAGAACTATTGGAATAAGATGGGGATTTATTGCCGTCTTTTTCCAATGATTCCAAATCACAATTGGTTTTGTAACAATGCTATTGTTTATAACAACAATGCTAAGCTTTAGCTTTGGTGGTGTTGGCGGATTAGCTTCAACCACTGGAGTTAATATAATAATTAATTCAACAACGCCAGGACTAAATTATGGAGATGCTACTTCTAATTTAACTTGAGCTATAATTGGGACAACATTTGCAATTGTAATAGGTTTATTTATTCTTATTTCAGTTACGCAATTGTTTGGGGTTAAATACACATCTATGATTTCAAGAATTGGTTTTGTGGCTGGAATCGTTGTTCCGTTTGCACTACTTTTTATTTTTGGAATAATATTTATTGCAAATAATGGTTTAAATAACTCAATGGGTTCTTTTGTGCCATCAACTGGTGATGCAAATGCTACAATGGCTACAATTTCACAATTGGTTATATTTGTATCATTTATACTTTCATATTTGGGAGTTGAAGCATCAGCTAGTCAAATAAAGAATTTAAAAAATCCTGGAAAAAATTATCCAAGAGTAATGATAATACTAGTATGTCTAGCAATTGCATTTAGTTCAATAGCTGGTGTATTTATTGGAATTGCAACAAGAGTTGGTGCAAGTAGTGGAAGTGCTCAATTAAGTTTTACAGGTGGTATTATTCAAGCTTTCTTGATTATGCTATCTGATACTATGGGTCATGAAGCTGCTATGGGATTAACAAGATTTGTAGCATTCTTAATGGGTGCTGCTGTAATTGCTCAAATTAGTAGTTGAATCGTTGGTCCATCTAAAGCAATGCAAGTTGCAGCTGAAAATAATTTACTTCCTAAAATATTTGCTAAGACAAATAAATATGACGTACCAATATATATGATATTGTTACAATCATGTTTTGTCTTAATGTGATGTGTTGTAATTATATTTGGAATGATGGGTGGATTAGGTGTAAATAGTACTAATGGAGATAATGGATCAAATGTTGGATTTTTGGGCGCTATGCAACTTACAACATTGGTTTATCTATTAGCTTACTTTGTATTGATGATTGCATACATAAAATTTGCACTAGCAAAACCTGGTGTTTATGAAACTGAGTTTGTTCTTTTAAAAAAGAAAAGTTATAAAATGATTTTTGTATCTTTAGGATTAATAACAAACTTATTTGCTTTTATCGTTGCACTTTTCCCCCAATCATCAGACACAAGTACATATGGAATATATTATGGAATAATATTTGGTTTATTAATACCAACAGTTGCAATGCCATTTATTATCTTCTATTTCATGAATAAAAAATACAAGATTAGTGATGATAATTTAACACTAAATTTAAATAAATAATTATCAAACAAAAAGGAGCATACAATGCCAATATTACATACAAAATTATCATTAAAAAAATATAATGGTGATACTAAAAAAATAAATAAAGAAATCGGTGACAGAGAAGTTGTTACATTCGAAATGCCTACAACAAAATTAACTGAAAATATTGTACCAGCTTATTTAGCATACAAATCTATTAAAGAAGAACTAATGGACGAAGGAAATGCAAGAATGAATCTTGCAACATTCTGTCAAACTTCAATGGAACCAGAAGCTATTAGATTAATATCTGAAACATTAGAAAAAAATGCAATTGATAAATCTGAATATCCACAAACTACAGAAATCGAAAACCGTTGTGTTGCAATCTTAGCTGATTTGTGACACCATAATGAGAAAGATGGAGAATTTATAGGAACTTCTACAATCGGCTCAAGTGAGGCTTGTATGCTAGGTGGAATGGTCTTAAAATTTAGATGATTAGATGAAATTGATAAATTAGTTAAAGCTAATGTTATTAAAGATGATCCAAGAAGAAAACCAAATATTATAATTTCATCAGCTTTCCAAGTTTGTTGAGAAAAGTTTTGTGTTTATTGAGATATTGAAATGCGTTGTATTCCAATTGATGAAAAACATATGTCTTTAGATCCTAAACAAATTGAAGCGTTCGCTGACGAAAACACAATTGGTGTAGTTGCAATATTGGGAATTACATATACTGGTACATATGATGATGTATTAGAAATAGATAGAGTTGTAAAACAATATAATATTAAATATGATAACAAACGTCCACCTTTGAAAATTCACGTGGATGGAGCAAGTGGTGGATTCTTTGCGCCATTTGTATCGCCATATTTGAAATGAGATTTTAGTTTAGAGAACGTTGTGTCAATTTCAGCATCTGGTCATAAATATGGGCTAGTATATCCTGGTATTGGATGAGTATTATGAAAAGATAAAAAATTTGTAAGTGAAAAATTAATTTTTGAAGTAAGTTATCTAGGTGGCAAATTAGCTACTATGGCAATAAACTTCTCACACTCTGCAAGTCAAATGCTTGGACAATATTATCAATTTTTAAGATTAGGTAAAAAAGGCTATACAGCTATTCAATTAGAAACACGTAGTGTTGGATTGTTCTTTTCTTCGCAAATTGAAAAAATGAATTATTTTAGAATAATAAATGATGGTAACTTATTACCAATAATTTGTTGAACTTTAAAAGAGGCTGATAAAGTAAATTGAACATTGTTTGATTTATCTGATGAACTATTAACACATGGTTGACAAGTGCCAGCTTATCCACTACCTAAGAATATGGAAAATGTATATATTCAAAGAATTGTAGTTAGAGCAGACTTAACAATGGATTTAGCAACTCAATTTATAGATGATATGAAAAGATCTATAGAAAAGTTAAATTCTCTTTATAAAGACGATAAGAGTGCTTCATATAATGAAAAAAATAAAACAGCATCTGGATTTACTCACTAATTATTAATTAATGAAGTAACAATAAAAAAATACCAATTTTAAAATTGGTATTTTTTTATTGTGTTAAAAAGAAATTATTTTTTTTCTTTGTCAAAAGTAGAAAGAGCTTTTGTTTCTTTTTTTGCAAATCTATTTTTTCTCATTTCATCTAATTCGTTTTTAGATGGCATTTTATAATCTGGTTTTGATGATATATCTTTATATTGTTTATCACTTAATATGTATGTACATTTAGGTCAAGATGAACACCCAACAAAGAATGAACCTCTTTTACTTTTTCTCATTAGTAAATCACTTTGACATTCAGGACATTTATCTGGTAATATTTGTGGTTTTTCTAAAGGTTCTAAGTGTTTACATTCTGGATAGTTTGAACATCCAATAAATTTAGACCCACCCTTTTTAGCATGTTTGATTACAAGTTCATGATTACAATCTGGACAAAGTCTTCCAACCTTTTTATCTTCTACTTTTTCCATACTTTCATAAGCCAAATTAACTTCTTCACTAAATGATGGAAAAAATTCTCTTAATCATTTTTTTCATTCTTCTTCGCCATGGGCAATTTTATCTAAATGTTCTTCCATTTCTTTTGTAAAATTTTTGTTTATAATATTTGGAAAATATTTTTCTAAAGCTTCAATAACAATTTTACCCACTTCAGTCATCACAAAAGATTTTTTGTCCAAATCAGCATATCCTCTATCTAATACTACATTCGCCATACTACTATAAGTTGAAGGTCTTCCAACTCCTGCTTTTTCTAAATCAGCAATCAAAGAAGCTTGAGTGAATTTTGCAGGTGGTGCAGTTTCATGAGGTTTTGATTCAATAGTTTGTGAACTTAATTTTGAATCAATTTTATAATCATTAATATCAATTATTTTTTCTTCGTCATCTTCACCATCAATTTTAACGATTTTTAAAAAACCATCAAATTCACAAACTTTTGAGAAAGTGTAAAATTCATTACCATTATTTTCAATATTAACAGTGATCTTTTTAAACTTTGCTTGAGTCATTAATGAAGCAACAGTTCTAATTCAAACTAAGTTATATAAAGCTCAATCATCTTTTGATAATTTAGTAGAAAGTGAAGCTGGTGTAATTGTTGGATCAATAACTCTTATTGCTTCGTGAGCGTCTTGTACGTTCTTATCTACTTTAACAGCAGTTTTATATCCACCAAAGTAATTTGCTCCGTATTGAGTTTCTATGAATGTTTTACATGTACTAATAAAACTTTCAGAAAGTCTAATACTATCAGTTCTTGGATAAGAAATTAAAGCAATTTGATTTCCATCAATCTCAATACCTTCATAAAGTTTTTGAGCAACTGATGTTATCTTTCTAGATGATCAATTAAGCTTATTAATTGCATCTTGTTGTAATGTTGATGTTTTATATGGTGGTTTTGGAGATGAATGAAAAAATGTTGGTTCTAATATTTCTTTTACAATAAAACCATCTTTATCTAATGATTTTATTACAGCATTCGCACTTTTTTCGTCAACAAGATTAACGCCAACTGAATAACTTTTTTCGGTTAACTTTACATCAGTTAATTTTGGAGATACAGTTTTAAAAATTAATTGGTTTTTATCTTTTAAAACTACATCTATTGTTCATCAATTCTCAGCAACAAATAAAGCTATTTCTTTTTCTCTATCTTCAATACATTTCAATGCAACAGATTGAACTCTTCCAGCTGATTCTGCTTTTAATTTTATTTGCATTAATTTTGATAATTTAAATCCAATTATTCTATCGATTAATCTTCTTGCGAATTGAGATTGAACTCATGTTAAATTAATGTCTCTTTTATTGTCAAAAGATTCAACAATAGCATTTTTAGTAATTTCATTAAATGAAATCCTTTTACACTTTTTCTTATCTTCTTCTGGAAGAATTTCATAAACATGTCATGCAATAGCTTCGCCTTCTCTATCCGGGTCAGTTGCTAGATAGATTTCACTAGCTTTCTTTGCTTCTTTTTTTATCTCTTCAATGATTTCTTTTTTTGATTTTTCATTTTTGATACCTTTTAAATGAGTTGGTATTACTCATTTAGGTTCAAAAGTTTCTTTATCAAATCCCATAGCAAATGAAGACAAATCTCTAATATGACCTATCGTTGCAATTATAGAATATTTGTTATCTAAATATTTTGTTAGTGTTTTGATTTTGTTTGGTGACTCTATTATTAATAATTTATCCACTTGCTTGCCTTAATAAAAGAATTTATCTTTTTTCATTATACAAGCATTAAGCAAATATTTAAAGAAATTATTTAATGCCCATAAAAAAATTATAAATTAATTGTTTCCCATTAATAATATTACAATTAACTCCATATTTTTCATTGACATATTTTTCAATATTTCTTATAGTTTTCATAAGAACGTCTTTTCCATATATTAGATAAAACTCGCTTGTTTTCTTTAATTTAAATGATGCAAATAATTTATCAATAACTTTTAATGTTAATGAGCTTAACTCTTTATCGGATGCAATTATTTCTTTATTCATAATTCCAATATAATCATCTTTGTTAACAACTACATTTTTAAACTTTGCAGATTTAATAGAAGTTGAGATTGATGCAGATGAACCCTTTTTGATAATTTTTGACATTATTTTGTAATTTGAATTAACATCTATTTTATCACTAAAAGATTTACAGCTAAAAAGTGCCTCAATAATATTTTTTCCTTTTATCAAACTCACTTTGTAATCTTTACCAATTAATTCAATGGCTTGCTCAGCACTTAATATAATATTTGTATCATCAACAATTAAAATTATGTTTTCAGAATTAACGCTTTTAATTGTAGAAATTATTTCACTAGTTGATGGGTTGCCGCTTTTCTCAGTATTAATAAAAGCACTCACATTATATTTTTCAATAAAATATTCGCCAATTTCTTGAGAAGGTGCTGTAATGATAATTTTAGATTCACTAGTTAACTTATCAGTTTTAAATAAAGTCTCACCATCTAAATCAGGGTGCATTTCTAAGTATTGCAATGTCATGTTTTCAATTTTTATTTTTAAAAATTCACCATATTTTTGCCCTAATTGTAAAAATTTGTACGGATCAACAGAATGCAAATGAATTTTTATAATATCTTCATCTTCTACAAGTACTAATGAATCACTGAATTTTAATACTTTCTTTTGAAATTCATCTCTATTGAATGGGATTTTGTTTTTTTGATTATTAACAGTTATAAAATTTAAGCTAATGATAAATTCACAACAATAGCCAAATCCTTCTTCAGAAATCTCACTTCTTTCTTTAGTTTTAATAAAATTCAATTTATTATGTGTCATAGCAACATCGGCTTCTTCAACAATGCTATCTTCTAATTCTGGATTTCCTTTTTCAATAATGGCAATGTATAAACCCTCAAAGAATTTACATAAACCATATCCACCAGAATCAACTACATTTGCTTCTTTTAAAGATGGAAGCATATCAGGTGTTTGCTTTAAAGCATTTAAAGAAATCTTTATCAATTCTTTAAGCAATAAATTAATAGATGTAAATTCTTTATTTTCTAATTTTTCAGAACATATTCTAACAATTGTTAAAATAGTACCTTCAATTGGATTGATTACACTTTTATATGATTTTTCTTTTGCTGTTTTTATACATTCAATAAACAATTTAGGATCTATACATGTTGTATCTTCTTTAATTGGTTCAAAAAAACCTTTTATGATTTGAGAAAAAATAACCCCTGAGTTACCACGTGCATTCATCAATAGTTGTCTTGAAAAGATACTACCAAATTCAAATAGCGTTGTATCTTCTTTAATTTTTTGTATTGTTAGTTCAATTGAGTTTTTAGTTGTTATTTTTAAATTTGTACCAGTATCACCATCTGGGACTGGAAAAACATTCAATTCATTCATGTATTCATAATTTTTAGCAATTAAATCAGAGCCTGACTTAAACATCTTAACAAGTGTTTTCACATCGATAGTTTTTAACATTGTTCGCCCACTATTACATCAATTTTAAAATTCTTTGAATCAGTTTTTTCAGAAAGTTCAATATATATTTGGTTTTGTAATATTTTAGAAATTTCTAAAATATTCATATCGTAATCAATTGAGACTTTCAATATAATATGATTTTTATTTATAATAATGTGTCTATCAATAACTTTCTTGTTAATACCGAAATTATTTTTGATAATTCCTTTTATTATATCTCTTATAACATTCTCTGAAAACATAATTTTACCAATATTATATATTTTACTTTATTATTGTAAAAAATAATATCACTTGAACTAAAAAAAATAGTCGCTTTGATTAAAATCCCATATTTTATGGATGTTTCTAAATAAAAATTTTTTTAAAAATTTTTATTTTTTCACTATTTTATAATGTTATTGAATAATAACGCTTATAAAATATACTATTTAAAATTCAATGTGCTTAATATATTTAAAACATTAATAAACTTATTTTGAATAGTTTCAGTTAACTTCGAATTCGAAGTTAAATAAATTCCTTCATCATCCATATATATACGACAAATGCTTTTATCATTTTTTAAATCATTAGTTACTATATTATTAAAAGTACTAATTATATTTTTAAATTCTTCATTTTCTTTCATATTGTCAATTAATGATTCTGGATTATTTGTTCATATATTATTCTTTTGAAAAAATTTAGTATCACTATTGTCATTGAAATAAGTATCAATGACTTCTTTATTGTTACCAATAAGAATTTTGGTTTTCATTTTATTATTTTTAGCTAAAAATAAAATTTCTTTACATTCTTTCATCGGATAAAACTCTTCATAAGGTACTGGTATTATTTTTACACCAACATGGATTCCACAAACTGTTACCATATCAACCTTTTCTTTTGATCAATAAGAATGTAAATCAAAGCTTGCTTTGTATAAATTTGATAATGATGGGTGAGTCACTTTAGTAATGCTATTTTTTTCTAGCCAAAAAGGCTTAGAATTTTGCTTACTACTAAATTTAAAATATGATTCATCAGAGAATTTACTAATCAAATTATTTACACTAATGTTTTTTGGGGTAATAGAAATCTCTTCTACCTTATTTTCAATGTTGTCTAAAATTAGATAGTTACCATTTTCTCTATAAAATTCACGGCTAATCATAGGAGAAAACAAAAACATTAAAGCAGTTTCACTAAACTTGTCAATATAGCTTAGTAATTCATTTTTAACTATTTTTTTAATATCATTAAGTGTTTGATTATTATCTGGTGGAACTAAAGATAATACGCTTTTCTTTGATAATGGTAAAATATCTAAGAAATTAACATTATCACAAGGATAACTTTTACCATTTTTAGTGATATCAATTATCATATCCTTATTGATTTTACAAAAATTGTAATGGCCTTTTGACTTAGCTCAATTTAAATAATCTTCTTGGGCTTTGATGGTAAAAAAAGAATTTAATGCAATAAGATTATTAGCGCCATATATTCTAAAAGTATCTGAAAACTGTTTATTTTCTAATTTTATAACATCTTTATTTTTTTTAGCGTTAGTAAAAAAAATTAAATCTTCACTAAAATTAGTTTTCAACATAACAACGTTATTTTCTAATACAAACGGAGTGGGTTCATAATGAAAAGCTGTAAGTGTTTCATATTTAGTAACATGTCTAATTTCAATCTTTCCTTCACTATTCATGACCTCTTCAACTGCAGAGTATGGGAATGTTTGTGTCATTTGTGTTTGAATGTCCATAATCGCTAATTCACGCACTAATAAGTCATAATAAGGGTTTGCTCTTATTAAACACTCAACTCCTCTTATATCTACAATGTTGTGTGATCTATCATATGATTTAACAAACTTAGATTGTTGGTTGTGAAATTTCTTAATACTCTCAATTACACTATCATCAGATAAAATCTTAAATTCTCTAATTCCACAATCCTCAAGATATTTTTTTAAAAAGTCTAATGCATTAAATGTTCCAAATGCTGTTAAATTCAATGAAAAAATTTGATTTTGAAGTTGAATATTATTGCCTTCAATTCGATTCTTTATTTCTTTATATTCTTTTAATTTATCACGTGCATTAAAAAAAATCATAATAAAAAGAAGACCAATTAATATGAAGAAACTTAATCCAATTAAGACACTATATATTCTATTTTTTTTAACTTCAAGATCAACATATGCTTTTCTCAATTGAGCATTGTTTTCTGAAATTTTATTTTCTACTTTACTAACTCTTTGAGATGAGAAACTATTGAAGTTAAATTCCTCATTTAAATATTCATTATAATAACTATCGAAATTTAAACGAAGGTAATCATAAAATGTTTTAACTGGATCGATAACTAAGCTAGAAAAATAATTTTTTTTAATTTCTTTTTTTTCCATTTTGTTTCTCTATCCTCTTTTATAATTTTAAATATCGTTCAAAGAAGACATTTCAACATCTTGTTTTTGAATTTCACTAGCTTGGAAAAAAGGAAAAGTTGTTAATCTCATTTTGCTTGCAAAAATAATTTTAGGGAATATAAACAATTCAGAATTAAACTCGCTAACATTTTGATTATAAAGTCTTCTAGCAGAAGAAAGTTCAGTTTCTAAATATTGCGAAGAACTCATTAATTCCATAATAACAGAATTTGATTTTAAATCTGGGTAGTTTTCAAAAGTTAATGAAATGTTTTTTGAAACCTTATCCATTAATAATTGAGCATCATTTTGATTCATCCCTTTATTACCAACAGTTCTTAATGAAGTAATGTCAGTTAAAACTTGTTTTTCAAATTTCATATAACTTTTAGTTTGTTCAAGCAATTTTATTAAAGTATCTCTTCTTTTAGCAAGCATAACGTCAATTGTACTTGATGCGTTATTAATTTCAATTTGTTTTCTTTGAAAATAGTTTTTGTATTGAATGCTAAACACTAGCATAATGATTCCTGGAATTATTAATAAAAATCCAAAAAAAAGCATAATGTATCAACCCATATTTTGAGAGGTTGAAGCACGTGGTGTTTGAACTGTATTATCTACATTTGGATTAAAACCGTCAGGGTTTGATTTAACATTTGGATTAACTAACATAATTACCTTCTAGATATAAATTTATTTAGATAATAAATTTATAATTAATACTATATATTTTAGTTAATTATTGCTAGATTTTAAATAAAATTAATAATCTCAAAATTTATTCTTCTAGCGCTCTTACTTGCACCAATCACTCTGACCTTCACTTTTGTACCTAACGTTAGAATTCTTTTGGTATTTTTTTCAATATATTGTTGTTCATTGGGATCATACTCATAATATGAGTTATGAATATTCTCTAATTTAACTAAACCTTCAATTGTATTTTCTAATTGTACAAACACTCCAAAATTTGTAACATAAATTACAAAACCATCATATTCATTACCAATCTTATCTTCCATAAATTCAGCGAATTTCATTGAATTGACACTTCTTTCAGTATCAGTTGCTATAATTTCATTCTTAGAAGATTTTTCACAAACTTCTTTTAGACTATTCATTAATTCAGATCTATCTTCATTTGAAAATTTATCTTTATCAATTAAAAACATTCTATACATTCTATGAACCATTAAATCTGGATATCTTCTAATCGGAGAAGTGAAATGTGTATATTGCTCACTAGCTAATCCAAAGTGACCAATGTTTTGAGTAGAATATTGTGCTTTAGCCATTGCTCTTAATAAAATAAGATTAATTAAATCTTTATTTGGATTGTCTTTGTTGTTTTCTAATCATTTAGAAATAGTGTTTGATTTTATATTTTTAATATCATCATCAATTTTGAAATTTAATTTTTTTGCCTCAATCTTAAAAGAAGCAATTTTTTTATCATCAGGTTTGTTGTGAACACGATAAACAAATTTCTTATGGTATTTATTGAAATTAATAGTAACAGCTTCATTTGCTGCAACCATAAAATTTTCAATCATCATTTGAGCATCTCCAGTTTCTTTCTTTTCAATGTCGATTATTTTTCCATTTTCATCTAAGATTATTTTTGGTTCTGCAATATCAAAATTTATATAACCTTTTTTATTTTTCACAGCTTTAAGAATTTTATATAATTCAAAAGATGTTGATAGCATATCTTTGATTTCAATTGGGTCTTTTGCTAATGAATTTGGGTTAGCAAAAAAATCATTTACTTCTTCATAAGAAAAACGTCTTTTTGAATTAATGATAGAATCATAAACTTTTATATCAAGAAATTCCCCATCCTTATTGATAAGCATTTCACATGTCATTGATAATCTATCTTCATGTGGATTCAATGAACAAATATCATTTGATAAATTATGTGGCAACATTGGTATAACTTGGTTCACCAAATAAACTGATGTTCCTCTTTTAAACGCTTCTTGGTCTACTATTGAATTTGGAGTTACATAGTGACTAACATCAGCAATACAAACATATAATTTATAATTATCATTTACTTTTTTAACATAAATTGCATCATCTAAATCTTTTGATTCTTTTGGATCAATTGTGATAATATCAAGACTTGTTAAATCAACTCTTTTTGATTTTTCAGTTTCATTAATATTTAAACTAAACTCTTTTGAAGCATTTATTACTTCATCACTAAATTCAGGTTCTAAACCATTGTCATAAACAATTGACATGATATCAACGCCAACACTATTTTTATGTCCAATTATTTTAGAAACTGTACCATATGCATTTTTGTTATCAAATCTTGATAATTTAATTAATATCTTATGACCATCAACCAATCCTGAAATATCATCTAAGATTATTGGTAAATTCATTTTCACATCATCAACAACAATCTTGTATGAATCACCTTCAACAAGAAATGTTCCAGTAAAGAAATCTTTATCTCTTTCCACTACGCTAATAATTACACCATCTTTAAGTTTTTTGAAAGGATCTTCTTTGTTCATTAAAGCACAAATTACTTTATCACCATTCAATGCACCATTAACATTTTTTTTGTTAATATATACTTCAACATTTTCAGAATTAACTCTTTTAACAAAACCATCAAATTTTGCATTTAAAAAAATGTATCCTTCAAATTGTGTGGAATTATCAATCTCACCATTTTCATATTCTAAAACAAGTTTATTGTTTGGAAGGCTTTTTAATACGCCCTCAAGTAAAAGATTATCAATTGTGCTATAAACTTGCCTTTTATTGTTATAAAAAGACTCTATTTTCTTGTACACAATCCCAGGAAGAATAGGTCTACCTTTTTCGTCTCTGATAATTTCTAATATTTTATTTCTTATATTTTCCATATTTATTTATAAACAACTAAACGAATTACAATTCCAATACCAATTAATATAAAAACTAATATAAAAAGAATTAACTGTAAAATTTTAATCAAACCTCTATCTTTTGTTTTTTTAAAAATTTCAAGTTCATTCCCAGAGACTGAACTTAAACCACCAGTTGAACCGTGGCCCGAAAGCAACAAAGCAACAATTAATGAGATTATCGCAAGTACATAAAACAAGATATCTAATCATTCCATAAGAATCCAAAAAACTAAATCATTATTATTATAAAATATTTAAGGAAAATTAAAAAAATAAAAAATTCAAAATCATTTTATTAATTTTCTTCATTAAATTGAGAATTATACATTTTATAATAAAATCCTTTTTTAGCTATCAATTCTTTGTGGTTACCAATTTCAATAACTTCACCATCACATAGGGCAATTATTTTATTTGCTTTTTTTATAGTCGATAATCTATGAGCAATAACAAATGATGTTTTATTCTTTATCAATTCCAACATTGCTTTTTGGACAATGATTTCAGTTCTTGTATCAATGTTCGAAGTTGCCTCATCTAATATTAAAATATTTGACGGTGATATCAATGCTCTTGCGATCGCAACAAGTTGCTTTTGGCCTTGTGATAATTCTTGTGCATTTTCAGATAAAATAAAATCATAACCATTTTCCAATTGCATAATAAAATTATGACAATCAGCGGTTTTTGCAGCATTTATAATTTCTTGATCAGTAGCATCTTTTTTAGCATATCTAATGTTTTCTTTTATTGAACCTGAAAACAAATATGTATCTTGAAGTACAATTGATACTTCATTTCTAATACTTTGCTTAGATATTTTTTTAATATCATATCCATCTAAGAAAATGTCCCCATCCTTTATGTCATAAAATTTAGTCAATAAGTTAATGATTGTAGATTTTCCACTTCCAGTAGGTCCTATTATTGCAATTGTTTCACCAGGTTTTGATTGTAATGAAACATTCTTTAAAATTTGCTTGCCCTCTACATATGAAAAATTCAAGTTCTTAATTTCAATTTTTCCAGTCAAGTTTTTTACATCAATTATCTCATTTTCATTTATCTCGCCATTTAAATTGAATATGTTTTCAACTCTTTTTGTCCCAGCGACTGCAGATTGGAAACCTGCAACCATTCCCATCATTTGTGTTATTGGTTGATTAAAGTTTCTTAATGATAATAAAAATGCAGTTACTAATCCAGGGCCAGCCACACCAAGAACTTCACTACCAAATCCAATGATTGATCCATCACTTTGAGGTATAGAGAAAAATACACCAAGAGTTATACAAATTAAAATGATTAGGTTAGACATAAAAATGTTTCATGGAATTACTATTCCAGATACACTTTGTGCTTTCTCACCGTACTCATTTAACTTATTATTCAAATTTTGGAAGTCATCAATAACTTTCTTTTCTTGATTAAATAAATTGACAACATTTTGTCCTGAAATCATTTCTTCTAAAAAACCATTTATTTTTCCAAGTGACTGTTGTTGATGAGTAAATGTTTTTTGTGATTTCTTACCAATTAGTAATATGACAATAATCATAACTGGGAAAAGACCCAATGATATCAATGCTAAATATGGACTAACTAAAAACATAATAATTAACATACCAAGCAATGATATAAAACCCATGATTAATTGACCAAAGTTTTGAGATAAAAATAAAACGATATTATAAACATCATTTGTCAAAACACTCATGATATCTCCACTTTCATGAGTATCAAAATATTGTACTGATAATGACTGAATTTTAGAAAATAAATCCAGCCTTAATTTAGCACCTATTTTTTGTGAAAGTGTAACAACAATAAAATTTAAAAGAAAGGTGAATAAGGCGTTAATAATATAAAAAATAATTAATACTGTCGCAAAAATCATAAAATTTACTAATTGTGTAGACTGAGTTGCAGAAAATAAAGTAATTAGTTTTTCAGTTAAATCGCTCATACCCAATATTGCAAGAGTATTTGCCAATGTTGCAATAATAGCCATAAAGCAAACTAATGCAATATGTATCTTATAATCTTTGAAATAATGCATTATAACTTTTCTACTAAATCTTTTGCTTTTCTTTTTTAGATCTTTTGACATTTTTGTATTCACTTGGTGATGAGCTTTATTTATTTGATTTGTTTTCATATTACTTTACCATCTCTTGTGATTTAGCTATATCTTTATAAATTTGACATGAACTTAATAATTTCTTATGAGTGTCAAAAGCTACCATTTCACCATTATTCATAACAATAATTTTATCAGCTCTTGAAATAGATGAAATTCTTTGACCAATAATAAATACAGTTGTGCCTGTATATTTTCTTAATGCTTTTTGAACATTAGCTTCTGTGATTAGATCTAATGCACTTGTTGAATCATCTAATATTAATATTTTAGGATTTTTAACTAATGCTCTCGCAATTGAAAGTCTTTGTTTTTGACCACCAGAAAAATTTGTACCTCTTTGTTCAACTGCTGCTTTTAATCCTCCATCTTTTTTTTCAATAAAATCCCATGCTTGTGCATCGATACAAGATTTTTTTATTTCATCAAACGTTGCATTTTCATTTCCAAATTTTATATTGTCTTCAATTGTCCCAGAAAATAATGTTGTCTTTTGAGGAGAGATAGAAATATTTTCTCTTAATGAAATATTATTAATATCTTTTACATTAATACCAGATATTAATATTTCTCCTTTAGAGACATCGTACATTCTTGCAATCAAGTTAACCAATGTTGATTTACCACTACCAGTTTGTCCGATTATCCCAATTGTCTCACCGCTATTAACCTTGAATGATATATCTTTAATAGATGCTTCTTCTACATCGCCCAATTTAAAATAACTAAAGAAAACATTTTTAAATTCAATTGTAGGTTTAGCAATCACATTTTCTGATTCATTTTTCATTACTGTTGGAACAAAATCTAAAACTTCATTAACTCTATCACTTGATGCTTTAGCACTAGATATATTCATTAAAACAACAACCATAGAAACTAAACCAATTACTATTAATGAAATGATTTGCGTGAAACCAATAATTATACCAATATCTTTATTGGCAAATTCTGGATGCGCTCCTGAAATCATCATTACAGCAATTGTTGAAGACTGAACTAAAAATAAAATTATAGGAATTATTAAAATCATTAATCTTTGAGATTTTGTAGATGTATCTTTTAAAATATTATTTTGTGAAATAAATTTTTCACCTTGATCATTTTGCATATTAAATGCTTTAACAACTCTAACACCTAATAAGTTTTCTCTCATTATAGTGTTTGTTTTATCAATTTCTTTTTGTTGCTTTTTAAAGTAAGGAATCGCTTTGTTAATTATTAATCAAATTGCAGCTAATAAAATAATTGCTGAAACTAAAAATACACTAGCTAAAATAGGACTCATTGTGAAAGAAAGTACTATTCCACCAAGGAATAGAAAGAAAGCTCTTACAACAATTCTCATTGTTAAAATCGCTGTATTTTGAAGGAATACAACATCATTTGTTAATCTAGTAATTAGTGATGATGTTTGAAATCTATCAACATCTGAAAAAGAAAGCGTTTGAATCTTAGTCATTAGTTTTGTTCTTATTATTCCGCCAAATCTTACACCAATTTTAGAAGATAAGATGATTGAAAACATTCCGGTTATAAAACCAAGAACTGCTAATCCCAACATTCCACCACCTACAGTTAGAATTTCTTGTATTGGACGACTAAATTGACCATCGGGCCCAACTTTAGTTAAATAGATCAATAAAAACGGTTGTGCAACATCAGTCAAAACTTGAATTAAAGTCAAAGCAAAACTTAATATCATAATTCATAAATTTTTACCTTTTATAACTCTGAAAAGTTTAAACATGTGCCCTCCATTTAAATGTGTTTATATAGTTTATTATTATATTCTAATTTAAAAGAAATATTCACAACTATTTTTTATAGGTTTTAAAAAAGTTTTTGGCAAATTGTTCATCTGCTTTAATGCTTGCTATTAAAGCATCTCTGCTATTGAATTTATCACTTTTTCTAATAAATGTCTTTGGATAAACTATGATGTTTTCCCCATATATCTCTTCATCAAAATCAAATATATATGTCTCAAAAAATAATTTACTAGAATTTAAAGTTTTTGAGTTACCTAAAAAACTTAATCCCATATATTCTTTATTATCGTAAATAACTATAGAAGCATATGAACCATGTAACATTTTACATTTATTATCTAAAACTAAATTAGCAGTTGGATATCCAAGTTGTCTACCAACTTGACTATTCTTAACCACTGTTCCATCAAAATAAATGGGAATAGCCAATAATTCTAATGCGTTATCTAATTTACCATTCTCCAACATTTCTAATATGTTATGTGATGAGTATCTAATATCTCTTTCAATAATATGTACATTAAAATATTTAGATAAAAGGTTGATGTCTCCTATTTTGTCTTTTCCAAAATGGAAGTCACTTCCCACAATAATATTTTTTGGATTAATTTCTTTCAAATAAGTATTTATAAATTCAAGTGCGTTCATATTGTGTTCTAATATATCAAAAATAAAAATATATTCAGGGTTAAATTTTTCTAAATTATTTATTCTGTTATCAAAGTCAAAAAAATAAGCATTTTTAGATGGGTTGTTTTTAAATGTTAAAAATGAAAATTTATCAAGATTAGAAAATAAATGTAAATGTCCTTTATGGATAAATTCAAATTGACCAATAATTAAGTTATCAATTAATAATCCATCTTTCACTTTTTTTATTAATTGATGAAAATTAAGTTTATTTATTTTTGTTGTCATAAAAATTATTAATTTCTTTAATTAAATTATCAGCTCAATCATACATTTTTTTATAATGTTCAATACCAAAATCTGTTGTTGATAACCAATATATTTTTTGCAATTCTAATCCTTCTAATTTTTGGATATGTGATTTTTGAAATTCAATTGCCTCAATTTCTATAGATATTGAGGCTTGAAAATTATTTAAATATTCAATAGATCTCTCTCTACTATTTAAAAAACCAAAAAAGGTTCAAACTAAAAAAGGTATTTTTTTAATTTTAAAACTATTTGAATGATTCTTGGGATTTAACAATATAGTTAATTCTTCTTGACCTTTTTTAGTTAGTGAATATATTTTTTTGTTTGGTCTACTATCTTGCACAACTAAATTTGCAACAATCTTATTTTCGGACTCTAATCTATTTAGTTCCATATAAATTTGAGCCTGATTTATTTTTCAAAAAAATGATAATGAGCTATGGATTTTTTTATCCAATTCATAACCAGAAGCTGGACGAATGGATAAGAAACCTAATATGGCTAACTTTATCATAAAAAAATTCCTCAATAACTAATAATATTATAAAAGATTAGTAATTATTGAGGAAATATAGCAATTTATAGTATTAGATAATTTATTGAAAATAAAATCAGATTATTTATTATCTTAATCCTAATATACTTGTTTTAACATAATTTGACATATCAGGAAATAGAGTAGAATTAT
>JAVXTD010000012.1:0-3292 GCA_036642835.1 Malacoplasma sp.
ATCAATTGATTTAATGTCGATGCAAATGCAACCAAAGTTTTAAAACAATTTTTTAATACAAGAACTGAGAGTGATGTACAAAATCGTGTGGGTGGGGGAGAATTTTTTAGATACCTTTATGACCACGAGTTCAATAGCGAAGAAAAACTTTGATTTCCAAAAACAGAATTTTATAGTGCTACTTCAAAAACTGTTACTGTAGGTGATGCAAAACCATTTAAATCGTACACAATTGTGTTGAAAACAATTTCTGATGGTCAATATAGAACTAAGAAGCAAGGTAGTACACCGGTTGGTAGTTGAAATAATTTGGTTACAGGTGCCTATATTCAATTTGACTTGTTATTCTCTTTTACTGGGAATGCTGAACTTGTTAGTAATAATAATGACAAAAAATTTACTGTTAATTTTAGTCCAAATTTCCGTTTTATTGCCGGTAAGAATGTAACGTCACTTGCATTTGATTATACTGGTAACAATGAGAAAGTTAAAAAAGGTGCTTATACTGTAAAAGTTTATGCTCATGATGGCAACGCTAATACTCCTTTATTTACTGATTCTTTATTGGATTGTGTAAACTTTTCTGGCGTGAGTAGTGATGTATATAAAGATATCCCAACTTATAATGGTGTAACAGGACGTAAGTAAGATTTTATTTATTAAGTAAAATAATAATACCAAACAAAAAAACTCAATCATTTATATGGTTGAGTTTTTTTGTTTATATTGTATATTTTGGTGAAAATACATAATATACAATTAAAATCAATATCAGCATTTTTTGAGAAATTTGTCCAATTTTAAAAAAGAGATACAATTAAATAGTGTATAGCATGTATAAACACGAATTATATTTATGATATTTTAATTTCACTATGGAGCAATTATGAAAAATAATACTAATAATAAACCCGCTAATAATGTCGGTGAACCAAATACAGATAGAGGATCATCAGGTTTCAATAAACCTAGAGATTTATCTTTAAACTCTATTAATAAACCTTGATATAAAAAGAAAGGTAGTATTATCGCAATGAGCTCAACACTTGGAGCTGGTATACTTACCACTGCAGTTGTAGTGCCTGTTATTTTAACAGCACCAAGTAGTGTTCCAAAAGTTGCTGAACTTAGTAAGGTTATAACAGTTTATGATTTAACTGCTAAAACAGCTAAACTTATTGTTAATGGTCAAAACTTACCAAGTGATACAAATTCATATGATATTTATAAAGTAACTACAGCTAAAACAACCCCACCAACTCCTATAACTAATGTTACATTGTATGCAGTTAGTGAAACAGAAGTATATTTAGATTTTAAAGATGAAGCTATTACAGCTCAATCAGTTTATCAAGTTAAACTAAAAAATAGTACTAGTGCTGGTAATGAAGTTGTTTCTAATCAAACTGAAAATGTTCTTCAACCATCTTTCACTATTACTAAACAACCAGAAAGCAAAACAATATTAAGTGCTGCACCTAATCAAACAGTAACTTTATCTACCACTATAAGTGCTATTACAAATCCAGTAGATGGTGCACTTGATCCATCTTATCAATGACAAATTTCAGATTCTGAAACTGGTCAGTTTACATCAATTAATAGTCCTGAAGCAAGAAAAGCAGAATTTATATATAATGCAAAAGATCTTTCAGTTAATACTAAAAAATATTTTAGATGTAAAATACGTTATCAATATATGAATCCAACAATTTCAGCCCCTGTTTCTATTATTAAAATAATACAACCAGTTATAACAATTAATGAGCAACCAACAAGCCTTGATTTAAAATTTATAGATTCAACTGCAACATTAAGTGTTGGTGCAACTATTCAACACGGTGTTAGTGGACAAGCAATATCTTACCAATGAACTAGTTCATCAACTGAAGAAGGTACTTTCACACCAATTACTGATGCTACTTCATCAAGTTATGTTTTAACTAACACTGAAGTTTCAGCTATCACACCAGGAGTTAAAAAATACTTTAAGTGTAAACTAAGTTCAAATGATGCAACATTAGTTGAAACAAATGTTGTTTATATTAATAGAGCATTAGCTCCAGTTATTACAATTAGCAAACAACCTACAAATATTGAGTTGCCTTATATGCCTACAAATCCTACTTTAGCAATTGAAGCTACAGTTGCAAACGGTGAGCAAAGTAAAATAACTTATGAATGACAATATAAAGATAGTGATAAACCAGAAGAAGGAACTTGATCTGTAATGCCGTCAATTACTTCACCATCTTTCGTTTGAGATCAACCAACACTTATTCAACCAGGCGCAAAAAGATATTTTAAATGTCTTGTTGGATATGAAGGAATAAATAGTACACCATCAGATATTTTTTATGTTTCTAGAGCAGCACAACCTGTAATTAGAATTACAACTCAACCAACTACTGTTGCATTATCACACACAGACACCTCAGCTTCACTTACTGTAGTAGCTGCACTTGATAATGGTGCTACTAATCAAACATTAAATTATCAATGATTAAGCTCAGATACTGAAACTGGAGCATATGTACCAGTTTCAAGTGGTGGTAATTCAAACACTTACAACTTAACAAATGTTAGTTTTGGTTTTAGTAAATACTATAAATGTGAAATTACTTCAGATAATGCAAATAAAGTTACTTCTAGCTTTGCACGTGTTAGTAGATTGTTACAACCGGTTATTACAATTAGCAAACATCCAGAAGATGTTAGTTTAAATAGTGTTACATCTGGTGCAACATTAACTGTTGTTGCTACTGTTGCAAATGGAGTAGAAAATCAAGTGTTAACTTATCAATGACAAAGTTCAGATACTATTGATGGTGCTTATGAAAATATAACTGATCAAACAAGAGCATCTATAGCTTTAACTAATGTTGCCTTTGGTTCTAGCAAATACTATAAATGTATAGTGAATTCAGCAAATGCAGTTCAAGTTATTTCTAAACCTGCACATGTTAGTAGAGTTGTTCAACCATCAGTTATTCATATTAGCAATCAACTTTCTAATCAAACTTTAGCCTTTGATGCTACTACAGCAACTGCATTCACTATAACAGCTACTGTTACACCAACTATTGATGGGCAAGAATTGACTTATCAATGACAAATTTCAGATAGTACTGATGGTGTATTTACAAACATTGAAGGTGCAACATCAGCAACTTACACGCCAACAGATCTTACAAGTATTACACCAGAAGTGAAAAAATATTATAAGTGTATAGTAAGTTATACTAATGCAGAATCAAAGAGCTCTAATGTTGTATATATTGAAAGATCTCCA
>JAVXTD010000012.1:3392-13600 GCA_036642835.1 Malacoplasma sp.
CTATTAGAATTAGAAAATAAGAGATATTTAAAGCATTTACAAATATAAAAGCAATTAGAGAATAAGTAATTATCCTATAATTGCTTTTATACTGAATAATAGAATTTTTTGATATGTTTGTTTTTAGAAATTATTTTTTTAAAATATTTAGAATTATTAATTAATTTTAATAGTTCAAATATTATTGTTGGAGTTATTGCAAATAAGAAAGCAATGGCTAATAAGTATTGATAAGCACTATTGTTAGCTTGTGTGAAGATAAAGACATTTGTATTAAAGACTTCATTTACAGTTGGTATAAAGGCTGCAAATGCTATTAATGATAGTGAAATACCAGAACCTATCATTAATGGTTTTAAATCTTTAATATTGGTTTTAAATATACTTTTAGATGAAAACAAATTAAAACAGTTTATTGCTTGTGAAACTGATAAAACAATAAATGCTAAACTTGAACCACCAATTTGCATATTATATGCAAGTGTTCTTTCAAGACCAGTTAAAGAATAATAATGCCCAAGCAATCTTCTGATTTCATTAAAGTCAAAGTTTACAAAAGAACCAGCACCTAAATAAAATGCAGTTAATGATAAACCAGAAAACACAATACCTTGTGCTAATATCTTTAATACCATTTTTTTATTTATAATATTTCGATTTAATGGTAATGGCTTAAACTTCATAATTGCAGCTTCTGGTTTTTTTATTCCAAGGGCAATTCCTGGAAAACTTTCAGTTACAAGATTTACTCATAAAATTTGTAATGCTGTAAAAGGATTAAATTTAAATATTAACATTCCACAAAACAATGTAAATAGCTCACTAATACATGTAGCTAGTAATGCTAGAACAATTCTTTTTATATTATCTAAAATACCCCTACCTTCTTTTACGGCTTCTACAATGGTTGCAAAATTATCATCAGTTAAAATCATATCAGCTGCAGATTTAGAAACATCAGTACCAGTGATTCCCATTGCACAACCAATATCAGCAGCTTGTAATGCTGGTGCATCATTTACACCATCACCAGTCATAGCAACAACCTGTCCTTTTGCTTGTCATGCTTTTACTATTCTTATTTTGTTTTCTGGAGATACTCTTGCATAAACAGAATATTTTTCTATGTTCTCTCTAAAATAATCATCTGACATTTTTGAAAGTTCTTCCCCACTTATTGCTAATTGATTATCTAATAAAATACCCAATTGTCTAGCAATAGCACTTGCAGTATTTATATGATCACCTGTAATCATAATTGGTCTTATTCCAGCGCTTATACAATTTGTGATTGCAAGTTTAACTTCTTCTCTTGGAGGATCAATCATTCCAAATAAACCAATAAACTCTAAATCTTTTTCAATATTATCAAAAGTTAGAGTTTTTGGTAGTTTATTTAATATTTTGATACCAAATGCTATTACTCTTAATGCATCAGAACCCATTTGCTCATTTGCTAATAAAACATTTTTTTTATTAGTCATATTACATTTTTTAATAACTTGGTCAGGTGCACCTTTAGTTACTACTAGAAACTTATTTTCTTTGATTTTATGAATGGTTGTCATCATTTTTCTATCAGAGTCAAATGGTAATTCATTAACTCTAGGAAATGTTTTGATAATATTGTTAATATTTACTGAATGTTTTTTAGCAAAATCAAACATTGAAGTTTCAGTTGGGTCACCAATTCATGAATTATTATCAATTTTTGTATCATTACATAAAATTGAATATTTCATTAACTCTTCTAAATCTTTAGCATCATGTTCATCTATAAATTTATTTTTATAAAATGTTTTAACAATTGTCATTTTATTTTGAGTAAGTGTACCAGTTTTATCGCTACATATAATCGAAGTACTACCAAGCGTTTCAACAGATGGTAACTTCTTAATTAAAGCATTTTGTTTTACCATTCTTTTAACACCCAATGCTAAAACAACAGTAACAATAGCTAATAGACCTTCAGGAATTGAAGCAACTGCTAATGAGATAGAAACCTTTAATCCAGAACCTCAAGTATTTGAGATTTGAGATATATCATTAACATAAAATATGTAAACTAAAAATGCTGTAATACATACTAATATTGCAAATATTCCAAGCATTTTACTAAGTTTACCAAGTTTTTTTTGTAATGGAGATAATCCAGAACCAGCATCATCTATTAACTTAGCGATATGTCCGATTTGTGTTTTCATACCAACAGATGTAACAATTGCTTTAGCACGTCCGTTAACAATTGATGTACCAGAAAACAATTCATCTTTTCTATCACCTAAAGGAGTATTATCGTTTGAGCTAAAAGTTTCATTCTTTTCTGAAGGAAGTGATTCTCCAGTTAAAATTGATTCTTCACATTTTAAAGAGGATTGTGAAATTATAATTGCATCAGCTGGTACAACATCACCAGTATCAAGAACTAATAAGTCACCTACAACAACTTCATGAGATGATATTTTTTGAAAAATTCCCTCTCTAATTACTTTACACATTGGTGAAGTCATTTTTTGCAAAGAGTTTAATGCATTCTCAGCTTTTTGTTCTTGAAATGCACCAAACAAAGCATTTAAGATAACTATTAATCCAATAACCACTGGTTCAACATATTCAATTATTTTTTCAATTGGACTATGTGGTTCACCGCTGATTCCAATTACACTCACTACAATTGATATTATTGTAGCAACCAATAATAAAATAATCATTGGGTCAAGGAATTGACTAAAAAACTTTACAATAAACTTTTTATTTTTTTTGCCAATTATTTTATTTGGTCCACAATCATCAAAAGATTTCTTTATTTGTAAACCAGTTAAACCGTTAGATAAATTTGTGTTATATTTTTTTTGAATTTCTTCAAATTTATTCATAAGTGAGTCTTTTTTTATATATAAATAATTTTAGTTATCATTTATTATAATATATTAATAAAAAAATATATTTTTATTTCTTACTATGTATTATAATTGATAATCATATGGAAACTAATTTTGCAATATTAATAGCTATTTCGTCTATTATTTTAATAATTTTAATTATTCTTTTTTGTTTTTTTGTAATCTTTCACAAAGATCACTTTTTAAAATTAAGGATTTTTTCTTTTGTTTTAAATATTAGAAAAAAAAGTAGAAAACAAACTAATGTTGAAAGACAAAAAATAAGAGATAGTTTGCTTGAGTCGATTACTTATTTTTCCAAAAAGAAAATCGGTTCATTAATAGTAATAGAAAAAGATGTTAGCTTGAATAATTTCAAAGATACAGGTTTTAAAGTAGAGTCTGATATTTCAAGTGAATTTATAATCTCTATCTTTTCAAATAAAAATGTTTCTTTTCATGATGGTGCTTTAATAATAACTAAAAATAAAATTTCATCAATTTCATGTTATTTACCTATATCAAAATCAATCCTTGATATAAAATATGGAGCAAGACATAGATCAGCTGTTGGAATAACTGAAATAACAGATGCTGTAGTATTTGTTTCATCTGAAACAAATGGTGATATTTCATGCGCATTTAATGGCAAACTATTTAATCATGAAAAAGATTGAGCAAAAATAAAAAGCTCAATTGAAAGATTAATATAAACTATGTTTTTTTCACTTGATTCAATTATTTATAATATAATTATTTTGTAAATTTTTGTGCCCATAGCTCAGTTGGATAGAGCATACGCCTTCTAAGCGTACGGTCGGGAGTTCGAATCTCTTTGGGCACGCCATTTATTAAATAGTAAAAACAGACATACCATTTATTGGTTATGTCTGTTTTTACTATTTATGCTTATATATTAAATAATTGCTTATGGAATATTAGTTGGTGATAATATTAAAATATGTATTTTTTAAATATTAGGAGTAAATATGATTACATTAAATAAATCAAATCTAGGTTTAGAGTTGAGGGCAATTGATGTTAAAGATAGTTTAAATCATTGCGATATTTCTTTAAAACCGAAAGCTAAATATCAATGTATTGTTAACGAAAAGACAATTCTATTTATTGTTGATAAAAAAGAATTTGACCCACCAAGATTATATGAAAACTTAAAAACTGCTATCAAAACCACAAAAAAGAGTTTTAATGTAAATATTGATTCGTTTATATCTCTACTGGGAGAAAAAAATAGTTTAGATATAATCTTGAATGTTGTAATAGCAACTTCTTTTTATGAAAAAGTGCCTTTTTCATTAAAGACTACAAAAAGTATTGAAATTTCTATAAATTATATTTTAAATACTAAATTCTCAAGTGAATTTAAAGAAGTTGAAAAAATAAGAGATTCTCATTTCTTTTGTAGATCTTTACAAGATATGCCAAGCAATATTTTAGATCCAATAACATTTGTAGAAAAAATGAAAGTATTTTTTAAAGATGTTAATAATGTTAAAATTTCTATTTTAAATAAAAAGCAAATTAAAGCTGAAAAAATGGGATTATTTTTAAGTGTAAATGCTGGAAGTATAACAGAACCAAGACTTGTTGTTATTGAATATAGAAATAATAAGTCATCTAATGAATTATTAGGATACATTGGCAAAGGAATTACATTTGACTCTGGTGGAATGAATATAAAAACTGGCGCAAATATGAGACACATGAAATTTGATATGTCAGGTGCTGCTATTGTTATTTCTACTATATATGCTTTAGCTAAAAACAACATTAAAACTAATGTTGTAGCAATTGCTGCATTAACTGAAAATTTAGTTAATCCAAGCGCTTCAAGACCAGATGATGTTGTAATAGCACATAATGGTAAAAGTGTTGAAATTGATAACACTGATGCTGAAGGAAGATTAGTATTAGCTGATGCTCTTTCATATGCTGTAACTAAATTTAAAGTAACAAAATTAATTGATGTTGCAACTCTTACAGGTGCAATGATTTACTCATTGGGAGACACTTATTCTGGTGTATGAGCTACAAACGAAGATGATTGAAGCAAGTTCAGTAGAATTGCATTCAATAGTGGTGAATATGTTTGAAGACTTCCTTTCCATGAAGAATTTAGAAAACCTTTAGATTCTAAAGTTGCTGATATTGCAAATTCATGTTCTAATCCAAAAGCCGGTTCATCAAGAGCTGCTTGTTTCTTAAAAGAATTTACACATAATACAAATTATATCCACTTGGATGTAGGATGTACTGCTGATGTTGATGATATTGGTCAAGCAGTAATGTTAAGAACATTATACTTTTTTGCTAAGGAACAATAAATTGAAAAAGAGAAATTATTTAGAAAATGATTTTTTTGATTTTAATGTAATTGAAGATGGAAATAATTTTTTGACCAATCCACTCAATCGAAAGAAGTTTTTTTTAAATTTTTTTAAGCCTAAAACCGATATTTATGGAACACTTCTTTCAAAAGAAGATTATAAAAAGAGAAAAACACAAATAGCAATCGTTTGTATCTTGTCACTATTTGCTTTATCTTCAATTGCTGGCGGAACAATTGCAATCTTAAAAGCACAAGAAGTATCTAATAAAAAACCACCAATAGTCCTCATTAAAAATAAATAATGATTTATAGCTCAATTATATTAACTCCAATTGGACATTTAATGCTTTCAACCGATGAGAACAGTGTCTTATCAATTTCATTGATTAGTGAAGTTGGTGATTATTATAGTTTTGAAGATAAAACATTACCAAAAATAATGATCAACTTACAAGAACAAATAATTAAATATTTTAATAAAGAATTGACTACATTTAATGTTGCATTAAATTTTGAAAATACTTCTGAATTTCAGAAAAATATTTATACATTTTTAATGTCAGTTAAATATGGTGATTTAATTACATATAAAGAGATTGGTAATAAATTAAATTCGAGAGCATATCGTGTCATTGGTACATATATGAGAAAAAACCCATTCCCAATAATCGTCCCATGTCATAGAGTTATTTTAAGTTCTAAAAAAATTGGGAAATACTCATTGGGAGGAATAGAAACTAAAAAGTTTCTATTAGACCTAGAAGGTAGTATGAATAAAAAAATTTAATAAGAAGGAATTATTATGATTTATAGATTAAAAGATATAAAAGTTAAATACAAAGAATTAGTTGGATTATCTAAATTGATAATCAATATTTCAAATAAGACATCTAATATAGAATTTGAAAATGATTTAGCAAAATATTTTCTAAATAATTCAATAAAACGTGCAAATGTTTTATATATTTTAGAAAATAACAATGAATTAATTGGGGCATTATTTGCTTATATACCAAATTATTGTGCTGCAAATGAAACAATAAATAATTATACATATGCAACCAATTTAAATACTTCTATATTAAAAAAATTAAAATATAAAAATCTTAGTGCAGAAGAATTAAAAATTTTGCAACATGAATTACTTATGGAAAAAGAATATACTAAAAATGTTTGATCACATACAATAAAGAGAAATGATTCGGCTGAAATCTTATTTTTCTCAATTGCAGAAAATCATCAAAAGAAAGGTCATAGCAAACCATTATTAAATGCATTCTTAGATGATGTAAGAATAAATAATATTAAGAAGTATCATTTATTCACAACATCTACTTGTGACTTTGAGTATTATGAAAAACTTGGAATGAAACGTATCAAAGCAACAAGTCTTCCACAAAACATCACTTTATTAGTTTATGAGAAAGAAATTTAAATATTATTTTTTATTAAAGAATTCTTTAAATTCATTTAAATCAATATCGAATTCATTAATTTTAAATAAATAAGTATTATCTTGAATAAGATAATTTATAGCGGCTTCATAACTTTTAGGTATGCTATCCCCTCTTGCTTCACACATATCTTGGACATAGTCTAAGATATGTTTTTCTTCACTGAATATTAAAAATAGACTTGAATAATTTGAATGATCTACAAAGTAAGATGCTACCAATGTATTATTTTTGTTTTTATCAATTAACATTTTTTCAAAACCATGAATTGCTTTTATACAATTAAAGCTATTCTCAAAAATTATATTAAGCTCAGGAAAAGAATTTATTTCAATTAGATTGTTTGATGTTTTTAAATCATCATATTGGTAAGATAGTTGGTTATTGATTTTTTCTAATATTATTCTCATTTTTAAATATTAACATTTTTTATGAAAGCTAACAATAAAGTGTATCTATTTCTAACTGAATAAATATCATTTATAGAAACAATAGATGGTTTTATTTCAGTTCATCTTTGTATATCATAAATGACTTATGACACCTAACAATAATTTTGACAAAGAGCAAAGAAAAAGTCACTTTGTAGAACTAACAGCGCATATGCCTTTTAGCGATAAAATAATTTATTCTAAAAATAAGATAGAAGAATTTTTGAATTGATGCAAAGAAAATGAGTATAAAGAAGTTAGTATATCATTTAGTGGCGGAAAAGATTCAACAGTACTATTTGATTTATTAATAAAAGTACATAAATCTATTAAATCAAAAATTTATATAATCCCCGTATATGCAATGGAGATTACTTTTCCTTCTACATTGAAATTTATAAGAGATATTATTATTAGCCACCAAGCAAAAAACAAATACATTAAAGATTTAGAATTATTTGCTCCAAAATTACCATGAAACAAAATACTTCACGAAAAAGGTTTCCCAATATTTAGTAAGCAAATATCAGTGATTTTAAATAGATTAAAAAGAACAAATAGTAAAACCGGATTATCAAGATGAGCATTTGCAATGTCTCAATCAAGTAGGTTTGTAGTTTCAAAATATAGACTGTTTTTATTAGATGAAAGATTTATACAAAAATGGAATGAAATTGATGGTTTAAATTTTAACCATTTCTTTTCTGAAAAATGCTGCGATTTTGTTAAAGGAAAATTAAAGCATGATATTAGACCAAGCTTTGTTGGGACATTAGCATTAGAGTCTGAGTTTAGAAAAAGATCATGAATAAATGGTGGGTGTAATATATTAAATAAAACAAAGCCATTAAGTAGACCATTATCAATTTGAACTGAGAATGATGTTTGAAAATATATAAAAGTTAATAAACTAGCAATAAATAAAGCATATAACTTTGATCATAATATCAGTATTGATGAGCAAAAACTTCACTTTAAAAGATTGGGTTGCACTTCATGTCCATTTGGTAGCCACATTGAAGAATTAAAATATAAAAGAAGCGTGTATTTTAAAAGTAATTTAAAAGATGACATTGAAAATAATAGTACTGATAAATTTGTTAAATTCAATGAAATCATTTTAACAAATTATGAATTACCAAAAGAACAAGAATTATGAAATAGATATGAATTTTTAAAAGAATATTATCCATCAATTTATCAAGGTCAAATTCATTCAACAAGAATATATAGAATTCTAATTGATATGAATATCACAATAAAAAATGATCCTCATTATATGGAAATGTATAAGAAGAGAAGATTGCAGATAAATGAGTGATATGACAATATTTTTTATAATTTTTTAAATATACTAATGCAAATTGAAAGTCATTCTAATAAAAAAGAGGTTGAATACACAGTTGAAGAAATCAATAGAGCACTAGAACATTTTAAGATAGATGAGAAAATAGATAGTAAATTCTTAAAAGATTATAGAAAGAATTATACAAAAAAATAAATTTCATATATAATTGGTATTATTTGATTTTATATATGAACACAACACCTAAGACTAAAACTAAAACCCCAAAAGATAAAGCGCCATCTAAAAAACCAATCAAAGAGAAAATAGTTACTAAACTGATTAATACTGATATTACAAAAGAAGATTTGGAAAAGAAATATGCAATTTCAAAAATTAAAACTAATATAAGTATTTTTTCTCATTTACATAATATTAAAAGCTTCTGATGAAGAGTATTGGTAATAATAATTGTTGGTATGGTTGGTGGATTAGTTTCTCTGTTTTTAGTACAAAACACTGGTGTTTATACATTTGGGTTATCTGGTATGATTCAAGGTATAGCAAGAATTTCAAAAGTTAGTATGCTAAAAAATAATATTGATCCAGTCCTTGCTGAATCAATATATTCTTTATTGTTCTATGGTTTATATATTTTGATAAATATACCTTTATTAATTTTTTCTTGAAAAAAAATTGGTAGAAAATTTACAATCTTAACTTTATTATCGATTGTTACAAGTAATTTATTTCCGTTTCTTTTAAGTTTAATTCCTGGAGTTGAAAATGTATTCTTGTTTGGCGAAGTTTCTCCCATATCTCCAGAGCTTGAACATATTTCAAAAAATTATGGTGTTTACTTATTAACATTTAATAATGTAGATAGTCAAAAATTTATTTCATTATTTATATATACATTAATTGCTTCAGTAACTGTTGGTGTATGTTATTCATTAACATTGACTTTCAATGCTTCAACCGGTGGTTTAGATATTGTTTCTTTACATTATTCAATGAAAAAAAACAAATCAATTGGTTCAATGATTTTATACTTTAACATAGCAACTATTTTGTTTTCAGTTTTTGTTGGTTCATTTTTATCAGCGGGTATTGCTGATGGCAATTTTGGTTATGAAAGATTCTTCTCGCAAAATCTTATTTCAGCTATTATTTATAGTCTTATATCTTCTTTGGTTTTAAATAGGCTATTCCCTAAAAACAAGTTAATAAAATTAACAATTTATAGTAAGAAAATTCAAGAAATAAGAGAATATTTATATTCAAAAAACTTTAGCCACTCATTGACTATAAATAATACAATTGGTGGATATAGTATGCAATCAAATCAAAATATTGAAATTATTTGTTTCTATATGGAATTACCAAAATTATTGAATGATGTGCAAAAAGCTGATGATAAGTCTTTAATTACAATTACACCTATTATTGGTTTATTTGGCGAAATGTCAGTTAAGAAAGTTATAGATTAATTTTTCAAACATAGAAATATTTTTTTATAAGATTTTCTATTTCAACTTCTTTGGTTTTTCAATCATCAAATTGTGATAATGCATGTGCAATACCGCCGAATATATAGTTAATTGTAGGGTTACTATATTTTATATCGCCATTGATTTTAAAACCATTAACAATTTTTGAATAATATTTCTCATTGCTTCAACCCATATCATAAATAAATTCATTAATAGTTTTTTTAATAATATCAGTTCTTAATTCAATCAAGAACTTTTTAACGTCAATGTTGAATGACTTGTAACTCTCTCTCTCTCTCTCTCTCTCTCTCTC
>JAVXTD010000013.1:0-6192 GCA_036642835.1 Malacoplasma sp.
ACTTAACCCAACATCTCACGACACGAGCTGACGACAACCATGCACCACCTGTCTTTCAGTTAACCTCCACTATATCTCTATAGCTTTGCTGAAGATGTCAAACCCAGGTAAGGTTTTACGTGTATTGTCGAATTAAACAACATGCTCCACCACTTGTGCGGGTCCCCGTCAATTCCGTTTGAGTTTCATTCTTGCGAATGTACTACCCAGGTGGGTAATTTAATGCGTTAGCTGCAACACCGACACATTCCGTGCCGACATTTAATTACCATCGTTTACGGTGTGGACTACTAGGGTATCTAATCCTATTTGCTCCCCACACTTTCGAGCCTAAGCGTCAGTAATAGCCTAAGTTTTCGCCTTCGCCACTGGTGTTCTTCCATATATCTACGCATTCCACCGCTCCACATGGAGTTCCAAAACTCCCTACTATACTCTAGACTTGCAGTTTCCAATGCATACAATTGTTGAGCAATTGCATTTAACACTAGACTTGCAAATCCGCCCGCGCTCGCTTTACACCCAGTAAATCCGGATAACGCTTGCATCCTATGTATTACCGCGGCTGCTGGCACATAGTTAGCCGATACTTATTCAAAGGATACAGTCAAACAAAAAACATTTCCTTTTCTTGCTATTCGTCTCCAATAAAAGAATTTTACAATCTATATAAGACCTTCATCATTCACGCAGGATTGCTCCATCAGGCTTTCGCCCATTGTGGAAAATTCCCTACTGCTGCCTCCCGTAGAAGTATGGGCCGTGTCTCAGTCCCATTGTGGCTGTTCTACCTCTCAGTACAGCTACGCATCATCGACTTGGTGAGCCATTACCTCACCAACTATCTAATACGCCGCACCCCAATCCAAAAGCGTTGCAAAAGCAACTTTAAATATTTTCTCATGCGATAATAATATACTATGCGGTATTAGCTAGTTTTTCAACTAGTTATCCCCCACTTATGGGTATGTTGGATACGTGTTACTCACCCGTTCGCCACTAGGTACAAGTACCTCGTTCGACTTGCATGTATTAGGCATCCTGCTAGCGTTAATCCTGAGCCAGGATCAAACTCTCAAAAATTGACGGATTCTATTTAGTTTTCAAAGAACTTGCGCCTGTATTTTTGAAATACAAGCACTATTATTATAATGCATTTATAAAAAATAAAAATTTATTTTAAAATTCTTTATTTTATTGTCCCATAAAGGCCATCAAGGAATATCTTACCGATTTTTACTTTCTGAAATGTATTAGTGATATTTTCATTTGACTTAACATAAACCTTAAGATATTCTGAGCTATAACCTTTATAAAATGGAGCGCCTTCATCTTTTTGTTCAAATAGTACAATAACATCTTTGTCTATATAATTCATTAAATTTTGTTCATTCATTATTTTTCTTAAAGACTCAACTTGTAACAAATCTTCTTTTATGTTTCTTTTGCTAACTGCTTCTATATATGATGCTTTTGTTCCCTTGCGTTTAGAAAATGGAAAAATATGCATATCAAGAAAATTAATCTTATTTAGAAACAAAATTGATTCATTAAATGTCTCATCAGTTTCAGTTGGATAACCTACAATATAATCCGTTGTAAAAGTTGAATTCTTAGATTTGTTTTTAATATTGTTTATTAATGATAAAAAATCATCTGTTGAATATTTTCTATTCATGTCCAATAGTACTTGATCAGAACCTGATTGCATACAAATATGTCAATGTTGGCAGAACCTATTTTTGTTTGATGTAATTAATTCAATCAATTCATTTGTTATTTGAAAAGGTTCAAGTGATGATATTCTTATTCTAAAATTACCAGCCAATTTATTTATTGCAAATAATAAATCAAAAAATGTATTCCCATCTTCATCTAAATAACCAGCTGTATTTACACCGGTCAATACTATTTCTTTATATTCTAATGATAATAGTTCTATAATTTGGTTTAATATCTCATCTATTTTTTTAGATTTTTGAGCACCTCTACTAAATGGGATAATACAATATGAACACATGTAATTACATCCATCTTGTATTTTTAAAAAAGCTCTAGTTTTATCAGCGAAAACAAAATTCTCTTCACTTTCATATTTATTAGATATTAATAAATTTTCTACATTCAATACTTTTTTCTTGTTAATAGAAAACTTTTCAATCATGTCATATATATTACCTTTATATTTGTTACCAATTTGGATAGAAATATTTAATTTTTCAATTAATGTCTTATCAATCTGAGATAAACATCCAGCTACTACAATGATAGAATCTGGGTTTTTTCTATATGCTTGTCTTATAAAGAATTTTGATTTAGAATCAGCTTTATTAGTTACAGTACATGTATTGACAATATATACATCAGCAAAACTATTAAATGGTACTTCAACCAATCCATTAGCTGTTAAATTATTTTTCATCAAATTTGATTCAAACAAATTGACTTTACAACCTAAAGTGTGAATTGCGAATGTGTTTATATTAGTTGTCTTTTTTTGCATCTTTATCTATATCTTTATTCTTAAAATTTATAAAATCATCTGTTTGGTTCTTATTGTCAGTAATATCATCATCAGAAATTAAATTAAAATCTTCTAATTGATTTTTTTTAGAGTCAATGTAATTTTTTTCAAATTCATCGCCCATCTTTCTTCTAGCAATATCAATACTAACTCTAAAATTACTATATGCATCTATTCCATAAGATATCATCAAAAACAAAATATTTAATCCTATTACAAAATAAAAATATCATTGGTTTTGCATTTCCATACTAACTAAATTAGATGTTCACATTAAAATTGCAGTAATTAATATTCCAAAACATAAAAGCAAGCCAGAAAGATAATGGAGGAAAATTCATTTTGAATTAATGTGCATTTTAATTAATATAAAATGAATTCTCTTATTATAAAAATATAAACAAAATAATATTATTGATAAAAAGGTACATATTATAGATGGCAAAAACAATAAAGTAACATTAACGTTTTGAATATCTGATGATTTATTGCTTCTTATAATTAGTACAGAAGTTAAAACTAATCCGATTGTATATATTACATTACCAACTAATAGAAATGAATTAAATATTTTATTCTTCACAATATTTCTCCTTCTCCAAGAATATAGCAGACATATAAATAGCTGCTGTCTCAGATCTTAAAATATTTGCACCTAATGAAACGCTTAGTGATATCTTAGAGATTTCATTTATCTCAATGGTAGTGAAGCCACCTTCAGGTCCTATTATTAGATTTATATCTTCTTTAATTTTACAATTCAATTTTAAAAAAGAATTAATTTTTTCTTTTTCATTTGCAAAATAATTCTGCTTTCCTTTTATCTTGTTTAAGAAATCAAAATAAACCAATGCATCATTAACTATCATTGGTTTTATTCTGTTAGATTGTTTGCAAGATTCAACCAATATAGTTTCAATTCTTTTTTTATCATAATTTATATTGTTTTGTGATCTTGAAAAAATAACTGGTGTCAAAGAATTTACGTTCATCTCATTAAGAAATTTTATTAATAACTCAAAATTTTTCTTTTTGATTACTCCTAAAAAAACATTCACATTGCTAATTGTTAAATTATCTATTTTCTTCAATTCAACTATTTCTACATTAAAAGGTTTAATAGAGATCAATTTCACTTTTATTAAACAATCATTTTGATCAACACAATGTAAAATAGAATTAATTTTTTTTCTTAAAACAACTATAATGTGATGCATATCTGTAGAAGAAAATGCAATTTTTCCATTATTATTTTTAATAGAAAAGCGATGCATTATAAAATTTTATCCAAAACAGAATTAATAAATTTAAAAGAATTTTCATCCCCATAGTTCTTAGCTGTTATTATTGCTTGATCTATAATTATTTTTTTATCGATAGCATGAACAAAAAACTCTCCGCATGCTGTTAAAATGATTGCTTTATCAATATATGATATTCTTCCCATCGTTCATTCTTTACTTATGTTTTCATTCATAGAAGTTAAATATTGCTTTTTACTATTCAATATATTTTCTAATATTGGTTTAATATATTCATCAACCAATATAGTTTCTTCATCCATTTTCTCACTATATAATTTATCATCTCAATCATTAATTAAATAACTATAAATAAATTTAAAAACAATGACTCTTTTTTCCCATTGACTAATTTCTGTTTTCATATATAAAAATCATTTTAGAATTGTCAATATTAAATTTATTTGATAAAACAAATAAAAGTTCATGAGATAAACTTAGTTCTTCGCCTTTTTTAAAATTAGTAGACTTATCAAAATATATTTCTAAGCACTCCACTGAGTTCTTTTGCACTTGTATAGAAACATCTATGAAACCTTTTTTACTAAAATAAGTTTTCATCAATTCTCTTATAGTGTTTTCTAAAAATAATTCTTCAACAAAAATTGAACCTTTTTTTTCATTAAAAATTTTAATCATTATTTTTCTCTTCCAACATATGAACCATCAATTGTTTTAACAATTACTTTATCATCTGTCTTAATAAATTGAGGAACTTCTATTTGAAAATTTGTTACCAAAGTTGCTTTCTTCATTGCAGTTTGAACAGTGTTGCCTTGTACAGCATTTTCAGCAAATATAATTTGTAAAACTACTTGATCTGGCAATTGAATGCTTAATATCTCATTTTCATATTTCAATATAGAAACTTCAGAACCTTCAATTAAAAAATTCTTTTCTCAATTAATTTTGCTTTCTAATATTTCAATTGAATCATATGTAGTCATATCCATGAAAATGTAGCAATTTTTTTCTTTATAGGAAAAAACAGCAGTAACTTTTTCAACTAATGCTTGTTCTAATTTTTCACCAGTTAAAACCTCAACAGTAATAGATTGTGTACGTAAATTTTTTACTTTACATTTAACAATTCCTTCTCTCATTGCAGTTTTATTAAAAGAGTTATCTAAGACTAGATATAAATTATTTTTATAAATAAAGGTGTGTCCTGACCTTAAATCTTTTGCGTGAATTATTTGTCCCAAAACATATCCTTATATTGTTCTATTTTTCAATATCTGCTCTAGTTAATTTAGGAGTAGTATGAACTTTTACTTCATAAAAAATTTGTTGTTTTCTTTTTCTTTTAGGAGATTCTAAAATAACTTGAACATTATTCATTTGTTCGTTCTTTATAGCAGCAACTTCTTCTTTATGTTCGTTGTTCTTGTTGCTCATAGCTTCTTGAAGTTTAAACTTATTAGATTCAATTTCAGAAAGTAATCTAATTTTTTCTAATTCTAAAGTATCATTAATTTTTTTACGTTCATCTTCAATTTTTTTCAATTCAAAATCATAATCATTTATTTTATTTGAATGTTTATATTTCTCTTCAATTAATCTTTCTAGATCTTTTCTAGCGTTTTCTTCTTCAATATCATTTATTAATTTAGAATTATCAAAATTACTTTTTCTAATTCCATCTTCTAGTTCTTGAATTTTTTTATTAGTTAATTCAATATCATTTAAAGATTTTTCTTGAATTCTAGAAAAATGTTCAATTTTTTCTAGAGTTTTTTTCATTGACAAATCAATTTCATGTAATAAATTACCGTTCATAGGAGAAGAATGATTATTATTTGAAGGATATAAAAAATTAGATGCATTAACTTTTTCTTTCAAATTACTTTGAACTAATTTAGCAGCTTCATTTTTTATTAAAAATTCTAATTCATCTTTAGAGTATTCTTTAGAAATATCTTTTTGATCACTATTAGATTTCAATCTAATAATTTCCTCTTCTTGTTTTAAAATTAAATTTTCTAATTCAATTAATTTTTGATTATTCTTTTCTCAAGAATCTTTATAATTAACATCATCTTCAATTATATTTTCTAATTCATGTTCAAATAACTTTTCAGATTCTTGTTTAATTAATTCATCTTGGTTTAAAACGTTATCAGCCAATTCATTATATTTATAATTTTTAATTCTTGTTATTTTTGTTCCAGGAATATAATTTTGATTTCCATAATAATTGTGTTTCATATCTTCATCACCCTCTTCATATAAATATAAATAATTATCATTATTTGCTTTTATGATATCATTATTTTCATTATTAAAATCACTTTTTTCACTATAAGTTGAATTTTTAGATATTTCATCAAATAAATCATTTTTAAGCTTTATATTTTCTTCTAATTG
>JAVXTD010000013.1:6292-8373 GCA_036642835.1 Malacoplasma sp.
TTTTAGATATTTCATCAAATAAATCATTTTTAAGCTTTATATTTTCTTCTAATTGATTTTTAAGACTTTCCTCTAATTTTTTAAATTTTATATTTATGTGTTCAAATTCACTATTATTATTGATTACATTTTCGCTTGATGTCAATTCATTTTCATCAGCAACATTAGACTCATCTATAATAGTATTATTAGAAAAATTTAGATTGTTAATTTTGTCTTTAACAATTTCAATGGCATTTTTCTTAACAAGAATCTCAATCTCTTCTTTGTTTAATAATTTATCAACATCCAGTGTATATTTCATTTCTTTTGCATAAGATAAATTATGGGGTAAAAAATCACCATCTTTTTTTGAAACTACTAAATCATTCATTTTTTGAAGCAATTCTTGTCTATCACCAGAAAGTAATTGAATTTGATCATTTTGTTGATCAAGCAAGTTTTGTAATTCGTCTAATTTTCTATTGTTCTCCAATTGAATTTCATAAGCTTTTACTATCTCAGATTCTTTTAAAGAATTTTCTTCAGAAAATCTATCAATAATAGCTGTTTCTCTATCTTCTTGAAAAAGATTATAAAGTTCCATATAGTTAGAAATCTCTTCTTTTGCTATTTTTAAAGATTCATCTCTAATATAAACTTTAATGTCATCAATATTTTTAAATTTTTCATTATAATTTTGATAACTTGAAATACAAGATTCCAAATCTCTTTTTACTTCAATTCCTTGAAGTATTTGATTTTTTACTTCATTATCTAAATAATCAATTTTTTCTTCTTGTTCGCCTAACTTTTTTTTATTTGCTCAATATTTTTCCGAAACTAAATCTAATTTCTCTGAAATTTCAGTAAATTTTTTATTAAGATCATTAATATTTTCGGTAGTATAAGATTCGAATCTTTGTTCAATAGCTGACAAATCCTTTTTATAAATATCAAGTAGATTAGTTTTTATTTTATCTTCGTCAACAGATGCAGAACTTTGTGATGAAGCAAATTTATTATTGATTTCGTTTTTAACAACATCAAGTAATTTATTCATTTCTAATTCACTATCAATATCATTGTGTCTTCTAGTTGTGATTAATGAATCAATTTCTTTAAAAATCTCTTCTCTATCTTTTTTAACTAATGAAACTAACTCATCATAATTATTTTTTTCTTGCATCTTATCAAATACTTGAAATTTACTAAAAAACATCTTAAGTATTTCTTGTTGTTGGTGAATTTTTTTATCTAAAGATAAAATTTTTTCAGAATTCAAAATCAATACCTTTTCTGCATCTGATAAGAGTTCAAAGTCATCACCAAATTTTGATAAATACTTACTCTTTCCAATGTTATCAGGATTCAAATTATTTTTCTTTACAATATTATTATCCATTTGACTCTCCCTTATTAAAATTATCTTCATCCACATTTTTTACTGTTGAAAAATAATTTTCTAATTCTTGAACATAAAATTCAGAATCTAAATAGTCACTATTTTGGTTTAACAAATTTGTCTTATAAAAAGCAATATCATTAGTTATAGATTCATTTTCACTAGTCATTAATTCAAGCAGCAATTCTTTTATTTTGTAATTAAAATATGGATTATCATTCTTAAAAATTTTACCATCATCAATTGTTGATTTAGAATCGTCGCTACTATCAACATCAATATTAGTGTCTTCTATTGTTTTTGATTTAAGACTTTCATTATCATTATTAGATAAAATTGGTTCACTTGGTTCTTCTATTGTTGGTTCTTCTACATTAATAGATTCATCTTCTTTTATTTCTGGTTCAATAATTTTATCATCAGTTAAAATTGGTTCGCTAGGTTCTTCTATTGTTGGTTCTTCTACATTAATAGATTCATCTTCTTTTATTTCTGGTTCAATAATTTTATCATCAGTTAAAATTGGTTCGCTAGGTTCTTCTATTGTTGGTTCTTCTACGCTAATAGATTCATCTTCTAATGTTTCGGGTTCAATAATTTTATCATCAGTTAAAATCGGTTCGCTAGGTTCTTCTATAGTTAGTTCTTCTACGCTAATAGATTCATCTTCTAATATCTCTGATTCAATAATTTCATC
>JAVXTD010000014.1:0-5736 GCA_036642835.1 Malacoplasma sp.
TAATCTAATACATACAAATGGAATGATTTCAATTAATTCTAAAATTAACAATGATAATTTTTTATTTGTTGAAGAAGGAACATTTTTAGTTAATAAAAAATTATTTTGTAATATTATTCAAAAATTAAATAATGAAGATATAGTGATTGAAAAAATTGATAATTCAGTATTAAAAATAAAAACTAGTAATTTTGATTCAAACATCAATATATTAGATTATAAAGAATTTCCTATAATAAGTTTCGAACATAAAAATTGAAAAGAAATTACATTAAAAGCAAATATTTTTATGGATATAAAAGAAAAAATATTACAGTCAGTTTCACAAAATAAAGAAAAAGTCTCAATATTAAATGGTATATGTTTTAATTCTGATTCAAACCTTTTAGAAATATTTTCTACTGATTCATTCAAATTATCATATTTGAAATATAAAATAGCATCTTTACCGTTCAAAATAGTTTTCGATTATAGTTTGATTTTGTTGATCATTGATAATCTAGTAAATGAAAAAGTAATTATTTATATAAACGGAAATAATTTAATTATTAAAATGAACAATATTTTAATTTCTTCAAAAGTATTAGAAGGAAATTACCCGGATGTAATAAATATTATAAATTCTCCTAAATTTAATGAAATATCTATCAATAAGAAAAATTTTATTAATGCTTTAGAAAGAGGAATTGTTTTGACTATGACAGAGAAAAGACCAATATGCAAACTTTCTCTTAAAAACGGAGAATCAAAAATATTCTTTAAAAGTATTGAATTAGGAAATTCTGAAGAGAACATAGAAACGCTAAATTTCAAGGGTGAAAATATAATAATTTCAGTCAATGCTCATTATTTAATTGCCTTAATAAAAGCTTTTTCTAGTGAAAAAATTTTTATAGGGACAAGTAGTGAAACTAAACCTATTGTGTTGTGAACTGAAGAAGAAGAAAATTTTTTACAACTAGTATTGCCTATTAGAAGTTATTAATTGGTTTTTTGCATTATTTTAATACAAAGAATTGATTTATTAATTGTATAATTTTGATAGTTTATGTCAGAAGATATTTTTTTTATAATTGGAGAGTACATTAAATTAGGTCAACTAATTAAATGTCTTAATTTTATAAACTCAGGTGCTGAGGCCAAATATTATTTAAACGATAAAAAAGTTTATGTTAATGGAATTCTTGAAAATAGAAGAGGCAAAAAAATATTCAATGGTGACGAAATTATAATAGAAAACAAAAAAATTCGCATTATGGAGAAAAAGAATGAGTTCAGTAACTAACATAAAAAAAACATATACATCTGACAATATTAAAATATTAGAAGGTTTAGAAGCTGTAAGAAAAAGACCTGGAATGTATATTGGTACAACCGATTCTAAAGGTCTTCATCACATGATTTGAGAGATCGTTGATAATTCAATTGATGAAGCAATGGGTGGTTATGCTACAAGAGTGGAACTAACAATTACAAAAGATGGTTCTATTAGAGTAGGCGATGATGGTAGAGGTATACCTGTTGAAAAACACCCTAAGACTAAAAAGTCTACAGTAGAAACAGTTTTAACAATACTACATGCTGGTGGAAAGTTTGATAATGATTCATATAAAGTATCAGGTGGATTACACGGTGTTGGTGCATCAGTAGTTAATGCTTTATCATCTTGAATGAAAGTTTGAGTATATAGAGAAAATAAAGAATATTATATTGAATTTAGAGATGGTGGAAAACCAGTAAAAGATTTAGTTTTGACTAATGAAAAAGCACCAATATCAAATGGAACAATAATTGAATTTTTTCCTGATTATTCTATTATGGAAGAAAATACCTTTGATCAAGGCATCATTTTAGATAGATTAAAACAATTAGCTTACTTAAATAAAGGGATAACGATCGATTTCAAAGATGAAAGAGATGATTATAAAGAAACTTTTTATTTCTCTGGTGGAATTCAACAATGAGTTGAAGAACTTAATAGAGAAAAAGAACCACTTACCCCAACAATTATTTATGGTGAAAAAGATGAAAAGGTTCAAGCATCAAATAAAGAATTTTATAATGTAAAAGTTGAAATAGCTTTTCAATATAATAAAACATACAATAATTCAACTTTTACATTTTGTAATAACATAAATACAATTGAGGGTGGAACCCACGAAGAAGGTTTTAAATTTGCTTTAGCAAAAATTATAAACAAATTTGCTGTTTCAAAAAAATATATTAAAGAAACAGATGAAAAAATTTCTAAAGAAGATGCTATCGAAGGATTGACAGCTATTGTTTCAGTTAAACACCCTAATCCACAATATGAAGGTCAAACAAAGAAGAAACTTGGTAATAGTGAAGTTAGAACATTAGTTAATAATATTACATCTATCATTTTCGAAAAATATTTATTAGAAAATCCAGAAGATTTGGGAATAATAATAAAAAAATGTTTGTTAGCAATGGAAGCTAGAAAGAAATCTTTTGAAGCAAGAGAAGCAACTAGAAGAAAATCTCCATTTGAATCTAACTCTTTACCTGGTAAATTAGCAGATTGTTCAACTAAAGATAAAGAAATATCTGAATTATATATAGTCGAAGGTGATTCTGCCGGTGGTTCAGCTAAATTGGGAAGAGATAGAATGTACCAAGCAATTTTACCTTTAAAAGGAAAAATTATAAATGTTGAAAAAGCTAAAACTGATAAGATTTTCCAAAATGAAGAAATTATTAATTTGATTACTGCAATTGGTGCAGGCGTTGGACCAGAATTTAATCTTGAAAAAATGAGATATAACAAAATAATAATTATGACCGATGCTGATGTTGATGGTTCTCATATTAGAATATTACTTTTAACATTTTTATTTAGATATATGTTGCCGTTAGTGGAAAGTGAAATGATTTATATAGCACAACCCCCTCTATATAAATTTTCTATAGGAAAATCTTTCAAATATGCTTATGATGAAAAAACATTAGAGTTATTTAAAAAAGAAGTAGGAAAAAACAAATTTTCTGTTCAAAGATATAAAGGTTTGGGAGAAATGAACCCAGAACAATTATGAGATACAACAATGGACCCTAATCATAGAGTGTTATTGAAAGTTACTATAGAAGATGTATTAAAAGCTGATAAGATTTTTTCTTTATTAATGGGTGATGATGTTGCTCCAAGAAAAGATTTTATTGAGCGTCATGCTAAATATGTTAAGAATTTAGATATTTAAAGAAAGGTGTAAAAATGTCAACAAACAATATTGAAAAGATTAAATTATCATTACTGAATACAAAAGTATATGATCAATCAATTTCTAAAGAGTTAGAAAATTCATTTATGGATTATGCTATGTCAGTAATAGTCTCTAGAGCATTACCAGATGTGAGAGATGGTTTTAAACCTGTACATAGAAGAGTATTATTTGCCGCTTATGGTTTAGGAATGACACATGATAAGCCTCATAAAAAATCAGCTAGATTGGTTGGGGAAATAATTGGTAAATTCCACCCTCACGGTGATGTTGCAGCTTATGAAACAATGGTTAGAATGGCACAAGACTTTTCTATGAGATATCAACTTATTGATGGACATGGTAACTTTGGTTCTATAGATGGAGATTCAGCTGCTGCAATGCGTTATACTGAAGCTAGACTTTCTAAGATTTCTGGAGAGATGTTAAAGAACATTGATAAAGATACAGTAGATTTTGTTGAGAACTATGATGGTAGTGAACTTGAACCAACTGTTTTACCTTCTTTATTTCCAAATCTTTTAGCTAATGGAACTTCTGGTATTGCGGTTGGTATGGCTACAAACATACCTCCACATAATTTAAGTGAATTAATAGATGCAATATTGTTAATAGCAAAAGATAAAGATGTTTCTTTACAAGAAATAAGAGAAAAACTAAAAGGACCTGATTTTCCCACTAGAGCTGAAATAGTTGGTGATACTGGAATTTTAAGCTACTTTGAAACAGGTAGAGGAACAATAACAATAAGATCTAAGGTAAAAATATCTAGAAAAGATAATGGAAAATCTGAAATCATTGTTTATGAAATACCTTATCAAGTTAATAAAGCTAATTTAATTGAAAAAATAGTTGATTTAGTTAGACATGATTTAATTCAAGGAATTGCTGATTTAAGAGATGAATCTTCTAGAGAAGGAATAAGAATTGTAATTGAAGTTAAAAAAGATATAGTTCCTGAAGTTTTATTGAACAAATTATATAAAATGACACAATTACAAACTAATTTTAGTGTGAACTTATTAGCATTAGTTAATGGTGAACCAAAACTTTTAAATGTTAAACAAGCTTTACAACATTATTTAACTCATCAAATAAATGTTTTAATTAGAAAAACAAAATATGAATTAAAGAAAGCAGAAGAAAGAGAACACATTTTAGAAGGTCTTTTCATTGCTGTTAAAAATATAGATGATGTTATTAAAATCATTAGAAATGCCAAAGATAATGAACATGCTGAAAAAGAATTAATAAGTAAATACAAATTATCTAAAATCCAATCAAAAGCTATTTTGGATATGCGTTTAAGAAACCTATCTAGTTTAGAAAGAAAGAAGATAGAAGATGAATTGAAAGAAATTAAACTACAAATTAGTGAGTATAATTCAATTCTAAAATCTTATGACAAACAAATTTCGATTATTTCAAATCAATTATTAGAACTTAAAAAAAGTTATGGTGATGAAAGATATACTGAAATACTTTATGGTGTTAGTGCATCTATTGACGATGAAGACTTAATTCCACAAGAGGATGTAGTTATAAGTATGTCTTCAAATAATTATTTAAAGAGAATATCTATTGATACTTATAGAACCCAAAATAGAGGTGGTGTTGGAGTTAAAGGTGTATCTATATATAGTGATGATGAAATTGATGACATTATTATTACAACAACACACACTGATTTGTTATTTTTTAGTGATTTAGGAAAAGTATATAGAATTAGAGCACACGAAGTTCCAATTGGATCTAGACAAGCAAAAGGTGTCCCAGCTATAAATTTATTCTCAATTGAAAAGAATGAAAAGATTTTAGTAATTTTACCAGTTGATGATTATTCTAAAGGTTTTTTATTTTTGACAACAAAAAAGGGAGTTGTAAAAAGAACAAGCCTTTCTGAATATAACTCAATAAGAACAAATGGAAAAATCGCAATTTCTCTTAGAGAAAAAGATATGCTATTATCAGCTTTCTTAACAAGAGGAAAAGATGAAATTTATTTAGGTGCTTCTAATGGTTTGTTAGCTAGATTTAATGAACAAGATGTTAGAGTAATGGGTAGAACAGCTAGCGGTGTAAAAGGTATAAATATACAAATTAAAGCTGAAGGAAGACAAAAAAATAAAATTGATACATCAATTAATGTTGTTGGTGCATCAAGTTCACTTAGTGGAGATTTAATTCTTTCAATTGGTGAAAAAGGTTTAGGCAAAATGACTGAAGCTGAAAATTATAGATTGACAAGAAGAGGTTCTAAGGGTGTTGTAACCTTAAGACAAAATGACAAAACAGGAAAAATGGTATTCTCATCAGCTGTTAAGGGAAATGAAGATGTTCTTATTGTTACTAATGTAGGAAAGATTATTAGAATTTCTTTAGAGAAATTAAGAATAATTGGGAGAGCAACATCAGGAGTTACTTTAGTTAAATTACAACCTAAGGAAAAAATAATCTCTGCAGCATTATTTAGAAAAGATGAAGACGAAATTAATGA
>JAVXTD010000015.1:0-2843 GCA_036642835.1 Malacoplasma sp.
CTAATTTATGTTTGAAAAATATATTTTTTGTCATGTCATTAAACAAAATTTTAATAAAAATTATATAATAAATTAATTAGTCAAAAAAGATTGTCTCATTTACATTCAATAATATTAAAAAATGCTAGTTATGTATTTATTCTAAAATAATTATAGATAATATAAAATTTATTCTTATCTTAATAAAGTGCTAATTTAATAAAATTTATATAGCTTTTTAGCATTATAGAATACACATTTATTTTAAGAATTACTTAGTAATCCAAGGTATTGAACAGCTTCAACAAAATGTGTTTGAGGTGTTAAAATTGTTTGTGGAATAATTACTGATTTATTAACTTGTGAAACAGTACCATTATTTGTAGATTTTCCTTGTCCAAAATAAAATACAAATGCATCTGTTTCTGTTTCAAATACTATTGAAAATCTTTTAGAAGCAGCGGCAAAAACTGAATTTTTATTAATATGGTTAGTTTCACCTAATGTTTGCAAAAATGAAATATTAGCAAATTTTGAAGTTGAAGTTGCATTAAAATTACCCATGCTATTATTTTCATTTCCAAAATAAATTTTCACTGAACTAAATTTATCAGTAGCTGCACTACCATATGAAATTTGACCTAAAGAAATTACTGGATTTGCAGAGACACTTAAATCAACACTACCATCAATTAAAAAATTTGCAGCACTTTGAATGCTTGACTTAAGAGTGTTTTGATCAATTCTTGGAAAAGTTGTAGTACTAACACCTATTGGATTATCTCAATATAAATTACTATTTATAAAATCATATAAGACATTAGGTTTCTTTATTTCAGCAAGTAATAAATGTTTATTTGTTGGATTTGAAACAAATGTATTTCAAAATTCAATTTGATTAGCTATTGGTTTATTATTCAATTCAACTAACCCATTTGTTGTTTTAGTTATTTCACTTTGCGGATTATTAATTAAGCTATTAAAAAAACCATATAAACCACCAGTTGTTGTTGAAACGTCTCTAGACATATTAATAATTGAACTTACATCATATTCACCTTTAGGTATAAGATAATTTGCATAATGATATCTATTAGTATCTAAGTCATAAGTTTTATTTGCTAAATTTCCACTTAATTCTAATTTAGGAGTAATAGAAATTGCATTAGATCCTAAAAATAAGTTATTTACACTAAACTCAAAATTAAATTTTGAAATAGTTAATTCGAAAGAAAAATTATCAGGGTCTGCAAGAAATGCACTATTAGTACTAAATAGTGTCTTAGTATAATATGGTGTTGCTGCAAAAGGTGTTGTAGATTGCATAAAATGGGTTGCCACTGAACTAGTTGCCAATATTCTAAGTCTATCTAATTTAAGAGTAGTTAATGCTGTATTACCGCTGAAAGCATTAGCTGCTAAGAATTTAGAAAATGCGCTTTGATCAATTGGTTTTTGCAAATCTTTTTTCAAAAAAGCAGTATTAGATACTGCATAATTTAATGCAAAACTATTTCAATATGTTAATCCTATATTACCAGTTGGATCTGTTAAAATACTTTTTTGAATTTTTGTTAATAAATTTATAATGTTTGTTCTTTTTGATTGTTCATCTTGTGATGCTAAATAGATAAAGGTATTAAAATTAGTAGTAATTGTTTTTGGTATTTGGAGAATTGAATTTGGTTTAAAATAGAAATTTGTAGATACATTAATAGCGGGATTTAATGTGCTAAATTTAGTTACATTCAATCTAACATTATTTTCATTTGTTACATCATGAAGAGCTGGTATTTTAATACTTACAGTTTCATTAGCATTATAAATTAAATCCAATCCAATTAATGGCATAAATAATGAAAAATTAAAAATATCACCAGAAGTATTATTTTTAATAGTAAACATTGGAGTAGATGCTGATGTTGATGAAAAGTTAAATAAATTACTATAGGTTGATAATGCAATATCTTTAAATGAGGCTTTGCTTTCAGGTGTTGAGATTGTTGATTTAATTAGATCAAGATTTTCTTGTGTTACAGAACCATAGCTTGGAATTGAAACAGTATTATCAACAAATATATCACTAGATAAGAAAGTGATGAATTCATCTATAAATGTATCACTTCTAACAATCTTTTCTAAAATTGTTGAATTGTTTGTTGGGGTCGTTAGTGAACTTATATAACCATTTCATAAAGTTAATCTTGTTTGCTTGTTATCAACAGCATTTAATGATTTAATTGCATCTTGTACCATTGGAATAATTGGAGCTGGTAATGTTCCAATTATTTCAGAATTTGTTAATACAATAGGAACTACAATTGCAGTTGATAATACAGTAAATCCTAATATTGAACTTGTCCCAATGATAATCTTTTTCTCATATCACTTTTTATTACTATCAATTGAACTTAATCATCTTCTTTGTCAGTTGTTTTTGGATTTATTATTTTTTTCCATAAGTGTGTAATCCTTGACCAATAGTAATTTGAAATTGAAAATACATTTAAAACCACTAAACCTAATAAAAATGTTATCTACATTAATTATATATAATTAATTCTTTTTATCTCTATCACAAAATTTTAATGAAAATTATATAATAAATTAATTAGTCCAAAAAGATTGTCTCATTTACATTAATTCTATAAACATTATTAGCTAAGAGTTCATGATCATGTTAGTTTATTATTTCAACCACCAATTCCCCCATATGTTGAAGAACCTCTATTAAACGTATCTTTATAACCTGGTTTGCCAAAATTATGTCATTTAACAGAATCTTTACCTTGCACTTGATTTTCATCAATTGCGTATAACTCTATTTCCGCTTTCTTGACTAGAATCACTGACATATTTGGTTC